>NZ_BJXA01000036.1 GCF_007990755.1 Nocardia ninae NBRC 108245 | reverse complement strand
GTCGGCGGCCGCCGCCAGGTGCCAGGCCCGCAGTCCCTCGTCGTCCGGGCCGGGCAGCTGGCGGGCCAGCGCGCGATGCGCCGATTGCCGTTGCGTGAAGGGAGCTTCGTCGTAAACGACGGCCGCGAGCAATGGGGTTCGGAACCGCGTCCAACCGTCGACGACCGCGAGCAGCCCGGACCGCCGCGCCTCATCCCACGCCGCCGGACCCGCACCGAGTTCGGCCGCCGCCTCGCGGACCGTGCGCGGATCGCCGCGGTTCTCGGCCGCCGCGACCAAGAGCAAAGTTCGCGCGGCCGTCGAGAGCCGGGCGGTACGGGCGCTGAACGCGCGGCGCAGCAGGGGGCCGACCGGCGTGTGCTCGCCGCCCTCCTCGGTGACGCCGGGTAGCTCGCGCAGCGCCAGCGGGTTTCCCGCGGCCATCCGCACGGTGCGGCGCACCGTGTCCGCGTCAGCCCCGGTCATCGCATGCCGTACCAGCTCGGCAGCGTCGGTGTCGGCGAGCGGGCCGACCTCGAAGCCTGGCAACAGCTCCCACGCGCCGCTGTTCGCGGGGTCGTCGTGCCCCGCGAGCAGCATGGCGATCGGTTCGGTGCGCAGCCGTCGCGCGATGAAGGTCAGGCAGGTCGCGGTCGGCTCGTCGAGCAGGTCCGCATCGTCGACGGTGATCAGCAGTGGCTGTTCGGTAGCGAACTCGGAGAGCAGCGTGAGCGTCGCCGCACCGATCAGAAACCGATCCGCGGCCTCCCCGCTGTGCCCGAGTGCCCCGCGCAAGGCGGCCGCCTGGGGCGGTGGCAGCGCGTCGATCCGATCGATCACCGGCCACAGCAACTCGTGCAGGGCGGCGAAGGCGAGTCCGGACTCCATCCGGGTGCCGCGACAGGTCAGCGTCAGGAAGCCGGTCGCGGCGGTGGTCGCGTATTCCAGCAGCGCGGTTTTGCCGATGCCGGGGTCTCCCCAGAACATCAGCGCCGACCCCGTACCCCGCCGCGCGCCGTCGAGGGCCTGCTCGACCTCCCCTTTTTCTCGGCGCCGTCCGTACAGAATCATGTCGAAGGGATGGTACGGGACCTTGGACGGTTGCCCATCAGCGCCGTTGATCCGCTTCGCCGCGCCGACCGATACGGTGACGGATGCGGCTGGAACACCCGGAGCATACGGTCGCCACTGTGCCCAACGACCCTCACGATGACGACACGCGCTTCGTCGAACAGCTGGCCGCAGCGACCGGTGCCGACCGCGGACAGCGACTACTGCACGCTCGCGGTCGCGGGGCTACCGGAGATTTCACCCCGTACCGGCAGGCCGCGCGGCTGAGCGCGGCCGAGGTGTTCGCAGCGGCCCGAACACCCGTCACGGCGCGCTTCTCCAGCACGCTCGGCGGCAACGATGGGCACGACGGCGACCCCGGGGACCATGGCCTCGCGGTGCGGATCGGCGAGCTCGACCTCGTCATGTTCACGCTGCCGGTATTCTTCGTGCGCAACGGTCCGGACATGCTCGCTTTTCTCCGGGCGACCGGGGTCGGCGATCCGGCGGCCGTCGCCGACTTCGTGCGCCACCATCCCGAGGCGGCGACCGCATTGAGCCTGGCCGAACAAGCGCTGCCGATCACCAGCTTCACCGGCGTGACGTATCACGCGGTGCACGCCTTCGGTTTGGTCGACGCGGCGGGCGTCACCCGATGGGCGCGCCTGAGCTGGCGGCCACTGCAACCACTTCCGGCGCTGACCGCCGCGTCAGCTCAGGCACAGCCACGCGACTACCTCGCGACAGAGCTCGCCACCCGCCTTCCTGCCCGCTTCGAACTGACCGCCCACCTGCCCGACGTGGATGACGACGTGCACGACCCGACCCAGCTGTGGACCGGTCAGGAATCCATCCCGCTCGGCATGCTCACCCTTACCGAAGCCGAAACACTCTCGAGCGAACCCGATTTCGATCCGATGCGGTTGCCGGACGGTATGAGCGCACCGCAAGACCAATTGTCGAAGGACCGCAGCACGATCTACCGGGCAGCGCGGCGATACCGAGCCGGTCGAGTGGCCTGCGGATGACAAGCCGGGTCCGGTTGTGTAGCTGGGTATTTACGGAAGCTGGCTTACCGGCCCCACCGGGCTCATTCCTCGTCATCGTAGACAACCGCGATACTGTGCATATACAACACGAATTTTGCTGGTTGTTTACCGAGTCGTGGAAACAGGCCATAGTGGTCGAATGACGATAGTGACGACCGCCTTCGATTCCGCCGCGGCAGGACGAGCAACGCGTCAGCGAGTTTCACGTTCTTCCCTCGGGGTATGGCAATGTGCGCCCGACCGCGAAGACCCCATCGCGATCCTGGAGGAACAGGTCGCCACCCGACTCCCTGATTTGGTGCCGATTCGCTATGCCCGCATGGCCGCCGCACCGTTCCCTTTCCTGCGGGGCGCCGCCGCGATCATGGCCGCGGATCTGGCGTACTCGCCGAACACCGGCCTTACGGTGCAGCTTTGCGGCGACGCCCATGTAGCCAATTTCGAGGTGTATGCCTCCCCGGAACGCACCTTGGTGCTCGACATCACCGATTTCGACGAAACGCTACCCGGCCCCTTCGAATGGGACGTCAAACGCCTCGCGGCCAGCCTCGCGGTTTCGGCGCGCGCCAACGGTTTCGGCGACGACGAGGCCGAGCGGGTAGCGTTCGCGGCGGGACGTGGTTACCGCGAAACCATGAACCAGATGGCCGAACTCGATGCGCTGACCGTGTGGTATTACCAGGTCGACGCGGAGGAGGTCGCCGCGCTCGTGCGAAAGCAGAAGCAACGCAAAGAGGTCGAGAGTTCGCTGCGGTCCGCACGCAACCGCACCAGCCTGCACGCGCTGAACAAGCTCACCGAACCCGACGCCGACGGTATCCCGCGGATCAAACACCAACCGCCGCTGCTGGTGCCGTTCCACGGGGACGAAGACGCCCGCGTCGCGAGTGCCCTCGCCGGCTATCGCAAGACCCTGCCCGAAAATCGTCGAGTGCTGCTCGATCGATACGCCCTGGTCGACGTCGCGCGTAAAGTCGTCGGCGTGGGCAGCGTCGGAACACGTTGCTACGTAGGGCTCTTCGCAGACACGAGTACCGGAAGCCCGCTGTTCCTTCAGGTCAAGGAAGCGGAGGTGTCGGTCCTGGCGCGGCACCTGTCGGCGAGCAAGTTCAAGCATCAGGGTCATCGTGTCGTGCATGGGCAACAGCTCGCCCAAACCTCCAGCGATATTCTCCTCGGCTGGGCGGGTGATGCCGAGGGCCGGTTCTACTATTGGCGGCAGCTGCGCGATATGAAGGGCTCCCCGGATATCGCCGACATGTCTCGTGGCATGCTGCGCAAGCACGCCACACTGTGCGGGCACACACTTGCCCGCTCGCACGCTCGTACCGGCGACCGTGTCGCCATCGCCGCGTACCTGGGCACCGGGGACAGTTTCGATCGAGCGATGGCCGAGTTCGCCCTCGCCTACGCGGACCAGACCGAGGCGGACCATAAGTCGTTGTCGACAGCCATCGAGTCGGGCCGGGTAGCGGCTGCGCCCTCCGCGTACTGAGCGGCCGGGGCGCCCCGGCCGCTCAGCCGAGCGTTCGGGGCGTCGAGCCTGCCTGCCGGGTCTGGACCGTCACTGCACGGGAGACCATCAACAGTGTGCGGGCACCGTCGCGCAAGGTGCGTCCCGCGCGGGTGAGCGCGACCCGCCGGGTCGTTCGTTCGAAAAGGGCGACGCCGAGGTCTTTTTCCAGGCGGCGCACCGCCGTGCTGAGGGCCTGCTGGGTGATGTGCAGCTTGCGGGCGGCCCGGGTGAAACTGAGCTGCTCGGCCACTTCGAGAAACTGTGCCAGCCGATACAGATTCAGTGGTCCATCGGCGGTCGATAGCCAGATCGGCTCCATGCCTGGCCTTTCTCCGCATCCGGGGGTGTCGGCTCGGCAGCACTGCGAGCGAATCCGGATGAGCTGTGCGATAGACGCCCGCTGAGAGCGGGCGTCCACCGGGTTTGCTGTGTGAACGCCATTTACAGTTCGGCGGGAATTCTCTTCGCTGCGGAGCGCACCTGGAAGGCATGGACGATCTCCACGATGCCCATGACGACCAGCCAGCAGCCGACCACGAGTGTGAGCCGCGCGATCGAGTGAATCGGCCAGACGACCAGCGCGATACCGCCGAGCAGCAGTAGCACTCCGTAGAAGACGGCCCAGCCGCGGCCCGGCATCCGGCTGGACGCTTCGGCACCGCCGGCCAGGGCGGCGATGCCGCGGAACATCGCGCTGATGCCGACCCAAAGTGCGAGCAGCACAATAGAACTGCCGATATCGCGCAGGCAGAAGAAGGCCAGGATGAACGACAGGATGCCGCTGATGAGCGACATCGCCCGCCAGCCGCCGCTGACCTGTGGTCCGAAAGCGGCGACCGCTTGGAGAATGCCGGACGCCATGAGATAAGCGCCGAACAGAATCCCCGCCACCACCAGCGTCGGTCCCGGCCAAACCAGGACGATCATGCCCGTCAACACCGAGATGATGCCGATGGCCAGTAGCGACTGCCAGGCGCCGCGGGACAGCTGGTACAGCGGCCCATTGGTAACTGTTTGATTGCTAGTAATCATTGCCGCAGCCTATTTCCGCCACGACCGGTGGCGTGAGGGCATTTCTGGCCGAAAGGGTGCATAACCGGACGTCCGTTTGCTCGCACCTCGGATGCCTGGATCGGCTGGAAACTCGAACCGATCCCGGTTTTCCGGGTTCGAATCGGCGATGGTGGACATGCTCGGTCCGATTTCGGGCGGTTGGCAGCTGTGGGGGAAGTCGTTGCCGGGAGGCGCTCGCGGGTCGCCGAACCCGCACAAGTGTACGGCAGTGCCAAAGAAGCTGTTGCCGACAATTAGCTGTCACTGTAGGTTGGATCATGTTCTCGGACACGGAGATACCTCGGCAGCGTCGCCGCCAGTGCCGGAGATCGGCGAATCACGTTTGCCTGCAAGCTATTTCAGAAGCTTGACGGCACGATATCACCCAGGGGGTTGAGATGAAGCTGCGAATACTCGGCGGGCAGTCATGGTTCGGCTCGGTAGAGCGCGAACCGGAGTCGTGGCGCAGGGAGGCCGCGTGTGCCGAAACCGACCCGGACGCGTTCTTTCCCGAACGGGGCGGCAACTCGCGTGACGCCAAACGCGTGTGCTCGTCCTGTGAGGTGGCCAGGCAGTGTCTCGACTACGCGTTGGACCATGATCAGAACTTCGGTGTCTGGGGCGGGATGACGCCGCCGGAGCGACACCGTTTCGCGCGTCGCGGGATCTCGGCACGCTCCAGCCGTGCACGCGCGATCGCGAATACTCAGGCGCCGCCGAAGTAGTCTGGGCGGCAGGCTGCCCGGCCATTGCTATCGATCCACCGTGAAATTTGCCACATGTTTGCTATTATGCGGGTCTTCTCTCGTATTGTTCGAGCAAGGTTATGCGGCAACATGCACGGCAGTGACAGGTTTTGCCCGCCCGGTCCGGACTGGATGTCGGAGTTGCGCCCAGCGGCCGAAGCGCGGGTGCAATGGTCGGATGCGACAGCGAGGGAGTCGTTCGCTATGGAGCTGCGCGATTCGCGATTCAATGCGGCGACCATTCCGCCGGTTCTGCTCACCCGGCTGTGTGATGTTGCCGCCGAGGGTGGCGTGGACACCGCTTCGTGGTTCGCCGGAACGGGAGTGCTGCCCGAACGCCTGGATCTACCTCAGACGTGGGTGTCCTACCGTCAGGCGACCGCGATCATCCGCCGGGCCGTGCGTGCGCTGCCCGAAGGGCCGATCGGGCTCACCGTGGGAGCTCGCAATGCCGCGGTCGGCTATGGGCTGCTCGGCTTCGCGATGCGGTCCTGCCGGACCGTCGCGGACGCGACAGCCGTGGGATTCCAGCTGCGTCGGTTGATCGATAGCTTGCTGGATATCGAACTGAGCCGCGACGGCGAGTTGAGCACCATCCATTACTTCGAGCGCATTCCCGATCCGGAGTTGGTGCGCTTCCTGTGTGAGCAGGCGATGGCGGCGGCGATGTCGTTCGCGCGCTCGCTGCTCGGCGACGACACCGATCCTGTCCGGATCCGGCTCAGCTACCCGGAACCGGCCTACGCCGCCGACTATCGTCGCTTCTTTCGCTGCCCGATCGAATTCGACTGTGCTGTCAACGAATTGGTCTTCCCCACGCAGCGGCTGGAAACCCCGCTGCCGACCTACAGCGAAGCCAGTCGCAGTGCGGCGCTGGACGCCTGCCGGCAGCTGGGCGGTGACGACGACACCCGGCACGACATCGTGGTGTCGGTCGAGTCGATCCTCGCGGAGAACCTGCGCAGCGCGCTCTCCATGGCTCAGGTCGCTGACCGGCTCTTCGTTACCGAACGCACCCTGCGCAGGCACCTGCACGCCGCCGGTGAAAAGTTCAGCGACATCCGTGACCGAGTCCGGCAGCGGCACGCACTGTTCCTGGTCCGGGAAACCGGCGCGACGATCACCCAGATCGCCGCCCGGACCGGCTACCGCGACGTGCGTGAGTTCCGCAGAGCCTACGTGCGATGGAACGGGGAACCCCCGAGCCAGACCCGCAACGCCAACGGACTGCCGCGTCATGCGGCGGTGAACCCGAACCTTTTCGCGTCGCCGGCCCGAGCTGCGGGCATCGCGTCATAACGGCCTTTTGCGCTGAGTTCATATTCGGTCGGAGGGGTTTCGCGGTAGCTGAGAATTCCGGGGCTAACCGATGTGGCGGATACCTGACCACAGGTCGCAGTGATGCTGGTGGGCGAACGAGTCGGCTACCGCGATGTGGTCACTGCTGAGTTCGAGGGTGCTGCCCGCCGTAGTCGGCCACGGGGTGAAGTCCGGTGTTACCGGGTCGCCGGTGTGCGCGAATTGCGCCCAGCTCTGCTGGATTCGCTGGGAGAGTCGGTCGGCGGGCGGCGGCAGGGGGATGTGCACGCCCATCAGCCCGGAGAAGACGTAGGGCACCTCCGCGCCGTGGAAGGCGCCCGGTAGCAATGGATTCCGGCCGAGTGGTGCGTCGTTGAACCGGTACTGCCACACCTGGGCACCGCCTCGACGGGCGGCTTCGGTGGTGAACAGTGCTGGGCAGGCGAAGAACCCATCCGTGATCACCCGTTCCTTGGCGGCGGCGGGGGTCGGGAAGCGGGACGGCGGGTATCGGTCCAGGACCTGAGTGCTGTTGTCGCCGAACAGTTGTCGTGCCCAGTTCTGATATTCGGCTGCGGTAGGGGTGGTTCCGCGCGCGTAGTCGAGCAGTGCGAGGAAGGTGGCGCCTTCGTCGGCGTTGCTGCCGACGATCAAGGGCGTGTCGTGTGCTGCTCCGGCGGCCAGGGCTTGTTCGGGTTCGGTGGTCACCACGACTCCGTCGAGAACCGGACTCCATCCCACCGCCATCGACGTCAATGCCGTTGTGGGGGAGTCGAGTAGAGCGTCGGCGGGCAGTGTGCGCAGGCAGTGCTGCCGGGTGAGCGGGTCGGTGCACCCTAGACCGGCGGCATAGTCGGCGGAGCGTTGATAGGCGAGGTCCTTGCTCGGCGGCTGGAGCGGACTTCGTGCGCACGAACCGCTTTCGATGATGGCCTTGTCGAAAAGTCCACGTGCCAGTGGGGAAGCGAGCTGGGTGCACACGCTCATGCCGCCCGCGGATTCCCCGAAGATGGTGACGTTGCCCGGATCCCCGCCGAACACGGCGGCGTTGTCGCGGGTCCAGCGCAGCGCGGCCTGCTGGTCGAGGGTGCCGTAGGTGCCTGCGATGCCGCCGTTGCTGTCGGCCAGTTCGGGAAGCGCGAGGAAACCGAAGGGTCCCACGCGGTAATTGGGGATGGCCACGATGACTTTGCCTTCCCGCACCAGCCTGGCCGGGGAGTCGTATTGGGCGTTGGAGCCGAGCACGAAAGCGCCACCGTAAAACCACACCATGACGGGCAGCGCGGTAGTCGCGGCATGCTGGGGCACGTAGATATCGATGCTCAGGCAATCCTCGCTCGACTCCTGCAACGCGACGTCGATCGGTAGCGGGGAGGACTGGGGGCATTGCGGGCCGTGCGCGATCGCCGGACGCACCTGCGTCCACGGAACGGCAGGCTGCGGCGGTGCGAAGCGGTGCTCGCCGGTGGCCGGGGCCGCGAACGGCACGCCGAGGTAGTGCACGATGCCGTCGGTGTGCCTGCCCTGGATCGGGCCGCCGGTGACGGTCACCGCCGTGTCGGGCGTGGTCGGGGCCGCATCGGCGCGAGGATGTGCGACCGCGGACGCTGCGACGGCGAGGCTGATCATGACCGCGGCCAAGGACGACCATCGGGTCATGTCGAGCCGGAATATGGCGGTGCGTGCCCGCATGAATGCTCCCACAGGAATTATACTTTTGAAACAAAAGCACTGTAAGGCACTGGGGGCGCCGAGGGAACCACTATCGAGGTTCCGGCAAGGTCATTCGCTCAATACAGAAAGCAACTGCTGTAGCGCGGGGAGCGCGGATTCCAGTCGTTCCCGATCGGCGGCGGGTAGCTTCGCGAGGGATTCACGCAGCATGGCGGCGCTCGCGCGGTCGTATCTGGCCAGCAGTTCCCGTGCCGTCGGCGAGGCCACCAGCACCGCCGCCCGTCCATCCGTCGGTGACGGCACCCGCTCGACCAATCCCGCCGCGGTCATCGTCCGGATCAGATTGCTGATCGTCGACTGCGCCACCTTGAGTTCGGTAGCCGCGAGGCTCGGCGGCACCCCCTCGGCGCCGACCAGGAGGCGCAGCAGTTCGATCTGCGCCTCCGGCAGATCCGGCAGCCCCTCCGCGGCTCTGGTGCGGCGCAGCACGGCCCGCCGCAGCGGGCCCAGTAAGGCGCTGAGCTGCGCCTCGACCGAGATGGCCGGCGTCGGTTCGGTTCGAGCAGCAGGGACATCCACCCGGCCATTCTGCCTGGTGCGGGCGCAGTGGTCCGCGAACTGCGGCGACACTAGCGGTTCGGCCGAGCGGTTCGGATCGTCGTAAGCGGCGCATCTGCGGGGGAACTGTTCGCCCGCCGCCACTCACTCGGCGCCATACCGTAGGCGGCGCGGAAGCGGCGGGCGAAGTGGGTCTGATCTCGGAAGCCGTGGCGGTGCGCGACGGCCGCAATGGAGCGTTGCCTCGCGTCGGGGCGCGCCAGAATATTTCGCGCACGCTCGAGACGTTCGGTGATGATCCACTGTTCGAGGCTGAGTCCGGCGCGCTCGCAGAGCTTGTACAGGTAGCGCACCGAGATGTGGTGGGCGCGAGCGATACCGGCCGGGCAGAGGTCCGGATCGAGCAGGTGCCGGCGCACATAGTCGCGAACCTGTTGCACCAGAACATCTTCGGGTAATGCCGTGCTGTCTTCGCTGCCGCCGGCCGCCGAGCTGAACAAGGCGCGCACCATCTCGATACACGCGGCACCCAGCTCGGGTGCGGCCGGATCCGCATGCAATGCTTCGGCCGATTCCCCCATCAGCGCAATCTGTTTCGTGACCAGCGAAGCGAGCGCGCTGTGCCGCACCGTGCCCAGGACGCTGCGGATCAACGCCTTGGGTATCCCCAGCTGATCTTCCGGCAGGAACAGTGCCGTGGTTCCGCCACCGTGCCAGTCGAGTTCGTACGGGAGGTCGAAATCCATGAAGAACAGGTCGCCCGGCGTGAGTTCGTGTTGCACGTCGCCTTGGGTCAGTCGGGAACAGGCCCGCCGCTGCACCTCGACGGCGACGAGCGAACTCGGTGTCACCCGAACCTGTTTCGGTGTCCGGACCAGCTCGAGGTCCGGCATCTGCGCCTGAACAAGGCTGACCTGACCGAACTGCCAAGCATCGAGGTGCGCATGGACCGGGCGGTCCGACGGCTTCAGTACCACGTGTGTCGGCGCCGAGGCATCCTGCACAGTCGCGACTACCGCCTCCACCCGATCCGAGGGAGCGAGCGCATCGGTGTCCAGCACGACCACCATGTCGATCCTCCTTCATCACCACTGAATCGACCTGCGGTGCATCGTCAGCCGAACCAACGTGCACGCTGAGCCGATTGTCCCGCCATCCCCGGCGGTACGGTACGAATCAGGTGAGTTGACTTCGCGCAACGAGCCATCGAGTGCTTGCTTCAACGCCGCGGCAAACGCTCCCGAGCTGGGCCCGGCTCGTGAGCGAGGTCAGCCCACCGTAATCCAGAGATCGTGCCGTCGATCGGACTGTTGCGTCAGGGCGCTATACGCGGCAGCGTGGCCGGCAACTCGCGCCAGCCGGGCACGCCGGAACGCTGACTCGCGCATGCGGAGGATCTGCTGTAGGGCGAGATCTCTGATCGCACAACGAAGTTCGACCGGTGGGTGCAACGGGAAATCCGTCGGGGCCGGCGTCGGCCGGGATACCCTGGTTGGCATGGGCACCTCGGCTACGGCCCCCTACCCGCCAGTGGCTGTTTTCCGGGGATTGCGTGACGGCAGAAAGATCCCGCAGCTCAACGATCATGTCCGAGGGAAAGCGCGGCGGACTGCGCTGGCGCTGGCCGAGGTGCCGACGCATGCCGGGCCGATCGAACGCACTTCGGCATTGCAGCGAGTCGTTACTGCTGCCGGTGGGTTGGTAGGCGCACTGTCGACGGAACGTGCAGCGATCGCAGGGGAGGATCTCCCCGCGGAGTCGGGGAGCCAGTCGTTCTTTCGGGTTCGCGAGGTGGACCTGTCCGACCAGCAGACGGCCCTGCACGGGGTGCTCGTGGTCTATCGCGGTGTGCTCGACCTATGTCGCGCGCCGCTGTCCGGCGCCGACCTGGCGGTAGAAGTCGCGGCGATGCGTCAGGCCGTACTCGACCTCACCGGCAGCACGGCGGGTGACGTGGCCTGCGACGGGTCGCCCAATGTTGTTGTGCCCGAAGAGGTATCGCTGGAAAGCGAATGGACGGCCCGGTGGCTCGTCGGGCATCAGGTGCACGTTCTGTTCAACATCTGTGCGGCGGTCGCGGTGTCGGACGCGGTGCATCATCTGCGTGACGGAGCGGCCGAGGCCGCGTTGGCGCGGCTCGCGCACGCCACCACATTCGTCCGTGGTTTCCCCGCGGCGATGACGCACGCCAGCACGATTCCGGTGGACTACTACATGGAGACCGTGCGGCCCACCATGCAACCACCCGACGTAGCGATCCCGTTGAGCGGGCGACAACATCGCGGCTACAAGACATTTCGCGGCGCGATGAAGGACCTGCTCAGGGCTGTCCCGGATACCTATGGCCACCTGGTCGCCCGCGACCCCGACCTCGCCGCCGCGCGCAGTGCGCTGCTCGAAGCCGACCTCGTGGACAGCGAACGCCATGTCACCCTTGCCTATTCGATGGTGCGGTTGCGCCGCTCCATCGCGCAGTTGCCCACCGGTCCGGACAATGCCGTCGGCGAATTGCGCCTGATGCGGCACCGGCGGGCCGCCCAGTACGCGCCGCTGATCCAGTTCGGCGACCACTACATCGCTGACGCCGTGGCCGCTTTGCGGCGCTAGGCGCACCGGGCAGGAGGGCCTTGATGCACGAGATCGCCGACCCCACCGACGAAACCCCTGACCTGACCTTGCATCCCGGCGATACCACCGAGACCGATAAGGTCGCCCGCGCGCTGTGCGGCGGTACCCACGATCGGGTGGACGCCGACGAATGGGTGGCGCGCGCTCGGGATGCGTGGGACGAACTGCCGCTGTCCCTGCGCCGCAGCGTGCGGCAATTCCGGCGACACTCCGGCCCGCGTGGAGCGCTGGTGATCCGTGGCTTACCCGTCGATGCCGCCGGATTGCCCGCGACGCCGTCCGTACCGGATTCGGTACAGCGCGAAGCTACCGTCGCCGCAGCGGTACTCACCATGATCGCCTGCGGGCTGGGCGACCCGGTCGCGTACCTGGCCGAGAAATCCGGGGCCCTGGTGCAGGACGTCGTGCCGGTGCCCGGCAAGGAAACCTTCTCGGGCAACGCGGGTTCGGTGCTGCTCACCTTTCACAACGAAAACGCCTTCCACCGACACGAACCCGACTACGTGCTGTTGCTGTGTCTGCGCGCCGACCACGACGGGGTCGCGGGCCTGCGCACGGCGTGCCTCCGTGAAGTGCTACCACTGCTCTCCGCAGTGAGCCGAAAGGTACTGTTCACTCCGGAATTTCGCACCGCACCGCCGCCGTCCTTCGGCGTGGACAACACGATCGTCGCACCCCAGCCCTTACTGTCCGGCGCCCCGGAAGACCCCGATATCCGAATGGCCACCATCGCGACCACCGCATTGACACCACGGGCCGTCACCGCGCTCACTGCCTTCGGCCACGCCTGCAACACCGCCGCCCGCACCACCAGACTCACCCCCGGCGACCTGGTCATCGTGGACAACCGCGTTACGGTCCACGGCCGCACCGCCTTTCGCCCCCGCTACGACGGTGCCGACCGTTGGGTACAACGCACCTTCGCCATCGCCGACCTCCGCCGCTCCCGCGACCACCGCGCACACGACGGCTATGTGATCACCCGGTGACAGAGTGCTGAACTCCGGCCACTTCGTCTGCTTCACCGAGCCCGACCGGGTCTGCGACTTGGTCGCGGAGTTCATCGCACGTCATGAAGGGCAGCGTGGGCAGTAGTAGGGGCCGATCCGATGATGAGTCGGCCGGCCCCCTGCTCTGTCAGCTCACACGCCGAGTTCTTCGGACGCCGCCGCGGTGCCTTCGATGCGGGCACGAACTTTCGCGAACGCGGTTTCTCGCGACGTAGAGACATCGTCGCCGAATGGTGCGAATCCGCAGTCGTCGCACGTGCCGAGTCGGTCCACGGGCAGGTGCCGAGCGGCGTTGAGCACCCGGTCCCGCACCTGCTCCGCCGTTTCGACGGCCGGATCGATCGGGTCGATGACACCGACGAAAATCCGGGCGTCCGCCGGCAAGTGCTCGGCGATGACCTGTAGGACTCGATCGGGATCGGGCTCGCTGGCAAGCTGGACGTAGAACTGCCCGGCATGAATGCCGAACAGTTTCGGCAACAACTCCGCGTAGTCCACGTCGAGGCTGTGGGTCGAATCTTGGTCCCCGCCAGGGCAAGTGTGTACGCCGATCCGCTGCCGCTGCTCCGGTGTGAATCGATCGAGCACCCGATTGTTCAACGCGACGAACGAGTCGAGCAACCCACCGGAAGGATCGAGCTTGAGCGACAGTCGCCCCTCGGTGAAGTCGAGTTGGACCGAGTGCGCACCACAATCGAACGCCCCGCGAATGTCGGCTTCTACATTGTCGACGAGATCGTCGAGGAACTGTTCTCGCGAGTACCCGCTGATGCCGTTCGCGGGATACAACAGGCTCATCGCGGAAGCCGCGATCACGGCTTGCTTGACCGGCGCCGTCGCATACTTCCGAGCGGCCTGCAGATACTGCGCACTGAACGTCGCATATCGAAACGGCCCTGCGCTCAACGCCGGCAACTGCCGCGTGTGACCGTCCGCGAAGGGAATCACCGCACCATCGGGACTGAGGTTCGTCAATCCGGCCAGTGGATAACTCACAAAACTGGGCTTACTCTGCTCGCCGTCCGTAACTACCGGCGACCCAAGCGATTCCAGACGCGCGATGGTGTCCTGCACCGCCGCGTCATAGAGATCGGCGAGGGCCGCGTCGGTAGTCCGACCAGCGGCATGGTCCTGCATTCCCGTCAATAGCGCCGTTGGCCGCGGGATACTCCCAATCGGTTCGGTCGGCAAAGGCATAAGCATTCCCCTTCCCCACACCGTCGGCCGCCATATACGTTGCAGGACCGACGAATTGGACTTCCGCTGACCGCAGAAGGTCGCGCTGCCGATCACGGTAGCACGACGAAACCGCCCCCCACCGGCGTTCAAACTCATCCGGTCTCGAGCATCCGCGATTCGATATCGGCGGCCGGGTCAGGGTAGGCGAATCTCTCGGCCGCGTATACCGGGCGACCACCGTCCCGCTGTCGTGCGACGCCACCGATTCCCGCTGGACGGCATGATCAATTGGTGCGGGTCACGTAGTCGGCGGGCAGGTCCGCGGGGGCGCAGGCGATGACGGTGTCGTCGTCGACGCCGCGGTCTTCGAGGAAGGTGATCTGGGCGGACTCCGCGATCACGTAGATCGGGTAGGTGGGGCCCTGGTCGCGGTACTCGGCCATTTCGGCCAAATGCTCGTTCTGGAAGCAGACTGTGTGTTCCGGGTGTTGCTTGATCCACTGCGGGAAAAAGATCACGCCGTGGAGCCGGCGCAGGCCGGGCATGATGTTCACGCTGACCGAGGTGCCGGTCGGCTCGGTCCAGGAGAGTTTGTAGTTGTCCGCGTCGAGTCGCGTGAGGTCGACGAACTGCCCTTTGACCCAGCGGCCGCCGACCATGCCGGCATGGATCCGGTAGTCGATCGTGGTGGAGTTGCGGACGTAGAGCTCGTACTGCCAGCCGTTCTCGTAGGTGTAGATGAGGTGCTTGCCGACGATCTGAGATAGGTCCCGCGTGGTGTCTTGCTTTGTGGAAGTCTCCATCGCTGCCTCCTCGGTAGAGCTGTGACATTACCACAATGTAGTTTTGTCTCAAAAGTACTTTATCGGGGTCGGTTAGTAGATGTTCCAGGCTGGGCAGTGCTGCACGCGGCGGGCAATAGACGCTATGTGCACCGGATCGATGGTTGGCGCATCCGATTGTGCGTGCAGACAGTTTTCTGCGAACGTAGGCCGAATCTCATAATGGAGAGTGATCGTTCTCTATTGTGGCGTCGGTGGAACCGAGCGAAGGGCTGCAACATGGCTGGTAGGCGGCTGGACGGCAAGGTAGCGGTGGTGACCGGAGCCGCGTCGGGGATCGGGGCGGCAACGGCCATCGAATTCGCGCGCCACGGTGCCATAGTGGCTCTGGCCGACATCGATGAGCTGGGCATGAAGGAGACGGCGGATCGAGTGGCCGGGCTCGGTGCGGAGGTCAGTACGCACCTCGTCGATGTCGGGGACGAGGACTCGATCTATGCCTTCGCCGACGGCGTCGAAAGGCGCTGGGGCAGAGTGGATATCGTGCTGAACAACGCCGGAGTCGCGGTGCTCGGGGATGGCGTCACGATCAGCGACGAGAGTCTGCGCTGGATCGTGGACATCAACTTCTGGGGAGTCGTGCACGGCACCAGGGCGTTCTATCCGATTCTGGAGCGATCCGGCGGCGGCACCATCGCCAATGTGTCCAGCGTGTTCGGGTTGCTCGGGATGCCATGCCAATCCGCCTACAGTGCAACGAAGTTCGCGGTTCGCGGATTCACCGAATCGGTGCGGATGGAACTGCGGCTCGCGGGATCGTCCGTGCGCGTCATGGCGGTGCATCCGGGCGGTATCCGGACCAATATCGCGCGGTCGACCAGGATCGAGGGTACCGGGGTCGCTCGGGCCGGTTCTGCCGCAGCCAATGTCGAGATGTTCGACCGCATAGCGCGCACGACACCGGAGCAGGCGGCACTGGCGATCGTGGACGGAATCCGGCGCGGCAAGGCGAAAGTGCGGATCGGTGCGGACGCGGTCGCGATGGACGTCGTCCAGCGACTGTTCCCGGTCGGCTACCAGCGGGTGATGCCTGCGGTGATCAGGCTCGGGCTCCGTCGCGCTCGACAGTGAAAAGACTTTCGGCAGAAGAGGAATCATGATTCGTACCGAACGTGACGGCACCGTCGCGACCGTGTGGCTGGACAATCCGCCCTACAACTTCCTCACCAGTGGCATCATGACCGCTCTCGCGGAGCTGCTCACCTCGCTCGAACGCGATGACGCGGTCCGCGCGGTAGTGCTCACCAGCGCGGTCGAGGATGTGTTCGTCAGCCACTACGACGTCGCCGAAATCCTCGCCGGCGCCGAGGCATCGCCGGTCACGTTGACCCGGCGCGCCGCCGCCGCGGCTCTGCACACCAGCCGCGCCGCCGATCATGTTCCCGGTGCACAGGCGGCACTGACCCGCGCCGGTGCGGGTGGCGTCGCCGATCTGCGTCGCTATCACGAGGTGTGTCGCCGAATGCGCGACTCCGACAAGGTATTCGTCGCCGCGCTCAACGGTCGCACGCTCGGTGGCGGCTGTGAGCTGGCGCTGTCCTGCGACATCCGGTTGATGGCCGACGGCCCCTACGAGATCGGTCAACCGGAAATTCTGGTCGGGATCATCCCCGGCGGCGGTGGCACGCAGATGCTTACGCGGGTGCTCGGTGCTGCCCGCGCGCTGGAATTGTGTCTGGAGGGTGCCCCGATCACTCCCGCCCGCGCCCGTGACATCGGCCTCGTGCACCGATTGGTCGCGCCGGCCGACTTGCTGGACGAAGCCCGCAGTACCGCTGTCCGGCTTGCCCGCAGGTCACCGGTCGCGGTCAAAGCCCTCAAACGTGCCATCTACGAAGGAGGCTCGGAATCTTTGGAAAAGGGGCTACATATCGAACGAACCGGATTCCTCGAGACGAGCTCGACCGCTACCGCGCAACGCGCGATGGGGAAGTATCTCGAAGAGATCCGCGAGGTCGAAACCAGCGGCCGGGATCTGGCGTCGTTCATCGCTGAGCGTTTGCCCCGGTGGGTCGAGGGCGAGGTGGTCGACTTCTGAAGCGGGCGACCGCGCCTCTCCCGGCCGGGTGAATCCCGGCGGGGGAGAGGCGCTGCGTGGCTGGTGCAGTGGTGCTCAGCCAGCGTCGGCCGACTCCATCAGTCCCGGCACGGTTTTGGTGGTGTTGTGGCGGAAGATGTTGACCGCGCCCACTACCTCGTCGGACTCGTCGCGGATCGGGAAGACGTTGACCAGTGCGAGCAGCCGGAAGCCATTGGGCTGTTCGCAGATGACGTCGGCGTCGCGCACGGTGCCACCATTGTTGATGACCACCGAAGGCGGGGCCGCCTCGTGCGGCATGACCTCACCGGAGGGGTAACGCAGGCGGAACGCGCCGCAGTACTTCTCGCTCTTACCGAGTTCGGGACTGCGCCCCCACGCTCCGATAGCGGTCTTATTGCAGGCGATCAGGGTGCCGTCCTTCTCCAGGACGTACATGCCGACCTCGATGTCATCCATCGCGGCCTGGTCGCCGAGCAGGCCACCGGGCACCAGGTGACCGTTCTCGAGCTTGCCGTGAAACGTGAGATCGTTCAGTTCGCCGGCGGTAATCTTTTGACTGATACTCATTTCGCTTCCCATCACTCGGAATAGAGCGTCCTAGCTGCGTTCGATGAAGAAATCTGGGCGCGTCGCTCAGCCGAGTAGAGGTGACTTCCGCCCCCTTTCACCACCCGTCAGTGTACCGAGATTGCTGTCCGGACAGTTTGTTTCGCGAGAAGGAAAATGACCGGAGCGGTAAGTTCGTATGCTGAGCGCATCGCTTTCGCCGGGAGGGCCGGATGTCGTTTGTCATCGCAGGCGTGGTGCTGATCGCCGCTGCCGCACTGGTGGACTTCTCGTGGGTCGCCGCCGGGATCTGTTTCCTCGTCGCTGTCGCGCTGGTCGTGGTCGGCGTCATCGGCGTCATCCGCCGCCGCAATCGGGGCGATGAACCCGGCGCGGGTGACCGTACCGTCGGCCGGCGCAGCGGGGGGACCGGTGCCTCCTCATCGGAATTTCATGCGGGAGGTGGCGGCAGTGAGTGAATCACCTGCCTCGCAGCGCGGGTCAGCAGTCCGTGACCGTGCGGCATACCGGTAGCGGTTCGAAAGTGGCCAGGAAAGGCAGCAGGCCGCCGAATGTGTCGCGGGCGAAGGCGCCGTGTTCGCGGTCGGCGTCGTAGCGGTGTCCAACATTGACCGCGCCCGCGAACGACGATTTCACGGTAGGACCGCTTACGTAAGTGGTGCCGTCCTTTTGTTTCTTGACAGGCTCGCGCTGGCTCTGGATCGAAAAGGGTCCTTCCCGGTGCTCCCGTTCGTTGCTGCGCGGGTAGTAGAAGTAGAAGGTTGCCTCGTTCTTGGCCGCGTCTACTGCTGTGCACAGTCCTTTGGGGCCGCGGTCGGACTTCAGGTAGGGCGTGGGGCATTGCAGTGGAAACGGCGGGCCGGGTATCTCCACCACGCCTGGTGCGGGCCACGGATCGCCGTCGATAAGGTTGGGGCGCAGGGTGTCCCAAGCTACGAAAGCTGCCGCCACGGTCACGGTCGTGCCGAATGCGACCGATGCGAGGTGGCGACGATGGTTCGTCGAGAGCGCGGTGGTCGCGGCGGCGGCGAGGTCGCCGCAGGTCTGGTAGCGATCGGCGGGGTCGGCAGCGGACGCCTTGGCGATCACGGCCGCCAGGCGCGGCGGGAGCGATTGTGCGACACCGGCACTCGGGAGCCCGCCGGTGAGCAGTTCGTGCAACGTGACGCCGAGGGCATAGACGTCGGTACGTGGGTCCGTGGCCTCGCCCGCCCACTGTTCTGGTGCGGCGTAGGCCCGGGTGAGCATGGGCGGCCCGGCGGTCTCGGTGGCATCCGCGTCGGTGGTGCGGGCGATACCGAAATCTCCGATCAGGATGCGGTCTTCGGTGCCGAGAAAGATATTGGCGGGCTTGATATCTCGGTGCACGATGCCTCGCCGATGGGCATGGTCGAGGCCCCTGGCGACCTCGGTCACGATGTACACCGCGCGGCGCGGGTCCAGTCCGCGCCGATGGCGGCGCAGGTGGCGTGCGAGGTCGCCACCGGGGACGTAATGCATGGAGATCCACAGCAGTCCGCTTTCGATGCCGCGGTCGTGAATGCCGACGATATTCGGATGATCCAGCTGCGCAACCAATTCGGCCTCGCGCTCGAACCTGGCCCGGAAACGCGGATCGGCACCCAGCTCGGGATCCAGCACCTTCAACGCCACCGACCGCGGTAGCCGCGGGTGGTGTGCCAGGTACACCGTGCCCATACCGCCGGAGCCGAGACGTTCGGCGATGAGATGGTCGGCGAAAACCGTACCCCGTAGCAAGGACGGGGCGGCCATACTGCACCTCCTGCACGAGAACGCATCCAGAATACCCGCTGCGGTCCGGCGCCACCGCCTATCCTGGGCAGATGCCCGACGAGACTGTGCCGTCGGTGGAAGTGCGCTTGCTCGGACCCGTACAGCTGCTGGTCGACGGCTCGGCACTGAATATCGGCGGCACCAAGCCTCGGGCGGTGCTGGGGATGCTCGCCGTCAACCGGCGCCGAGTGGTGTCGTCTCATGCGCTGGCCAACGGTATCTGGGACGGCCGTCCGCCGCGCCGTTTCGCCCCGACGCTGCATGTGTTCGTCGCCGACATCCGCAAAGCCCTGCGGACGGCGGGGGCCGACCCGGCCGCCGTACTTCGGACGATCACCCCCGGCTATCAGCTCGAACTCTCCGACAACTGTTGCGATGCAGCGCGTTTCGAATCGAAGCGGGCCGCGGCCACTGCGGCGGCCGCAGCGGGCGATCACGCCGGTGCGCTCGCGCATTTCGACACCGCACTGGCGCAGTGGAGCGGCGACCCGCTCGCCGATCTGCGTGGCCTCGGCTTCGCCGACAACTTCGCGGCCGAGCTGGCCGACCGCCGCCTGAATACGGTGCTGAGCCGGGTCGACGCCGAAATCGCCCTGGGGCGTGCGGCCGAGTCGGTCGGTGCGATGACCACACTGGCAGCCGACCATCCGGTCAACGAGGCCGTGTGGCGCAGGCTCGTCACCGCGCTGTACCTCGCCGGAAGGCAAGCCGAGGCGCTCGACGCGTGCCGGCGGCTACGGACGAATCTCGCGGAACTGGAGGGGCTCGATCCCGATCCGGTCTCCCTGGCCCTCGAGCAGCAGGTCCGGCGTCAGCAGCCGCTGCTGCCGATCGAGTTACCGCGCGGCAGAACCACCACGGCGGCAACGCAATCCGCACCGCGCGCGGTATTGCGTGTGTCGGATGGCCGGACCGTCGAGATCGACAACGGGGTTCGGATCGGCAGGCAACCGGACAACGATCTGGTCCTCGACGACGCACGCGTCAGCCGGCATCACGCGCGGCTTGTCGTTCGTGAGGCCGGGATGCTGCTCGTCGACCTCGGCTCGGCGAACGGAACCTATGTCAACGGAACACAAATCGTGACCGGCACCCTGGTCGCCGACGGCGATACGATCCGAATCGGTTCGACGGCAATGAGAATCGAGAGCCTCGCCGATGAGTAGCTGATCGATAGGTGAGCGCCTAGCGGGGGGGCGAATCCCGTTGCAAGCAAAAAAATTCGCCCGCTGGCTCATCCGCACTTGTAGGTGCCGTGATAGGCGTCTTGGATACCCCAGGTAACGCGGTCGCGGCCGCCTGCGGGAGTGTGCCGGCAATCCAGGTTGGGTCCTTCCTTGTCGACGAACCAGTTGACGCCGTAGCCGCAGTTGTTCGTGACGTCCAGCTTGTTCTGGCGCCAGTCGGTCGAGTGCCGCACATCCACGCACACCGGGAGCGGCGTGCGAGCCGCCGCAGCCTCGAACTTGGCCGCGGCCAACGGTTCCGGTGTCGCGGCATACGCGGTGGACGGCGCGATCGCTGCGGCGGCCACCCCGAGGCTCGATACGCCGACGAGCATCCTGCGGCGAGCAGTTGACTTCATGAGAGTTTCCTTTCCTTGCCATTCGAGGTCGATTCCTCGAACGTTTGATCTGCGTAGATCGCGCAGAGGTATTGGTCCCAGTAGCGGCCGGCGTAGTAGACGTGGTCGCGCAGTCGGCCCTCGACCTGGAAGTAGCGGCCCTCGCCGCTGCTGAGCTGCGGCCAGTTGAATCCGGGGACCTCCAGATACAGTTTGCGAAATGGGAAGGTGCGGAACAGATATCGGACGAACAGGGTGATCACCTCGGCGGCCAGGCCGGTTCCGGCGTACGCCGGCTCGAACACCGCCCCGATGTAGACGTGACCGCCGTGGCGGTCGGCGCTGTAGGCGACGACGTGCCCGGCGGGTTGGTTGTCGTCGATGCGACGCACGACGTACTGCGTGACAACCTGTGCCCACAGTTCCTCGACGAAGCGTTCGGGCGCGGGCGGTGCCCCGCGGTAGCGCCAGCGGAAGCAGTTCTCCGGGCGAACCGCGAGCGCATAAAGGTATTCGGTGTCGGCCGGCTGGAGGGCGTCGAGCCGAAACACCGAGCTCTGCAGGACAGGAGCGAGCGGATCGGATTGCGATGCTGGCAGTTCCGGCACCGAGTCCGGGCCGGACGAGGCAGCGTTCCCAGCCCGGATGGTGAGTCGAACACGTTTGCCCGCAACGGTTTCCGCGCGCGACAGGACATCGCCGACGGTGCTGCGGCGCTCTTGGTCGGTCTGCACGCGCACACCGTGCGAGTCCAGCCAGGCCGACAGGGTCATCATGTCGAGGCTGTCCACACCGAGGTCTTCGATGAGCCGAGCGGTATCGGGCAGGGTCGCGGGATCGTGCTGCAACAGATCCGCGAGCTCGGCGCGCAGTTCTTCTCGGTTCGCCGCCGTGCGCGGGTCGATGCTCGGCATCGTCTCGAAATCCCAGTCAGCACTTGCCATTTCCCACCTTTTTCGGTCGATTCCGAATGGATGAGACAACCGTAGAATCCACTGCTTAGTGGAATCTTCGGAGACGATTAGCGGGTACCGTACGGCGAGTTGGACGTGCAGCAGACGCTCGGGTCGGTGCGGAAGGCGGCGGAATTCGGCTGGACCGATGAATTTCGTGTGTGCACATAGTCATATGGCTGGATACACCGACAGCGGTGTGCCCGCGCTGGGCGGTTCCAGTGCGGGAGGAGACACATGGAGGCAGTGATGAGCGTCGAGAACCCTGCGCACGAGCACCCGATCCGGCCGGATGAGCAGCGGGTGAGTGGTCCCAAGGTGCTGGTGGCGGGGGCGAGCATCGCGGGGCCCGCGCTGGCCCACTGGTTGCGCCGGTGGGGTGCCGCGGTGACCGTGGTGGAGCGGGCACCCGCGTTGCGTCCGGGTGGGCAGGCGGTGGATGCGCGCGGAGTGGCCAAGGAGGTCATCCGGCGGATGGGGTTGGACGCGGCGGTGCGCGCGGCCTGTACCGAGACCGCCGGCGCACACACCGTTGACGCGGCCGGGAACGTGCTCGAGACCTACCGTGCCGATGACCACGGGGGCGACGGATACATCGCGGAGATCGAGATCCTGCGCGGAGACCTGTCCCAGGTGCTCTACGACGACACCCGCGACGGAGTCGAATACATCTTCGGCGACCGCATCGCCGAGCTCACCCAGGACGCGGACGGGGTCGACGTGGTTTTCGCGGGCGGCGACCGGCGGCGTTTCGACCTGGTGGTCGGCGCGGACGGACTGCACTCGGCGCTACGCGCGATGGTTTTCGGACCGCACGAGCAGTTCATCCGCCACCTCGGGCACGTGCTGGCCTTCTATAGCGTGCCCAACGAGTTCGAGCTGGACCGCTGGCTGATCGACTACCAGGAGTCCGGGCGCTCCGCCGGCCTGCGGCCCGTCCCGGACGCCACCCAGGCGATGGCCATGTTCTCTTTCCCTGCGGGGGACTTCGACGTCGACTACCGCGACGTCGAAGCCCAGAAGCGCTTGTTGCGTGAGCAAATGGCCGGCTTCGGCTGGTTGACCCAGGACATCCTCGCGCACCTGGACAACACCCCGGACTTCTACCTCGACCAGGTCGCCCAGGTGGTGATGGACCGCTGGTCGAACGGACGAGTGGTGCTGCTCGGGGACGCGGCGTTCAGCGCGTCGCCCATGTCCGGGGCGGGCACCGGGCTGGCCCTGGTCGGCGCCTACCTACTGGCCGGCGAGCTGACCGCCGCCGGATGGGACCCGGAAGCCGGATTCGCCGCCTACGAAAAGCAGATGCGCTCGTTCGTCGAGGCCAACCAGGAAATCGGCCGGTTGAGCGCGCGCAGCCGCGAGGTCCCCGGGCCGGACGCCGAGCCGAGCGTCGATTTCACCAGTGAATGGTTCGCCGAACTGGTCGAGCGTGCGATCGACGGGGTGGAGCTGCCCGACTACGCAGGGGTGCCGGATTCCGCAGCTCATTAGCGATGACCCCGTAGGTGTCAGTTGTGGGCGCAGAGCCATTCGGTGCCGTAGTGGGCAGCGTTGCCACCCTCGAGATGCACCCAGTGGCCGTCACCTTCGCAGGGCGCGCCTTCGGTGGGCGCGGGCCCGGGCGGCGGGGTGGCGATGACGCCGGGCAGCCCCCGGAACATGCCGTCGGGCAGCGGGATCGAGATACCCGGGACCGGCTGCCACACATCGGCGTTGGCCGTGGCGGACATCAACAGTGGCGCCGCGAGGGCGGTGCTCACCGCTGCGGTCAGTATCGCTGCACGCTGCTTCATACGATCCTCCTGTGGAGACGGCTCGAACTGATCTGGACAACTCGCCTATCGTTAGCTCAACAGTAACTGTTAGGACATGTTGATCAGGATCACACCCCGCGCGGCTTCCGACCTGGGATGGCTCAACAAGTTGTCGTCGTTGGCTGGTATCGCGAGGCCACTCGGTAGGCGAGCCGGCCGGCGGGTCGGCGCTGGATAGCTGAATTCCGCTACGCGCCTTGCGCTTTCAGCAATCGCAAGGACACCTGGATTTCGAGCAGTTGCTCGGGTTCGCGCCAGTCGTCGCCGAGCAGTTGCGCCAGGCGGGTCAATCGCTGGGTCACGGTGTTGACGTGCAAATGCAGCAGCTGCGCGGCTTTGGTGCTGTTCTGGCCGGTGGCGCAGAAGACGTCGAGCGTCTGCAACAGTTCGGCTCCGCGTTCCCGGTCGTAATCCAGAACCGGGCCGAGCACCGAGCGGACGTATCCGGAGATGTCGGGCTCGCCACTGAACAACGTCCCTACGAACCCGAGGTCGGCGGCGACGCCTACCGCGCCGACGCGATCCAGTGCGATCAGTGCGCGAGTACAGCGCGCCGCTTCCTCGTAACTCGCGGCGATGGTGGTCGGACCTTCGGCTATCGCCGCGCCTGCCGTGACCGGTGCCCGCGTGATGCGGGTCAATTCCCGCGCCGCGTCGCGGGCGATGGTTCTGGCGTCTGTGCCGGGCAACAGCAGGATCACCGAACGGTGCCGCACCGTAGCCAAACAGCGCAGGCGTCGAGCCAGTGCGGCGATCGCGGCGAAAACCGGCTCCCTTGGCTCGGTTTCGAGTTCGGCGACCACCACGACATGGCAGCTGTCCAGGTCGACCTCGAGTAGGGACGCTCGACGGCGAAGCAGGTCGTGGTCGTGGGTTTGTGCGGAGAGCAGATCCGCGAGCAGCTCGCCGCGGACCCGCGCCTCGGCTTCGGCCATGCGGCGGCGGGTGACGAGAACCAGCGCGGCCACCAGAGCGGCACGCTCGAGGATGCGCCGATCGGTGTCGTCGACGGCGGCCGAGCCGAGCAGGACCAGGGTGCCCAGGGATTCGGATTCGGTGATCAGCGGGACCGCGCAGAGCCGGTCCTCAACAACGCTGTGCCCCTTGGCATGTGCCCGCCGGGACAGCGCCTCGATCTGATCGGTCGAGGTCGGCGGATCGGTATCGGGGGACAGGAGCAGCACCTCGCCGGTCACCGCTGCCGCGGTTGCCTCGATGACCGCGGCCACGTCGACGCCCTCGATGACGAGCTTGGTCAGCCTTTCGTGCACCTCGGCGGTGCGCTCCAGTTCGGCAAGGTGGGTTTGGATTGTGGCATTGGCGACCCGCAGGTCCGCCACTGCGGCCTGGGTGGCGGTGAGCAGCCGCGAGTTCTCGATCGCCACGGCGGCGTGCGCGGCCAGCATCACCAGGGCGCCGATATCGCGGCTGCTGAACGGCCGCTGGCTGCGGTGCGCGGCGAGCAGCACGCCGATGATGTCCTGTTTGAGTTTGACCGGAACTCCCAGCAGCGACTCGATCCGCTCGGCCTCGACCGTCGCATCGATTTCCGGGGTGCGCTCGAGGGTGTCGTCGTCGAAATAGGAAGAGACACTGTAGGGTTCGCCGGTTCGGGCGACTTTGCCGCCGACTCCGGCGCCGCGGGGCAGCCGCAACTCGTTCATCAGACCGGAGATGTTTCCGGAGGCGGCCTTGATGAAGCAGTCGCCGCGGGTGCGGTCGCTGAGGCTGATGTAGGCCAGATCGCAACCCAGTAGCCGGCGCGCCCGGTCGGCGATCGCCTGCAGGATCGAGTCGGGATCGCGCATGGCAGCCAGATCGTTGGCCGTGTCGTTGAGCAGCTGCAACTCGGCTTCGTTGCGCCGATGGTTGAGGAGTTTTTCCCGCAGTCGCATCGCGACGGTGCGTTCGTGTTCGAGTTCGATCATCCGCTCGACCGGCGCACCCGCCTGCCTGGCCCGTTCCAACGCCGCGTCGTATGCGCTGATATCGGCGTCTTCGAGCAGCAGATCGAGAATCGAACTGCCCTGGATGACCGTCATTGCTCCTCCGAGGGTTACTGCACGGACTGGGTCCGGAGGTCTTGATCGAACCCTAGATGTCACCGGGTGGCCGGGAGTGCCGATTCACCGGATTTTTCACGCGGGTCTGTGGCGCTCACGCGGGTCGAGGTGCAGGCTTCTCCGCACGAGCGGTGACAGGGCACACTATCGCGGCCCATTGCGACCCTCAATGTGCAATGCACACAGGGAAAATCGTGCGGATATGTCGCAAGTGCGGACGATCGCGAATTCGGGGTGGTACGGACTCGCCACGATGTGAACTGCACATCGGCGCGGCCGGGATTGTGTCGCCGGTACCCATCGTCAGCAGTGTCGGGCGTTCCTATGGTCTAAACCACCTCGGGTGTTCCGCATCACAACCCCGTCGAATCCCGGGGCGACGAGCACACATCTCCCGGGTGCCGTGTTTCGGCGGGGCAGGAGGCAACGATGCTTTTCCATTCACGAAAACAGCGTTCGGCTGATTCCGAAACCACTGGTTCGGTGCGTCGCGGATTGGCAGCACTGTCGATCGCGGCGGTGGTCGGCGCGGGCGGGGCCTTGGCGGCCACTTTGCCCACGGTCCATGCCGCAGCGCCTAACCATGATCCGGTCATCATGATTCCGGGGATGACCGGGGACGTCGGAAACATGGACCCGATGAAGCAGAATCTGCAGTCCAACGGCTGGCCGGCCGACCGGCTGTTCACCTGGACCGACAGCAGCAAGATGACCCAGGATCTCGCGGTGGCGGCCAAAGAACTGGGCGCGAAGGTGAACCAGGTCCGGCAGCAGACCGGCGCGAACAAAGTGGTGCTGGCGACCTGGTCCGCCTCCACCCTCGCCGCGCGCTATTACATCAAGAATCTCGGCGGCGGTGACACCGTCTCGCAGTACATTTCTTTCGCGGGACCGCATCACGGCACTACGTTCAATCACTGCAAACAGTACGTCTCGTGCCAGCAGTTCGCCGCACCGAATACGCCGTTCTTGACCGCGCTCAACTCCGGCACCGAGGTTCCGCACAATGACAAGGTCGCCTATCTGACACTGCGGTCATCGGGTGATTGGAATGTGGCGCCGACCGATTCGGCGAAACTCGAGGGCGCCGACAATCGGCTGCTGACCAGCCAGACCCATTTCAACATCATCACCGATGCCCAGGCCTTGAAGATCATGCGCGACTTCATCATCGC
The DNA here is from genome assembly GCF_007990755.1 of Nocardia ninae NBRC 108245. GTDB lineage: Bacteria > Actinomycetota > Actinomycetes > Mycobacteriales > Mycobacteriaceae > Nocardia > Nocardia ninae. The sequence continues at coordinate 58,550 of NZ_BJXA01000036.1, read as the reverse complement.
GCACGAGGACGACAACCCGCCGACCTCCACCACGCCGCCCACGTCGCCGACCACCCCGCCGACCTCGACGACCACCCCGCCGGTTCAGCCCTGCTTCGCGGACTCGAATTACAAGCACGTGCAGGCCGGGCGGGCGCACGACAACGGTGGCGGCCGGGCTCTGGCCAACGGTTCCAACCAGGACATGGGGCTCAATGTCGTCTCCGGCACGACGAAGTTGCGCAAGACCGGCGACAACTACTACGTGATCGACCCCGCCTGTTCCTGAACTGGCCGATTCTCCAGACAGCCGTGGGCGATGGCTTCCGGTGCCCGAACACACCGGAAGCCATCGCCGCTCGGCAGCGACGCATCAATAGGAGTGCAATGAACACCGGGGACAAGTCTGCCCACGAGGTGCTGTGGAACCCGCCACCGGATGCCCGGGCACGCACCCGGATGGGGGACTTCATGCAATGGGTGGCCCGCGATCGCGAGACCGACTTCGCCGACTACGCCGAATTGTGGCGCTGGTCGGTCGACGACCCGGCCGGATTCTGGTCCGCGATCTGGCATTACTTCGACGTGCCTGCCTACTCTCAGCCGACCGAGATCCTCGCCGATGCGGACCGGATGCCCGATGCCCGTTGGTTCCCCGGCGCCACGCTGAACTATGCGCAGGCGATGCTGCGCATGCCCGGCCTGGCGGACGGTGATACCGCGGTGATCGCGCACTCGCAGACCCGGCGCGCCGTGCACTACACCGCTGCGGAGCTGCGCGAACAAGTGGCGCGCGCTCGGCAGGGCTTGTTCCGGCTCGGCGTGCGGCGCGGTGATCGGGTCGCGGCCTATCTGCCGAACATCCCGGAGACGCTGGTGCTGCTGCTCGCCGCGGCGAGCCTCGGGGCGACTTTCGCGTCTTGCCCACCGGAATTCGGCGTCAGATCGGTGCTCGACCGCCTCGGCCAAATAGATCCGAAAGTACTCGTGGTCGTCGACGGCTATCGATACGGCCGGAAGTCGATCGACCGCTCGGCGGAGATCCGCGAAATCCGCACTGCGCTGACGGGGTTGGGCCAGCTCGTCGTGCTGCCTTACCTGGATCCGGCGGCCGCACCGGGGCCAGGGGCGATCAGCTGGGATCAGCTGGTCGCGCATTCCGGCGAGCTGACTTTCGAACCGGTCCCGTTCGAGCATCCGCTGTATGTGCTCTACAGCTCGGGCACCACCGGGCTACCCAAGCCGATTGTGCACGGGCACGGTGGAATCCTGCTGGAGCACATGAAATCGCTTGCCCTGCATCATGATTTGGGGCCGGGCGACCGATTCTTCTGGTTCACCACGACCGGCTGGATGATGTGGAACTATCTCGTGTCCGGGCTTGCCGTCGGCAGCGCGGTAGTCATGTACGACGGTGATCCCGCCTACCCGGATCCGACCCGGTTGTGGCAGCTCGCATCGATGAGCCACACCACCTATCTCGGCACCAGCGCGCCATTTCTGCTGGCGTGCCGCAAGGCGGGCGTCTCACCGCGCGCTGCCGCTGATCTGTCCGCGTTGCGCGGCCTCGGATCGACCGGAGCGCCGCTACCGGCCGAGGGTTACCGCTGGGTTTACGAGCACGTCGCCCCGGACATCTATTTCGCCTCGATCTCCGGCGGGACGGATCTGTGCACCGCCTTCATCGGCGGCGCGCCCGTGCTGCCGGTCCGGGCGGGGGTCATGGCGTGCCGGGCGTTGGGCGCCGCCGTGCAGTCGATCGACGAGGAAGGCTGGCAGACCATCGGCCGGGAGGGCGAACTCGTGATCGGCAAACCGATGCCCTCGATGCCGATCGGGTTCTGGGGTGACGCGGACCGGGCTCGCTACCGTAGTGCGTACTTCGCGGCGATCCCTGGTCTTTGGCGGCATGGAGACTGGATAACCATCGCCGAGGACGGCAGCTGCGTGATCGGCGGACGATCCGACGCCACCCTCAATCGGGGTGGGGTCCGGTTGGGCACCGCCGAGTTCTACAGCGCCGTCGAGTCGCTGCCCGAGATCCGGGACAGCCTCGTCATCCACCTGTCCGACAACGAATCCGGGACCGACGAGCTGCTCTTGTTCGTGGTGCTGGACGCGGGCTGTGTCCTCGATGCGCGCCTGCGGGAGCGGATCGCGGCTCGGCTCCGCGACGAGCTGTCGCCGCGGCACGTGCCGGACGAAATTCGTTGCGTCCGTGCGGTTCCGCGCACCCTGTCGGGAAAGAAGCTCGAGGTGCCGGTGAAACGGATCTTGCGCGGGGAGCTTCCCGAAACCGTCTCCGCCCCGGGCGTTCTGGCCGACCCCGACGCGCTGGCCCCCTTCATCGAGTTGCACGCGCACCGGACCGGCGCGCCGGCGATCGCCGCGGCCATCGACGGTTGATACCTGCCGCCCCCCTCGAATCCGTCAGGGGCCGAACCGCTGTGCGCGGTCGCACCCAGCAATGCCGAAAGTAAGTGAAATGACAAGTAGCAAAATAGATTTCGACAAGGCTTCGGCGAGTGAACCGGCGCCACAAGGACTCCGCCGGGTCGTTGCCGCGTCCATGGCGGGCACCGTGGTCGAATGGTATGAATTCTTCCTCTACGGCACCGCCGCGACGCTGGTGTTCAACAAGGTGTTCTTCGCCAAGGGCACCAGTGATCTCGACGCCATCCTGGCGGCCTTCGTCACCTATGCCGTCGGCTTCGCCGCGCGCCCGCTGGGGGGCCTGGTATTCGGCCACTTCGGCGACAAGTACGGCCGCAAGAAGCTGCTGCAGCTGAGCCTGGTCCTGGTGGGTGTCGCCACCTTCCTGATGGGTTGCCTGCCGACCTTCGGGCAAGTGGGCTACCTGGCGCCCGCGCTGCTGGTGGCGCTGCGATTCCTGCAGGGCTTCGCGGTCGGCGGCGAGTGGGGCGGGGCGGTGCTGCTGGTCGCCGAGCACAGTCCCAGCCGCAGCCGGGCCTTCTGGTCGTCCTGGCCGCAAGCGGCCGTACCCGTCGGCAATCTGCTCGCGACTGTCGTACTGCTGACATTGACCTCGACCCTCTCGGCCGCGGACTTCCTGGGCTGGGGCTGGCGGGTGGCCTTCTGGCTGTCGGCGGTGGTGGTACTGATCGGCTATTACGTGCGCACAAAGATCACCGACGCGCCCATTTTCCTTGCCGCGCAACAGATCGCCGAACAGGAGAAGGCTGCCTCGTTCAGCGCGCTCGAGGTGTTGCGGCGGTATCCGCGCGGCGTGTTCACCGCCATGGGCCTGCGCCTCGGCGAGAACATCATGTACTACCTGGTGGTCACCTTCTCCATCACCTATTTGAAGGTGCACGTCGGCACCGACACCAAGGTGATCCTGTGGTGGCTGCTGGCCGCACACATCGCGCATTTCCTGGCGATTCCGCTCGCCGGACGGCTCAGCGACCAATACGGCCGCCGACCGGTGTACCTGGTCGGCGCTGTAACGGCGGCGAGCTGGGGCTTCTTCGCCTTCCCGATGATGGATTCCGGACACAATGCGGCGATCGTGGGAGCAATCGTCATCGGCTTGGTGTTCCACGCCTTCATGTATGCGGCTCAGCCCGCGATCATGGCCGAGATGTTTCCGACCCGGATGCGCTATTCCGGTGTGTCCCTCGGCTATCAAGTCACGTCGATCGTCGCCGGTTCCCTCGCGCCGATCATCGCGGTCCGGCTGCTCGACGTGTACGGCTCGTCAGTTCCGATCGCGATCTACCTAGCCCTAGCCGCCGGCGTCACGGTGATCGCGGTGCTGTGCGCCCGCGAAACCAAAGGGATCGATCTGGCCGAGGTCGACCGGGCCGACGAACTCACCCGCAACAAAGAAAGAGAAATGCGATGAGGAAATGCACTGACAGCTGCGCATCAATGGTCGCCTGCAACGGTCTCGCCCAGGCGACTGGCTCGGACGTGCCGAGCGAACTGTCCACTTCACCGCGTTGTCCGGCGAAAAGTCCGCGGTCATCGAAACCGATGCGGGCAGCATGGCTGCTGAAGACCGGATGTGCACAATCGAAGGGACCGTGCTCGCCCAGAAGGCCTCGAAACGCCTAACGAACTCGGTGGCAGTCGTCGAAAAGCCACCCTTTGCGACAGGCCCTAGACGGTGAGCCAGTACTCGCGGATCTCGGCGAAGTGGGATTCGGTGAGGCCGGTCCGGGGGTCGACCGAGATCAAGGTGGTGGGCGTGTCGCCGCGGGAAGACAGGAACTCGTCGCGGGCAGTGGGGTACATGCCGAAGTCGTCATCGAGCCAGATGAGCGGGCGCTGCCGGGCGTAGGCGGCGACGGCGGGGAACTTCCAGGCAGGGCCGGAGTCGCCGAACCGGATCACCGGCAGGTTGGGCAGGCCGATGGCGGGGCCGACCATGGTGTTGGCCTTGTGCTCCCAGGTGGTTGCCCAGACGAGTTCGGCAGGACCGGCGGCTTGCAGGAGGGCCGGACCGTGGGTGGGGTTGAGCCACATGCGCAACGGGTGCCGCCTGCTCCAGCCGGAGATCTTGAACTTGTGCTCGCGGTAGCCGAGTGGTTTGGCGTCTGCTTTGGCAGCGAACGGGTTCAACGGGCCGTCGATATCGAGAAGCAGAAGCGGCCGCATGATCTCTATCGTGCCAGAACCTGAAATCCTTTGGCGTAGACGTAGTTGCGGTGGGGCTGAGGGGGTTCGAGGCGGTGATTCAGCTCGGTCGCCCGGGCGGCGGCCCCGGATTGTCGAGGCTGGATTGTTCGTGATTGTTAGGTCGACTTCATGTTCGTTAAGCGGCTGGAATGCGTTGTGTCACAGGTAGTCCCGGCGGCGAGCCGATCGTTCGGCCCGGCGCGTAGCGTTGGGAAATTGAAACGGTGACGATGCGAGCAGATCGGGATAATGGGCGAAGAGCGGGAAGGTACCTCTGACAAGAAGGACGGCATCAAACCGTCGCAGGTCACCGCGGCAGCCCTGGCGGCGGTCACTGCGGCTTTCCTGGGATCGACGCTGGGGGTGGCCGGCACCGTGGCGGGTGCCGGGATCGCGAGCGTGGTGTCCACGGTGGGCGGCGAGCTGTACCTGCGCTCGATGCGCAAGACGAAAGAGGCGGCGCAGCGCACCAGGGAGGCGGCGCTGGCGCTGGCAGATCCGAGTACCCGGCAGCAGGCCGGGCCGGGCCGGCAACCGCGGCAGGTGTCCGGACAGCACACGAACAATTACCATCCGCCCACGCAGTCGTGGGCGGGCCGTGCGAACGACATGCGGCCTGGAGTCGGTACCGGATATCAACCTCGGCAGCCCCCGAACAACAGGGTGCCAGGATTGGGTGCCGGGCGGTCCGTCGGCGGGGACCCCACTGTGGTCATTCCCCAGCTGAATCTCCGGTCTCCCGGTGCCGAATCCGGCGAAGAGCAGGTACGCCGCGGGTATCGCCTGCACTGGCCGCTGATCGTCGGCACCAGCGTGGTCGGGTTCCTCATCGCGATTCTGATGATCACCGGCTTCGAGGGCGTCACCGGGAAGTCGATCTCGGGCGACGAGGTCACCACAGTGGGGCACTTGTGGAGTGGCGGCGGCGACCAGCCCGACAACCCCTCGACGAGCGGAGACGACGAGACAGTGCAGCCCAGTGAGAGCCGCGTGCCGACGACCACGACCCCGCAGAACGGCACCGAGGGAGGGAAACAGTCGACGACGAATGGCTCGACACCGTCGGCGAGCGTGCCGGGGTCATCGACACCGTCGACGAGTGTGCCGAAGTCAGTGACACCGTCGACCAGCGTGCCGGAATCATCGAATCGATCGAGGACTCCGAACTTTCCGTCGAGTAACAACGCCCCGGGCGGTAGGAACCAACGCCCCGGTTCGGATGGTGGCGACGGGGCACCTGGATCGACCGGCCGCTAGCCGCGCGTTGCGCGGCAGCCAGACCGGAAACTCATCGGCGCATGGCACTGCAGCGTGCGAGCTACGTCAGCCGATCTTGTGCCCGCAGGTCCATTGGATCGTCGCAAGGCGTCGAGTGGTTACGTCGCCGAGTCCGAAACCCCGGACGCGGTCCGCGATTTCGGACTCGGCGAAGATGCGTGCGCCGCCGAAGCCTGGCACGTAACGTCCGAGCAGTTCGAGCGGACCGGCACCCACGGTCGGCACCAGCACCGCGAGATGACCGCCGGGTCGCAAGACGCGGATCATCTCGGCCAGGGCGGTATCCGGGTCGGGGATGAGCTGTAGCCCTGCTATGCAGGTCACCGCATCGATGGTGTTGTCCAGCAACGGGATTCGTTGGGCATCGGCGCGCAGGAAGGCGGTGTTGTCGGCGGGGTGCTGATGGGCGGCGCGGACGAGCATCGACTCGGAGATGTCGATGCCGATCGAGAGCCCGTCCGGACCAACCTTGTTGGCGAGCGATGCGGTGATTTCTCCTGGGCCGCAAGCGATGTCGAGCACCGTCTGGCCCGGCCGAAGGTGCAGTCGTTCAGCGGGGGATTGCAGGAAGCCGACGACGCGCCTGGCGGCCGTGGATGCGTAGTCGTACAACAACGCACCGATGCGCGAGCTCCACAGCGACTGCACGACACCGTTGTTGACATCTTGCCCGTCGGCGCCGGGTTGCGAGCCGAGTTGGTCGAGGTAGCCGTTCGGCGTGGTCGGAACCCGCGGCGGGTCGGTGAGTAGCGGGAGAACTCGTTGCACGGCAGGTGAAATGGTGACGCTCATGCGGTCATCTCCTGTGATGGACTGCGGATCGTGGCCGGTACGACTGGACCCTAAGTCCGAACTGCGCGGGGCGTCCAAGACCAGTTGTGCCATAACCTGATTCGTCTTCCAGCATGAAGCGAGGCAGCCGAAATCGTTTCCGGTAGAGACTCGGCGGCAATGCGTTGAACTGACGGTTTGCCACCTCGACCTGTGCCGAGCACCTGTTGTTGGCGGTGCAGTAGCTGGAGTGGTGGACGCCATCGACGCTGGATCGGTGCCCTGGACTTTCGCCGCGCGACGGTGCCATCATGTCCGAGAGGGGCTGCGGAAAGGCTCATTCGAGCACCAGATCACCTCTCGATACAGAGGGAATCTCATGAAGTATCGGACCGCGAAAATCATGCTCGCCGCGACGCTGACGACCGTCGGGTTGTCTATTTCCATGGCGTCGCCCGCGTCCGCGGCTCCCCCTGGCTGCCGCGCCTCGCAGTCGGGCAACGGGGCGACGGCCTACTGCTATACGTCTGCTTCAGGCACCCAGTTCAGGGCGGTGGCCCGCTGTCGGTATCTCACTCCTTCTGGCAGCTTCGACTACGAAAACTTCTTCGGCCCTTGGCGGGTCCAGGGCAATCCCCAATCCTCTTACGCACCTTGCGGCGCAGGGTGGAACTTCGTCGAGCCCAACGCCCGAACGAAATGATCTTCGCTCCGCACCCTTGATCGTTGCTGTCGCCACCGCGTGCGCGGACCGATCCCCGCCTACATTGCCGCGAGCGGGCCACGGTCACCGATCTCGCCCGGCCGTCACGCTGACGGGTTCCTCGCTCAGGAGAGGGAATAGCAGTCACGGCGATCGACCTCTCCCGCCCGCACCTGCGGACGACACGACCGGGCACCGTGGATGAATGAAGGCCTGGCTTGACCGACCGTGAGAGGCATCACCGACGATGTCATTGCCCTTTCGCGATCGCTCGCTCGATCTCGATGAGTGCGGCGAGCTGTTGTGGCGTCAGTCGCACGGTGAAACGGTCGCGCACCGAGGAGTTGTACGTGGGTGCCGCTGTTTCGACGGTTTCCCGGCCCGATTTGGTGAGTAGGACGTCGTCTCCGCGGCCGTCCCGCTCGCAGGGTTCGCGCGCGATCAGTCCGCGCTGTTCCATGCGCCCGAGCTGTCGGGACAACCTGCTGTGTGCCCAGCTCAGATGCGCCGCCAGCCCCCGCACCCGGATGCACGTGTCCGGACTCTCCAGTTCGGTCAGCGCGGCGAGGACATCGTAGTCCGGCATCGACAGGCCGCACTCCCGTTCGAGATCTCGGGCGATCTCGGCGTCGACGCGTTCGTGGAGCCGCCGATAGGCGAGCCAGGCCGCACGGGCCTGGCGTTCGGTCCTCGAATCCGGATTCCGGTGCATATCTGCGAGTTTAACCAATCTTGTTTACATGTAACGGAGACCTGTCTAGGGTTATCGTTACATGTAACGAACTTGGGATGAGGTTATGGGTACCAACGAGCGGACCACCACGGTGAACGGCGTCAACCTGTGTGTGCAGGGTTTCGGAAATTCAGCCGATCCGGCGGTTCTGCTGCTGCACGGCGCCGGGGAATCGATGCTGGCGTGGGATGTCGAATTCGTCCAGCGGCTCGCGGCGGACAGACGCTACGTCGTCCGATACGACAGCCGCGACGCGGGCCGGTCGACCACCTATCCCGTCGGCGTTCCGGCATATGGGCTGCGCGATCTGGTTGCGGATGCGGCCGAGCTGATCACCGTCCTCGGACTGGGCAAAGCACATCTGGTCGGCATGTCGCAGGGGTCGGCCGTCGCTCAACTACTGGCACTGGACCATCCCGAACTGGTCGCCTCCCTGGCCGTTGCCTCAGGCACGCCGGGTGGGCCGGGCCACGAGCAGTCCGACTTGCCGGGGATGACACCGGAGCTAGCGGCATACTTCGCTGCCGAAGCCCCGACCCCGGACTGGCACGACCGGAACGCCGTGGTGGAGTATTTGGCCGAGTCGATGCGTCCGTTTGCCGCCGCCACCCGGCCGTTCGACCTCGAGACGCAGCGGGAGCAGGCTCGGCGCGTCGTGGACCGTGCGAACAATATCGGCGCGCAACTGACTAACCCGTACCTGCTCGACCCGGGCGCGCCCTGGCGGAATCGGCTGGGGCAGATAGCAGTACCGACCTTGGTGCTGCACGGCACCGAAGATCCGCTCTTCCCGATCGGACATGGCCGGGCACTGGCCGCGGAAATCGCCGGCTCGCGCTTCGTAGCGCTGGAACAGACCGGCCACGAGGTCTTCCCGCCGCATACCTGGAGTGCGGTCGTTCCCGAACTGCTGGCCCACACCGCCTGAGATCCGAGAATTCAGAGAAGGACAGCTGTTTAATGATCGCGATCGCGCTAGCCCTCGGGGCGGCGTTCGGCTGGGGTACCTCGGACTTCCTCGGGGGTTTGAAAAGCCGTACTCTGCCGCTACTTTCAGTGCTGCTGATCTCGCAGTCCACCGCGCTGGTGCTGGTGACGGTCTTCACGCTCGTCCGCGGTGGCGGCCCGCCCGAACCCGCCTCGCTCGGTTATGCCGCGCTGGCGGGTCTCGCCGAAACCGCCGCGGTTGCCGCGCTGTATCGCGGGTTGGCGGTCGGCAGCATCAGCATTGTCGCGGCGGTTGCCTCGACCGCGCCGGTGGTGCCGTTGCTGGGCGGGTTGCTGTTCGGCGAGGTGCCGGGAGCACTTCAATTGGCCGGTCTCGCAGTGGCTCTCGTCGGTTTGGTGGTTGCGTCGTTGAAGTCCGAGCAGGGCGGCAAGGCTGGTCAGGTGCTGCCGAGCATCGGCTTCGGCCTACTCGCCGCAGTCGGCTTCGGGACGTTCTTCCTGGCCATGGACACCGCGAGCACGGGTGATATCGGCTGGGCACTGCTGACCGCCCGGCTCACCGCCGTCGGACTGATCGGCGTTGTCATTCTCGTCGGACGGCAGCGGGTTTCGGTGCCGTCCGAAGACATCCCCTCGATCGCACTCATCGGTGTGCTGATAGTGGCCGCCGACGCCCTCTACGCGACCGCCTCGACCCTCGGCATGGTCGGCATCGTCGCCGTACTGGGGGCCTTGCACACCCTCGTCACCATCGCGCTGGCTCGAATCTTCTTGAACGAGAGGCTCGGTCGCCCGCAACAGGTGGGTGTCGGGGCGGCGCTGGTCGGCGTGCTCGCGATCGCGAGCGGTTGACGCGCACGCGGGCTCGCAGGTTATCCGAGCAGCCGGGCGGTTGACCCCGAGGGGCAGAACGCTCGGGCGTGCGAACGGCATCGTGTACCAAAGCCCTTGCAACACCGCAACCTCACCGCAGGTTCGCGCCGGGTGCTCTCGTGGTCCCCGGTATCGCCAGGGCACCTGCGAACAAAGGGATTCCGGCGTATAGGTCCCGGACTGGGCCGGCTACTAGGACCGCGACGGCGACGGTGATCGGTAAGCCTGCGATCATCAGATCCGGTGTGGTGACCGGTACGCCGCCCGCCAGTGACTGTCCGATCAGTCGGATTGCGGTGCCGATGACTGCGGCGGCGCACCAGCAGAGTACGACTTCGCGTGACGGCCGCGGATCGACACCGGGTTGCCGCCGCACTCGAATCGCTTGTGCGCCTATAAGTGCCGCCGCACCGGAAATCGCGGCTGTGACCGCGACGACGACGGCGGTGACAACGTCGGTCGATCCGAACGAGAACAGGATCACCGTTGCGAAACCGTCGACCATCGTCCAGATTCCGACTATCCCGAGCGTATTGCGTCCTGCCACGAGCCAGGTGTAACCGGCGTGCGTACCGTCATCCGAATCGAACGGCGAGCCACCCGCCGCGAACGCGACGGCTGCCGCGACACACCACGCCGCGAGCGCGAAATACCAACCGCTGCCGAATCGTTCGACCCCACCACGCTCTGAATGCGAGAGCAGAAGTCCCGCAACGAGAACCGTCGAACCATAGGCCGCGACGGTGAGCCGCCATGCCCCGAAGTCCACCCGCAACCCAGTACCGGCGAGGGCAGCCACGGTGACCGCGAGCATCGTCGTCAACGCGAACGCCACAGCCTGCACAGTTGGCTCCGAGATACCCTGCGCCCCGGTATCGACCGCGAGAGCGGCGAGCGCCAGCAGACCGGAGAACAAGCTCAACGCTGCCGCAACCCACATCGCGGGTCGCAACACAACCAACCACGTTCGCGTCGAACTGCTCCCAGGGATGGCGGCTCGTGGTTGCAGAGCGAGAATTGTCGCCGCCGCTCCCCACCAGACGGCCGGTCCGACGCCGGGATTCTGCGGTGCGGAATCAACGAGGAAGCGTCCGGCGGCAATCAGATCGGTGATCGAAAGCAGCACGAGGAGAGCCAGATACGGTGTGATCGCGAGTATTCGAAGGGTACGCATCGGTGCGATGTCGCCGACGGCACCGAGCGCGCCGACCCTGGACAGATACGGCAGTGCCACCGCACCGATCGCGAGGCCGGTCGAGAGCACGATCAGCGTGAGCAGGTAGGCCGAGCCATCACCGGTGGACAGTGCGACGTCGCGGTTCCATCGGAGAAACAATGCGCCGATGAGCAGTGTCAGTGCGGCGCCGTCGCGCACGCGATCGGCAAGGGGGATGTCGGCGAGCAAGGTTGTCAAAGGTGTGCGCGGTGTGATCGTCGGGGCTTTGCGCAGGTTGACCCGTGGGACCGGACGCAGCGCGACACGAGGCGGGACCGGTCGGTAAGGGATGGCGGGTGCACGTGGTGGCGAGACGACACTGTGCTGCCCGGTGGCCGGCGATACTGGTCGATAAGGGCCGGCCAGGCACCACTTGCGCGTCGACTGCGCGGCCGCGAGCAACAAGGTCAGTACCGGAAACGCCAGCAGGACAAGGGAAAGCCCGCCGGCGATCAGCGTGGCGTTGCGGAATGCCGAGTCGAGTTCGCTCGAATCCGTGCCCTGGGTCATATCGTCGAGCGCGCCGCGCAACTCGCTGCTAGCCGATTGCGCGGCGATCCATCCGACGATGTACCCGGCAATGACGACGAGACAACCCCAGATGATCATGGTGCGGCCGGACATTTTGTGCCGCAGCAGTTGGACCGCGCCACCGAGAAGCAGCCAAGCGGTGACAGCGTTGCTGATCTGACCGCCGACGACTAGTTCCCGCCACCACTGCGGGCCGAATAAACTCGACATCCGCAGCGCGTTTTCCATGCCGATCTGCGCGGCCAGCGCAAGGAATGCGACGAGACCTAGCAGCGAGACGAGACCGCCGAGCAGTGCCAGGATTGCCGCCAGAATCGCGGTTGCGCCACTGGACGGGGGCCCGGCGGGTTCGGATGGGTGCACGGTATTCCTCCAGTGCCTGTTATCGGCGGTATGCGGTGGTGCCGGACGGGCCGCGGGTATCGCTGACCAGCTTGGCGAAGCATTCGTCCACGGCGATCCCGTGGCCGTCGCACCAGCCGTTCGCGGCGTCGGGATCGGCGAAGGTGACACCAGCGATCGTCACCCACCAACCGTCGAGGTCGAAGGTGCGCCACTCGTCGCTCCACACCAGCCGCACATCGGGATACATCAGACGCAATCGCAAATGCTGGTTCAGAATTTCGGTGGCGTTCCACTGCACCATTCGTCCGTCCACATCGGGCGCGACGAGCCCGGGACGTTTCGCGGAGAGCTGCGCGACCCATCGATCGGCGAGACGTGCTGCGACGAACGGGCGGTCGGCATCGGCCTGTGCGCGCAGGGCGTCCAGGCTCGCGGCTTCGGTATCGATACGCGACGGGGGAGCGGCAGCGGTGGCGGCGAGTGGGCTGACCACAGTCGACGTGGCTGGTATCTCGGCGCTGCCGGGACCGTGACCTTGGCTTTGTTCCTCACATTCGACCAGTTGGTCACTGGCCGCGGTCACCGTGGAGGTGGCACTCGAAGTTCCCGATGACGGGCCGAGCGAATTCGGTAACCGCCAGAAGCTGCCGACGGGATACTTGAATTCCCGCGTTATCGTGACACCGCCGCTCGCGGTGTCGGTCCGCGGCAAATACATCGGCGTATCGGCGAAGTCGAAATATCCCGAGGCGACCGTCTGTCCGCTGGCGGTCACGGTAATGCGCATCCGGTCAGAGGAGACGATATCGCCACCGGGGCAGGTCGCCTTGATCTCCGCCTTGACGATGAGTCCGCCACTGTCGGTGCGGTATTCGACCGGCCGTATAGTGGGGACGCTCCCGCATTTGGTCACCTGCCTGCTCCCCGCAGCCGCATCGAGTCCCGACTTCTGTTGCGTCCCAGCAGTTCCCGGCGCCTCTGCGAGTCCGCCGGTCGGCGGGTAGTGGCTGATCCGGTCCACGGTAGCAACGGCGAAGCCTTGACCGGCAGGCTCGACGTGGCTCGACGCCGGATTGTGCAGCACCCACGCCGACCGGCCGGTGCGCAAGTCGACGGCGGTGAGAATGTTCTGGTCCGCCAACAGGATTCGCTCGCCATCGGAAGCCACAATGATTCCGGATGCAGCGCTGGTCCACAATGTGGCGCCGGTGCGCCGATCGTAGCCGGTGATCGCATCCAGGCTGTTGCTGATCGCGATATCGCCGACGATGTGGTTGATTTCGCGGCCGGACGCGGTCCATTGCCCTGCGCCGGTAGCGAAGTCGTATGCGGTGCGTCCGACGATGTAGGTGTCGTCCTCGTCTGGTCGCACTAGCCACGGCGCGGCCGGCCAGGACCTTCCGTCGTGGGTACGCAGTTGCCGACCGGTTTCGTCGACCACGACGGATTCCATGGTGCTGCGGGTGCAGCGGCGGCCGATGAGTCCGAAACCGGGATAGATTGCGACGCCTTGCAATTCGCTGTCGATCACCCGCCGTCCATCGGTCGCGTCGGCGACGACCGCACCGGCATCACTGCCGAAATAGACGAAGCGGCGGGAGACCCCGAATTGTTGCGAATCACCAGAACCGGGGCAGAGGGGATCGATCGTGTAGGTTTTGTGCCAGCGGGCAGTCAGATCCTCCGTTGTCCCACGGGACATTTCGCGATACCCGGCGGTGACGATATCGCCGTCGATCACCTCGACGCGAGAGACGTCACCGGCCGCCAGCGTGTGGTCCAGCCGGCCGTCGGACATGCGGAAGAATTGAACGGACTCGCCGCCGATACAGGGCAGCAGGCCGCCGATCGTTTGGGTCGCGCACGACGGACGGCTCGGGTAACTATCGATCGGCGTCTGCCATCGGAGGGCGCCGGTTCGGGAGTCGATCGCCACCAGCACCGGCGTCATATCGGTACGCGGCAGAATGACGGTGCTGATCAGGGTGTCGCCCAGGTCGATGAAACCGGGCTGGAGGTACTGATAGGAGGTCGGGTCGGGTCGGACGAACTTTCCGCCGGTCACGACGTCATCGGCGTCGACCGTCCACCCTTGCGCCGGTACGGTCGGGTAGGTACCGCGCAGTTGTCCTGCTGACGGATCGCCGGAATCGGTCGTATGCCGAGTAAAGAAGACGACCACCACACTGCAGGTCAGCATGAGCGCCGACGCGACCAGGAAAACCAGCGTCGCTCTGGAAAAGCGCGCGACCGTCGGCGGAGGCGGCTCCGGGAAACCCCGTCGAACCTCTCCGGTATTGCCGCGAATCATCCGGTCCACCCATCGCATTCGTCATTGCCGGTGCCCTGCACAGACGAACGATGTGCACAAGGTGTACCGAAGTGTAGGAGCGGCCGGCTATCGCCCGGTATCCATTGTTCGCACGACACCAACGGTTTTCGACCATGGATCTGCCAGGCGGCGAAGGTCGTGATGTCGGGTGAACGACCGACACCCCGCTGTATTCGAGTCGCGTACCGTCGAATCCGATTGCAGCCCAACATTGACCGAGCTGTGACGATATCGAATGATCGATTTCTCCGATCGGATGAAGATGCAGCAAATGAGAGCGTATGCCGGATCAATTGTCGTAGGCATCGCCACATCGGCGATGGTGCTGTTCGGGGCAGGAACTGCCGCGGCGGTGGTGCCACTGACCGCGACACCTGGTACCAACGCACTGACGTTCACCTTCCAGAACAACGACATCGAGGCCACCACCTGCGCGGCACACGCCGACGGGCCGGTGTACTTCGACACCATCACGCTGCGCGTGCCACCACGCGCCTCGGCAACTGTCACCTACACCGACGTTCCGGCCGGTTTCTATCACGTGACCTGGGGTTGCCGCGCGTTCTCCCAGGGCGACCTTTCGGTCACGGTCGTCGGCGCCGAGCTCGAGGGCGCGAAACCGCATCAGGGACCCGCCAATCCCGCACCGGCCAATCCCGCTCCGGCACAGCCGAATCCAGCGCCCCAGCGCCCACCGAGCGGTTCATTCGGATCAATCTGATTCGAGCAGCGACGAACGCGACAGACACCCCACCCGATCACGTCCTGGTACGGCGTCGGGCTTAGTGGGTGAGCCAACCATGTGGGTGGCAAGGTACGTCAGTACGACGCTTGCCGCCCACATGACCAGCGAGTGTCGGGCGAAAAGCCGATACCTGCTGACGGAAATCGCTGCGACCATGAATACGCATCGAAGAATGCATAGCGGATCGAGGAAAACCCATGCGGTCGTCACTTTGGCCCGTAGCCCGGATAGCAACGTGGATTGCTCGAACCGGGGTCTGCTCCCTCCTACTGGCGACGGCAGCTGTCGGGCTCGAGGGCAGCGGGACTGCTTCTGCCGCAACGTGTCCCACCATTGTGCTCGGCGCGCCCGGTACCTTCCAAGGACTCTCGCACCCCAAGGACGGTGCCGATAAATCCGACCAGAAAATTCGTTTCGGTGAGCATGTCGCCGCCGTCGTCGCGGCCTTGCGCCAGAAGGTGGAGATCAAGGACTATGCGATCGACTATCCGGCCGTCGGAGCGCGGCCGGATCATGCGATCGACGCTCGGGTGGTCTATGACTTGTCGCTGTACAAGTGGAGCAAGGACGCCGGCTATTCGGCTGCCTACAAAATGCTGAAAGAGCAAGCGGCCAAATGTGCGACGGCCGAGTTCGTGCTCGTCGGATATTCGCAGGGCGCCCACATCATGGGCGATCTCGCGCAATCGGTATTCCACGGCAATGGTCCGGTCGATCGCTCCCGCATCGGCGCGGTTGTGCTACTCGCCGACCCCGCCTATAACGGCCCATCGCCGCGCACTACTGAAGCGGTCTACACCGATGGCAAACTGACCCAGGACCAAGACCACTGGAAGATCGGCGGTGGGCTCGGTCAACGCGCGCACTTCGTGAACAACGATCCGGTCGTTTCGGTGTGTGTGTACGGCGATCCGGTGTGCGATGGCGCCGACTTGGGTGGCCAGGACGGCAAGTTCAAGCCGTTGCTCAATGTGTGGATGCACGGTCTCTACCTCGGCCACGGGTTCGAGGGCGAGCGCGACTTCGCCACTTGGACGGCGGTACAGGCGGCTCGGCTCATCAAACCGGCGGGCGTGCCGAGCGCAGCCGCCCCTGCCCCCGCTCCAGCCCCTGCCCCCGCTCCGGCGCCCCCCGCCAAACCAGCGGAATCCGTGACCATCACCCAAGCTGGACCCCGCAGCGTCACGGTCACCGTCACCGAAGCAGGCGGCGCCGGTGATCGGGCCATCCGCTGCTGGAACGCGACGGACGCTACCCACAAGTGGGGCGAGAACTACCTGGGCGAGACAAAGGCGACCATCCCTCGTTCCGGCAGTTTCACCGTCACCTGCCCCACCGCCCCGAAGTCAGGCACCTTCTCCCTCGAGTTCTTCAATTGGCGATGGTCCGCGCCGATCCAATGGCGATAGTACGGTCGCCTGATCCCGTCCCTCGACTACAGTCTTGGGGTCGACGGAGGGACCGATGGTGTCCATCGAGGTGCTCCCCGTGGCGGCGGCGGCGACGTCGCGCTGGTGGCGGAGCTGACCGGACTGGTCAACCGTGTGTACGCGGTGGCCGAACATGGGATCTGGCGCGACGGTTACAGTCGCACAACAAGTTCCGAGCTGGCATCGCTGATCCGAGCAAGTGAAATCATCGTGGCTCGCGGTGCGAATGATCGGATCGCCGGGGCTGTGCGGGGTGCAGCAATTCAGCGACGGTATAGGCGAATTCGGCATGCTGGTGTGCGCGCCCGAACAGCGAGGCAGCGGCCTCGGCCGGGCGCTGGTGGACTTCGCTGAATGATGGTGCGCCGCACAAGGTGCCACCATCATTCAGCTGGAACTGTTGGTGCCGCGTGGCTGGACGCACCCGGTCAACGAACTCTAGGAGCGGAGCCTGCTCGAATCGTGGCCTCCTGCGCATGATGGGCCAGGGGATGCCGCCGTGCGGCTACTCCATGTGATGGCTGTAACAGGCCGAGCGTGGTGACGACAAAGGGGCAGGCGTTCTTTTATCCGCCTAGTGTCTCCAAGCCATCAGAGAGGGCGGGACCGACGTGACGCGGCATAGGGGTTTCTTCGCTGAGCTACAGCATCAACAGCGGTTAGCGCAGCAACGACAGGCACAGCAGCAGCGGGCGTCGGCACGTGAGCACAACATGGCCGTCCGCGAGGCACAACGGTTCGCGAGGGAGCAACAACGCTTCGCGACAGCGGCGATGCGTGCGTCGGCGGCCGACCGGGCCGCGGCCGACAAGGCTGCCACAGCCGCGCACACAGCTGCTCGCGAAGCGGAGGTCATGGAGAAGAACGCCCAGCTGACGATGACCTATGACGCGATCGACAACCTTCTCAAAGCAACCCTGGATGTCGATGACTGGGTCGATCTGGAGTCGTTACGCAAGCAGGCCGAGAACCTTCCGTTCGATCGTCCAGACTTGCTCCCACCCACTCCGCCGCCGCGCTACCACCTTTCAGCTACCCGCCCAGTTTTCGTGCCGCCCGCAATGCCGACGGGTCTCAGCGGAGCGTTGAGCGGAAATCGCAAGCACGCCGCACGGTTGGCGGCGACGCGACAGGAATACCTCCACTTGGTGCACCAGTGGGAGCAAAGCATGGTTCATGTATGCGAATTGAACGCTGAGCTCCGTGCCGGCTGGCGCCGGCAAGAGCGGAGACGTGCTGCGGAGTTGGAGGACGCTCGAAGACGTCACCAGCGAGAGAATGCTGAGCTCCAGCAAGGAGCCGCGGACTCGAACGCGAGCTTGGACAAACTGATCGCAGGACTTCTAGAGCGCCAACCCGACGCGATGGATGAGTACGTCGGTGTCGTGCTGGCCAACTCGATCTATCCAGAAACCTTCCAAGTGGCCTACGAGCACGCTTTCAACGCCGCCGATCGTGAACTCCACATCACCGTTCTGGCTCCGGATCCCGAGACGTTGCCGACGACGAAAGCCTTCCGCTACAACAAGGCCAACGACGAGATCACCTCGACTAGCCTCCCGGTCGCCGAAGTGAAACGGCGTTACGCGTCTGCGATCGCGCAGACCGCCTTGCGGACGGCGCACGAAGTGTTCGAAGCCGATCGGGAAGAAATTATCGACAGCATCGCGCTCACGGTCGCAGTCGACGCCGTTCACAGCGCGACCGGGCATGACACTCGCATAGACCTCATCCAGCTGGCCACCGACCGGGCTGAGTTCCTCGCAATCCAGCTTGCCCGAGTGGAGCCTGCGTCGACTTTGGCCCACTTGGCCTCTGCGGTCTCAAAGAACTCATATGGGTTGGCGCCCCTGGCGACTCAAGGGGTGCGTGGATGAACGACCCGCAGTCTGTCATCGTTGGGTTGCGGAAGATGCTCGTCGTGAAGGAGCGAGAATCTGCCGATCTGCAAGATCGAGTGCGAGAACTGAGCGAACAGCTCCTAACCACCACAACTCCAGTAGTCCCGCAGCCGCAGACAGATCCTCGGGTAATCACGGTAGACGACGCTTTGGTCCTTCAGGAGGTGGGGATCTATGAATATCACCATCCCTTGGAGAATGCCGAATGCTACAAACTGGCTTTGATGCAGCTGCGGGGCGCCGTGCGTGATGCTGTCAGGACGAGCGAAGCCATCGTTGTGGCGAAGAAGTTCAGTTTCAACAACTCCCTTGCCGAAGGCCGGCGTTTGACCGTCGACCTGTCCAAGCTCATGCTGCGGGCGTACAACTCCGAAGCGGAGAACTGCGTTCGGACCATCCGCGCCGGAAACCTGGACACCGCCAAACGGCGACTCGACAAGGCCGCCAAGGATATTGAGAAGCTAGGCGCGGCGATGCAGATGGTCGTAGCGCCCGACTATCACAGACTGCGGATCCAGGAGCTCGAACTCACCGCCGACTACATGATGAAGGTGCAGGACGAGCGAGAAGCGGCGCGGGAAGAACGAGAACGACTGCGCGAACAACGCAAGGTCGAACAAGAGCTCGCCGCAGAGCGGGAACGACTCGACAAGGAAAAGGCACACTATCGGGCGGTGCTCGCGCGGCTCACAGCCTCGGGGCAGGACACCGTGGAGATCGAGGCTCAGCTGAGCCGAATCGGCGAGGCAATCGCGCACAACGACTTTCGTGCCGCGAACATTCGTGCCGGCTACGTCTATGTGATCTCCAACATCGGCGCATTCGGCCCGAACGTGATCAAGATCGGACTGACGCGCCGACTCGAACCACTGGACAGAGTTCGCGAACTAGGCGGCGCCTCCGTGCCATTCCCCTTCGATGTACACGCCGTGTACTTCTCCGACGACGCGGTTTCGCTGGAAAACGAGCTGCACAAGGAGTTCGGTTCACGTCGGCTCAACCACGCGAACCTCCGGCGCGAGTTCTTCTTCGCGACCCCTGACGAAGTACGTCAAACGTTGATGAAGAAAGTCGGAAACCTGCTGGACTACAACGCTTCACCCGCGGCAACACAGTACTTCCAATCGAAGAGCTATTGGCCTGTCAGCACTCCCTGACAACGTCACGAAGCTGGTTGATTGCAGCGCCGCAGCTTGGAGGCATGGGTCTGTCCAGCTCGCCGCACTGCGTCGAGAAGCAGCACGATGGTGGTCAGCCGTTGTTGCCCGTCCACTACGTCATAGACGCGGTAGCTCTTACCTTCAGAATCGAGCTTGTCACCCTGATCGTGCAGTACCACCAAGCCGGTGAAGTGCTCACGGTTGGGTCCAAGGATTTCGAGGTCTTCTAGGAACTCCGTTCGCTGCTGCGAATCCCAGGCGTAGCCGCGTTGGTAGTCCGGCACGCTGAACGCCCGCCCCTCGAAAGCTGCGGCACCGATAGGACATTGTCCAAAGCCGCGAGCCTGACCCTATCCGCCAGGAGCGACACTCCCTGCCGCTTTGAGTGCCGCGATCGACGCGGCTTCCATCAACTCGCGGCGACGCTCGCCGCCTGAGCACCGTGCCCCTCCTGGAGCGCTGTGTGATTGGACCCGGTGTCGCTGTGATGAATCAGGTCGAGCTCGATCGGATGTCCGCAATGACCACACCGCCACACGGCCATGTTGAGTGCCTTCGACACCAGCGTGGTCGTTTTCGTGGCGACTGTGGTCCAGCGGACGATGGCACGGGGGTCGGCGTCGCACACCAACCCACATAGGCCCATCCGGTCCAGGTCAAGAGGTAGGTGAAATCGGCTACCCCACACCCGGTTTCGGTGCGGTGGCGGTGAAATCCCGGTTGAGCTTGTCGCCGGCGGCGGGTCCGGATTGACGTTGTCGGAGTGTCAGTAGATGTAGATACCCGCGTTGTCGCCTCCGCGGCACACGACGGGGTATTGGCCGGTACACGTCATCGTGTATGTGTGGTTGGTGACTGGGCTCCATGCCTGCACGGTCAGCGGGGTGTCGCGGCTGGAAAGCAGGAACGCGCTCTGGACGTTGAGGCTGAACGGGCAGCTGGTGGTGCCGAATACTGCCGCTACGGAGGCGAACTCGCTGCTGCCCGAGCCGCAGACTCCGACGCCGACCGGAAGTCGGAAAATGGGGGCAAGCTCCTCGGTGTGGCTGAGGAACTCTTCGGCGGTGGTGGGTTCGGTCTTCGAGCCCATCCAGCGCTTACAGGCGGCCGAGACGGGGATGCTCGCGGCGTCGAGGGCGAGTGAGCCCAACGATGTTGTGGGATGCATCTTGAGCGTCAGCGCGATCAGCTTGATCAGCGGACCGGTGAGGTCGCAGCCGACCTCAATAGTGGTCTCGTTCGTTTCACAGGCGGTCGTCTCGGCAGCGCCGAGGATCACCATCAGAGACACGATGAGGGCGCGCGCCCCGCATTGGAACATAGTGGTCACCTTTCGTAAGCTCGGCCAGAGTCTGGCCGCGCCGGGGGAAGTGGAGTGGGATTGCTGTGCGCGCGAGGTACGCGCCTATCGGTTCAAAGTTGAATGTCTGCGCGGCGAAAAGCCGGACGCTGCACGGGGCCGCAGTGAGAACTAAGGCCTATACGGGTCTATCCCGGGTGGGAGCGACCTCGAGAGCGCCGCAAGAGTGGCGCAGTTTGGGGTGGTTCGTCGGATCCAACCCGGCAAGCGGCAAAACTGCGGCGAGCGGGCATGGCTAACTCCTGCAACATTTCTGGTTCTGCTAAGGGCTGTGTACGTACGACGGTAGCCAGCAACGTTGTTCCGGCGACAGATTCAGTTTTGAGTGTCATAGTGGGAGATTCGCGGCGTGACAGCGCGCCAGCGCTGAGGTTGCGATGATGGACACCTCTACTGACAAGCCAAGAGGTTTCGGGGCGAGCATGATCCGGATCGGAGTGGTCGAGGACCATGAGGTGTTCGTCGACGGGTTGCACCGCAATCTCGCCGACGAACCCGATCTCGAGGTCGTCGCCAGTGCGGCCACGGTCGAGGCGTTGATCACCCGCATGCCCGTGTTGGATTTGGTGATTTTGGACTTGCTGCTACCCGATGAATCCAGCCCGCGTGAAAATGTGATGCGATTGGCTGCGGTCGGGGTGCATCGCGTACTCGTGCTCACCTCGGGTGACCGGCCTGACCTCGTCCGTGACGCGGCCCGCGCCGGAGTGCTCGCTGTGATCCGCAAATCCGAGACGTCCGAGGCCATCCGTGCGGCGATCCGCGCGGTCGCCGCAGGTGACACCGTGGGTTCGATTGACTGGGCCGCCGCCATCGACGCCGATCCGAATCGCGCCGGCCTCGCTCCGCGTGAAGAGGAAACACTAGCCCTGTATGCCTCGGGAGAGTCCGCGCGCGGAGTGGCCGCGCTGATGGGAATCACCCCCAACACGGTCAAGCTTTATTTGTCGCGGATCCGTGAGAAATACGCTGCCGTTCAGCGTCCAGCGAACACTAAATCCGAACTGCGACAGGCAGCCATCGATGACGGCTACACACCTCGAGCATGGTGGCGACGACGCTGATCAGCACTGGGGCCGCACCTCTCGCGACTGCCGCACAGACCCGACACCGGTTCACGCGGTGGTCGGCTCGTATGATCGCCGGCGGCTACTCGGGATATCTATTGTTGCTCGCCGCGCGCGTTCACACCGAAGCCGCGTATATGCAACCGTGGTGGCCGCCGACGGCTCTGGTGCTGACGTTCGGCCCCGCCGGGGTGCTGGCGTGGATGTCGTGGCGCGGCTCGCTCGCCGCGGTGCGCGCGGCCGCGGCGACAGTAGCAGTGGCATATTTGCTGGCCACGTTGCTGTGGTGGCCCGCGTGGACCGGGTCGGCGTTGCCGCACTCGGTGTGGCTGTCGTTCTTTCCGGGGTTGGCTGCGATGGCCGCAGTCCTGGCGTGGTCAGCGCGCATCGCGATCGCCCATCTGGTGATCGCAGTGACCGCCTCTCAGCTGATCAACCAAAACCGTTCTCCGGACGCAAATTTCGCCTTTTTGCCCGAGTGGGTGTACTCGTTCGGCTTCTCATTGGTGTTCGTCGCCGCGTTGGTCGTGGGTCTGGCGGCAGCACGCGAACTCGATGACACCCGGGCAGTCGCGGAGCAGCAGGCCGCTATCGCCGGTGCCGCGCAGGCGCGCGCCGAGCGCCACCGTCGTTATACCGGTGTCGTGCACGACTGGGTGCTGTCCACGCTGCTGACCGCTGCCCGCCATCCCGACCTGCCTGCGTTGCGCGCGCAGGCTCTCACCGCGCTTCGTAAGATCGCCGCCCTTGGCGTGAATCCCGCTGGGACCAAGCTGGATGCGGCTGCAACCCTGAGGCTGCTGCATGACGGAATCCCCGAAAGCCAACCAGTCTGTGTGAATGACACCAGCACTCCGAATGCCGTGTACGACTATGACGTTCTCACGACATTCACGGCTGCACTCGGCGAAGCTGTCCGTAACAGCCGCCACCACGCCCCGGGTGCGCAATGCGACATCATAATACGGTTGACCGACAATAGAATTACTGCGACCGTCACCGACGACGGCCCCGGTTTCGACCCCACCGCCGTGGCGCCGGACCGCCACGGTGTCGCTGGCACCATCCACGCTCTCGATCACGTCCCGGGCGGCCGCTCGGCAGTCGATACCAGCCCCGGAGCGGGAGTGCGGGTCCAGTTGAGCTGGACCGAACCCACACCATCGAAAGTCGAATTACCCGACGCTGGGGCCTTTTTCGGCTTGCGGACCCCCGCCGCGTGGATTGTCGGCGGGCTCTATTTCAGTGCGATCGTCGCGCTGGCCAGCATGTCCAATCACGGCTCGCCTTGGGCGCCGACCATCCTCGCGCTCGCCCTCAACGCCGCAGCGATCATCATCGTCCTCGGAGTATCGGGGGACCCGCTACCGTGGCCGGCCACGCTCGTGATAGCCGCCTCTGGACCGGTCGGGGCGATAATTGTTTTGTTGGGCCCGAACAATTTCGACAGCATGGAGCAGTTGTGGCCAGGATCAGCGACAGCGGCGATATACACCTTCGTCATGATGCGCGGCCGGCTCGTAACAGCATGGGCCGCGCAGGGGGCAATCGTTGCCTGTTGCGCGGTTTGGGCAGTACAACACCAGATCAGCGCTCCAATCGCCGTCATCGGACGCATCGCTGACTTCGCACCCCTGCTGGCCGCCACCTATTTCAGCGTGACTTTCCGGCCCACGCTGACAGAGATCCACCGCGCACGTGACCGAGCAATCCACATGCGGAAGGTCGCCGCCGCCGCACACACCGCCGCCGAAGTCAGCCAAACGCAATTACATCGACTACAAGAGACTGTGTGCCCGCAGCTCACGCGAATCAGTCGACCCCCACCACTATCAGCGCGAGAGCAGCACGCCTGCTCGGTGGCCGAACAACGACTCCGCAGCAGCCTACGCGGTGCGAACCTCACCAGCCGAGACTTTGACGCCGCCGCTGACGCAGCCCGAGAACGCGGAGTGGAGGTCTTGCTCTACGACGACCGCGGCACCGAGAACCTGCTTCCCCAAGACATAGACAACCAACTGTTGACCTGGCTCGCCAACGACATCAACACCACCCCCGACGGCCGAATCACCATCCGGCTGGTTCCACCCGGCCGCGACCACTTGGCCACTGTCGTGGCCACAACCGCTGCTCACCACAGCCGCAAGACCTACGGTCCTGAGGGGGAAACCACCACTAGACAACCATCTACGGCCAGCTGACCATGAACCGTCACGAGTCGGGGCCGCTCTGGGCTGTCCTGGGGTTCTGTCCGCTGAGTTATGAGATTCCAATCCGTTCGATGGAGGGATCTCCGCTCGTGCCGATGATGTACTCACCGCAGTTGGCCTCCGGCACATGACATCTCATACATGCACTACTAACTCCATTGCAAGAATCAGGAATTCGCTCCGGCTTTGTTCGCTCGGAGTTCCACTCGATGGCGGCGAGGCGGCCTGGGGGCGCGAATACCGTGGTGGGAGATCGACCGCATCGGAGGCCGACGACGAGTTCAGCACCGAGAAGGAAGAGTGACGCTCGAATTCATAGACCGGCCGGTGGGTCGCTGCGACGGCTTCTCTTCGCATTCTTTCGAAGAATCCGACGACTTCAACGATCGGTGGCGAAGCCAGCTCGAATGCCGCAACTGGTGGTGTATCAAGGCCCTATGCGATGGGATTGAAGTCGGCCGTCTCCGCCTTCGGGACCGCCCCGATGACTTCAGCGAGTACTCTTGGGCGCCGCCGCCAAGAGTGCAACTGATCGAGATTGAGTTCTTCGATGTGGCGCAACGGTTTCGAGGCCAAGGTGTCGCGGCGGCCGTCATCGAACGTCTCGCCGCCGCTCACTCCGATCGCACGTTGCTCGCGCTGAGTGAACAGGCGGACGGTTCCCTGGCGTGGCCGAAGATCCGCTGCGCCACACTACTGAAGTCATCGCCGTAGGGTGGCTGCCCCTAGCAGCAGGACACGTGGTCGGTTATTCGGATCGCTGCTGGTCGCCGCCTACGCCCAGTAGCTGCGGTTCCGGCATCCGTCGCGCTGCTGGGAAGCGATTTATGATTTCCTCGGTGAAAGATATTGGGCACGAACAGGATTCGCCGGAGGTCGGAGGATCGTCTCGTCGGCTAGGATCCATCCAGATGGAGTTCGCTCCATCTCCTGCTCAACCGGCCAGACATCTTTCCCGAAGACGCTTTTCGCAGCAGCGGCCTCTTCGGTGACGACTGCGGCCTCGCGCCTGGTCGGAACGGCGTCGCGGCGGTAAGCGGTCTGCTCACGGCCCTGAACTGTTGTTTCGGCTGCCCGACTGCTGTGTCTCCCGATGGGCCAGGGCGGAGTCGTGGGTTTGAGGTCTGCCTCGCTGCGGTCGAGTGCGCCTCGTTGGACTTCACAGTGGCCGCCCACCTGTTCGGGGACAGCAGCATTCGCGGCAGCGGGATGCGAGTACTCGCCGTCTACGACGGATCTGAGATCGTCCACCGCGCAGGATAACTCCGGCTGAGGGTTTGGTTGATGAGCGCGATGTGGGGAGTCGCCCCCGTTGTCGTAGCCGGTTGGGACGCCGAGCATCTCCGCAAGCGAGGGACGGGTCAGCTATCGTCGAGTTGCCCGTGGACTCTTCACATTTCGGTACTGCACGGCGTTGACATGCAACAGGAGGGGCGGATACCTCCAGATCGCTTCGTCCGAACGTGTACCGCCGTTTGTTTGCGCTCCGGCTCCTGCCTCGTGCCGGCGAGATCGTCGATAATTCGGCACGTCTCGAATTCGCCGATCGATTATCCGTTGCGTAGAAATCGGCACCCGAGGGGCGTAGGCTGAGTTCACTGCTCAGCCCGAGTGACATCAACGATGTTTCGATTGCTGGCAGATGAGTCAAAGCATGGGTGATTATGCGAAGCTATCAGCGCTTCGATACGCGTATCGAGGCGATTTCATAGGCGCTGGCCGTCGAAATATACGGCCGGAACGCCCTCGGCGGCATAGGATTTGACGGGTCGCCCGGAATCTCGCAGACCGTACCCCACTGCTTGATCTCATTTTCTCCAACGCTGACGAAGACGGCGAAGTAATTGACTTATCGATTGAATCGATGAGCCGGTGAATACGCCGTGTGGCGCGAAGCGTATTCACATTCCTTCAGGTCAGACCGGAGGCTACAAAAGCGCGCCAACCCGCGGTCGATGCCGACGCATCGACCTCTGCGCATCAGCGATGGAGTACGACCATGAACACAACTCTGACCACACGCACCCGCATTGCCGCCATCCTCGGCGGCCTCATCCTGACCACCGGCACCATGGTCGCCGTGGCACCACCGACATTCGGGGCTGCCTGTGTCACCGTCAATGGTGCCAACGGCGCCCCGGGCACCGCCTCCAACCCAGCAGGCGGTGCGGGTGGCAACGGTAGCCCCGGTGCCCCGAACTGCCCAGGTGGCAAGGGTGGCAACGGGGGTGCCGGCTTCGGCGGCGGAGCCGGTGGCGCGGGCGGTAACGGCGGAAGCGGCGGACTCGGTGCCTCGGGTGTAGGCGGGGCCGGTGGCCTCGGCGGGTCCGGCGGGCCGATCGGCGGCTCCGGTGGCGCGGGCGGTGCGGGCGGCCACGGCGGTGCGGGCGCTACCGGCGGTTCAGGTAGTGCGGGAGCTCCGGGAGGGGCGGGCGGTCTCGGCGGTGTCGCTATAGCTGTCGCTACCGGCGGGCAGGGTGGGCGTGCGGGTAACGGCGGCAATGCATCTGGCGCCAACAACAATGGTGGCGCGGGCGCACGCGGGGGCAACGGCGGTGCCGGGGTTCTCGGGACCGGTGGGGCGGGCGGCAACGGTGGAAACGGTGGCGCCAAGACGGGCACCGGCATGATCGGTGCTTGTGGCAGCGGCGGCATCGGTGGCGCAGGCCTGGTCGCCGGCGCTCCAGGTGCCGACGGCAGCGGCAGTGGTATCTGCTGACTATCCGCAACTGAACACGGCGAGTCCTACCGCTCTAGCGCGGCAGGACTCGCCTTGCTCTGGGCGCCCAGGGGCCGGCGGGCTGTATGAGACCCCGGGCAACTGTCCGGTTCGGTCGGACTCGGTCGAACTGGACATTACGAATCGCGGCGCTGCGATTGATGTGACCAGCAAGAGCGTTTGGCTGCTTCGACGAATGGCGTTGTTCACCGCGTAGAGCTCGGTTACTTTCTCCGGGTCTCGAAGTGCGGTTCGCTCCGTGTAGGCCAAATCAGGCGGCCGTGACCAGCGCCTTGATTTGGTCGATCGTGGCACGCAACGATTCCACGGCGGCGGCCATGCGCTGCACATGATGGCCGTCGACACCTTCGACAACGTCGTGCACGCCATCGAAGGCGTCATCATGCTGGCCGCTGCCACGTTCGCTATCCTCGGACAACGACGTGCACAGTCCAGCGTAACCAAGTAGGAGTGCACCGAATTCGGCATTGCGTACGTGGAAAACCGTGTCAGCCAATTCATCTGGACACGACGTCGCAGCGGCTTCGGGCCATGCAGATGACGCCGCGTTGGGGTTGCCCACCTGTCGTGGACCGCGACTTCGCTATCGTTCGTGCTCGTTGCAGGACTAGGCGGGATCTGGTGGAGCATCGGTTGGATGCACCGATACCAGCGCCACATCACGACCCGGATGATCGTCGGATCAGTCGGAGTGGCGTAGGCCATCGGTACAGCGGCCGCTGTCGATGAGCTGGAAAACCCGCTGCAGGGCGGTTCGACCGGCGGCGATCTGTTCGGTGGCCTTGTGCTGCAGGGGGTTACGCAGGCTCGGCGCTGCTGTCCATAGCTCCTGGACGGCGCGGGCCAACTGCTGCTCGAGCTCTGGATCGTCGAGGTGGACGATGCACAGACCGGTGCCGAACATGTCGGCCAGGCCGTGGAACTTGTCGTCGTAATATTGCGACGAGGAGAGGCCGATCGCTGGAATGCCTTGGGACAGAGCGAACACCGCTAGGTGGTAGGTGCTGGTGACCAGGATGCGGCACCGGGCGAGCTGGCGGGCGACGTCGTGCGGTGTGCCGCTGCGGCCGACGGCGCGACGGGTGCGTGGGGCACCTACGAGCAGGGGTTGGGTGGCGCGGCGGTCTTCGGAGTCGTATTCGGAGATGATCAGCGGTGCCAGCGGCGCATCGAATTTCCTGGCGCACGTGCGTAATACCGTACCGAGGATGGCGCGGGTCTGCGCGCTGATCTTCGAGTAGTCCGCTACCCGCAGGCTCAGCCCGATGTCGGTGCCGATGTCGGGGCGGCGCAGTCGGTGACCGAATTCGACTGCGTCGTCACCGGTTACCAGGATTCGTTCGGGGGCTACGCCGAGGTCGGCGAGTAGTTGTGGTCCGCGCCTGCCTTCGCGCAGTGCGATGACATCGACATCCGGTAGCACCGCGGCAGCTCGTTCCAGGAGTCGGGAATCCCGCATCGGGCCGATGCCCTGGCCGATCATCGCGGTCGGAATGCCCAGAGCGACGGCGCGTTCCAGCAAGGTCAGGGTGCGATGCGCCTGGTACAGGTCGATGTCGGTCAGATACCCACCGCCCTGGGCGATCACCAGGCTCGCCGCCGCGATGGCGGCAGGCACCTGCGGCCCATCGAAGTCCGCCGCCGGTATGTCGTCCTGGGCGGGGGCAGCCGGCTTCGCTGCGGCACGCAGCCGACGCAGTCGCTCTTTCGGTGGATCCGTGAGTGCCCGCCACCGCAGTGCCGCCGTCCCGGCAATCCACCCGACTCGGGTGGACCCGGCGCGTCTCCACTGCCCGCCTGATTCGGCGCAGATCGGCTCCGCATCGGGCAGCAGCGCCCGCAACACCCGGGGGTGGTCGGTCAGCATTCCGATGCGCGCGTCCGGCCAGTGTTCCCGCAACCGCCGGACGGTCACCGCCATCATCGCGATGTCGCCGCGATTGCGCAGCGCGTACTCGCCGTTCTCGATCAGCACTCGAATCTGGTCGGTGCCGCGCACTGCGCCGAATTCACTCACGCTGGCAATGCCTTCCGCAGGTCCGGCGGATCGCCGGAGAACTCGAACGATGGCCGCGTCATGTTTTCAGTAGGCCCCGTGACCGCTCGTCACGGTGGTGATCGTCTTGGCAAGGATCATCAGGTCCAGCCGCATGGACCAGTTGTCGACATAGAAGAGGTCCAACCGCATCGCCTTTTCCGGCGGGAGGTCCGACCGGCCGCTGACCTGCCACAGTCCGGTGATGCCTGGTTTGACGAGGAGCCGCCGTCGCATTACCGCGTCGTAGGTGTCGACCTCACGTCGCACTTGAGGCCGCGGGCCTACCACGCTCATCTCGCGGCGCAGCACATTGAAGAACTGGGGGAGCTCGTCGAGGCTGTACTTGCGCAGGACTCGGCCGAGCGGCGTGATGCGCGGGTCGTTCTGGAGCTTGAAGAAGACCGGATTGCCGCCGGCCTCCTCGATCAGCACGCCCACATGTTTGTCCGCGTCGGCGTACATGCTTCGGAACTTGATCATGGGGAAGGGCTTGCCGTGCAGACCGATTCGTTCGGCGCGATAGAACACCGGGCCCGGACTGGTGAGTTTGATCAGCAGCGCGATGGCGAGGAGGGTCGGCGCGGTCACCATGATCGCGAGGAGCGCGAAGCTCAGATCGAAGGTGGTCTTGCCGAGCGACCGTGTTCGTGGATGCCTGGGTTTGCCGATGTGCAACATCGTCATGTCGGACACGGACCGCCTGGTCAGCCGGTGTTCTGCGACGTCGACGAGGCCGGGAGCCACGATGAGCTCGACGCCGAGCGCTTCGAGGTCCCAGGCGAGTCGGCGGAAGTCGTCGGGTTCGCCCACGTCGCCTGCCGTCACTACGACGGCATCGGCGCGGGTGCGGTGTACCGCTTCGGTCACCGATCGGAGATCGCCGACTCTCGGCACTCTTCGGCCGGCGGCATCGATGTCGAGGTCAGCGGTGTCGACCGGGGTCGGGGTGCATACGCCGATGACCCGGTAGCTCGAGGTCGGATCGTCGGCGAAGGCCGACGTGATCGCCTGTGCTGCGGCACGATTGCCGACGACCAGTACCGAAGTGGGGTAAAGGGCACCGAGTCGGTAGTACGTGGCGAGTTTGCGGCACAGCGCGCGCGTACCGAGCAGACCGACCAGGCCGAGCGGTAGGGCGACTACGAAATACTCGCGGGTGGCGTCGAGCCGGAGCACGAACGACGCGATCGCTATGACCGCGAACAGGTACAGGGTCGCCGTCAGCACTCGGCGGTATTCCTCTGTGCCATAACCTATTACGCGTGGTGAGCGGGTATCGGACACCTGGAGGGCGGTCGCCCACCCGAGACCGAGGCCGAGGGACATCGTGACGTGCAGCAGCTCGCCCGGCAAGGAATCGGCGACCGATTGCTCGAACGGCTCGAACAGCGGAACCAGATGTGCCACAAGGACAGCCACGCAGACAGCCGCGAGATCCGTCGCGCGCAGCAGTCGGATGTACTCGGCGCGCCTGCGCCGACCCCGCTGAACGGCCGGCGGCGGTCCGAAGACGACGCCTGGCCGGTGCATATCCAATCGCATAGACACACGTTCCTATTGCATCGACGAGCGTGGCGATATCGGTTGTGGAAACCGGCGCTCGCAGAGGCAGATAATCCCGACCGTGGACAAAAAAGATTTCCCGGCTACGGCCGGGAAATAGAGCCTGAACTAAAGCGCGAAAGCGAGTGTTGCAGATTGATCCGGAAATGAAAACCGGCGCGCCGGTACTGAGACTCCCATCACATTGCTAGCTGGTAGCTATAACTTTGCCATCATTACTATGATCAGCAGTTATGTCGATAAAGGCGGCGTGGTCCTGGAACTTACAAGGGTGTAGTTCCAGTGCGGGTAAGCGGTGAATGGTGAACGGCCACCGGCGGTAAGCTGTTCGATAAGCGCTGGTGGCAGTGTGTGGGCCGATCGATGGTCACCGCAATGCGGCGCTGGCGGGCGTTTGTTGCCGAGGGTATGCTGCGCCGCAATATAGCGGCATGAAGGTATTGCCCGTCCAGCTGGATTCGTGTGAGCATGGCCTGTAACGGTCGGTCGATTCATTACGACGTAGGAGAGAATGTTCCAGCTTCAGCAGATTAACTTTTCGGTCGATCCGAGTGGGAGCTCGCATGTTTTGTCGGCTTTGTGATTCGAACTTGGTGAGTGTGCTCGATCTGGGCGCTTGCCCACCTTGTGAGAAATTCTTAACGGCAGATGAACTCGATGAAGTGGAAATGAACTATCCATTGCATTTGAGGTTGTGCGCAAGCTGCCTGCTGCTGCAGATTCCGGCCCTGATCACGCCGGAGGACACCTTCACCGAGTACGCCTACTTCTCCTCCTACTCCGACAGCTGGGTACGGCACGCGAAGTTGTTCGTGGACCAGGCGGTTACGCGCTTCGAGCTCGGCGCGCGCTCGCTGGTGGTGGAGGTGGCCAGCAACGACGGCTATCTGCTGCAGCATGTGGTCGCCGCCGGCGTGCCGTGTCTGGGTATCGAACCGTCGGTGAACGTCGGCGCGGCGGCGCGGGAGCGGGGGGTCCCGACGGTCACCACGTTCCTGGACGAGGAATCGGCCGCGCAGATCCGCGCCGAACACGGACCCGCGGATCTCGTGGTCGCCAACAACGTCTACGCCCACATCCCGGATCTGCTCGGCTTCACCCGCTCGCTGCGCGAACTGCTGGCCGATGACGGATGGCTCGCCATCGAGGTGCACCACGCGCTGAACCTGGTGCGGTTCGGCCAGTTCGACACCATCTACCACGAGCACTTCCAGTACTACACGGTGCTCTCCGCCCAGCGCGCGCTCGCCACCGCCGGCCTGACCGTGGTCGACGTCGAACACCTGACCACCCACGGTGGGTCCATTCGGATCTGGGCTCGGCCTGACCCGGTCGCCTTGCCCGGTCGCCGGGTCGCCGCAGCCCTCGCGGCGGAGACCGCGGCCGGATTGCACGAGGCCGACGGCTACCTGTCGCTACGCCCGCGCACCGAGGTGGTCCGCCACGACCTGCTCCGGTTCCTGCTCGACGCGCGCGACAAAGGGAAACGGGTCGTCGGCTACGGCGCACCGGGCAAGGGCAACACCCTGCTCAACTATTGCGGCATCCGCGCCGACCTGCTCGAGTACACCGTCGACCGCAACCCCTACAAGCACGGCCGATTCACCCCGGGCACCCGGATCCCGATCCACCCGCCCGAGCGCATCGACACCGACAAACCCGATGTCGTGCTGGTGCTGCCCTGGAATCTCGAAACCGAGCTCACCGCCCAGCTGCGCCACATCGGCGACTGGGGCGGCGAACTCGTCTACCCATTGCCCACCCTGCATACTGCGGAGCTTTCATGAAGGTTGTCCTGTTCTGTGGTGGCTACGGCATGCGCATGCGTAACGGCACCGACGATGTGATCCCCAAACCCATGCAGATGGTCGGGCCACGCCCGCTGATCTGGCACGTCATGCGCTACTACGCGCACTACGGGCACAAGGACTTCATCCTGTGTCTCGGCTACGGCGCCGCCCACATCAAAAACTACTTCCTGACCTATCAGGAGTCGGTCTCCAACGATTTCGTCATCCGCGACGGACAGGTCGAGCTGCTGCAATCCGATATCAGCGACTGGACCATCACCTTCGTCGACACGGGCGTCGACTCGGCCATCGGTGAACGGTTGCGCCGAGTCCGCGGGCATCTGGACGGCGAGCGGCATTTCCTCGCGAACTACGCCGACGTCCTCACCGACGCGCCACTGGATCGGATGATCGACACGTTCACCGCCACCGGCGCGGCGGCGTCGATGCTGATCGTGCCGCCGCAGTCGTCGTTCCACTGCGTGGACATCAACGCTGCGGGCGAGGTCGAGAACATCACACCCGTCGCGCGACTACCGATCTGGGAGAACGGCGGCTATTTCGTGCTGACCCCCGAGGTTTTCGACCTACTTCCGCCCGGCGGCGATCTGGTCGAAGACGCCTGCGGTGCCCTGGCGAGCCAGGGCAGACTCTTCGGCTACCGGCACCTCGGATTCTGGAAACCCGCCGACACCTTCAAAGAACGCGCCGAGCTCGACGACGGCTACCACCGCGGCGACCGCCCCTGGATGATCTGGGAGAACGGCGACACCCTCGAGGCGGTGTCGTGAAAGCGCTGGCCCCGGAACGGATCAGCGAGGTCGCGGTGCTCGGCGCACACTGCGACGACATCGCGATCGGTCTCGGCGGGACACTGCTCACCCTGGTGAAAAGCATTCCGGCACTGATGGTTCGCGCTTTGGTACTCAGCGGCGCGGGCACCCGCCGGGAAATCGAGGAACGTAGGGCACTCGAGGCGTTCTGCGGTACCGCGACAGTTGAGCTCACCGTCTTGGATGTGCCGGACGGCCGCGCTCCCGCGCATGCGGATCGGATCAAGGATGAGGTGGCCGCCTGGCGCCGTCGCTGCGATCCCGATCTCGTGTTCGCCCCGCATCGCGGCGACGCGCACCAGGATCACCGGCTGCTCGCCGAGCTCGTGCCCACCGAATTCCGGGACCATTTGACCCTCGGGTACGAGATCCTCAAGTGGGAGACCGACACCCCACAGCCGACCGTTTTTCACCCGCTGCCACCGGGGGTCGCCGAAGAAAAAGCTCGGCTGCTGCTGAAACATTATCCGTCGCAACATGATCGGGATTGGTTCGACGAACGCGCCTTCCTCGCGTCGGCAAGGCTGCGTGGCGTGCAGTGCCGCGCCGAGTACGCCGAAGCGTTCGTGGTCGAGAAGGCCGTTGTCAGCTTCGGAGGTGTGTGAAGATGCGTGTGCTCGTCACCGGTCATCAGGGCTACCTCGGCACCGTGCTGGTGCCCGTGCTGCGGGCCGAAGGGCATCAGGTGGCCGGACTGGACATCGGCTACTTCGCCGACTGCGTCCTCGGTGCCGCGCCGGATGACCCGCCCGGACTCGCCGTGGACCTGCGCGATGTCACGGCCGATCAGCTCGCCGGATTCGACGCGGTGGTTCATCTCGCCGCCCTGTCGAACGATCCCCTGGGCGCGCTGGCGCCCCAGGTCACCCACGACATCAACCACCACGCCTCGGTGCGGCTGGCCCGGCTGGCCAAGCAGGCCGGGGTCCGCCGGTTCCTCTACGCCTCCACCTGCTCGGTGTACGGCGCGGCGGGCGATGAGCTGGTCACCGAGGACGCGCCGCTGCGGCCACTGACCCCCTACGCGGAGAGCAAGGTCCGCGTCGAGGACGATGTGCTGGCCCTGGCAGATTCCGGCTTCGCGCCGGTATTCCTGCGCAACGCAACGGCTTTCGGGTTCTCGCCGCGGTTACGGGCCGACATCGTGCTCAACAACCTCGTCGGATACGCGGTGCTGACCGGCGAGGTGAAGGTGCTCTCGGATGGCACGCCGTGGCGGCCCCTGGTGCATGCCGAGGACATCGCGCGTGCCTTCGCGCGCTGCCTCGTGGCGCCCGTCGAGTCCATTCATGGCCAGGCGTACAACGTCGGCACCGAGATCAACAATCGCACCGTCGCCGATATCGCGCAGGTCGTCGTCGACACCGTGCCCGGCGCGCGGCTGCACATCGCCGGTACGTCCGGCGCCGACTCGCGGTCGTACCGAGTCGACTTCGACAAGGCGCGAACGGGATTGGGCTTCGAGGCGAGGTGGAGTATTCCCGACGGTGCCGCGCAGCTCTACCGCGAATACGTCGCGCGTGGCCTCACCGCCGACACGTTTTTTCAGAAGTTCACTCGACTCGCGCGGCTGAACCTGTTGAAAGACACTGGGGTGCTGGACGATTCCCTGTATCGGGTCAGGATCGGTGCGTAGCGTGCGGCAGCGCGGCGAGCAACTCGCGCCAACTCCCTGCGGCCGCGTCGCGGGGCGAGACCACCGTCACCGGTTCCGGCCAGGCGATGGCCAGGTCGGGATCGTCGTAGGCGACGCCGATGTCCTGCGCCGGATCATGCGGGCGGTCGATCCGGTAGCACACATCAGCGGTCTCGGTGAGTGCCTGGAATCCGTGCAGAAACCCGGGCGGCACGTACAGGTGCCGAAATTCCTTGTCGTCCAACAGGAATGCCTGCTGATGCCGGAAAGTCGGCGACTGCGGCCGGATATCGACCAGCACATCGTGCACGGCACCGTGCGCGCACCGCACCAGCTTCGCCTCGCCGGGCCCGGAGCGTCCGTGCATCCCGCGGACCACGCCACGCACCGAGCGCGATTGGGAGTCCTGGATGAACGCCGCCGCCGTACCGGGCACGCCCAGATAGTCGTCGAACTCGAGGGCATCGAAGGTTCGGGTGAACAAGCCGCGATCGTCCCGGAACGGCTCCGGAGTGAGAACCAGGACGTCGGCGAGGTCGGTCGGCTCGATGCGCACGACGCCATAGTGCCCGACGGCGGCCCTCGCGTGCGATCGCACGGTCCGATTCGCGCTTCGGCGGGAGGCCGTCGATGAACGGCTGCCGAGCGTGCGGGAAAACTGACCTGCGCCGAGTTCTCGACCTGGGCGCGATGCCCGCCGCCGATGACTTCCCGCCCGCCGAAACGCTCGTTCGGCCGGACGAGGCCGCATACCCGCTGGCCATGGACCAGTGCGTGACCTGCGGCTTGGCGCAGCTCGCCGAGGACGACACTCATACCGCGGAACCGCGGGGTATCGAACCGCTGGCCCTGCGCGATCAGGCCGCCGCCGCCGTCGCCCGCGTCCGGTCCGACGGCTGGTTATCCGGCGCGACGGTGCGTGAATTCGGCAGCCCGCACGGCGGCAGCTGGCTGCCCCTCTTGACGGAGCATGGTTTCCGCACGGTGGCCGAACAAGCCGACGTCGTGCTCGACTGCTTCGGCATCATGCACGAGCCCGACCAGCGCGCCGCGTTCATGCGGCGGGCCGAGGCCACGGCGCCGGGCGGCGTGCTGCTGCTGCAATTCCACTCGCTGCACGCGATCGTCCGGAAGTCACAGTGGAATGCCCTGCGCCACGGTCACTTCGCCTACTACTCGTTGACGACGCTGCGGTGGTTGCTGCGCGCGGCCGGGATGAGCGTAGCGACCGCATGGGAGTTCGATCTGTACGGCGGCACCGTGCTGATCGCGGCCGTGCACGGCGTGCGGGAGCCGGATGCCGCGGTGCGCGCCGTCCTCGCCGCAGAAGCCGGACTCACCGATCCGGTGGTGGTCGGCGAGCTGCAGTCTGCCGCCGACCGGCACGTGGATTCGCTGCGCCGCCGACTCGAGCAGGAAAGCGCCGGTGGCCGAGTGGTTTACGGCTATGGTGCGGCGTCCAGAGCGGTCGCGTTGTTCGGCCTCGCCGGTATCCACCGCGGCCTGGTGCGAGCGGTTGCCGACGCGTCACCCGCCAAGCAGGGCAGGCGGATGCCGGGTACCGATGTCCCGATCATCTCGCCGTCGCAGTTGGTGCCGGCGCGCCCCGATCGAGTGCTGCTCACCCTGCCGGATCTGCTGCCGGAGCTCGAAGCCCGTTTCCCGGAACTGTCCGGCCGCTGGATGTCCGCCGAATACGACCGACCTGCTGAGGGATTGCGCCGATGACCGACCTGTCCATTTGCGTGCCCGCCTACAACGCTGGCCGAACCCTGGCGGCGACCATGCAGTCGATTCTGGATCAGGATCTCGAGCTCGAACTCGTCGTGCTGGACAACGCCAGCTCGGACGAGACGCAGGCTATCGCGAGGTCCTTCCACGATCCGCGGGTGCGGATCTTCCGCAACGACGTGGTGCTCCCGATCGGTGCGAACTGGAATGCCAGCATCCAACGCTCGACCGGACGACTGGTGAAAGTGGTGTGCGCCGATGACGTCCTGCTACCGGGATCGCTTGCCGCACAGCTCGAGGTCATGGCCGATGCCGCTGTCTCCATCAGCTCCGCCAAGTTTCAGGTGATCGATGAAGGCGGGACCGTGGTCGAGTCGGGATTAGGCCTACCCGGCTTGGTGGGTGCCCACCCCGCACGAGTGGTCCTGCGCACGATCGTGCGCGAGGGCCCCGCCGAATTCGGTCCGACGGCCGCGGCGATGTTCCGTCGCGAGCACTTCGATCGGGTCGGCGGCATCCGGGGCGACCTGGTGTTCCCGATGGACGTGGACCTTTTCGCACGGATCGCGTCGATCGGCCAGTTCTTCGGGATGGCGGGAGTCCTTGCCGCCTGGCGCAATTCGACGTTCAACCTGTGCAGCCAGACCTCGACGGTCAGCAAACTGGTCGAGCTGTTCCGCTTCCATCACCGGATCGCGGGCGAATACCCGCAGCACATCGGCTACCGCGATGTGCTGGCCGCCGATGGGCGTCTGCTGCGGACCGCGCTGCATCGGGCGAATGTGCGGGCCAGGGCGGTGACCGGGGACCTCGTTGCCCGGGGCCACTCCGAAAGGAGACGGACATGACCCAGCCGGTCGACGTCCACATGACCGGGGCCGAATGGTTCGGGTCGGTGCCCGGCGGACTCAACCGGTACTTCACCGATCTGTTCGCCGCCTTGCGGCAGCATCCGGGTACGAAGGTGTCCGCGGCGGCGTTCGGCGACCCGCCACCCGGTGGCCGATCGTGGGGACCGATCGGGGGCTCCACGCTGCACCGCGCGAGCAGATCGGTCATGGCGGGCCATGGCACAGCGTGGGGCGGCACTGCCCGCCTCGCTATTCTCGATCGACACTTCTGCCTGTATGGCCCCTCGAAAGTTGTTGCGCGGCAGGGTAATCGGTTGGTCGTTCATTTTCATGGCCCGTGGGCGGCGGAGAGTCGGATGGCAGGCGCATCCGAAGTGATCGCGCGGGCCAAATACGTCGTGGAGCGGGTCCGCTATGCGGGGGCCGAACGATTCGTGGTGCTGTCCCAGCACTTTCGCGATGCGCTGGTGGCGGACTACCGGGTCCCCGCGGAACGGATCGAAATCATCGCGCCCGGTGTCGATCTCGACCGCTTCACCGCAGCACCGCGGCGCACTGGGACAGGGGAGCGTGTCGTGCTGTGCATCCGGCGGCTGGAGCGCCGGATGGGCATCGACCGGCTGATCCAGGGCTGGCCCGCGGTGCTGGCCGCGCACCCCGGCACCAGGCTGTTGATCATCGGAACGGGGACCGCCGAAGCGGAACTGCGTGCGCAGGTGCGGTCGAGCGGTCTGGAGCGATCCATCAGCTTTGCGGGCCGGCTCACCGACGACCAGCTGGCCGCCCGGTACGAGCAGGCCGAGTGCACGGTGGTGCCGTCGGTGGCACTGGAGGGATTCGGACTGATCGCCCTAGAGTCTTTGGCCAGCGGTCGAGCGCCGATCGTCACCGATTGCGGCGGGCTGCCAGATTCGGTGCGTGGGCTGGATCCCTCACTGATTGTGCCCGCCGGTGATGTCGAGGCGCTCGCGGCGCGGATCGTTGCGGCCTTGGACGGAGCGCTACCTGCGCCAGACCGCTGCCGCGCGCACGCCGAATTGTTCTCCTGGGCGGTGGCCGCCAACCGGCACCATGCGCTGTACACGGAGTTACGCGGATGATCCGCGCGCTGTTCCTCTCGCACACCGCGGCGCCGTCGGGGGCCGAGCTTGCCACCATGCGCCTGCTGTCGGCGCTGGACCCGGGGGCCGTCGAACCCGTGATGATGTTCACCGAGAACGGTCCGATGGTCCGCCGGTTTCGGGCTCGCGGCATCCGAACACTGGTGCTGCCCAACCACTTCGACAGTCGTTCGATGACGATCGACGCGGCAGGTGTCCGGCGTCTGCTCGTCGGCGGCGTCGGGCTGGTGCGGCTGGGCTGCAGGCTCGGCTCGAAGGCGCGCAGGCTCGAGGTCGATGTCCTGGTCGCGGGGAGTACCAAGGCCATGCTCATGGGTGCGGTGGCCGCCCGGCGAGCGCGCGTCCCGCTGATCTGGTCGGTGCACGACCGGATCTCGGCGCAATACTTCGGGCGCCCGCTCGCCGGGGTGATCCGGCTGCTCGGCTGGCTCGTCAGTGCCGGATATCTGGTCAACAGCCGGTCGACCGCGAGTTCGCTGATCAATTGGCGCAGGCCGGTGGCGGTGGTGTACCCCGGGGTCGAGGCCGATCCGGCGCCGGTCGCCCGGTCACCGCAGCGGCCGCCCGACGAGGTGATCGTCGCTGTGGTCGGCCGATTGACCCGATGGAAGGGGCAGGATGTCTTTCTGCGCGCCATAGCGCAACTGAAAGTCCGTCCGCGCCAAGTATTTCTGGTCGGCGGCAGCCACTTCGGTGAAGAGCCGTACCGGGCGGAGCTGGTGCGGCTGGCCGAAACGTTGCGACTGGATGTGACCTTTACCGGCCATGTGGACGATCCGCGGAACTACCTGCGCCAGGCCGACATTCTGGTGCACTGCTCGGTACTGGCCGAACCCTTCGGCCAGGTCGTCGTGGAGGGCATACAGGCGGGCTGCGCGGTGATCGCCACTCGGCCGGGCGGTCCCGCGGAAATCATCGAACCCGGGGTGAACGGCCTGCTGGTCGACGGCGGTGACCCGGCACAGCTCACCACCGCGCTGGATACCCTCATTGCCGATCCCGCACTGCGCACCGCACTCGCCGCGGCAGGCGAACTGACGGCCCGCGCGTTCGACATCACCGAATCTGCACGGGCAGCCGCGAACTTCCTGGCCACGAGAGTGCGGGCGCATCGTGGTTGACATCGACGACACCGGTGTCCGATACGCAGGCACCTCGCGCCCGCGCCGATGGCGCGACTTCGCCGTCGTGCTGCGCGATATCGGCTTCGTCAGCTTCGGCAAGTACGGCCAGTACCTCATCACTGTGGTGACATTGCCGATCATCGCCAGGGTGCTCGGCGCCGCGGGCCTGGGCCTGCTCGCGATCGGCATGTCTGCATACTTCCTGGGCTCGCTGGCGGTGGACCTGGGTATCACGTCCTTCCTCGCCGCACGAGTTCCCGAATTGCGAACGCACGCAACGAAACTCGGCCAGATGCGCGGCGGCTACCTGGCCATCCGGCTGACGGTTCTCGGGTGCCTCGGCGCGGTACTGGTGACGAGCCTGCTGATCGGCGTGCCTGCGCAGCTGCACATGGTGCTGTTGGGTCTGTTCGCCGGTGGCTTCTGGTCGATCTCGGAGGACTGGCTGCTGATCGGGCAGGGCAGGTTCGGCGCATCGGCCGCATATCAGGGGGCAGGCCGGATCGTCTACCTCGTGTTGCTGGTGGTGCTGTTGCCGCGGTGGCCGAGCGCGTCGGTCGCGCTGCTGTGCCTGCTCGCCTCGGCCACCGTGCCGGTCGCGGCGACGTGGGTGGATGCGTGGCACCGGTTCGGGCCGCCTGCCCGCCCGCGCGCGGTGCGGGCGATCCTGCGGATGGGGGCCCCGGTGTTCGTGTCCCGCATGCTGGTCACCGGTTACGGCCAAGGTGCCCCGGTGGTCTACGCGGCGGTGCTCGATGCGGCGTCGCTCGGTTTGTACTCCGCCGGTGACCGTTTGGTCCGGGCGATCCAATCCTTGCTCGACACCATCGGTTTCGCATTCCTGCCCCGGATGGCGCAGCGCGGAGCCCACGATCAGTTCTGGCGCAACGCAGTGCAGGTGCTGACGGCGTGCGTTGGCGCCGCCGGTCTCGCGGCGGCGGCGGTGTGGGTGCTGGCGCCGACGCTGATCCAGCTGATCTTCGGCAGCGGATTCACCGGCACGGTCGCGCTGCTGCGGGTTGAGGTGCTGATCCTGCCGGCGATGACGGTGACGTCGTTCATCACCACGGCACTGCTGCCGGTCCGGCAGGACACGGCGGGTGTGCTGATCGGCGCGATCATCGGCACCTGTGTGGCGGCGTCCGCGCTCGCCGTCGCCTTCCGGAACAACTCGGTGTGGGCGCTGGCGTACGGCACGGTGCTCACCGAATTCACCGTGGCGCTGTGGTACCTGGTGCGGATACGCCAGCTGGTCGTGCGGGAGCGGCGCGGCAGTGCGGCACGCCTGGTCGCGGAGGAGTGGGTGCGATGAAGATCCTCTACATCGGTGACGACTGGGTGGGCAGCAATGCCCGATCGCTGGCCGACGGATTCCGGCAGGCCGGGCACGAGGTGGTCGTGATCGACTCCACCCCGGTCACGCTGCCCGCGCGGCTGTCGCCCGGCTGGCTGTATTCGAAGGCGGCCGGTCGGCGGGCGCCCTGGACGACGGCGGCTGTGCACGATCGGATCGAAAGCGCCACTGCGAGATTCAAGCCCGACATGCAGTTCGCCTTCAAGGCGGTCCACCTCGATCAGCGGCGCCTGCTCGATACACCCGCCGCCCTGCACGTCCACTACAGCCCCGACGATGTGTCGAATCCTGCGAACACGAGCCCCGACTATCTCGCGCACGAATCCGGGTGGGATCTGGTTGTCACCACCAAGCGCCACAACGTGCCCGAACTCCGTGCCAGGGGCGTGCGCAAGGTCGAGTTCGTGCGCAGCGCCTACGATCCGGCCTGGCATCATCCCACCGCGCGTCGCAGCGCCCAGCGATTCCTGGCCGGCTTCATCGGGGCCCGCAGGCCCGACCGCACCGAGCTGATGATCGAGCTGGCCCGCGAGTACGGACGCGAGTTCCTGGTGCGGGGCCCGGGTTGGCGGCGGGTACCACCGTTGCGCGCCACCTCGGCCGAGGTCGGTGCGGCGGTGTACGGCCAGCGTTTCGCCGCGGCCGTCGCATCGATCACCGCGAACCTGGTGCTGCTCAATTCCGATAACCGGGACACGCACACCTGTCGGTCGTTCGAAATACCAGCTGCCGGTGGGCTTTTCGTTGGCCAGCGGACCGACGAGCATGCCGAGCTGCTCGACGATCGGACCGAGTGTTTCCTGTTCTCCGATCGAGCCGAGCTCGGCGAGATCCTCGACTGGTGCGCGCGGCGCCCGGACGCGGCCGAGCGGGTCGCGGCGGCGGGATACCGGCGTATTACCGGGGAGCGGCACCGCTATGTCGACCGAGCGGAGGAGATCATCGATGCGCTCACCTGAGTTCGCCGCGCAGGAACCCGAGACTGTCGCGCGGTCACTGCGACTTGCCGCGGGAGACACCCGATGACGGGCGCCGTTCCCGAACTGATGGCGATAGCCGGGGCGTTGGTGACGATGGTCGTGGCCGCCGCGGTCATCCCCGGTGTTGCCAGGGTCCTGCTGATCGCGCAGGCGCTGTACTGGGCGATGTCCTATCTCGTCAGACCTGTTGTGCTGCTATGGGTGCAGCCCGAACCACGCTTCGGTGACAACGTCGCCGACCCGCGCTTGGCCGCGCTGGGCTACGACTACGGCATCGCCATGGTGTTGCGCCCCGTCGTGTTCGGATTGTGGGTGTACGCGGGTTTCGTTGTCGCGCTGGCATTCTGGGTGCGCCGCCGTCGCAGGCCGGATGCCGCGATCGCCGGGGATCCGGATTTCCTGCCGACGCTGTGCGTGCTGTACTGCCTCGGCGCGCTCGGCCGGTTGGCCATGCTCGCCACCGGCACCGCCGGAAAGGCCGGTGAGGTCGAAAGCAGCAGTCCGGCACTGACATTCGTGACAATGCTCGGCACGGTCGGCGCTGTGGGGCTGATCGTCTTCGTCCGGCTCGCGGGGGCACGGGCAACCGCGCTCGCCGTGGGCCTGCTGCTGGCCGGTGAACTGCTCTGGACCATGGCCGTCGAGTCCAAGACGCCGATCATGGGCGCCGCGCTGGCGATCGGAGTGCGGTTCGCGCTGGGCGGCTGGACCCGGACGAAAGTCGTTGCCATTGTGCTGGTCTCGCTGATGGGTATCGGCGGCTTCGGCTGGCTCCAGTCGCTCAAAGCGAGCGGGGAGGTGCAGGCCGATGCCGCCGTTACCGACTCCGCCTACCCCGCCGGCGTTCGTCCGATGCTCAGTGTGCTGCGCCGGTTCGATCTGCTCGAGGCGGCGACCGATGTGTACTACACGCCACCCGGCTCGTGGTTGTCACCGGGACACGCGGCCGAGAACGCGGTGCGGAGCCTGATTCCCGCGCAGCTGCTCGGCGAGCCGAAGTTGCGATCCGGGACCGCCTGGGCCGCCGAGGTCCGGGGTGCCTCGGTGGATATGACGCAGGTATCGGTGTCGCTGGCCGAGGGCGGCATCAGCGAGGGCTACCTGCTCGGTGGCTACCCGGGGATCGTGGCGGGAGCCGGATTCACCTTCTTGCTGCTGGTGGCCTGGGCGCGAGCGCTGTACTCGCGTCATATCGCGCTCGTCGTGCTGGGGCTGGCGCTCATCGAGATACCGGTCATCTTCGAGCGCGGAATTCTCGGCAGCATGGAGATGCTCGGCAAGTACCTCCAGGCCGTCGTGCTGGTGTGGTTCGTCTATCTGCTGGTGGGCTGGTACCGCGGTGCGCGCGGCCGGCCGTCGGCGCACCAATCGTGGGAGCGGGCCGAATCCGTTGTCCCCGTGACACAAAGGACTGGCCAATGGGCTTGATGGAGTACTGGCGAATCGTCCGGCGGCGCTGGATCATCATTGCCGTCGCGGCGCTGGTGTGCCTGGGGGCCGCGGCGGGGTATGCGCAGACAATTCCCGTGACGTACCGGGCGTCGAGCAGCATGTACGTATCGATGTCGACGGGGACCTCGGTCAACGACTCGTACCAGGGCGGTTTGGCCGCTCAACAACGAGTGCGGTCGTATCTGGACCTGCTCACCAGCGCCACCGTCGCGCAACGCGTCATCGACGATCGCGGCCTCCGAATGGACGCGGGCGAGCTGCGCGGCCGGATCTCGGCGAGCTCGCCGCCGGCGACCGCGATCCTCCAGATCGCTGTCACCGGTGACACTGCCGTCGAGGCCCGCGACCTCGCCGACGCCGTGGTGGCTCAATTCCGGCGCCTGGTAGACGAGTTGGAGACCACCCAGCTCGGCGCCGCGCCCGCCGCTCGGGTCGCGGTGGTGGACCGGGCCGAGCTGCCGACCGCGCCCACCGGACCCCGGCGTACCCGTTTACTCGCCCTCGGCCTGCTGGCGGGCCTCGCACTGGGATTCGCGGCGGCCTTGCTGCGCGATCGCACCGACAGCAGGCTGCGCACCTCCAACGATCTGGAGGCGGTCCTGGCCGGTACGGTTCGGCCCACCGGCGAAGCGTCGCCCGCGGTGCCGATTCTGGCAATTCTCGACGTCGGTCTGCCCGGAGAGGTGGGGGAGACGCGGCGGCTGCGCGCCCGCCTGACCGGTGCCAGCGCCGGAAAGAGACCGAAAACTATTGTGCTGACCAGTCTCTCACCGCGGTCGGCGCCCGACATCGCGGTCCGGCTGGCCCGGTCGCTCGCCGACGCGGGCGCCAGGGTGGTGCTCGTCGACGCCGACACCACCGGCTCGGGCAGCTCCAGCCAATTGCTCGCGCACACCGGTCCCGGGCTCGCCGAGCTGTTGCGTGGCGGCGTCGCGTTGAACGACGCGGTAGTGCTGTTGCCCGACACCGGTATTCAGATACTGCCGATGGGGTCTAGCGACGCGGAAACCCCGGACGCGCTGACCACCGCACGCTTCGGCGTGATCCTGGCGGACCTGCGGAGCGGCTTCGACTATGTCGTCGTGGAGGTAGCGCCGGTCACCGCCGCCGCGGACGTGCTGTCGATCGTGCCCAGAGCCGACGCGACCGTCGGCGTCGTCGAACTCGGCACCAGCACCGCGGCGCAGGTGCGCGGCGCGCTGGCGACATTCGGCTCCGCCGGTTCGTCCATGGTCGGCGTCATCGCGGTCTCCAGACCGGCCGACTCGCCCTGGCAGCAGATCGCGAGGTGGCGAAAA
The DNA here is from genome assembly GCF_007990755.1 of Nocardia ninae NBRC 108245. Taxonomy (GTDB): domain Bacteria; phylum Actinomycetota; class Actinomycetes; order Mycobacteriales; family Mycobacteriaceae; genus Nocardia; species Nocardia ninae. The sequence continues at coordinate 13,816 of NZ_BJXA01000036.1, read as the reverse complement.
TGACAGTATCGGGTGGGCTCGATGACGCGGTGAATCGCCGTCGGCTGCTGGCCGGTTCGCTCGGCCTTGCCGCCGCAGTGCCACTGGCCGCGTGCGCAGCTCCGACCGACTCCGATCCGGAGTTCCGGTCACCGAGGGTGACCGACGCACCCGCGGCCCGCAACGTTCGCGATTTCGGCGCGGTGGGGGATGGGCAGACCGACGACACCGCCGCCATCGCGAAGGCGGCGGACGTCGGCGACCGACCGCTGGTGCTGTATCTACCCGCCGGGCAGTATCTGGTGACGGCCTGGCCCGAATTACCCGACTACGCCACAGTTCTCGGTGACGGCGGCGACATCAGCATGATCAACTACGCGGGCGACCAGACGCTCATCGCGCTGCACAAGCGGCAGCGAGTGCGCTTCACCCGCGTCGGCGTCTTCGTGTCCAACCCGACCGTCACCGCGGTATCGCTGTCCGAATGTTTCCGGTGCTCTTTCGAATCGGTGGTGCTGCGCGGCAATCACCTCAGCAGCAACTTCCCGCGCTACGTCGAACAACGCGGCGTCGTGCTGGACCAGAACACCGGCGGTACCGCATTCGTGAACTGCGACATCAACAATTTCGGCTACGGCCTGGTGACCTCGTGCATCCAGAACTATGTGACCTCGTCGAAATTCACCAACAACCGGGTCAGCGTGCTGGGCACCGGCAACGACCACAATGCCGGATTGGCCGCGAGCAACGTCGAATTCGTCTCCGACACCGATCCGCGCACCACCGACCGGCACGTGCTCGTCGACGGCGCCGCCAATGCCTGGTGGTTCACCAACGTCTGGTTCGAAGGCGCCGATACGGCGTTGTCGATCGGCAGCCCCGAACGCGGTGGGCCTGCCCAGTTCGGCATGGTCAATTGCAAGATCGCGGCCAGGACCGTCTGCCTCGACCTGTTGTATTGCCGTCAGCCGTATCTGGCGAACGTGCAGTTCGACCCCGACCTGGACAAGCCACCGACCGAGCTGCGCATCGACTACCGAGGGTGCCCGGAAGGCACTGCGGTGAACCTGATTTCGAGCTCGGGCCGGGATATCGATCCAAGGGTCTTTCCCGGCGGCTGGCAGGTGCTGGGGCGCGATCGGATGCTGGGTGCGCGGCTCGCGGGCACCACCGTCGCTCAAGCGGGCGGCCCCGACACCGACGTCCTGCAGGTGCAGGCGGCCGGCGGCGCGGTATCGGCCGCCGTGCTGGCCAGTGGTGCCTGGCTTTCCGAGCGTAGCGACGGCGGGATCGTGCTGAAGGACACCGACGGTGGATATTGGCGGCTGTCGGTATCCACCTCCGGCGCGGTCACCGCAGCGGCGCTGGGCCGGAACAGGCCGACGAGGTGATGGCATGCACGACACGGTCGTAGTCGCGCCGCCCGACACCCGGCGGCCGAGGCGCACGTATCGGCGAATGCTCGTCGGCGCGGGCGCGTTGATCGCCGTCGTCGCCGCGGTGGTCGCACTGGGCTGGCCGGTATACGTGCGACCGCAGGTGGATCCGCTGCGTCCCGCCGACGCCATCGTCGTGCTCGGCGGCACGCCCTACGAACGATTCGACCTCGGCCTGGATCTCGCGCGGCGCGGTTATGCGCGGCAACTGCTGATTTCGCGTTCCACCGGTGCCGACGATCCCGCCATGGACAAGTACTGCGACGGCCGCTTCGACTTCCAAGTCAGCTGTTTCGTGCCGGACCCGTGGACGACGCAGGGGGAAGCACAGGAGATCGGGCGCAGGGCAAAGCAATTCGGCTGGCACCACATCATCGTCGTCACCTTCACCCCGCATGTGTCGAGAGCGCGGTACATCGTCGAGAAGTGCTTCAGCGGCGAGGTGACGATGGTCGCCAGCCCCAGTCCGTCGGGGCCCGCGTTCTGGGCGTGGATGTACCTGCGCCAGTCCGGTGGGTACCTCAAAGCATTCACCGAACGCGGATGTTGAGCGAGAGGGGCACGAGCGTGCCGACTACCGAACGTAACTTTGCGCGCAGCAACGCGCTTCAGGCCCGATTGCACGATCTGGTGCCCGGCGGCGCGCATACCTATGCCCGCGGGGCCGATCAATATCCCGAGGAGATGGCGCCGGTGCTGCTGCGGGGCAATGGGTGTCACGTCTGGGACTGCGACGGCAACGAATACGTCGAATACGGCATGGGTCTGCGGTCGGTGACGCTCGGGCACGGCTACCGCCCGGTGCTCGACGCGGTGACCGCCGCCATCGCCGACGGGGTGAACTTCTCCCGGCCCACCGAACTGGAACTGCTTGCCGCCGAGGACTTCCTGTCGTTGGTGCCGGGCGCGGACATGGTGAAGTTCGCCAAGAACGGCTCCGACGCCACCACCGCGGCGGTCCGGCTGGCCCGCGCCGCCACCGGGCGCGCAGTGGTGGCGGTGTGTGATCAGCCGTTCTTCTCCATCGACGACTGGTTCATCGGCACCACCGAGATGAACAGCGGCACCGACGACGCCGCCGCGGTGAAGTTCGCCTACAACGATCTCTGCGCACTCGCCGAGGTGTTGGCCGCGGTGCCGGTGGCGTGCGTGATCATGGAGGCGGCCACCGCGCTGGCCGAGCCGGAACCCGGTTATCTGCAAGGAGTTCGGGCTCTGTGCGATCGGTACGGTGCGTTGCTGGTCTTCGATGAGATGATCACCGGCTTCCGATGGTCCGCCGGTGGCGCGCAGCAGGTGTACGGGGTGCGTCCGGACCTGTCGTGCTGGGGCAAGGCGATGGGCAACGGATTCCCGATCTCGGCGCTGGCCGGTAAACGCGAGTTCATGGAACTGGGCGGACTGCGGACCGACCGGGAGCGGGTGTTCCTGTTGTCGACCACGCACGGGGCCGAGACCGCCGCGCTGGCGGCCTTCCGCGCGGTGGTGCACGCGTATACGAACAGCGATCCGGTCGGGCAGATGGAACGGGCCGGGCGGCGCCTGGCCGGAGCGGTGAACACGATCGCCGCCGAGCTCGGTATCGCCGACTACCTGCAGGTGGTAGGGCGGCCGTCCTGCCTGATCTACCTGACCCGGAATCCCGAAGGCCGACCGTCCCAGGCATTTCGGACCTTGTTCCTGCAGGAGCTGCTGGCGCGCGGTGTCCTCGGGCAGTCGTTCGTCACCTCCGCCGCGCACACCGACGACGACATCGACGCGACCGTCGAGGCGTGCCGGGCAGCCGCCATCGTCTATCGGCAGGCACTCGAACAAGGCAGTGTCACCGGACTTCTGGCCGGCCGACCGGTCGCACCCGCGATCCGGGGGACCGCCGCACCACGGCAGATCATCGCGCTGCCGCGCACCTGAACGGAGATCTCATGACAGCGCCACGGGTCGCCCTCGTGCACGAGCGATTCACCGAATACGGTGGATCCGAAGCGGTGGTCGCGGAGTTCATCAAAACCTGGCCGGGCGCGGCGGTATTCGCGCCGATCGTCAGCCGGGAGGGGCACAGCTCGCTCGCGGCGGCCGTCGGATCGGTGCGACGCGCCGAAGGGACTGCGGAAACCGGTGCGGGTCAGAGTGTTTCGATTCACCACAGCTGGCTCAGCCGGGCCCACGCCGCGATCGGTGGCGGCTCGCATGCACCGCTGCTGCCCTTCGTGCCCCGGACACTGCGCCGGTTGCCACTGGCCGAACGCTTCGACGTGGTCGTCGTCAGCCATCACGCGTTCGCCACGCAGGCCGTCTTCGCGACCGACGCACCGGTGATCGCCTATGTGCACAGTCCGGCACGGTGGGCCTGGGACGGGGTATTTCGCGCCCAGGAGGCGGGAGGCAAGCCGGGACAGTTGGCGCTGGCGGGTCTGGGCCATTTCGCGCGCCGCGCCGAGCTGCGGGCCGCCCCGCGGCTGGCGCACGTGATCGCCAACTCGCACGCCGTCGCCGACCGGGTGCGCGATTGGTGGGGCCTGCCCGCCACCGTCGTCAATCCGCCGGTGCGGATCGACCGCTTCACCCCCGACCCGTCGATCCCGCGCGAGGACTTCTTCCTGTTCGCCGGTCGGCTCGTTCCCTACAAGCGGGCCGACCTCGCGATCCGCGCGGTGCAGCGCGCCGGCGGCCGGTTGGTGGTGCTCGGCGACGGCAGACACCGCCAGCACCTCGAGTCGATCGCAGGATCCGAAACCACCTTCCTGGGCGCCGCGCCCGATCACGTCCTGCTGGACATGTATCGGCGCTGCCGCGCCGTACTCATGCCGGGAGTCGAGGACTTCGGCATCGTTCCGGTGGAGGCGATGGCTTGTGGCGCACCGGTTCTGGCGGTCGGGGAGGGCGGCGCGCTGGACACCGTCCGCCCCGGCCGCACGGGTGAGTACGTCGAATTCGGTGACGACACAGCCGTGGTCGAGGGAATGGCGGGCCTGATCCGCGATTTCGACACGTCGCGCTACGATCCGGCGGCGATCAGCCGGCACGCGGGGACATTCGCGCCGACCGCGTTCCGGGCCCGCATCGCCGATGTGGTCGCTCGGGCCGCAGGTTGAAATACTCGCGTAGTCAGATATTCCCCATGCAACTAGCTATTAGGTAGTTATTGCTGGATAAATGGTTAACAGTGCGTGTCGAGATGGTTGGATAGCAGGTCTCGTTGCGAAACGCTGCGTCGTCATGAGATTGCTCTGGAATGCCGGATCGCCGACTGTGGTCGTGCCTGCTCGCAGTGCTATTCGGTCAGGCGTCCAACTTATTAGCCGCCCAAATACGCTGATCGAGAAATAGGTCAATTCGATTGATCATCGATTGCGCCCGGCATCGGCCATGCGGATGGGAATGTTACCGGGCGCATATGTGATCTGACGCACGTCAGATTCGAGCGGATCTTATGCATTTATCTATTGACGGCTTTGTTAATTCCGTGCAAACCTCTAGCCGTTCCAGCAATGCATCAGCAAATCAACTGATCTATGAAAGGTACAACTGATGAAGACGGCTTCCTTCACCAAGCGCGTCGGCGCCACCGTCGTCGGTCTTGCCGCGACGGCCGGCGTTCTCGCCGCCACCGCCGGTCCGGCCGCAGCCGCGATCCAGCATCAGTCCACCGCATTCGGCTGGTACCTGAGTGCCCACGACGTCAACCACGGCCCGATCGGAACCACCGCTTACCCGCAGGGCCCGACCCATGCCTCGCTGGTCGACACCCACCATGACCTGGTCGTGGTCGGCGGCGGCGAATCGGACTCGAATGGCGACGGCACGACGGGCGCGAGTTGGGCCAAGGCCAAACTGACCGAACTCGGCATCGATCTCTTCCATGTCCATCCGTCCATCGACCTGCCCGGCGGCGTGCTCACCATTGTCGCCGATTCGCTCGAATCCAGCTGCCGCGCAGACGCTTCCGGCACCACGGCAACCAGTAGCCTCACCGGGGCGCACGTGACGATCAACGGCAAGCAGACCGACATCCCGGCCAGCCCGCCGCCGAACTTCAAGATCAGCGTGCCGGGCCTGATCGACGTCACCTTCAACAAGCAGACCCGGACAGCGACCGGCGCACTGTCGGTGCAGGCGCTGGCGATCGAGTCGACGCCACTGTTCGAGACCATCGTGCAAGGCAATCTCGATGGCTACTTCGCCTCATCCACCTGCGGCGACACCGTGACGGTCGGCGAACTTACCGGCGGTCACGGGCACTGATGCCATAAGAACCGGGTGTGCGGGCCGGCAAACCACGGCACGCACACCCGGCTCGGCCGTCGATCGACCACTTCACCGTCTATCACCTGCCGATAGTGCGGAAGACCGCACCGGCCGGAGCGACTCCGCACCACGAGGGTGCATCTATACCCAAGGGAGAGGGTTGTCCTCAGCCGGTTGACCAAGAACCTCAACCCCAATTAGCATACGCAAACGTAGTCGTATGCTAATTGGGGTTGGAATGGAACGAGCAGCTGTATTGGTGGTCGGAGCGGGCCCGTCCGGGCTGGTGCTGGCGTGCGGCTTGGCCGCGCAAGGAGTAGCGGTTCGCGTTGTCGACGCGATGAGCGGTCCGGCGGTGACATCGCGAGCGAATATCCTGCACGCGCGTGGTGTGGAGGTTTTGCAGCGATTGGGTGCGATGGGTGATCTGCGGGACAGGTCGTTGGCTCCGGTCGGTATGCGGATGTATGCGCGGTCGCGTCCTCTCGCGACGATGCGGTTCGCACCGGACGGCCGCGAGTCGGTGCAGGCACTGTTCGTGTCGCAAGCTCAGATCGAGGAACAGTTGCGGCGACGGCTTACCGAGCTGGGTGTGGACATCGAATGGGGCCGGACGGTCACCGCCGCGATCCAAGACACCGACGGCATGACGGTGGAATTCGCGGACGGGACTCGACTGCGAACGGATTGGCTGGTCGGTTGCGACGGAGCGCGCAGCGTGGTGCGCGGCGCCGCGGGAATCGAGTTCCCCGGCGTGCCGGTGGTGGAGCAGTTCCTGCTCGCCGATGTGAACGCCGATTGGGACCGCGACCGCTCCACATCGGCGGGCTTCTATCACCGCAGCGGTCTGCTGTTGGCTATTCCCATGCGTGCCAACGGCGATTCTGGCGACCGGTGGCGGCTCATGGCAGATATCCCAGCTGCGGATCGACATCTTTCGGCCGCGGAAATCGTCGCCCGCTTCGAGCAGTTGCTGCCCGAACGGGCCGGGGAGAACGGGGTGCGTATCCGAGAAGCGGTGTGGACGTCGGTGTTCCGGATTCACCGCAGACTCGCCGTGGACTACCGGTCCGGTCGCATCTTGCTCGCCGGCGACGCTGCCCACATCCACAGCCCGATCGGCGGGCAGGGCATGAACACCGGAATCGGTGATGCCGAGAACCTGGCGTGGAAACTGGCCCTGGTTGTCGGCGGTCGCGCGGACGCGCAACTGCTCGACACCTACACCGCCGAGCGGCGGCCACTAGCCGCCGACGTGCTCCGCACCACCACCACGAACACGAAAATTCTTGTCGGAGAAGGTATTCTGGCGCGTTTCGTGCGGGACCGGATCTTCATCCCGCTTCTCAATTCCCCGAGGGTGCAGCAGCAGGCGACACGTACCGCATCCCAGCTGTGGGTGACCTACCGGAAGGGCCCACTGGGCAGCCGTCGAGGCCCCGCGCCGCGCCCCGGGGACCGCGTACCCGATCGCGAATGCATGCGCAGTGAAGGCGGTTCGACCACGTTGGCTGTCGAACTGCAACCCAACTGGGTGCTCCTGGCCCGCCCCGACGCGTCTACCGCGGCGCTGGAAAGCGTGGCAGGCAAGCATCTCGGCCCAAACCTCACAGTGTTGACCGACCCAACCGCACCGCACCCCGCATCGCTGACCCGTCCCGACGGGCACCTCGCCTGGCGCGGTAACGATCCGGATGCGCTACACAAGTGGTTCGCCGACACCCTCTACTCCAGGATCAGGACATGAGCACAGAGAAGCCACGACGCGAAGGACCGGGACGCCCTCGCGATCCCAACGCCGACGCCGCCATCCTGCGCGCCGCCGCCGACCTGCTCATCGAACGCGGCATCGACAACACCAGCATGGAAGCCATCGCCAAACGCGCCGGAGTCGCCAAGGTCACCGTCTACAAACGGTGGAAGTCGAAGGAGGACTTACTGGCCCAATCCATCGAGCAGGCCCGCGCAGACATTCCCCCCGTGCCAACGAGCATCGCTGCCACGGCACTACCCGACCTGATCGAAGCTTTGCTGCCCCACTGGGGCGCGGCCCTCGCCGACCCCAAGTATCGCCTGCTCGCGGCACGACTGCTCGGAGCAGGACCCAGCCACCCGGCCCTGCTCAACGCCTACTGGCACCACCATGTACTGCCCCGGCGCGAACGCTCGCGAGTCCTGCTCCAACAAGCCCAGGATGCCGGCATCCTCTCCCAGACCGCCGACCTCGAGATACTGCTCGACATGCTCAACGGCGCCATCATCCACCACCTGCTGATGGAACCCGCTGCATCTGACGCAACCGACGGCCTACAACCTGTAGAGCTGACCGCATACCTGCGCAGACTGCTGCGCCAAACCGGCTTCGCGTTGCCCGACACCAACCATTCAGACCTGGGAAAAGTTCACCCCGGGCTTCCAGGTTACGAGCCGCTCGGAGGTGCGAGACCTGGTCCCACCTGAATCCCCACCACACAGGTGTCGTCGTCGGTGTCGGAGTCGCTGTTGTGGAGCAGGTCGTCGAGGCGGTCGTCGAGGCTGCCGCTGAAGCGAGCCGACGCTGCGAGTAGGCGTTCCACGCAGTCGTCGAGGTGCCGCCCGCGGCGTTCGATCAGGCCGTCGGTGTAGAGCAGCAGGACGTCGTCGGGCTCCAGTTGGAGTTCGCCTTCTTCATAGGTGGTTTCGGCCAGCGCGCCGAGGATTATTCCGTTGAGCAGCGGCAAGGCGGTCGCCTCCCCGCCGCGGACCAGCACGGGGGGAAGGTGGCCTGCGCGGGCCCAGCTCAGTACGCGCGTCTGCGGGTCGTAGAGGCCGCAGATGGCGGTGGCATAGATATCGGTGGTCAGGTGGTGGGCTACCAGGTTCAGCCAGGTGAGCAGTTGGCCGGGGCCCGCTCCGGTGGCGGCGAGACCGCGTAGCGCGTTGCGCAGCACGACCATGTCGGTGGCCGCGGTGATGCCGTGGCCGGTGATGTCGCCGACCGAGACCAGAATCTGCTTGGAGGGCAATACGATTGCGTCATACCAGTCGCCGCCGACGAGGTGGTCCTGTTCGGTCGGCTGGTAGCGCACCGCGATGTGCAGCCCGAATGCGTCGATGGACGGCTGCGCGGCGGGCATGATCGCCTGCTGGAGTTGGCGCGCCAGGCGGCTCTGCTCGGCGGCGTGTTGCTCGGTGTGGGCGAGCTGATCCCGGGTGGCCGACAGCGCGACCTCGGTCCAGTGCTGTGCCGAAATGTCTTGGTAGGCACCGCGGATGGCGAGCAGATGCCCTACCGCGTCGAGTACCGGCTCGGCGATGATCCGAATATGGCGAGTTACGCCGTCCGGACGGATCAGGCGGAACGCGGTGGAGGCGGCGTTGCCGTAGCGGAGGACGGTGCGCAGGAACCGTCGGACCGCGTCGGCGTCGTCGGTGTGCGCGTGGTCGGGTAGTTGGCGCAGCGGGATCGGGTTGGCGGTCTGTGCCAGCCCGTAGAGGTCGAATAGCTGGCTGCTCCAGGTGATTTCACCGATGTCGGGGTTTTCCTCGAATCCGCCGACGCGGCCGAGGCGTTGCGCGTGCTGGAGCAGCGCCGCGAGCCGCACTGTTTCGTCTTCGACCTGCCACACCATGAGCACTGCGTCACCGTGGCGGCTGATACTGAGTGCCGCGGAGACGGTCAGTGGTATCTGGTCGACCAGTTCGGTCAGCACCGCCCGGTCGGCGCGGTAAGTCTCTCCGGTGGCGAAGACATACTCGATCAATTCGAATATCTGGCCTGCGCCTGCCGCCATCGGGTACGCCTCAAGCAGCAGGGCGCCGTTTATCCGGCTGCGGGGGCGGCCCGCCAAATCGACGAAGCGGGAATTGACGTGATGAATGCGGAAGTCGCTGACGGCACCGTCGTGGTCGAAATGGGGCAGTAGTACCAGGACCGAGTCGAACAGCGCCTCCGCCAGCCGGACGAGGTCGGCGACGTCGGGCCCGTTGGGTACCGGCGCACCGGCCAGGTCCGATTCCAAGGTGTGGGCGCACAATTCGGCCAACGCCTCCAGCTGCCGTTGTATTTGCGGCCGTTGCGGTTCGAGCGGTTGCGGCCAGCACACCTCGAGCACGCCGAGCAGTTTGCCGCTGGTGCCCGCCGGGATCGCTACCCGGCCACCATCGCGGTCGCCGATCGAGGGCAACCGGGACGAGCCCATGTCCTCGATCCATAGCGTGTTTCGTTCCGTCAGCGCCTGCCGAGCCGGGGTGGCCACCCCGGGTGGCACATATCGCCACCGCTGAGCCTCGTGCGCACTGATACCGACGAAACCGCGCAGCGAGAGCGATCCGTCGGTACCTGCGGCCCAAATCGCCGCCGCCGAGGCACCGAGCGGGGCAAGCGCGTGGTTGAGCAGCGCCTCGGCCACCCGCTGGGTATCACCGGCGGCGAGCAACCCGCTCTCCGCCGTGCGCAGCCGTACCGCGGCCGACAAATCGCCCGGTGCGGCGGCACGTAGCAGGAATTCGCCCGCTGCCGCACTGACCTTGTCTTGTGCGGCCTGGTTCACCACCTCCGCGGCCAGCTCCAACGGCGTGACACCCGCTTGCGCGGCAAGCACCTCGAGTTGTTGCGCCGCCTGGGTCGGCCCGCACCGCAACCGTTCGACCAGGACGCCCTTGGCCATTTCGATCAGCGCACGGCCGTCGGCGGTGGCCTGGGCCTGTTGAATCTCGTTGCGCAGCCGCTCGACGGTGGCCGCGAGGCGGTTGACCGCAGGCCCTTCGGCTGGACTGTTGCCGGGAGTCGTGTCGTCAGCGGTGTTCGAGGCGGTCATCAGGCGTCGAGCCAGTGCTGGATGCAGGCGAGCAGAGCGTCCGCGTCGACCGGTTTGGTGACGTAATCGTTGGCGCCCGCGGCGAGGCACTTCTCCCGGTCGCCCAGCATGGCCTTGGCCGTCACGGCGATGATCGGCAGATCCTCGTACTGCGGCATCCGGCGGATCGCCGCCGTCGCGGCGTAGCCGTCCATCTCGGGCATCATGACGTCCATCAGGACTAGGTCCGTCTCCGCGCGGGCGAGCAGGGTGTCGATTCCCTCCCGCCCGTTCTCGGCGTGCAGCACGTTGATGCCGTGCAGTTCGAGAATGCTGCTGAGCGCGAACAGGTTTCGGGCGTCGTCGTCGACGATGAGCACCGTACGGCCGGTGAGTTTGCCCTCCGGGCGTTGTGGCGCCGCGGCAACGGCGTCCTCGCGGCGCACCAGGGGCAGCACATCTTCCGGTGCGGCGGCGGTGACGTGCAGGACGATCCGCTCGCGCAGTTCGTCCAGGCTGGACAGCAGCTCCAACGGCCGGTTCGCGGTGAGCTGCTGCAGCAGCCGCTCTTGCTCGGCGTCGAGCCGGCGATTGTGGGCCAGTACCGGCACACCGCGCATCGCGGCATCCCCGTCCATGGTCTCCAGGAATCGCAGTGCGGCACAGTCGGGCATATCCAACTCCAAGACCACGCAGTGAAACGCGTCGACGGCCAGCGCCGCTACCGCCTCCTCCGCGCCGACCGCGGCGACGATCTGCACCGGACCGCGCGGGTCGTTGCCGTCGGTGAGATCAGCGACCGCACTCTGTGCGACCAGGGACAACAGTCCCTGCGGACGTTCCTCAACGATCAGCAGCCTGCGCTGCCGCGGGGAGGTCGCGAGGACAGCCTGCTGCGGGGTGCCGTCCTGGAGCTGCCGGGTGTCTTCGTCGTGGTGTGGCGCCTGCTGGAAATCCGGTCGGGCGATCGGCAGGTACAGGGTGAAGGTGCTGCCCTGACCGAGGGTGCTGTCGGCGGTGATGGCACCGCCGAGTAGATAGGCGATCTCCCGGCTGATCGACAGGCCGAGTCCGGTGCCGCCGTATTTGCGGCTGGTCGTTCCGTCGGCTTGCTGAAACGCACCGAAGATCGACTCGAGCTGATGTTCGGCGATGCCGATGCCGGTGTCGATCACTTCGAACGCGAGGGTCGGGCCGTGGCGGCGCGCGACGGGGGGCACGTCGTCGGCTTGCGTTGGTTTGATGCGCAGCTGCACCGACCCGGTCTCGGTGAACTTCACCGCATTGGACAGCAGATTGCCCAGCACCTGGCGCAGTCGGGAATCGTCGGTGAGCAACTCGAGCGGCAACTCGGGCGCGGTGCTCACCCGGAATCCCAGACCCTTCTGAGTGGTCATCGGCCGGAAGGTGGCCTCGACGTAGTCCAGCAGTTTGCGCAACGGCACTCGCTCGGGGGTCAGGTCCATCTTGCCCGCCTCCACCTTCGACAGGTCGAGGATGTCGTTGATCAGCTGCAGCAGATCCGAACCGGCCGAGTGGATGATGCCTGCGTACTCCACCTGCTTGGGCGTGAGGTTGCGAGCCGGGTTCTGCGCCAGCAGCTGAGCGAGAATCAACAGGCTGTTCAGTGGTGTGCGCAGCTCGTGGCTCATGTTGGCCAGGAACTCCGACTTGTACTTCGAGGCGAGGGCGAGCTGCTGGGCGCGGGTCTCCAGCTCTTGGCGAGCCTGCTCGATCTCGAGATTCTTGGCCTCGATGTCGCGGTTCTGCATGGCAAGCAGCTCCGCCTTCTCTTCCAGCTCGGCGTTGGACCGCTGCAGTTCCTCCTGGCGAACCTGCAACTCCTGCGAACGGGCCTGCAACTCCGAGGTCAGCCGCTGCGACTCACCCAGCAGCTCGTCGGTGCGGGCGTTGGCGACGATCGTGTTGACGTTGACGCCGACCGTCTCCATCAGCTGGTCGAGGAAGTCCTGGTGAATGCGGGTGAAGCGGTGCAGCGAGCCCAGCTCGATCACGCCGAGCACCTGGTCCTCCACCACGATCGGCAGCACCAGCAGGTTGACTGGGGCGGTCTGCCCCAGCCCGGAGGAGATCGTGACGTAGTCGCCGGGGACGGAGTCCACCGCGATCGTGCGGCGGCTGCGCGCGGCCTGGCCGACCAGAGATTGGCCGAAAGTGAAGCGGGTGGGACTGTCCGGCTCCTCCGGGCTGCCGTAGGAGCCGATCAGACGCAGCTCCGGCGGCGCGGCGGTGTCGTCGGCCAAATAGAACGCGCCGAACTGTGCGGAAACCAGCGGTGCCAGTTCGTCCATGATCAGCTCGGCCACCACGTGCAGGTCCCGTTGCCCTTGCATCAGGCTCGAAATGCGGGCCAAGTTGGTCTTGAGCCAGTCCTGGTCCTGGTTGGCCTTGGTGGTCTCGCGCAGCGACTCCACCATCGAGTTGATGTTGTCCTTCAACTCCGCGACCTCGCCGGACGCCTCGACGGTGATGGACCGGGTCAGGTCGCCCTCCGCGACGGCACTGGTGACCCCCGCGATGGCGCGAACCTGGCGGGTCAGGTTGCCTGCCAACTCGTTCACGTTCTCGGTCAGCCGCTTCCACGTCCCCGATACGCCTTCGACTTCGGCTTGCCCACCGAGACGGCCCTCCGACCCCACCTCCCTGGCCACCCGGGTCACCTCGGCGGCGAACGCGGAGAGCTGATCGACCATCGTGTTGATCGTGGTCTTCAGCTCGAGGATCTCGCCGCGCGCGTCCACATCGATCTTGCGGGTCAGATCACCCTGCGCGACCGCGGTCGTGACCTGGGCGATGTTGCGGACCTGATTGGTCAGGTTGTTCGCCATCGAGTTGACGTTGTCGGTCAGGTCCTTCCAGGTGCCCGCCACGTTCGGCACCCGAGCCTGCCCGCCGAGCATGCCTTCGGTGCCCACCTCGCGGGCGACGCGGGTGACCTCGTCGGCGAACGCGGACAACGTGTCGACCATCGTATTGATGACGCCGGCGAGCGCGGCGACCTCGCCCTTCGCCTCCACGTTGATCTTCTGGCTCAGGTCGCCGCGGGCCACCGCCGTCGCGACCTGAGAGATCGACCGCACCTGATTGGTCAGGTTGGACGCCATGACGTTGACGTTGTCGGTCAGGTCCTTCCAGGTACCCGAGGCGCCGCGTACGGTCGCCTGACCACCGAGGTTGCCCTCGGTGCCGACCTCGCGGGCGACACGGGTGACCTCGTCGGCAAAGGCGGACAGCTGATCGACCATCGTGTTGATGGTCTCCTTGAGTTCCAGGATTTCTCCGCGTGCGTCGACCCGGATCTTCTGGCTCAGATCCCCACCGGCGACCGCGGTGGTGACCTGCGCGATCGAACGCACC
>NZ_BJXA01000035.1 GCF_007990755.1 Nocardia ninae NBRC 108245 | reverse complement strand
CGGCGGCCGCGGCGATCGCGGCGCGCACCATGTCGGCGTCCGACGGGGCGGTCATGTCAGCGGGGGAGCTTGTCCAGCACCGCCGCTAGTTCGTCGGCGAAGCCGAGGCGTTGGGCGATCATGCCGAGCTGCTCGTCGGGATAAAGGTCGGTCTCGGCGAGGATGACGCTCAGTACCGGCTCGGGCAGACCCAGATCGGCGAGCACGCCGAGGTCGCCTTCTTCCCACGGCTCGATGTCGTCGAGCTCGTCGGGGTCGATGTCCGGGATTTCCACGTTGAGGGCGTCGAGGACGTCCGCGGCGATGTCGTAATCAATGGCGGCGGTCGCATCCGAAACCAGCATCCGGGTGCCGCTCGGCGCGGGCCGGACGACGATGAAGAACTCGTCATCGATGTCCAGCAGACCGAACACGGCTCCCGAGCTACGCAAGGCCTTCAGTTCGTTTTCCGCGGCGGACAAATCCGTGAGCGCGGCCTGGCTCAACGGGCTGCACCGCCATTTGCCTTCTTCGCGGACAACCGCCACTGCGAACCCTTCTACGTCGTCGTAATCATCCGACGCCGCCCTATTCGTGCCCGAGCGCTGTGCTGCCATGGGCGCAACGGTAGTCTGCCCGACCCGAAATGTTGAAGTCGTATGCGAATCTGTTCCGGTGACTTCGACTGAGAAAGCGTCCGTGTGCGTCCTCGGCACCGGCTTGATCGGCGGTTCCCTGCTGCGCGCGGCCGTCGGCGCCGGGTACGACGCCTGGGGTTACAACCGATCGCCGGCCGGCGCACAGGCCGCGCGGGCCGACGGCTTCGACGTCACCGAGGAGCTGCCCACCGCGCTCACCCGGGCGGCGGCGACGGACGCGCTGGTCGTCATCGCCGTGCCGATGCCTGCGGTCGGGCACATGCTCTCCGCCATCGCCACCTACGCGCCGGATAGTGCGCTGACCGATGTGGTCAGTGTGAAGGCACCCGTCGCCGAGGGGGTGCGTAAGGAGGGTTTGTCGGCCCGCTACGTCGGTGGGCACCCGATGGCGGGTACCGCCGAATCCGGGTGGGCAGCCACCGATTCCGGCTTGTTCCGGGACGCCGTGTGGGCGGTCGGCGTCGACGAAGGCACCCACGTCGAGCCGTGGACCAGGGTCGTGCGGCTGGCGTTGGACTGCGGTTCGGTGGTCGTCCCGATCGTCGCCGACGAGCACGACCGCGCGGTGGCCCGGATCTCGCATCTGCCGCATGTGCTCGCCGAGGCGCTGGCGCTGGCCGGGGCGGCGGGCGGCGGGCTGGCCCTCGGTCTGGCGGCGGGCTCATTCCGGGACGGCACCCGCGTCGCGGGCACCGCACCCGATCTAGTGCGCGCCATTTGCGAACCGAATTCCGGCGCACTGTTGACGGTCCTCGAGGAAACGCTCACCGTACTCGGCGCCGCACGCGACAGCCTGCGCGCCGACAATTCCCTGGCCGATCTCGTCGAAGCCGGACACGATGCCCGGCAACGCTACGAAACCGCGCGCCGATGGGAAATCACCGACATCCGTCCCGGCGACCACAATTGGCTCGCGAGCCTTCGGGATGCCGGACAACGCGGCGGCGTAATCACTCGACTGACCTGATCCCGAAGCACCGCCGAGAAAACGCGACGCGCTGAAAACTCAGATGCGCTCGGCGAGACCCGGGTAGTCGAGCAGGAAGCCGTCCGCGTCGACGGTGACCGTCGCGCTGGAAACCGGGGAAAGCACGCTGATGCCGTCGGCGGCGCTGCTGTAGGTGAGGCTCGCTTCCTGCACCAGCAGGTCGGGCAGGCGCACGTAGACCACCGGGACCTGGACGTCGTGCACCGCGTGCTGCAGGTCGAAGCGGCGGATCGGCAGCGTGTTGAAGAACGGGCTGAGCACTACGTCCACATCGAGCGCCCCGGCGAAGGTGGAGCGCACGTGGCTGCCGCCCGCGTCGACCAGCCAGTAGTTCTCCTCGTCCCTGGCGATGGACGCGTGCCGCTCACCGGCGGCCGTGGTGGTACGCAGCGAGAGCCGCTTGGTGGCGCCGCTCTCGTCGGTGACCAGGTCGTAGGACGCGCTGAACGCCGGGTGGTCGTCGCACGCGCCGCCGATCATGCGACCGGCGGCGCGGATGCGATTGCCGTTCAAGGTCACGCGCACCGACTCCATCCGCGACGCGTTGTGGGCGCGCCAGGTGAGAATCGCCGGCCAACGGGAGGCCGGGGGCGTCTCGGGGCCGGGGGCCTGGCTCTCGGGGGCTGGAGTCGTCACGTATCTACCGTAAGCGACACCGAGCTGTAGTCCGCACCACACCAGCTCGCATCACACGAGGGATTCGCGCCATGCCGCGTGCAGGCTGGCGAACCGACCGGTGCCCGCGATCAGCTCGGCCGGGGTGCCGTCCTCCACGATGCGCCCGGATTCCAGCACCAGCACCCGGTCGGCGATGGCCACCGTGGACAGCCGGTGAGCGATGATCACCGCGGTGCGCTCGCGCAGCACCGTTTCCAGTGCCCGCTGCACCAACCGCTCGCTCGGGATGTCCAGGCTGGACGTGGCTTCGTCCAGCACGATCACCGCCGGATCCGCCAGGAACACCCGGGCGAACGCGACCAGCTGACGCTGCCCCGCGGAGAGCCTGCCGCCGCGCTTGCGCACGTCGGTGTCGAAGCCCTCCGGCAGCGCCTGCACGAAGTCGTACAGGCCGACGGCGCGGGCCGCCGCGAACACCTCCTCGTCGGACGCGTCCGGCCTGCCGAGCCGGATGTTGTCGGCCACCGAACCGGAGAACAGATAGGACTCCTGCGTGACCATCACGACATTGCGGCGCAGATCGACGTCGGAGATCCGGCGCAGATCGATGCCGTCCAGGGTGACCACGCCGTCGGACGGGTCGTAGAACCGCGTCAGCAGCTTGGCCAGCGTCGACTTGCCCGCGCCGGTGGCACCGACCAGCGCGACGACCTGTCCGGCCGGGATGTCCAGGGAGAACTCCGGCAGCACTTGACGTTCGGTGCCGTAGCCGAACGACACCCGATCCATCAGGACCGCACCCTCGGCCTTCGCCAGCGGCGTCGGATCGGTCGGCTCCACCACCGAGGGCTCTTCCTCGAGCACGCCGGAGATCTTCTCCAGTGCCGCGGCCGCGGACTGATACGAGTTGAACACCTGGGCGAGTTCATCGAGCGGACCGTAGAACTCGTTGAGGTACAACAGGTATGCCGCGAGCACGCCCACCGCGAGATTGCCCTCGATCACCTGCCAGGCGCCGACCAGGATGATGATCACCGTGGTCAGGTTGCCGAGCAGCCTGGTCAAGCCCGCGTAGTCGCCCATGCCGCGCATGGCCGTGGTGGTCGCCTGCTGATATTCGGCGTCCTCGTAAGCCAGCACCGACTCGTTGCGCTGCTCGCGGCGGAAGGTCTGCACGGCCCGCATGCCGCCCATCGACTCGACGAACTGCACGACCACCTTCGCGATGGCGCCACGGGTGCGGCGGTAGCCTGCCCGCTGCCTGCGCTGCGCCCACCGGGTGACGAACACCAATGGCACGAAACCGATCAGCACGATCGCGGCCAGCATCAGATCCAGGTAGATCAGCAGCGCCGCGATGGTCACCACCGAGAGGATCGCGCTCAACGCCTGGTTCAGCGCGCTCTCCAGCAGTTCCTGCAGCGTCTCGATGTCACCGGTGAGGCGCGCGACGACCTTGCCCGAGGTGTACTTCTCGTGGAAGGCGACGCTCAGCCGCTGCATGTGCGTGAATGAGCGCACCCGCAGGTCGAACAGCACGCTCTGGCTGAGCCTGCCGGACACCCGCAGGAACAGGAAGGTGGTCGCGATGCCGAGCAGCACCGCGCCGAGGTACCCGCCGACCGTCCAGGTCAGCGGGGCCCAATTCCCTTGGCGACCTTCGGCTATGCCTTTGTCGAGCCCGTACGCGACGAACAGCGGCGCCGAGACCATCGCGGCGTTGTCGACCACGATGAGCACCAGCGCGAACGCCGCCAGCTTGCGGTAGGGCCGGACCAGGTCGAGCAGCAGTCGGCGAGATCGCTCGGCCAGCACCAGGTTTCCGGCCTGGGTGACCTCCTTGTCCTCGCTGGCGATGCCGCGCCAATCGGCGGCTTCGTCGCGTGGTTTGTCCAGGACCGTCGAATTCTCGGTGGTAGTCCCATCTTTCGACGTAACTGTCTCCGTGCTCACCGCTGTTCACCTCCCATCAGGTCGCGGTATCGGCTGCTGGTGCGCAGCAGGTTGTCGTGGGTGCCTTCGGCGACGATCCGGCCCTCGGCCAGCACCGCCACCCGGTCGGCCAGCGCGGCCGTCGAGGGCCGGTGCGCGACCAGCAGCGTCGTCGCGCCGGCCAGCACGGTGCGCAGTCGCTCCTGCACCCGTTCCTCGGTCTCCACGTCGAGCGCGGACAGCGGGTCGTCGAGCACCATGATCCGGCTGCGACTGCCCGGGCCAGCCCCGCTCAGCACGGCGCGAGCCAGCGCGAGCCGCTGCCGCTGGCCGCCGGACAGACTGAGTCCCTGCTCGCCGATCCTGGTGTCGAGTCCCCACGGCAGGTTGTCGACGAACTCGGTGGCCTGCGCGACATCCAGTGCGCGCCGCACATCGGCGTCGGTGGCCGTCGGGTCGCCGAGCGCGACGTTCTCCCGCACGCTCGCCGAGAACAGCACCGGATCCTCGAACGCGACCGAGACGAGCGAACGCAGATCGCTCAGCCGCATGGACGCGATGTCGATGCCGTCGATGGTGATCGCGCCGCCGGACAGGTCGTAGAGCCGTGGAATCAGGTTGAGCAGCGCGGTCTTTCCGCTGCCGGTCGCACCGACCAGCGCAACCGTCTCGCCGGGCCGAATCTTGATCGAGACATCTTGCAGTACTGGCGATTCCGCGTCGGGAAAAGCGAATTTCACGCCTTCCAAGCGCAATTCGCCGACCATTGTCTCCGGCAACTCGACCGGATCGGCCGGGTCGGTGATATCGACGGGCGTGTCGATGATCTCCCAGTACCGGTCCCCCGCCGTGCGGGCATCGTTCAACTCGGCCAGCAGGAAGCCGGTCCAGATGATCGGCCACTGCAGGAAGTTCGCCAGCGTGATCGCCGCGACCAAGGTGCCCAGCGTCATCGAGCCCTGCACCACCGCATAGCCGCCGAAACCGAGCGCGAACGCGATCGCCAGCTGCGGCAGACCCGTCATCGCCGACCACAGCCGCGCGTCCAGCCGCACCTTGTGCAGCTCGGTCTGCTGGAGTTCGCGCGATTGGGCGAGGAAGCGCCCACCGAAGAACGCACCGCGCCCGAACGCCTTCAGCACCCGCACACCCTGCGCCGACTCCTCGGCGATGGTGGCCAGGTCACCCGACTGGTCCTGGGACTTCCGCGACGCCAACGAGTACTCGCGCTCGAAGCGAATGCAGATGTAGGTCAACGGAATCGAGATGATCGCGAAGATCAGCCCGACCTGCCAGCTCAGCCACACCAGCACCAGCAGGCCGACCGGGATCAGGATGATGTGGATGATCAGGAACGGACCGGCGAACGCGACGAAGCGACGCAGGGTGGCCATGTCGTCGACCGCCCTGGACAGCAGCTGACCCGACTCCCAGGCCTCGTGCCGTCCGATCGCCAGTGACTGCAGCTTGCGAAAGATCTTGGCGCGCATGGTGATCTCGACCATCGACGCCGGCTTGGACACCAACCAGCGGCGCCCCCATACGCCGAGGGCTTCCAGCAGGCCGAGCACAAACACCAGCAGCACCGGCGCGACGGCCGCGCCGAGATCGCGCTGGGCGATCGGCCCGTCGATGATTTTGGCGATCACCAGGGGGATCACGATCGCGGTCAGCGAGGCGAGGATCGCGAGCGTGGTGGCACCGAGCAGCGCGCGCCGATACGGGCGCACGTACGGCCAGAAACGCCGCAGCGAATGCAGGCGACCCGGCACGGACGCACCGGGCCGCTCCGGTCTGTCGGCCTCCGGATCCACCGTCGCGACATCAAGTGCAACCGACATAGTTCCCCCTCGAGGTCTGTGGATGGCAGTGTCGAGAACCCGGACACTCGGTGATGTTCGCATCGAGGTCCGACATCTCAGAGTGGCAGCATCACCTGGGCCAGCCAACTGGTTTTCCGCGTCGGCCGATACCGCAGCATCGGTATCCGTGCTGGATATCACGGTCTGCCCACAGGTCACGACAACCTTCATGAGCCAAGCCAACAACCTCGAGCAACCTCGAGGTCAAGGGTCGATTCGCCGAATAGACTCCGCGGCATGCTGATCGTCGCCGGGTATCTGAAGGTCACCGACCGGGACCGCTATCTCGCCGCCTGCCGCGAGGTGGTCGAACTCGCCCGCGGCACCGACGGCTGCCTGGACTTCACCCTCGGGGCCGATCTGGTCGAGCCCGATCGCGTGAATATCTACGAGCGCTGGACGACCAGGGCCGCGGTGGACAGGTTCCGTGGCACTGGAACGACAAACGACCTCGGCGCCCACATCGTGGGCGCCGAGGTCAGTGAATTCGACTGTGCGAACGAGGTGCGCCTCTAGCGAACGCCCGCGCTCTCCCGCTCCTCTGCGGGAGCGTCCGGGAAAGCTTGCTGCTGATATCCGCCGCGCAGGGTGCCATCCAGGTACGCGGCCCGGCAGGCCCGTCGGGCGATCTTGCCGCTGGAGGTCCGCGGGATCGAACCCGCGGGCACGAGCAGCACATCGCGCACGGTGACGCCGTGCCGCTGCGAGACGGCCGCCCGCACCGTGTCCGCGACCGGTTCGGTCTCCAGCTTGCCCGCGCCGGTGTTGCGTTCGGCGACGATCACCAACTGCTCGGAGTTGTCGTCGGCGTCGAACTTCAGCCCGGAGTGACTGCCCTTCTCGAAGACCAGCGCAGGCAGTTCGTTCGCGGGTACCGAGAAGGCCGCGACGAAACCGGGTCGCAGTGCGGTGCTGGATTCCTGTGCCGAGAACTCCAGGTCCTGCGGGTAGTGATTGCGACCGTCGACGATCACCAGGTCCTTCACCCGGCCGGTGATGTACAACTCGCCGTCGAGGTAGGCGCCGTAATCGCCGGTGCGCATCCAGTGGGCGTCCTCCGGTGTGCCCTCCGCATGGCTGCCCGTCGGCTGCCGAGCCGCGAGCTTGGCCTGGAAGGTGGCCTCGGTTTCCTCGGGACGCCCCCAGTAACCGATGCCCATGTTCTCGCCGTGCAACCAGATCTCGCCGACCTCACCGTCGGCCCGCTCGACGCCGGTCTCCGGATCGACGATCGTGGCCCACTGCGACAAAGCCACATAGCCGCAGGACACCTGCGCGATCGAGTTCTCCGCGCCCTCTTCGACCTGGACCATCCGGCCCGAATTGAGCTGGGCGCGATCGACATACACGACCCGCGCCTCGTCCTCGGCCTTGGTCGCGGACACGAACAGCGTCGCCTCGGCCATGCCGTAGCACGGCTTGATCGTCGTCTTCGGCAACCCGTACGGCGCGAACGCCTCGTTGAATTTCCGCATCGACGACACCGACACCGGTTCGCTGCCGTTGATCAACCCGATCACATTCGACAGGTCGAGCTCTTCGCCCGGTTTCGGCTTACCGCGCGCCGCGGCGTGTTCGAAGGCGAAATTCGGTGCCGCCGCGAAAGTTCCGGCCCCGTCGGAGGCGGCGGCCAGTTCTTTGATCCAGCGGTACGGACGACGCACGAACGCGCTCGGCGACATGATGGTGATGAATCCGCCACCGACGGTCGGCAGAATCACGCACAGCAGGCCCATGTCGTGGAACAGCGGCAGCCAGGTGACGCCGCGCGAATTCTCCTTGACACCAATCGCATCGATCATCTGCAGCAGATTCGTGCCGACGGCCCGGTGCGTGATCTCCACGCCCGCAGGCGTTCTGGTGGACCCGGAGGTGTATTGCAGGTAAGCGACGCTGTCGATATTGATATCCGGGCGCACCCACGTCGCGCCGACGGTGTCCGGAATCGCTTCCACCGCAATAATCCGCGGCCGCTGTACCGCGGGCAGATGGCGGAAGAAGTTCCGCACACCGCCCGCCGCGGTGCCGACCGTGAGAATCGCGGCCGGCGTGCAGTCGCTGAGCACCGCGGTGAGCCGGTCGGTGTGCCCCTGCTCCTCCGGGTCGAACAACGGCACCGCGATATTGCCCGCGTAGACGGCGGCAAAGATGGAGACGACATAGTCGAGCCCCTGCGGTGCCAGAATCGCTACCCGGTCACCGGGTTTGGTCACCTGCTGTAGCCGTGCCGCAACGGCCCGTAGCCGGACGCCGAACTGTCGCCAGGTCAACTCGTGGTACTCACCGTCGCGTTCCCGCGAATAGTCGATATAGCGGTAGGCGAGGTCGTCGCCGTTCTCCGCGCTGTGCTTGTCGACGAAGTCGATCAGGGTCTTGTCGCCGCGGATTTTGATATTGCCCTGGTCGTCCAAATAGTCGTCGAAGGTCTCGTCGATCATCGCCTTATCCTTTTGCCAAAGCACGCACATGCCGTGCAGTTACACCGAACACAGGTCGATAACGAAGCGTCGGGAAGGCTAGCAGGTGCGCAGCCTTCCGACGCTCAGTACCGCCCGAAGGCGATCGCCACGTTGTGTCCGCCGAAACCGAACGAGTTGTTCACGGCGTAATCGATCCGACCCGGCCTGCTCTGCCCCTTGACCACATCGAGGTCGATTTCAGGGTCCTGATTGTCCAAATTCAGGGTCGGCGGGACGATTCCGTCCCGAATGGACAGCACGGTGATCACCGACTCCAGCGCTCCGACCGCACCGATCGAATGCCCGAGCGCCGATTTCGGTGCGTACACCGACGTGTGACTCCCGATAGCCGACGAAATGGCCTGCGCCTCAGCGGTATCCCCGATCGGGGTGGCGGTGGCGTGCGCGTTCACGTGGGTGACATCCTTCTTGGTCAGCCCGGCCTTCTCGATCGCCCTGGTCATCGCGCGCGCGGCGCCCTTGCCCTCGAGATCGGGCGCGACCAGATGGAAGGCGTCGGAGGTGATGCCCGCCCCCATGATCCGCGCGTGGATGGTCGCGCCGCGCGCCTTGGCGTGCTCCTCGGTCTCGATGATCATCATCGCCCCGGCCTCACCGAACACGAAGCCGTCGCGGTCCTTGTCGAACGGGCGCGACGCGCTCTTCGGATCGTCGTTGCGGGTGCTCATCGCGCGCATCATGGTGAACGCCGCGATCGGCACCGCCTGGATGGAGCCCTCGACACCGCCGGTGACGACCATGTCGGCGTCGCCCATCACGATCATCTGCCACGCGTTGGCGATCGCCTCGGAGCCGGACGAGCAGGCCGACACCGGCGTGACGACGCCCGCGCCCGCGCCGAGCTCGATGCCGACGCAGGCGGCCGAGCCGTTGGGCATGATCCGCTGCACGGTCAGCGGTGAAATCTTGCGGTAGCCACCGTTTTTGATCCGGTCCCGCGCGTCGATGATGTACTCGCCGCCGCCGAGACCGGTGCCGATGGCGACGCCGAGCCGGGTCTTGTCGACCTCCGGGCTGCCTGCGTTGCGCCATACCTCGCGGCACAGGACCGTGGCCATCTGCTCGACGTAGGACATGTTGGTCGCCTCGACCCTGGTGAGGCTCTCGGCGGGCGAGACCTTCAGGTGCCCGCCGATGCGGACCGGCAGTTCGAACTGGTCGATGAAGCTGTCCTCCAGGACGTCGATCCCGCTCTCCCCGTTGAGCAGGCCTTTCCACGTCGAGTCGATATCGCCCGCAATCGAGGTGGTCGCCGCGAGGCTGGTGACCACGACGTTGGGAAAGCTCCTGTTTTTCGAAGGTATCTGCATGTTCGCTCACTTTCCCTAGCGTGACGACTAAGAAATTTGTCGAGCCCAAAACCTTGTGGAGCACAGACGCTGTGTGGAGCAAATGCGTTTCGCATGCGGACGCGCCGCCGAGCACGTGGGGCGGCGTCCGCGCGGATAGCGCTGGAGCGCAGGCAGATCAGCCTGCCGAGCCTGTCATCAGGGCCGCACACATGATCGGCCGATGAGCATTATCGAGCAGCAGCAGACCGATCATGTTGCTGACACGCGGACGGTACCAGGCCACCCTCGGGTTTGCTCCGTCGCGCCGTCATGGCGGTGTTCGCGGACGGCAACCGGCAACTCGAGTAACCTCTGCCGAGCACAGGGGAACCGAGGACGCGAAGAAGGGACAGTCGGTGACGGGCGCGCGGATGGTCGGGCTGTTCGCCGGGATCGGCGGGCTCGAGCTCGGTCTCGCCCGCAATGGCTGGCAGTCCGAGCTGCTGTGCGAGATCGACGCGGGCGCACAAGGCGTGCTGGCCGCCCGTTTTCCCGATGTGCCACTGCATTCCGACATCACCAGTCTGCGCGCGCTACCGGCGGGCACCGAACTGGTCGCGGCAGGCTTCCCCTGCCAGGACCTCTCCCAGGCCGGGCGCACCGCCGGCATCACCGGCAAGCGCTCGGGTCTGGTCGACGAGGTCTTCCGGTTGGTGCGCCGTAAGCGCGGGCCGCGCTGGCTGCTGATCGAGAACGTGCCGTTCATGCTGCAGCTCGGTCGCGGTGCCGCGATGCGCCACATCACTACCGCCCTGGAGGAGCTCGGCTACACCTGGGCCTATCGGGTGGTGGACGCACGCGCGTTCGGCTTGCCACAGCGGCGGCAGCGGGTGCTGATGCTGGCTTCCCGGACCGAGGACCCGCGTGGGGTGTTGTTCGGCGAGGACGCGGGGCCGCGGATCGTCGGCGACGCGGACCGCGATCCGTGTGGCTTCTACTGGACCGAGGGAGTGCGCGGGCTGGGCTGGGCCGTGAACGCGGTGCCGACGCTGAAGGGTGGGTCCGCGCTGGGTATCGCGAGCCCGCCCGCGGTGCGGCTGCCGTCCGGCGAGATCGTCACGCCCGGACTGGTGGATGTGGAGCGGCTGCAAGGCTTCGAGCCGGATTGGACCGCACCCGCGGGTGACGTGCCGGGTATCCGGCAGGGGCATCGGTGGAAGCTGGTCGGCAATGCCGTGAGTGTGCGGATGGCCGGGTGGGTCGGGTCCCGACTGGCCGCGCCGCTGACTCCGCTGCCCGGTGACCAGCCACTACCGCCGGGAACACCGTGGCCGGTTGCGGCCTGGGGACACAACGGGGTGGCCCATCGGGTGGCCGTGTCGACCTGGCCGGTGCACGAGCCGTACGAGGACCTGCGGAACTTCCTGACCGACTCACGACTGCTCTCCGCGCGGGCGACCGCGGGGTTCTTGCGCCGGACCGGCATGGGCAGCCTGCGGTTTCCACCGGGCTTCCTCGATGATGTGGAGAGTCATCTCGATCGGATGGGCGGCTGGGCGGCATGAGCGACTCGCGGGACGGTCTGGACGACGCGCCCGGCGATGCGCGACAGCAACCGGTTGGACGCGCGTCTCGTCCGCTGACCGATGCGGCGACCAGCGCGCGGATGGCGCGGCAGCGGCGCAGCGGGACCAAGCCGGAGCTGGCGTTGCGCAGGGAGTTGCATCGGCGCGGGATGCGGTACTTCGTCGATCGAGCACCACTGCGTGGGCAGCGGCGGCGGGCCGATCTGGTATTTCCGCGACTACGGGTCGCGGTGTACGTCGACGGCTGCTTCTGGCATCGCTGCCCGCAGCATGCGACCGATCCGCGCAACAACGCGCAGTGGTGGGCCGACAAGCTGGCCGGGAACGTGGCGCGGGACCGGGCGACCGATGCGGCGTTGACGGCGGCCGGCTGGCAGGTCGTTCGCGTGTGGGAGCACGAAGACGCGGTGGCCGCCGCCGATCGGGTGCAGGCCGCGCTGGGACACCGACCTAGCGAGACCTGACCCGGACCAGGGTGCGCGGTGCGTGGGCGGCGAGGTAGCTCGACGCCACCATCACCGACATCACGGCTATTCCGGCGGCGGCTGTTGCGAAGCCGATCATGTGGGACCTCCTTGGGAACGCTTCCCTGTCAGCCTGTCGGTCGAACCTGACAGGAGCCTGTGTGCTGGTTGTCAATGGCGTGTGTTTGCCGACGCGCTGACCTACCGTTCGATTATCGGTCCGGCGGCAGGGAGGAGAATGGATCCGTGACGAATAGCCAGGAGGTCGCCGAGCGGCGCACGCGAGTGGCGTCCCTGGCGATCGCAGCGGCAATCCTGGTGGCGGGCGTGTGCTACTCGTCCTGGGTGCTCGAGTTCTTCCTGAAGGTCGACGTCGACCCGGTCAACTCGTTCCTCAGCGAGTTGGATGCCGAAGGTAAGCCCTATCGTGCGGTGTTCGCCACCGCGGACAAGATCGTCGGCGCGCTGTTGATCCCCGCGGCGATCGGCGGACTGCTGGTTTTTCCGCGGCGCCGGTTCACCACGATCGGCTGGGTCGCGCTGCTCTGCTTCGGTGCCGCGACGATCGCCGATGTGTTGCTGCCGCTGCAGGATTGCACGGCGAGCGATAGTGCGTGCGGTGGGGAAAGCGAGCTCTTCCCGCAGTTGCACCAACCGCACGCACTGTCGAGCACCATCGCGGTCACCTCGATCGCCGTCGCCACGTTCGCGTTCAGCCTGGCC
The DNA here is from genome assembly GCF_007990755.1 of Nocardia ninae NBRC 108245. Taxonomy (GTDB): domain Bacteria; phylum Actinomycetota; class Actinomycetes; order Mycobacteriales; family Mycobacteriaceae; genus Nocardia; species Nocardia ninae. Next base: position 74,257 of record NZ_BJXA01000035.1, on the reverse strand, counting down.
GCGTTCCGCTATCACCGCTGGCGGATCCTGCGCGAAGCCGGGCTGGTCGTGCTGGTGGTCGGGTCGGCGGCGACCGTGTGGATGCTGGTCGCCGACAACCTCTCCGGCAATTACGCGCTGGGGATCGCCCAGCGGATCCAGGTCGGTTCGATGTCGCTGTGGCTGATCACGTTGGCCGCGGCGGTGATTCTGGAGGGCCGTGAGTGGACCGATCGCGGCGATTAGCTACTCCACCGTCAGCTTGACCGTGTGTTCCGCGGTCTTCGCGGGCAGCTTGGTGGTGTCGATGAACAAGATCTCGCCGCTGTCCTGGACGCCGTTGGGCAGCGTCTTGGGCTTCAGCGCGAACGGCGGCAGCTCGCCCTTGCTGCCGGCCAGACCGAAGTCGCTGTCGTTGGCGATGTAGAGCGTCGTACCGCCGTCCAGGGTGGCGACGCCCTCGATCTTGTCGTGGCCGAAGAACTTTCCGTCGGCGTCGAGTTCCCGGACCAGGGCCGCGAAGTCGAGATTCTTGGTCTTGGCGGCCGGGGTGACGCCCGCCTTGGTGAGTGCGGCGACACCGTCGGCGGTCGAGACCGAGCCGACCAGCGTCTCCAGCGACTTGCCGTCGATCTGCAGGCCGCGTTCCGGATCGTACTGCGCGCCAGGCACTTTCGCGTCTGGTCCGACATCGGTGGCGCTGGCGATGTCGACGGTCCACAGCTTCTTGTCCGCCTTCGGCGCCAAGCTGCCGTCGCGCTCGTCGATCAGGAAGGTGGTCGCGCTCAGCGCGGTGATCTCCGAGTCGGCGACCTTGCTGCTCTTCGGGTTCTCCAGTGGGACCACGAACTCCTTCAACGCCTTCGTCTTCAGGTCGACGGTGACGATGCGGGTCAGCGGTGTCTCCTTGGCGGAACCGCTGAGGCCGGGCGTGTTCAGGCCACTCTGCATCAGGCCGACGAGGGTGCTGCCGTCGGGGGTGATGGTCAGGCCTTCCATGCCCTGGTTCGGTGTGCGCAGCGAAAGTTCCTTGGGCAGGCCGGATCCCGGTGCGAGCCGCTCGATCTCGGCACCCTTGGCGTCGAAATGCACCAGGAACGGGCCGTATTCGTCGGAGACCCAGAAGGTGCCGTCGGGCAGTGCGACCAGCCCCTCCGGATCGAGGCCGTGATCGGTGGGCGGCAACACATTTCCGGCCAGATCCTTGATCGTTTCGCCGGTGTTCGCGGCGACGTCGACCTGGCCGTTGAACGGCACGCCTGCCGCGGTGTGCAGGTCGATGCTCGATTGCAGCACCGCGCGGGTGCCGACCAGCTTGAACCGGCCGATCTTGGGCACAAAACTCGCTATCGGCGCGAGCTTCTCGTTCTTGCCGGGGCCGTCCACGTTCGGGCCGCGGTCGGTGAGCCCGTAGAACTCGTCCGTGCTGCCCGGCACCGGGGTCCACGCGGAGCCGAAACCGCTGCCCTGCACCGTGGTTCCGCCGAATTCACCCAGCGGCGGAATGTCGGTGGTGTACAGGCGCACCGCGTCGGTGGTGGTCACCTCGAAGGTGTCGGAGCCGCGGTAGCCGGCGTCAGGGGTGTAGACCAGCGCACCGTCCACCCGGCGGCTCAGCTTGCCGTGCTCCGGGTCGGCGATGCGGACGGCGGCGCTGCCACCCGTCTTGTCGAGCAAGTCATCCAGGGAGATCACCAGCGGCTGGTCCGCGGTCGCGGTGAAATCCGCGGGCGAATCCGAGGCGGAACAGCCGACGGCCAGCGCGCCGACACAGAGGACGGCGGCGGCGGTGACGCGAGGACGAGAATGAGCTTTCACCGGGACTGCCTACCCCGCCGATCCGACTTCTGACCGACGCGCAGGTGACAACTCGGTGTCGAACATCGGCGTTGCCAGCCGTTTACTACCCGATCGACGTCCCATGCGATGCTGTCGCCATGACCGCACGCGTGAACATCTCCTCCGGCTCCGAGTTCGAGGACATCGTCGGCTACAGCCGCGCCGTCCGAGTCGGCAACCACGTCGCGGTCAGCGGCACCACCGCCTCGATCACCGGCGGCGGCGCGGTCGGCGGGGACGATATCGGCGAACAGGCCAGGGAAACCCTGCGGCGCATCGGCAGCGCCCTCACCGAGGCTGGTGCGAGCCTCGCCGACGTTGTCCGCACCCGCATCTTCGTCACCGATATCTCTCGCTGGCCCGAGGTCGCCAAGGCGCACGCCGAGGTCTTCGGGGACATCCGGCCCGCCACCGCCATGTACGAGATCAGCGCGCTCATCACCCCCGCGCTGCTGGTCGAGATCGAAGCGGACGCGATCATCGCCGAGTAGTCCCGCGTGATCGACGGGACATGATGATTACTCGTCTGTCCCGTTGATCATGAAGAAGCCCGGCAAGGCCAGCCCGGGATCGCTAGGGTCGGGACTGTGACCAGTGCTGCTTTGGAAGGCCCCGTCTCACTCGACATTCTCGCCGAGGCGACCGATCGTTTCCTCGACACCGCGCGCAAACTGAGCAACGACGATGTGCACGAACCGTCGCTGCTTCCCGGCTGGACCCGCGGACATGTGTTGGCGCACACCGCGCGCAACGCCGACAGCTTGCTCAACCTGCTGCTGTGGGCGCACACCGGGGTGGAGATCCCCCAGTACGCGAGCATGTTCCTGCGCGATTTCGACATCGAAGCCGGTGCGCCCCGGCCCGCCACCGAACAACTCATCGACAACGAAGCGGCCACCAAACGCTGGTTCGCCCTGGCCAATTCGTTTACCGAGGAGGCCTGGCACGCGGAAGTCCGTACCCGGCAAGGGCGGCCGATCCCCGCCAGCGAAGTGCGATGGATGCGGTTGCAGGAGGTGGAGATTCACCACGTCGACCTGAACGCCGGGTACACCCCCGCCGACTGGCCCGCCCCCTTCGTGGCTCGCGTGCTGCACCAGGCCACCGTCGACATGAACCGAATCACCGCCGCCGCAACCGAACCCGTCCCCGGCTTCGAACTCGATGCCACCGACACCGGCTTCCACGGCATCGTCGGCGCCGATGCCCCCACCCGCTCCGTGGCCGGTCCCGCGTCGTCCATTGCCGCATGGCTCATCGGGCGGTCCGATGGTTCTGATCTCACCGGTGAGCTGCCCGAGCTTCCCGCCTGGAAGTAGTGCCGTCCGGCTTCCGAATGAGCCAGTCGCGCAATAGTTCTCCTTCGCTGAAGGTCAGCGGAAGGTCTCGTACAGGCGAGCATCGGTAGCGATACCGAAGTGACCGGTGATGAATTCGTTGCACTCGGCCCTGGGATGGGTTTGCGTCGCATCCATCTCAGGGTGCGGGCCCGCGTAGGCGTGGCGCTGACTTGTCTGCCGGTACGGGCCGAACCCCAGGCCGCCACGGGTGACGAACACACCGAAGCAGTCGGCTTCCACGGTGAAATACCCGTCCCCGCCCGGACAGAAGCCCGTCGCCCCGGTCACCGACCGATCCAGGACACAATCCCTCGGCTCCGCCACCGCCGAACCGGCGGTGGCGATGGCCGCGGCCGCGGCGACGCCGAAGAGAGTCGAACCAGTGATGATGCGGCGCCGGACAGCTACCATTTCGATCTCCGTTCGTTAGGCCTTTCGGTGCAATGTAGCGGCTGGCTCCGCCTCCCTCGATCACCTTCGCTGACCCCAGTTCTAGTGGCAGCCCCTACCCTTCGGGATAGAAAACGAACAGCGTGCAACCGGTCACCGATTGCGGAATGTGTGAGGAACCCGCGGGGGCATGGATGAAAGAGCCTGCGGGATAGTCGCGTACGCCGTCGTTGAAGACCCCGGATACCACGAAGACCTCCTCGGGGCCCGGGTCGCCCCGCCGTTATCCGGTGCCTCCGGCACGCGCACGATCGCGGTGCGCGGCTGGTCAGCATCTGCACCGGCGCTTTCGCGCTCGCCCACGCGGGAGTCTTGGACGGACGCCGGGCGACCACCCACTGGGCCCGCGCCGACGAACTGGCCACCCGGTTCCCAGCTGTCGACGTCGATCGCGACGTGCTCTATGTCGACCACGGCGATGTGGCCACGAGCGCGGGCGCTGGAGCCGGCATAGACCTGTGCCTGCACCTCGTCCGCACGGATCACGGTGCCGGATACGCTGCCCAGGTCGCCCGCAGGATGGTCATGCCACCGCACCGCGAGGGCGGGCAACTGCAGTACGCCGCACCGCCCCATCCCACCCAGATCGACGGCTCCCTGGCACCGCTGCTGGAATGGGCCACCGAACGCCTCGGCGACCCCCTCACCGTCGAGGACCTGGCCGCCCGAGCCACAGTTTCCCCCCGCACCCTCGCCCGCCGCTTCACCGACCAACTCGGCATCGGACCAGGACAGTGGCTGCTGGCCCAGCGCATCGCGGCAGCCCGCGAACTACTGGAAATTTCGGACCTCCCGGTGGAAGCCGTAGCCCGCCACGTCGGCCTCTCCTCCGCCACCAACCTCCGCCGACGCTTCCTCCGCGCCCTCGGCACCACCCCGGGTGCTTACCGCAGAGCTTTTCGAACCGACCCGCGATGAGCCTCTCACTGGATTCTCAGCCCGCGTGAATCCTGTAGCACGGGAATAGGTTCCAGAAACACAAGCAGATTCAGCACGGAATCTGCACGCACCTCGGAATGGGCTGCGTTGTAACGGTTTCTGGTCGGCGGCCCGGCGTAGGGTGGTGCCACCTCCAGCTCAGGGGCGGTATGGAATCGGTCCAGCCATACCGTGCCGAGAAGGGAGGTAGTGGGTTTGGCGAAACATCGCCGGGCAAAGAGCAAGGCCCCGGTCGACTACGGCATCTTGCTTGCTACAGCTGCCGTGGTCGCCGGGGCGCTCGTGCTGGTCCGCTGGTTGAGGGGCTAAGTAACCCATCAGGTGGGGCGTCGACTGCAATCGGCGTCCCACCGCCAGCATCACTTGCGTGATGTCCCAACTATACCGGGTCAGGCGAATCTCGAGCGAAGATGAACCGAACCCCAAGCGAATCGATCTCGGTAGGCGAGGGGGCCGTTCTCGATGGACGTCGACGCGGGCCCGTGTAGCGAATCTTGCACCACAGCTCCACCACAGGCAGCTCCATCAGACATGCGAGAAGGCCCCTCCCGATTACCCGAGAGGGGCCTTCTACCGATGTGCGGCTGAAGGGATTCGAACCCCTAACCTTCTGATCCGTAGTCAGATGCTCTATCCGTTGAGCTACAGCCGCATGGTTATTCAGTTGTGTACCGGTTGCCCGGGTTGTGGCGGAGGCGAGAGGATTTGAACCTCCGGTCCCCGTGAAGGGACAACTCATTAGCAGTGAGTCCCATTCGGCCGCTCTGGCACGCCTCCTGGAGCCTTCTCTTCGAGGGCACCGGTCCTTTCGAACCGCCGAGCATGAAGATTACAGTAGCCGTTGTCCAGATCGCAAAACGGCTGGTTATCAGCGTAAGTTGCTGTCGAACCAGTCGAAAATACGGGTCTGGGAGTCGACCAGACCGTTGTCGTCTTCGGTGCCGGGATGGTCGGCGCGGTGGCGCAGGCCGGGATAGCTGACGACCAGGCTGGCCACCGCGGCTCGGCCGGTCGCGTCGCGTAGTCGTTCGACCTCCGCGGGCGGGGTGGCCGGGTCGTCGGTGCCGAACAGTCCGAGCCACGGCGCCTGCAGGTGCGGGGCGACGCGGACGAGGGCGTCGGCCTGTTCGGTGAGCGGTTCGACGATGCCGGGCGCGGCGACGCTGACCGCCGCGCCGACCGGGCGGTTGGTGGCGACCAGGAACGCGGCGGTGCCCGCGGAGTCGAAGCCGAGCACGCCGATGGTGTCGGGGAACACCCCGTGCCGGGTCAGCCAGTCGAAGCAGGCGTCGAAGTCGTCGAAGAGTTCGTCGCCGAACACCTCCGCGACCGATTCGCGGCCGGACCGGTGGAACAGGTTGGGCGCGACCACGGTCCAGCCCTCGGAGGCCAGCGAGTTCATCAGCGCGAGCAGCGCACCGGTGAACTCGCGGGATTCGTGCAGCATCACGATGCCGCCGCGGGCATTGCCCTCGGGCTCCACCACGATGATGGGCACCTGGGTGTCGGCGGCCTGAGGTTTCGAGCCGGTCTCGGGTTCGGGCGACGGGTCGTCGCGGCGCAGGGGGGCGAGGTCGTTGTAAGTGCCCGACATGAAACCAGCGTAGGGCGACTTCTTGATCTTCGGTAGAAATTGCTGTTGGGGGCCCATCGACCACAGATTTTCCGGTACGCGGGCCATGCTTTGCGCCGGGCCACCTATGGTTGGTATGTGACAGCGTCAACCCGGCCGGACCTCGATTCGATTCCGGCGTATGTTCCCGGCCGCAACCACCCCGGCGCGGTAAAGCTCGCCAGCAACGAGACCACCTTCGGCCCGCTGCCCGCCGCGGCCAAGGCGATCGCCGAGGCCGCCGAGCTGGCCAACCGGTATCCGGACAATCTGGCCCTGGAGTTGCGTGCCGCGCTGGCCGAGTTCCTGGGCGTCGCGCAGGACAACGTCGCGGTCGGCTGCGGCAGCGTCGCGCTGTGCCAAGAGCTGGTGCAGATCACCTGCGACGCACCGACCGACGAGGTGCTGTTCGCCTGGCGCTCGTTCGAGGCGTACCCGATCGTCACCAAGGTGGGTAACGCGACCGCCGTCCAGGTGCCGCTCACACCGGATCACGTGCACGATTTGGACGCGCTGGCCGCCGCGGTGACCGAGCGAACCAAGCTGATCTTCGTCTGCAACCCGAACAACCCGACCGGCACCGCGGTCGGCAAGGCCGAGCTGACCCGCTTCCTGGACACGGTGCCCAAGCGGGTGCTGATCGTGCTGGACGAGGCGTACTTCGAGTATCTGCGGCTGGCCGAGGAGGACTACCCGAACGGTATCGAGCTGGGTCGCACCCGTCCGAATGTGGTTGTGCTGCGCACCTTCTCGAAGGCGTACGGCCTGGCCGGCCTGCGCGCGGGTTACGCGGTGGGCGATCCGGCCGTGATCACGGCGCTGACGAAGGTGCACATCCCGTTCAGCGTCAACCGGGTCGCGCAGGCCGCGGCGATCGCCTCGCTGGAGGCGCGGCACGAATTGCTGGACCGCACCCACGCTTTGGTGCTCGAACGCGACCGCGTGCGGGACGCGCTGCTGGCCGCGGGCTATCAGGTGCCGCCGAGCGAGGCGAACTTCGTCTGGCTGCCGCTGGGCGCGCGCAGCGTCGAGTTCGGCGAGGCCAGTGCCGAGGCAGGCGTGCTCGTCCGGCCCTACGGCGGTGACGGGGTGCGAATCACCACCGGAGATCCGCATGAGAACGACCTGTTCCTGAGCTTCGCCACCGATCCCGCAGTGCTGGAACGCTTCTCGATCTAGACCGCAGCGGGGTCAGACACCGAGGGCGCCCGCCACGACCGGCCACGACCGGACCAACTCGTCGGCCCAATACGGCCACGAGTGGGTCCCGGTCGGCCGGAAGTGCGCGGTGACCGGGATGCCGAGCACGCGGAGCCGATCGGTGAGCCGGTGCGTGCAGATATTGGTAGCGGCCTCGAGCGGACCGCCGAAGCTGATGGCGGTGGCCACGTCGACGTCCGGGTTGCCGGGCACGTCGTGGATGCCGGGTATACCGCTGCCGACGGACATGTAGATCGTCTTGCCGCGCAACGCTTCCGCGTGCAGCGTCACGTCGTGGTCCAGCCAGGCGGGATCGTCCTGCGGGCCGAACATGTTGTCCGGCTCGCCCTGATAGGTGGCGATCACCGTCCTGGCTTGCGCCTGGCCGAGGTCGGTGCCCATGGAGAAGCATCCGCTGTGCGCCGCGATCGCGGTGTACAGCTGCGGGTTCCGGAACGACAGCATCATCGCGGCCTCGGCGCCCATCGAGACACCCATCACGGCGTTGCGTCCGTTGCCGTTGAACTTCGCGTCGATCAGCGGCGGTAGCTCGCGGGCCAGGAAGGTCTCCCACATGTTGGTGCCGAGCACCGGATCGGGCTTCTTCCAGTCGGTGTAGAAGCTAGCCGGGCCGCCGACGGTCAGCACGACATTGACGTCTTTGTCCTCGAAGAACCGGTCGGCGTGGCCCATTTCGGTCCAGTTGTTGCTGTCGGGGCTCGCGCTGCGCCCATCGAGCATGTAGACGGTCGGACGGGGTTTCGACGTGTCGCGCGGCAGCAGCACCTGCACCTCCACGGCGCGGCGCATGGCGGGCGATTCGACGAAGACCCGCAGCCACCGATCGTTGACCGGTTCGATGCGGTCGATCGCCGGTTTCGCGGCCCGGCCCGTGGTCGGCTCGGCCGGGGCCGGGCCGTCCGAGGAGCCGGTGCTTGGTTTGGGTGCATCCGAAGGGGCCGCCGACAACTGGGGAGCGCCGAACACCACAGCACCGGAAACCAGTGCCGCACTGACCAAGACGCTGGAAACCCAGCGCCGCATCCTGCGCCGAGACAGCATGCGACCCATCCTGCCAGAAATGTGCGGATCGATCGGGCGGCCATAGCGAGTCGCAATAATGTGTGACCAGGGCCACGTTTGAGCTTTGGAGCGCCTGCATTCGAGCCCTGCCAGGAACGTTCTGATCCCGCCGACCGCCCGATGGCGAAGGTGGCGACCCGGCGGGCCACAACGCGTCCGGCAATGCTGTTGCCGAGATCACGTGGATCCGCCGACAGACTGCGTTGCCCGCCCGCACAACCGACAGCATCCGGGTGCCGCGGCTTGCGTCGGCGGCGCCCCAGCCGCGCGGGATGTCGACGGTGCCCCTGGACCCCATGAATCACCACCGCAAAATGGCCGTCCTGCACACGCAGCAAACTCCTGGTGCGCGAACCCGCCACGCCGTCAACGGGACTCGACGCCACCCGTTTTCGATCCGCGACTCGGTCCGGCCCAGCAAATCCAGCAAATCCGGGCACACCGCCAGCACACCCGCCGTACGCTACTCTCCGGGCCTCTCCCGGGCATGACCAAGGACGCACATGATCGTGGATCCGCACTATCGGCACCGAGCTCGCCGCGCTGCGCTTATGCCCAGCAAGCGGACCGGCCGCTCGGTACGGAGTCGCGACAGCCCGTGTCGGCGCGCACTCTCCTTCGAGCCGAAGCTAATTCGCGGCATCACCCTGCGTGCCCACCCGCGCGGGCCACCGGCGGGCGACGGTGTCGGCCACGCGCCCGTACGAATTCTCCCGCTCGAACTTGTCTGTTTCACCGCAGTACCGATGCCCGACCGGAGAAAACCGTGAATCCTGTGTTACCCGTGCCACCGTTCGAAAACTCTCCTGACACACAGCCTTTCAGTACCGATCTGAAACGCCGGCTACGTGAGTGCGACGAATTCTTCCGCATGCCGGAACTGGCCCATCTGTCGTCCCAGCGCCGCCGCACCGCGCTGGAGCAGCTCGAACAGACCGGCGGCTATCTGCAGACCGCCGAGGAGATCCTGATCGGCGCCAAGCTCGCGTGGCGCAATCACGCCCGCTGTGTCGGCCGAAAGCATTGGCGCTCCTTGAAATTGCTCGACGCGCGGCGCGTGCGGTCCGCGCGTGATCTGGCCGAGGTCTGCTGGCAACATCTGCAGATGGCCACCAATGGTGGTGCTATTCAATCGATGATCACCGTCGGACCGCCGCGGCAGCCGGACGGGCGCGAGTTCCGGATCGTCAGCCCGCAGCTCATCCGCTACGCCGGTTACCGCAACGGCGACGGCACCGTCACCGGCGATGCCGCGAATGTAACGCTCACCGAGTTCGCGATGAAACTCGGCTGGCGCGGTGCCGGAACACCTTTCGACATTCTGCCGCTACTGATCAGCACGCCGGACGAGCCGATCCGCTGGTTCGACATTCCGCCCGAGCTGGCCCGCGAGGTGGAACTGGAGCACCCGGAGTTCGAGTGGTTCGCCGGGCTGGGCCTGCGCTGGCACGCGCTGCCCGCGGTCTCCAACATGAACCTCGAGGTCGGCGGTGTCACTTACCCGTTCGCGCCGTTCAACGGCTGGTATCTGGGCGCGGAGATCGGCGCACGCAACCTGAGCGACACCAACCGCTACAACATGCTGCCGCTGATCGCCGAAATGATGTGCCTGGACACGCGTTCCGAGCGCACGCTGTGGCGGGACTCGGCGCTGGTCGAACTCAATCGCGCGGTGCTGTACAGCTTCCGCAAAGCGGGGGTGTACATCGTCGATCACCACACGGTGGCAAAGCAGTTCTGCGATCACGTCAAACGGGAGGAGGCCGCGGGCCGGACCTGCCCGACCGACTGGAGTTGGATCAACCCGCCGATCTCGTCGGGTCTGACCCCGACGTTCCACCGGTATTACGATCCGCCGGACCCCGACATCCGCCCCAACTTCGTCCGCCGGGATTTCAGCGGCGACGAATGAACCAGCCGGTTACTCGGGCCAGGTGCCGGTCAACGACTTGTAGCCGGTCGCGCCCGCCCGGTCGATGGCGGCTTTGACGAGGCCGAAGATGGCACCCTGGAGCGCGGCGGCGATCAAGACCTCGCTCCAGGTGTAGTTCCGCGCCGTGGCGCTGGGGGCTTCGTCCTCACCGCTGACGGTTCGCCACACGCGGGTGAACGCCGCATTGGCCGCGAGGCCGCCCACCACGCTGACCAGCATGCCGAGCGGCTTGTACAGCGTCTTCATGCCTGCCGCCTGCGCAGGATCCACCAGACGATGAGCGCCGCGAGTGCCGCGGCACCGGCCACGGCGGCGGGTTGCCGACGCGCCACGTCCGCGGCCTGCCTGCCGCGTTCGACGACCGGCTCGGGGGTGGCGGCTTCGGCTTTGTCGACCAGGTCGCGCGCCTGCGCCTTGGCCTGCTGTGCCTTCTCCTCGGCGGCCTGCTTCACCTGCGCGGCCTTCTCGGCGGTCGCCGCCTCCACCTCGGCGGCCTTCCTGCTGGTGGATTCCTTGGCCTCCGTGGCCTTCTTGCTCGCGGCCTGCTTGGTCGCGGCAGCCTTCTTGGCCGCGGCTTCCTTGGTTTCGGCCGCCTTGCGGCTGGCAGCGGACTTGGCCTGCGCGGTCTTCTCGGCGGCGGCTTCGGTTGCCTCCGTTGCCTTTTCGCGCACGGTGTCGGCGGTGTCGTGCAGTTTGTCCTGCGCTCGACCCTTGACGTCCAGTTTGTCGGTCAGCTCCGAAACCGTTTGCCCGAGTTGTTCTCTGGTCGCATCACGGTCCGCGCGCAGTGCTTCCTCTTCGATCGGACCGCTCACGATCGGCGTGTCGACTTCGGTGGTGTCGTCGGCGGCCCGGCGTCCCTGGTCGCTCATCGGTGTCTCCCGTCCTTGATGGTTTCGATGTCGCGTTTGACGCCCGCGGCCGCTTCCTGCGGCACCGGCGGGACCGCCTCCTGGACGTCCTTCTTGCCGAGGAGGGCGAGTACGGCACCGACGACCACCAGCACTCCACCGACGATCAGCGCCGCAGCCCACGCCGGTAGCGGTATCGCCAAGGCGAATATCGCCGCGGCGATCAAGGCCGCTCCGCCGTAGAGCGCCAAGAGGGCGCCGACTCCGGCAAGCCCGGCACCACGGCCGATGAGTTTGCCCTTTTTCTGTACCTCTAGCCTGGCCAGCTGCAACTCGTCCCGGATCAGCCTGCTGATCTGCTCGGTAGCGTCGTTGACCAGTTCGCCGACCGACCGAGTCTCCGCCGGTGGCCCGCTCCGCGCTTCTGTCATTTGGCACCTCCCAGTCGACGGCCGGTTACCCGGCGTCGCGGGTGACAAACACGCGTTCTGGGCGGCGATAAGCCGGGGCGGCACCTATCGCCCCTGCCCTGGACACCAAACGTGGTGTCGGTCAACCACTCAGGAGCCGACCGGCGCCGCGGGCTGCTGTAGCTCGATCGCCACCAGCAACTCGATCAGGTCGTTGACGCTGCGGACACTGCGGCCGGTGAGGTCTTGGATGCGGCGCAGGCGGTATTTGGCGGTGTTGTGGTGGATGCGCAGGGTGTCGGCGGCTTCGCGCAGGTTCATGTCGGCGGCGGCGAAGGCGCGGATGGTGTCGGCGAGCACGCCGCCGCGGGTCCGGTCGTCGGACAGGACCGCCGCGATCCCGGGGTCGATGAGGTGGCGGGCGGTGTCGTCGGCGCGCAGCATGAGGTAGCGGAACGGGGTGATGTGCGGCAGCGCCAGTACGCCGCCCGCCTCGAGCAGCAGACCGAGGGCGTTGCGGCTCTGCTGGTACGCCTTCGGCAGTTGCGCGATGCCGGCGACGACGGTGCTGACGCCGACGGCGAGGGTGATGCCTGCCGCGCTCAGTTTGCGCTGCATCGCCTGTAGTCGCTCGCAGAGTTCGCCGGTGCTCGCGCTGCGGTTGAGCGCGGGGACGGCGATGATCTCGCTGCCGCGCACCACCGCGAGGGTGCGCAGTCCGTTGACGCCGACACCTGCCATCGCCGCGGCGGCGAGTTGTCTTGCCTCGGTGTCGGTTCCGTCCTGCGCCTCGCGCAGCTGGCTGTCGAGCACGGTCGCGGTGACGACCACCATCGCGGCGGTGCTCTCCGCGCCGATGCCGTGCGCGCTTGCCTTGGCGAGTAGGGGTCCCCGCTCGGGCAGTGCGCCGGCGAGCAGCCGTTCCAGCAGGTCCTGTCCTTCGCGACCGAAGTCGGCCGAGCACGCCTGCTGGAACTCGAGGTAGGCGTTGGCGGCCTCGGTACTGACCAGATCGTTGTAGCGCGCCAGTGGAGCGACCATCGACAGCGCGGCCTGCCGCCCGGCCTCGGATTCACCGGCGAAGGCCAGCAGCGCCTTCCACGTCGCCTGCTGGCCGAGCCGGAAGGCGGTGATGTAGTCGACCAGGGTGAGCCCGGCCCTGGCCCGGCGCACCGCGGCCCGGCGGGTGTAGGCGAGTTCCTCGACGGTCACCTTGCGGTGCTCCAGGAACGCGCTGAGCCCGCACCGGCACAGCCTGGTCAGTTGATCGTGCACGTCGGCGTGGAAGGTGCTGTCGCGAGCCGCGTAGCTGGGAATCTGGGCGAGGATCGCCGACAGTCCGGCGTCGGCGATCTCCTCCGCCTGGGCATAGGCGTTGCCGATTATTCGAATGCGCTCGGCCTGTACTTCGTCCGGATACACCGTGCTGTCCGAATGTGACCCAGCTGACATATGCGGATACTCCATCGCTGTATCGGGGGTGTCAACACGACTAGAGCCGGGCCGTCCATGTCCGGCGAGGACAACATCGCGGGGCGGCTTTGGCCTCCACGGCCGATGTGCCCGCTGACCAGCGCACTTACGCTGACCATCTGCACTCCAGGCGGGCAGCTGAAGTTGTTGTCGCGCAGGGATTTTTTCCCACGTCTCAAACGTGGGCTGGGAGGCCGAATGCTCGAAATATCCGACCTGACCGTCCGCTTCGGCGGCATCACCGCACTGCACGAGGTCGGATTCCGGGTGGAGCCGGGACAGATGGTCGGCCTGATCGGACCCAATGGCGCCGGGAAGACCACGCTGTTCAACTGCCTGACCCGCCGCCACCTGCCGGATTCGGGTGCTGTGCGCTATCTGGACACCGATCTGCTGACCGTGCGACCGGATGCGCTCGCCGCGCTCGGGATCGCCAGAACCTTTCAGAATCTCGGGCTGTTCCCTCGGATGTCGGTGCGCGACAACGTCCTGGTGGGCGCACACCACCGGGCCGGTGCCGGATTCACCAGCGCGGCATTGCGGTTACCGCGGGTGCGTCGCGAGGAGCGAGCCTTACGCATCGAAATCGACGCGCTGCTCGACCGTTTGGAGTTGGCCGACGTGGCCGATCATCCGGCTGCCGGGCTCCCGTTCGGCACGCTCAAACGGATCGAACTGGCCAGGGCGCTGGCCGTCCAGCCGCGGTTGCTGCTGCTGGACGAGCCGGTCAACGGGCTCAACCACAGTGAGGTCGGCGAATTCGCCGATCGCCTGCGGGCGCTGCGTGACGAATCGGATCTGACGGTCATAGTCGTCGAGCATCACATGGGGTTCGTCATGGGCACCTGCGATCGGGTCGTCTGCCTCGACTTCGGGCGGCTGATCGCCGAGGGTGATCCCGAAGCGGTGCAACGTGATCCGGCCGTCATCGCGGCGTACCTGGGGACGGCGGCATGAGCGAGGAACCCTTCCTGTCCGTCACCGAGCTGCGAGCCGGATACGGCGGTGCCCAGGTATTGCACGGAGTGAGTTTCACGGTCCGCCGCGGCGAGGTTTGCGCGATCCTCGGCGCCAACGGTGCGGGGAAATCGACCCTGCTGCGCGCTATCTGCGGCATGATCCGGCCGCGCGGCACGGTACGGCTCGACGGCGCTGAAGTCACCGGACGCGCACCGGAGGCGATGGCCCGGCTCGGCGTCGCCCACGTGCCGGAGGGGCGCGGCACCTTCATGCCGCTGACCGTCGAGGAGAACCTGCGGCTCGGCGCGTACCCACGTCGCGATCGCGCCCGCGTCGAGACGGACCTACAGCGGGTGTTCGGCTACTTCCCGGTGCTCGCGGACAACCTGCGCAAGCCGGCCGGTGGCCTGTCCGGCGGCCAGCAACAGATGCTGGCCATCGGCCGGGCGCTGATGCTGGCGCCCCGACTGTTGCTGCTGGACGAGCCGTCGCTCGGGCTTTCGCCGCTGGTCACCCAGGAGCTTTTTCGCATCGTGCACACCATCAACGAAGAGGAAAAAACCACGGTGATCGTTGTCGAGCAGAACGCTCATCTGGCACTGGAGAACGCGCATCAGGCGCACGTGCTCGAGACCGGCCGAATCGTGTTGTCCGGCACCGCCGCCGAGATCAAGGCCGACGAGCAGGTCGCCAGGTCTTACCTCGGATACCGGGTGTGATCGTGGCCGGATTCCTACAGCAGATCTTCGAAGGCATCAGTTCCGGCGCGTTGTACGCCGGGCTGGCGCTGGCTTTGGTGCTGATCTACCGGTTCACCGGGATCGTGAATTTCGCCCAGGGTGAGCTGGCCATGTTCTCGGCTTTTCTCGCGTGGCAGTTCATGCAGCACGGCTTTCCTTTTTGGTTGTCGCTTATCGCGACACTCATCGTCTCGTTCATCGGCGGGATGCTCATCGAACGGGTGATCATCCGGCCGGTCGAAGGCGCCCCGGAATTGACGCTGGTCATCGTGACCGTGGGGTTGTTCTTCTTCATCAACGCCGCAGCGGGCTGGATCTGGTCTTTCCAGGTCAAGTCGTTCCCGAATCCGTTCCCGGACGGTGCATTACGAGCCGGTGGCGTGACCGCGGGATACGGCAACCTCGGTGTGCTTGCGGTAGTCGGTGTGGTGATGGGTTTGCTGTATCTGCTGTTCCGCTACACCAAGATCGGGTTGGCGATGCGGGCGGTCGCGTGTAATCCCCAGTCCGCCAGGCTCGTCGGGATTCGGGTCGGCACCGTCCTCTCGCTCGGGTGGGGGCTGGCCGCTTTGGTCGGCGCGGTGTCGGGGGTGTTGTCCGCCCCGCTGCTCTTCCTCGAACCCACCATGATGGGCGGGGTCCTCATCTACGCCTTCGCGGCGGCGACGCTCGGCGGTTTCGACAGCCCGGGCGGTGCGGTGGCAGGCGGTTTGATCGTCGGCATCGCCGAAACCCTCACCGGCGCATACGTCGACGTGATCGGGACCGAACTCAAGATCGGTGTGCCACTGGTGATCATCTTCGGCGTGCTGCTGGTCCGGCCGCAAGGCCTGTTCGGCCGGGCGGCGGTGGAGCGGGTATGAGCGACACCACCAAGCCGGTCACCGAGACGGTGACCGCCGAACTCGCTGTGCAACAGGCTGTGCCACCACGGAAGACATCGCTGCGCGGACTCGCGGCACAACACTGGCGATGGCTCGCGGTAGCCGCGGTGATCGTTCTCGCCTGCTATGCGCCGTTCCAGTTGGTGCCGTTTCGCACCTTCCAGCTCGCGATGGCGATGATCTACGCGATCGCCCTGGTGGGGCTCAATCTGCTGGTGGGACATACCGGTCAGATCTCACTCGGACACGGCGCGTTCTTCGCCATCGGCGCCTACACCACCGCGGTGCTGATGAACCGTTGGGACACACCGTATCTCGCGACGCTGCCGGTCGCGGCGCTGGTGGCGTTCGTGCTCGGCTTCGCGCTCGGCGTGCCCGCGCTCCGGCTGCGCGGGCTCTATCTGGCGTTGGTCACGCTGTCCATCGCGATCTTCCTGGTGCCGCTGCTCAAGCGATTCGAGACGCTGACCGGCGGGTCCATGGGGCTGACCCTGACCAAACCCCTGCCGCCGCAATGGACCGGGCTGGCCGAGGACCAGTGGCTGTACTTTCTGGCCTTGGTCACCACCGGGCTGTGCTTCCTGCTCGTCGCGGGACTGCTCAGATCGCGGGTCGGTCGCGCACTACACGCCATCCGGGACAACGAGATCGCCGCGGAGATGCTCGGCGTGCGCACAGCGTTCTACAAGACGCTCGCCTTCGCCTGGAGCGCGATGCTCGCCGGCGTCGCGGGCTGTGTCTACACCTGGGTGATCGCCTTCGTCTCCCCCGACTCGTTCGCGGTCGGGCTGTCGATCACACTGCTGGCCGGACTGGTCGTCGGCGGGCTCGGCGCCCAGTGGGGACCGCTGCTCGGCGGGCTGTTCGTGCTGTACGTGCCGAGCTTCGCCCAGGACATCAACCAGGCCGCGCCGGGCGTCATCTTCGGACTGCTGATCATCGCGGTCATGTACCTCGCGCCGAACGGATTGGCCGGGCTCATCGGTCGGGCGGCGCGCTGGCTGGAAAACCTCCTTCGGAAAGGGAAAACCCATGCGCACTAAGGCGATCCGAGCCGTGGGAGCGGCGGTGGCCGTGCTGCTCACGGCGACCGCCTGCGGTGGCCGCGGCGAAGACGGCGGCACCGTGGGACAGGGCGACTGCAAGGGGCAGCAGACCACCGGCATCACCGAGACAAGCCTCAAACTCGGCGGCGTCTACCCGCTGTCCGGGCCCGCCTCCGCCTACGGCGAACTGCCCAAGGGCGTGCGCGCGTACTTCGACTACGTCAATGCCGAGCAAGGCGGGGTGGACGGGCGCAAGGTCGAGTTCCTGATCCGCGACGACGGTTACCAGCCGCCCAAAACGGTGGAGGAAACCCGGCGGCTCGTCGAACAGGATCAGGTGTTCGCGGTCTTCTCCACCCTGGGCACGGCGACCTCGGCCGCGGTGTGGGACTACCTCAATCAGCGGAAGGTGCCGCAGGCGTTCATCGCGGGCGGTGCGACCAAATGGGGCAGCGACACCGAACACCCCTGGACCATCGGCTGGCAGCCCAGCTATCGGGCCGAGGGGCAGGCGTTCGCACGCTACGTCCGCGAACAGCGGCCCAACGCCACTGTCGCGGTGCTCTACCAGAACGACGACTTCGGCAAAGACCTGCTGACCAGCTTCACCGAGGCCGTCGCGGGCAGCGGCATCAAGATCGTGGGTGAGCAGAGCTACGAGGTCACCGACCCGACCGTGGAACCGCAGCTGCGCAATCTCGCCAACACGAAAGCCGATGTGCTGCTGAACTTCTCGACCCCTAAGTTCGCGTCGCAGGCGTTGGCCGCCGATGCACGCAACACCGACTGGAACCCGCTGCACATCCTCGCGCAGGTAGCGAACAGCGTCACCATGCTCAAGCAGGTCGGCTTCCAGAATGTGCAGAACGTGGTGTCGGTCGCGTTCATGAAGGACCCCGCCGACGCGCAGTGGGACGCCGACGCCGGCATGCGCACCTACCGGGACAAAGTGGCCCAGTACACCCGCGACGCCGACCCCACCAACCAGTACACGGCCGTCGGCTGGGCGATGGCGCAGACCTTCCACAAGACCATGGAAGCGGCGAAATGCCCCACCCGCGAAGGACTCCGCGACGCCATGCGGGCCCTCGACAACATCGATATCGGCCTGCTGCTGCCCGGCATCACCGTGAAGACCGGCCCCGGCGACGCGTTCCCGCTCGAAGCCATGCGGATCCAGAAGTTCGAAGGTGACCACTGGACGCTCATCGGCGACCTGATCAACACCGGCAAGTAGCCGCGCACGACCTTGACCTGCTGGTTCAGGTCAAGGTCTGTTGCGGAGACGGAGGGATTTGAACCCCCGGTCGATCTCTCGACGCTCGCTTTCAAGTCGAATATCTGAGGTCCGCTCGTCGTCTGCCGATGTCCATTCCCCTACGCGAAGTGCCGAAATGCTTCCGTGGGGGTCTCGTCGTGTCCGGGGTCGTATGGCCGAGTTGTGACACCTGCGTGACACCATCACCCTGTCGTGGTCCTTCGCGGATAGGTTGTCTATCCGGCACCTAGAAACCCCGCTTCCTCATACCGGCCATCCTGTGCTGAGAGAGGGATAGTCAAGGGTGCCGTAGGCATCGCGCAGCGACGCGAAGCGCCCTTTACTCTCCCGTGGCGAAGTCAGATCATTGGGCCATGAGGAGGCGGATACCCAGCCCGGCCACGTCGATCGGTAGAACGTGACAATCACCGAATCGCCTAAGCATTGCCCCCTTCCCTAGTCGTGTCGAGGTGGCACCACTGCTCTGTCTATCCAGACTGCGTTCGGCTCCGAATACGGGAACGTACGGTGAATCAGATTGGCTGGTACACCTCGACGGACGGGAACCGCTATGTCCTTTGATCGTGCCCGGATGACTGCCTTGGTCGCAGTGGCCACATTGGCTGGTGCAGGGTGGATAGCAACCGCTTCAACGGCCTACGCTGCCGATCCGGGGTACGAGTGTGCCTTGGTGTTCCCGGCAGGCGGTGGCGTGTACGGCCATGACTGTTCGGCGGTCGGTGGCGCGCCCGAGGCGGGCAAATTCGAGAAGGCCGGTGAAGACAAGTACGGGGAGAAGACCCATCCGGAGGTGTATATCCGGGGCACGGTCGACGGAGAAAAGATCGCGTGTATCACGACGTACATATCGAAGACAGAGCTCCATGGGATCCAGTGCGAGGGCGATTATCGCTAGACCATCGGAGCGCCAACCAGAGGCGCTGGCATAGTCGACCACTGCTTCTGAAGAGCAGGTCGGATACGGCGAACGCTGTGCTCAGCGCTACTCGATGGCGGTAGAGGTCAGCCTAGTAGATGAGCGGGGCACTCGGCCGTACGGGCCGTCGCCGACGCGCCGACTGCGCCGGGGCGGCGGAGGGACGGAGCGTAGGCCCGTTGCGCGTCGTGAGCGCGGCGGCGGCGGCCCGTAGGGCCGCCGCTCTTGACGCGGTTGTGACAAACCGTGACAAGACGGTCACCGTTCGGCCGATTCGAACGCGTGGACGCCGCAGGCCAACGGCGTGACCTGGGCGTCTGTTGCGGAGACGGAGGGATTTGAACCCCCGGTCGATCTCTCGACGCTCGCTTTCAAGGCGAGTGCATTCGGCCGCTCTGCCACGTCTCCAGGACCACGATGGTAGCGGACGGGTCAGAGGGGGCGCGTTCCGATTTCCTGATCGATGCGGGCGAAGACTTCGGCGATGACCTCTAGCTGGTGCGGGGTGAGCAGGTCGACGAAGTCGCGGCGGACGGCTTCGACGTGGCCGGGAGCGGCGGCTTCGAGGCGGCGCATGCCCTCGTCGGTGAGCTCGGCGAGGACGCCGCGGCCGTCTTCTAGGCAGGTGTTGCGGCGCACCATGCGCTCGCCTTCCAGGCGCCGGATCTGGTGGGTGAGGCGGCTGCGCGAGGAGAGCACGCCGTCGGCGAGTTCGCTCATCCGTAAGGCACGCCCGGGCGCTTCCGACAGCAGCACCAGGATGCGGTATTCGGCGACGCTGAGGTCGCTGTCGCGCTGTAACTGCCGGTTCAGCGCGGTCATCAGTCGCTGGTGGCCATCCATATAGGCCCGCCAGGCCCGTTGCTGCGCCGGGGTGAGCCACCTCGGTTCGGCCACGGGACTACTCGGTTCTGGATGCACGGTGCTCATTCTATGCCGCCCTCAACTGCGGAAATTCCCTGTGGGGAAAGATGTATCGCTCAGTGGACAGTCTCGCGCAGTGATCTCTCCAGCTCGGCGCGGTTCGCGAAACCGCGAGAATGCGCTTGTGGTTGCGCCTGAGCCGACCGGTGCCGCGACCGCTCGCGAGGGGCCCGCAGTTCGGGACGGCGCGGACGGGGGCACTATGGAACCCGTGCGCGCTATCGAGCTGAACGGATTCGGCGGACCCGAGGTAATGACGTGGGCCGAGGCGGTAGATCCCGCGCCCGGTCACGGTGAGGTGCTGATCGAGGTGGCGGCGGCCGGGGTGAACCGCGCCGACCTGATGCAACGCCAAGGGTTTTATCCGCCGCCGCCGGGTGCCAGCGAGGTGCTCGGTCTCGAATGCTCCGGCGTCATCGCCGAGCTCGGTGACGGCGTGCACGACTGGCAGGTCGGCGACCGGGTATGCGCGCTGCTCTCCGGCGGCGGGTACGCCGAAAAGGTGGTCGTCCCGGCCACGCAACTGCTGCCGGTGCCGGACGGGCTGGATCTCGGCGCGGCCGCCGGGCTGCCCGAGGTGGCGGCGACGGTGTGGTCGAACCTGGTCATGACGGCTGGGCTGCAAGCGGGTCAGCTGGTGTTGATCCACGGTGGCGGCAGCGGGATCGGCACGCACGCCATCCAGGTGGCGCGCAGCCTCGGCGCGCGGGTCGCGGTCACCGCGGGGTCGGCCGACAAGCTGCAGCGATGCAAGGAACTCGGCGCGAGCGTGCTGATCAACTACCGGGACGACGATTTCGTCGCCGCGGTGCGGGCCGACGGTGCGGGCGCCGACGTCATCCTGGACAACATGGGCGCGGCCTATCTGGCCCGCAATGTCGAGGCCCTGGCGAATTTCGGGCACCTGGTGGTGATCGGCATGCAGGGCGGGGTCGGCGGCGAGCTGAATATCGGTGCGCTGCTGCGGAAATGGGGCACGGTGCACGCCACCAATGTGCGCAACCGGCCGGCCACCGGCCACGGCAGCAAGGCTGAGATCATCGCCGAGGTGCGCCGGCAGCTGTGGCCGTTGGTCGCCGACGGCACCGTCGCGCCGGTGATCCACGCGGAACTGCCGATCAGTGAAGCGGGCGAGGCGCATCGGTTGCTGGAATCCGGCGACGCCTTCGGCAAGGTCGTGCTGCGAGTACAGGAGCTCTGAGCTCGTACGGGGATGCCGCTCACGTCACCGACTGACGCGGCTGCCCTCACCTCGCGGACGAATTGCCATGGCGCGCAGCGATTGCCAGCGAATTCGGGCGCGTGAGCTGCTGGCGAATACGGGCGCGGGGAGCTGATCGGGAGCGCGAGAGAACGGCGCTCGACTACTCCATCGCCGCGAGCGCGCGGCCGAGCTGGTCGATCTCGAACTTGGTGGTGTAAGGCGCCAGGCCGATGGTGACCGCGCCGCCTTCGTCGTTCACGCCGAGCGCGTCGAGCAGCCGACTGCCACCGTGTACACCGCTGAGGGTGCCGATGCGGTTGTCGGCGAGCTTGGCGGCGACCTTCTCGGCCTGCATGCCCGCGAGAGTGAAACTGACGGTGGGGATTCGGGTGGAGGCCCGGCCGATCACGGTCAGGTTCGGGATCTTGTCCAGCACATCCATCAGGTGCTCGAACAGCTGATCGTGGTAGTCCTGCAGCGAGGTGATCGACATCTCCAGGCGCTGGCGGCGACTGCCGCGCGCCCGCTCGTCGAGGCCGGCCAGGAAGTCGATCGAGGTGGTCAGCCCGGCGAGCAGGGCGTATTGGTGTCCGCCGACCTCGAGCCGCTCGGCGCCCTTCGCGTAGGGGTTCAACGACATCGAGGGAATTCGGTCCAGGAAGGCCGGATCGCGGAATACCAGCGCGCCGATCTGTGGACCGCCCCAGGCGGGCGCGCTCAGCGCGACCACGTCGGCGTTGAGTTCGTCGATGTCGATGAGCGCGTAGGGCGCCGCGCCGAACGCGTCCGCGACGAGCAGTCCGCCCACCTCGTGCACCCGGTCCGCGGCCACCCGGACCGCGGGAGCGGAGCCGACGATCGGCGAGGCGGCGGTGAGTGCCACCAGCCGCGCGGTGGGCCCGATCAACTCCTCGAACTGCCAGGACGGCATCTCGCAGGTCTCGATCTCCACCTCGGCCCAGCGCACGTGCGCGCCGTAGCGATTGGCGATGCGCAACCACGGCGCGACATTGGCCTCGTCGTCCAGCCGGGACAACACGATGCCGGTGCCGAGCCCGAGCCGCGAGCTCAAGGATTCGGCCAACCAGGCGAGCAGCACGGCCCGATCCGGGCCGAGCACAACGCCCGCCGGATCGCCGCCCACCAGATCCGCCACCGCCTCGCGGGCCGCGTCCAGAATGGCGGCGCTACGCACCGCCGCACCATTGCGACCGATATGCGAAAAAGAGGAAGTTCGGAATCCTGTTGAGACGGCGCGAGATACCGCATCGGGCACCAGCATGCCCGCTTGCGGGTCGAGATGGATCCAGCCGTCGCCGAGGGACGGTATCAGGCCCCGAACCCTCGCGACGTCGTAAGTCATGTTGGCCACTCTAAGGGCAGCGGGCGAGCCTGTGTAACCGTGTTCCCCTCCGCTTCACAGCGGGGGCACAGCGACCTGGGACTCAGCATGGCGACCGACTTTCAGCAAATCCGAACCACACGACCCGAACAGAATAGAACGCCGCCCCGCGCCTATGACGAGGACCGGGCAACCTGGTCGCAGCCGGTTATCCACAGGCGGCGTGAACACCGGCTTAGCGCGTTCGGGAGCGACGCGACATGATAGGGACCATGACGCAATCGGATGAGGCCCCGGACCACATCGTCGTAGTCGGACCCGACGGCCGCCCGTTGGTCATCCCAGCGGAGGCCGCGGACGACGCGCCCTTCACCGCGCAGGTGGTGACCGACGAGGACAAGAAGGACAAGTCGGACGACCGCGACGATACGGGCGAATCGCTCGCCGACATGGTCGAGCAGCCCGCGAAGGTCATGCGCATCGGCACCATGATCAAGCAGCTGCTGGAAGAGGTGCGCGCGGCTC
Organism: Nocardia ninae NBRC 108245; assembly: GCF_007990755.1. Taxonomy (GTDB): domain Bacteria; phylum Actinomycetota; class Actinomycetes; order Mycobacteriales; family Mycobacteriaceae; genus Nocardia; species Nocardia ninae. Next base: position 51,328 of record NZ_BJXA01000035.1, on the reverse strand, counting down.
CGCTCGACGACGCCAGCCGCAGCAGGCTGAAGGAGATTCACAAGTCGTCGGTGCGCGAGCTGGAACAGGGCCTTGCCCCGGAACTGCGCGACGAACTCGAGCGGCTCACGCTGCCGTTCACCGACGACGCCATTCCGTCCGACGGCGAACTGCGGATCGCGCAGGCTCAGCTGGTCGGCTGGCTGGAGGGCCTGTTCCACGGCATCCAGACCGCACTGTTCGCGCAGCAGATGGCCGCACGGGCGCAACTCGAGCAAATGCGCCAGGGCGCGCTACCGCCCGGCATCCACGCGAGCGACCCCCGCGGCGGCCCGGCCAATCACGTGACCGGCGGTTCCGGGCAGTATCTGTGAGGCGCTGACCCGCGTGTGCCACGCGGGTCGGTAGGAATGTCCAAGGGTAGTGTCGAGCACCGTGCCCGCCGCTGCCGCTCGCCCCGACTCGGAACAGAGTCCGGGGCGTCCTGAAGAGAGCTCAGTGCGTTCAGATGACAGCCAAGTGCGTTCAGATGACTCCGTGCGTCCGGAGGAGGATTCCTCCGGCGACAGCACGGTGCGCTCCGATGACGGCGCGGCGGAAGAGGATCCGGTGAGTCCCGCGGAGACCTCGGCTGCGCCCGAGCAGACGGCCGAGCCGGTGGACACCGAGCCGATCGCCTCGGATTCGCAGACCCTGCAGCGGGCGTTCAAGGATTTCCGCGTCGGTTTCGGCCAGCGGGAACTGTGGTTGTCGCTCGGCTGGCAGGACATCAAGCAGCGGTACCGGCGCTCGGTGCTCGGGCCGTTCTGGATCACCATCGCGACCGGTGTCCAGGCGGCCGCGATCGGCCTGCTGTACGCAGCGCTGCTGAATCAGCCGATCAAGGACTACCTGCCGTACGTGGCGGTGGGCATCATCGTCTGGAATGTGATCAATGCGAGCATCCTCGAGGGCTCCGATGTCTTCATCGCCAACGAGGGGCTGATCAAACAGCTGCCGTCGGCGTTGAGCGTGCACGTCTACCGGCTGGTCTGGCGGCAGCTGCTGTTCTTCGCGCACAACATGCTGATCTATCTCGTGGTGCTCGTCGCGTTCGGTGTGTGGGAGAAACTGCACTGGACCGCGCTGTTCGCCATTCCCGCGCTCGGGCTGCTGTTTTTGAACGCGATGTGGGTGTCGATCGTGTTCGGCATCTTCAGCACCCGCTACCGCGATATCGCGCCGATCCTCGGCAGCCTCACGCTGATGCTGTTCGTGCTGACGCCGGTGATGTGGAATACCAAGAGCCTCGAGGCGCAGGGCGGCCAGGTCAGCGAACGCGCGAAACTGGCCGAGCTGGTCCCGACGTTCCACTACCTGGAGATCATCCGCGCGCCATTGCTCGGCGACGATCAGCATCTGTATCACTGGGGCATCGTCGGCGCCATCACCGTGGTCGGCTGGCTCGTCGCGATCTACGCGATGAAGCAGTTCCGCTCGCGCGTGCCGTACTGGGTTTAGGAGGCATCGATGACCGACCATGTGAGTATCGAAACCCGCCAGGCCTGGGTCGAATTCCCGATCTTCGACGCCAAATCGCGGTCGCTGAAGAAGGCGTTCCTCGGCAAGGCGGGCGGCGCGATCGGGCGCAACCAATCCGACGTGGTGGTGGTTGAAGCGTTGCGCGACATCACCCTTTCGCTGAAGGAAGGCGACAAGGTCGGCCTGGTCGGGCACAACGGCGCGGGTAAATCCACGCTGCTGCGGCTGCTTTCGGGCATCTACGAACCGTCGCGCGGCAGTGCGCGCATCCGCGGCCGGGTGGCCCCGGTGTTCGACCTCGGCGTCGGCATGGACCCGGAGATCTCCGGCTACGAGAACATCATCATCCGCGGGCTCTTCCTCGGGCAGACGCGAAAGTCGATGCTGGCCAAGATCGATGAGATCGCCGATTTCACCGAGCTCGGTGAGTACCTGTCCATGCCGCTGCGCACCTACTCCACCGGTATGCGGGTTCGCCTGGCCATGGGCGTGGTGACCTCGATCGACCCGGAGATCCTGCTGCTGGACGAGGGCATCGGCGCGGTGGACGCCGAATTCATGAAGAAAGCCCGGCTGCGTCTGCAGAAATTGGTGGCCCGATCGGGCATCCTGGTATTCGCCAGCCATTCCAACGAATTTCTCGCGCAACTCTGCGATTCCGCGTTGTGGATCGATCACGGACAGATCCGCCTGCGCGGCGGTATCGAAGAAGTGGTGCGAGCCTACGAGGGTCCGGACGCGGGAAACCACGTCGCGACCGTGCTGCGCGAATTGGAAGCCGAAAAGACCATGGACACCGAACGAGAACTGGAGCGGAACCAGGCATGAGTGAGCCGACCGGGCAGGACACCCCGATCGAGGAAGGGGCATCTGCTCCGGTCGACGCCACCACACCGTCGGTGAGCGCGAGCGGCGCTGCCGTCGGCACCGGCCCCGAGGCGCGGATCGTGGCGATCGTGGTCACGCACAAGCGTCGCGAGCTGCTCGCCGAGTCGCTCAAAGTCATTGCCTCCCAGTCTCGTCCGGTCGACCACCTGATCGTGGTCGACAATGCCAACGAGCCCGAGGTCGCGGACCTGGTCCGGGACCAGCCGATCGAGACCACCTACCTCGGTTCGGCGCACAACCTCGGCGGCGCGGGCGGTTTCGCGCTCGGCATGCTGCACGCGCTGAGCCTCGGCGCGGACTGGGTCTGGCTGGCCGACGACGACGGTCGGCCCGAAGGCCCGGAAGTCCTTGCCATCCTGCTGGATTGCGCGAAACGGCACGGCCTGGTCGAGGTATCGCCGGTGGTCTGCGACATCAACGAGCCCGACCAGCTCGCCTTCCCGCTGCGCCGCGGCGTGGTGTGGCGGCGGCTGCGTTCCGAACTCGGCGACGAGGACTTCCTGCCCGGCATCGCCTCGCTGTTCAACGGCGCGCTCATCTCCGCCAAGGCCGTCGACGTGATCGGCGTGCCCGATCTGCGCCTGTTCGTGCGCGGCGACGAGGTCGAGGTGCACCGCAGGCTGGTCCGCTCCGGGCTGCCCTTCGGCACCTGTCTGCAGACCGCGTACCTGCATCCCAACGGTGCCGCCGAGTTCAAGCCGATCCTGGGCGGCCGGATGCACACCCAGTACCCCGACGACCCGGTGAAGCGCTATTTCACCTATCGGAACCGGGGATACCTGATGTCGCAGCCCGGTATGCGGAAGCTGCTGCCGCAGGAATGGATTCGCTTCTCCTGGTTCTTCCTGGTCACCCGCCGCGACCCGGCGGGCCTGCGCGAATGGTTCCATCTGCGCTCGCTGGGCCGCCACGAGCAGTTCGGCAAACCCGACGAGCGTCCCTGAACCTGCGCACAGCCAGGCTGCGCGCACGAGGGAGTCGGAACCCGGCAATAAATGAGTTGCGTGGGGTGTCGAGCCATGTCAATGTTGGGCAACTGCGAGTGAGGCGAGGAGGTGTGGACCGTGGCTAGGAGCTTGCGGATTGTCGTGTTCGGACGAGCTGTGCCTGCGCACGCCGCCACACGAAACGCCCCCTCATTCTTCAGTCACTGAGTCCGCGTTGGGCTCGGTGCCCAACGAAAGATTCCTTCCATCATGGTCGAGAACGACCTCCTTGTCCCTTACGGCTGGACCGAAGCCGTAGCCGATGAATACGCCTCGCTGATCGAGGAAGGCTGTGTGCCCGCCCGGGTTGTCCGGATGGATCGCAGCGAATGTGATGTCGCGACCCCCACCGGACCGGCCAGGGCCAAGTGTCCGCGCGCCGACGCCGAGGTCAGTGGGCTCTGCACCGGCGACTGGGTGACGATCGATGCCGAATCGGTGGTGCGGCAGCTGCTGCCACGCCGGTCGGCGATCATGCGATCGTCGGCGTCCGGACGCTCGCAAGGGCAGGTGCTCGCCACCAATGTCGACACGGTGCTGATCTGCACCGCGGCCGACGGTGACGTCGACCTCGGGCGGATCGAGCGGATGCTCGCGCTGGCCTGGGAAAGCAACGCCCAGCCCATCGTGGTGCTCACCAAAGCCGATGCGGCAGAAGATATTCCGCTCGACGACGTGCGGGCGGTCGCACCCGGCGCCGCGGTGGCCGCGGTGAGCGCGAACAGCGGGGCCGGCCTGGATGTGCTCGCCGCCGTGCTCGACGGCACCGTCGCGCTGATCGGACCGTCCGGCGCGGGGAAATCCACTCTCGCCAATGCCCTGCTCGGGCAGGAAGTGTTCGCCACCAACGCCGTTCGCGCCGCGGACAAGAAGGGCAGGCACACGACGGTGCATCGGGAACTGCGGCCGCTGCCGAACGGCGGCACGCTGATCGATACACCGGGACTGCGCGGAATCGGGCTGTGGGACGCCGCCGAAGGCCTCGAGAAGACCTTCAGCGACATCGAATCCCTTGCCGCCCGATGCCGATTCGGCGACTGCGCGCACAACGGCGAACCCGGCTGTGCCGTGCTCGCCGCCATCGACAACGGTGAACTCCCGCAGCGGCGCTTCGACAGCTACCGCAAGCTCGCCAAGGAGAACGCCTGGATGGCGGCGCGCACCGACAAACGCCTGCAGGCCGAGCGCGACCGCCAATGGCGCAGCGTCATCAGACAGCAGCGACAGGGCTACAAGGAACGAGGTTCCCGCCGCTGAACCCGGCGGCCGGGCGGGTGGTAGCAGTCGGTGATCAGCGCCGTCCGCCCCGGCCACCGCGTTGCCTCAGGCAACGGCACGAGCCAACGTTGTTGATCATGAAGAACCCGCTCAGCATGCTATGCAACTGGTTGCATATGACGAGGGTTTACGCTTAGTGTGCACACGGTGGACGCTGCGGGGTCTCCCCCTGCGGCGCTGACGACAGGAGCAGGTCAATGACGGAACCGGGATCCAAGCCGCTCGCGGGTAGAACGCTGATCATGTCGGGCGGCAGCCGCGGCATCGGTCTGGAGATCGCCAAGCGGGCAGCGGCCGACGGCGCGAACATCACCCTGATCGCCAAGACCGATCTGCCGCACCCGAAGCTCCCCGGCACCATCCATACCGCAGCGGCCGAACTCGAGGCGGCCGGCGCTCAGGTACTGCCGTTCGTCGGCGATGTGCGCATCGACGACTCGGTAGCCGAGGCCGTGCGACAGACGGTCGAGCGGTTCGGCGGCATCGACATCGTGGTGAACAACGCCTCGGCCATCGATCTGTCGCCCACCGACGCGCTGCCGATGAAGAAATACGACCTGATGCAGGACATCAACACCCGGGGCAGCTTCCTGCTGTCCAAGCTGAGCATCCCGCATCTGCGCGCCTCGGCCGCGGCCGACCGCAACCCGCACATCCTCACCCTGTCCCCGCCGCTCAATCTCGACCCGAGATGGGCGGGCATGGCACTGGGTTACACCATCGCCAAGTACGGAATGTCGCTCACCACACTGGGTTTGGCCGAAGAGCTGAAGGGCGACGGGATCGGCGTGAACTCGCTGTGGCCGCGCACCACCATCGCCACCGCCGCGGTGAAGAACCTGCTCGGCGGCGAGGAGATGATCGCCACCTCACGCACCCCCGACATCTACGCCGACGCCGCCTACCTGGTGCTCACCTCGCCGGCCAAGTCGACCTCCGGCAACTTCTTCATCGACGACGATGTCCTTGCCGCGCACGGCATCACGGATCTGGAGAAATACCGCGTGATCCCCGGCGACGGCCCGCTCACCACCGACCTGTTCTTGTCCGACTCGCCACTGGGCAGGTAGCACGGAAGCGGGGGACGGGCCAGGCCCGTCCCCCGCTCATGTCCGTGCGAGATCAGTTGTCTTGCTTGGCATTCGCGATGCCGTACAGCCGCTCCCAGTTGGCGCGGCTGGTCAGCTCGGGCACCGCGGCGCGGTATTCCCGTTGCAGGGCGGGCAGTTCGTTGCGGAGCCTGCGCAGCACGTGAATGGTGCGGCGCAGCAGCTGACGGGCCCGCGCTTTGTCCCGCTGCCGGACGCGAACGCCGGACTGCGAGGCGTCGGTGACCACCACGTGGTCGAACAGCGAGACATGCCACCAGTACGCGTCTTCGCGGGTGACGCCGATGACGCCGTGCTGGGTGCGGCCGAACCACTGGTTGACGGCGCGCTTGATCAGCACGAGCATCGGGCGACTGGGTTCGCCGGTGGCGCGGCGCAATTGGATGTCACCGGAGCGCACCGGCGGCGTCGAGGCCGGATGCTTGATCGTCTCCGGGTAGTCGGCCCGGCTGCCGCGGGCGGCGGCCAGCGCGGCGATACCGCCGTCCTGCAACACCTTCGGGCCCTTCAGGAAGTCCTCGATGCCCTGCAGGGTGGTATGCACCAGGCCGTACTGCATCGCGACCAGCTGTTCGGCCAGCTCACGGAACAGCTTGCGGGTGATCGCCTTTCCGTCGAGATCGGTGTGCAGCGAGCCGACGATCAACGAGTTGCGCGTGCTGAAGTAGCGCGCCCAGTCGTCGTAGTCCTTCCAGTAGAAGTCCGCGTGCCACACCGCGGCGTTCGGCAGGGTGACCGTGACGAAACCGTTCTCGCGGGCGCGGATGCCGTATTCGACGTCGTCCCACTGGAAGAAGATGGGGACGGGCAGCCCGATCTTGGCGACCACCTCGGCCGGGATCAGGCAGGTCCACCACGCGTTGTACCCGGCGTCGACGCGACGCTCCTGGTTGCGCTTGAGCATGCTGGTGTTGCGCAACGCCTTCGGCACCTTCTGGCCGTGCCGCAGCTGCTGCAGATGCACCTCTTCGGCGCCGACATTGAGGTAATCGGGGTTGAGCAGGAACAACATCTGCGCGCCGACCAGGGTCGGCTCCACCGTCATGTTGGCGAAGGCGTTGAGCCGCAACACCGTTTCCGGTTCGCACAGGATGTCGTCGTCCATCAGGATGACGTCGGCGTGCTCGTTCGCCGCGGACACCTCGTAGAGCCCGCGGGTGAAGCCGCCCGCCCCACCGAGATTCGGCTGGCGCAGGTAGCGCAGCTTGTCGCCGAACACCGGAACGACCTCTTGGTACAGCGGCCGGTCCTGCACCAGGTCGGTGCCCTGGTCCACCACGTACACCGCGTCGATCGCGCCGAGCACGACCTCGTCGGAGGCCAGCGCCGCGACGGTGTGCGCGCAGTCCTCGGCGCGGTTGAAGGTGCAGATGGCGATCGCGACCGGCCGGATGTGGTCCGGCGCTGCCGTGGTCCAGCTGACCTCGGTGATGCCGAGGTCGCCACCGATGGCGTCGAATTCGAGCCAGATCGCCCCGCCGTCGACGTACTGATCCAGCGGCGCGGTGAGCGTCAGCGGGCCGCTCTCGGTGACCTGCGCGGTGTCGATGATCCGGCGGTGCCCCGCGATATCGGAGGCGACCAGCCGGATCCTGGCCTTCTTGGTCACGTCGAGCACCATGGCCACCCGCACCTCGGTGACGGTGGTCCAGCGCTGCCAGTAGCTCGCGGCGAATCGGCCGAAGTAGGTGTTGGTGTGCGCGGCCGCGCCCTTTTCCAGCCGCAGCACCTGGCGTTCCCGATGCGCGCGACCCTTGACGACGGCATACAGCTCGTCGCTCACCTTCGCCGAGGGACCGGTGAAGATGCCGCGCTGCAACACCAGCCGATCCGGCGCCCGGTGGTCGGAGCGCAGCGAGGCAGGCGCGACAACGGCCGGCGCTCGATCGTTCGTTTCGGTAACGGCCTGGGTAGCCGACTGATCCATGAAGTCCTCGAAATCGTTATCGTGCCGGACGGGACAGACTGCCCCTGGATGCCGTTCGCGGCGGGGGTGAGGATATCAACCACCGTAGCGAGCTGCCTGCTCAGCCGTGGTGCCGCCGTGTCCTATTTCGATTGCTGAACGTTCGCTGCTCCGTCGGTGCCTGCCTCGTCACCACGCTTGCCCGCGCCCGTGAAGACGAATTTGTCGTAGGCCCAATAGCGGAAGATCACCGCCACCATCTGGCCGATGAGCGTGCCGGAGATGTTGTCCGAGAGCGGCGAGGACAGGTCCAGCACGTACCGGGAGAAACCCAGGCACCCCAGTTGCAGGCCGATCGCGACGACATTGAAGACGGCATAGAGAAGGTATTCGCGGCCCGGGTTGTCGGTCTTCTTGTGCGCGAAGGTCCACCACTTGTTGCCGAAATAGGTGACCACCGTGGCCACCGCGATCGCAATGATCTTGGCGGGCAGCGGGTAGTGATAAAGCATGCCCTCGCCGCCCCAGAACACCAGGAGGTTGTAGGTGCCCGCGTCGACGAGGAAGCCGATCGCCCCGACCACCAGGAACGCGCTGCCCTGCCGCAGCGCGGCGAGCACCTTGCCGACGATCGATCCCTGGGCAGGCGGCACGGTCTCGCCCGCCCGCGCGGTCGATTCACTGGTTGGCACGGCCCGACGGTACCGCAGCCCCGGCGCGGCATGGCGCGACCGAAAATTCCCCCGTCGGCGCGCTGAGGTCGGCCACACGTCCGCAGTGAGTTCCCTGTACCCTCCCGGTGTTCCCACATTCACCACCGATCGCGAGGATTGACCCGGGTGGACTCCACCGAGCTTCGAATTGCCGCCGTGGTGCCGTGCCACAACGAGGAGGCGTCCGTCGCCAAGGTCGTGGCCGACCTGCTGGCCGCCGTGCCGGGAATCGTCGTCTATGTCTACGACAACCTGAGTACGGACAAGACGGCCGAACGCGCCCGCGAGGCCGGTGCGATCGTGCGCCACGAATACACCAAGGGCAAGGGCAATGTGGTGCGCCGCGCCTTCGCCGACATCGAGGCCGACGTCTACCTGATGATCGACGGCGACGACACCTACGAGGCGTCGGCCGCGCCGCTGATGATCAAGACCCTGCTCGACGGTCCGTACGACCACGTGCTCGGCGTCCGCAGGCAGGACGAGAGCGGTTCGGCGTACCGCACGGGCCACGAGACCGGTAACAAGGTGCTCAACGGCGTGGTCGGCAAGGTGTTCGGCGAGAACGTCGAAGACATGCTGAGCGGCTTCCGGGTGTTCTCCCGCCGGTTCGTGAAGAGCTTCCCCGCCGTGTCGCGCGAGTTCGAGATCGAGACCGAACTGACGGTGCACTCGCTGCACCTGCGGGTGCCGCGGACCGCGGTGCCGGTCGGCTTCCGCGACCGCCCCGCGGGCAGTGAGAGCAAACTGCGCACCTATCACGACGGGTTCAAGATCCTGGCGCTGATCATCGGTCTGGCCAGGCACGAACGCCCGGTCGCGTTCTACGGACTGTTCGGCACGCTGAGCTGGCTGGTCTCCATCATTCTGAGCGTTCCGATCGTGGTCGAGTTCTACAACACCGGTGAGGTGCCCCGGTTCCCGACGCTGTTCCTCGCGTTCACATTGCTGCTGCTCGGCAGCCTGGCGTGGACCGCGGGTCTGATCCTGGACGGCATCCGGCGCTCGCGGCACGAGGCCGCGCGACTGGTGTACCTGCGTTACTCCGCGGTGAGCGCGGACGAGCACCAGCCCAACGGCAACGGCGGTGACGCCCGCACCGGCGGAGCAGGGCTGTGACCACCGCGGCGGAGGACACCGAATCGAATTCGACACCGGCGCTGGACGAATCGGCTGCTGAATCGACCAACGGGTCGACGAAGACCACCTCGGTCGAGGCTCCTGCCAAGTCCGGATCGGCCCGTGACTTCGGCGCCCGGATCGTGACGCGTCTCGGCGGGGCAACGGTCGCGTTCACCGTGCTCGTCGCGATCTTCGGCGGGCTGTTCACCGTTCTCACGCCGCCCTTCTGGGGCCACGACGAGATCACCCAGTTCGGCCGCGCCTACCAGGTCGCGCACGGCGGGCTGTTGCCACAGCAGATTCACGACACCCGCGGCGTCGCCTACGGCGGCGATGTGCCGAAAAGCATCACCGCCGTAATGGGTTACGCGCTGCGCGACTACACGACCAACCCCGAAGAGCCGGGCTCGATGGTCGAGGACCCGGGTGCCTACGACCGGCTCGGCGGGGCCGCGGTCTCCGACGCCACCGAACCGGTCTGGTTCACCAACACCGCCGCCTACTCGCCGGTGCCGTATATCCCTGCGGCCGTGGGTATTCGACTGGCCGAGCTGTTCGGGCTCGACGTCGGCGGAATGATCGCACTGACCAGGCTCGCCGGTCTGCTCGCCTACCTGACGGTGGTCGGCTTCGGGCTGTACGCGCTGCGCAGGCATCGAGTGCAGTGGCTGGCGTTCACCGTCGCGGTGCTGCCGATCGCGGTGTTCCAGGCGGGCACCGTCACGGCGGACACCATGACCAACGCGCTGGCCATCATGGTGTCGGCGCTGCTGGTAAAGGCGCTGTTCCTCGGCGACCAGCTCGGTCGGGTGGAAACCGGTGCGCTGCTTGCCGCGACGATCCTGCTGCCGGTGAGCAAGCCGACCTATGTGCTGCTCGCGATGCTGGTGGTGCTGGTGCCCGCGGACCGGCTCGGTTTCACCGGCTGGCGGCGCTGGATTCCGTGGGCCTTCGCGGCAGCGGGCGGTCTGGTCTTCGCCGCGTGGATGAAGATCGCGGCACCCACCGGCGACGGCATGGGCCTGATGCGACCCGAGCACCAGTGGCGCTCGGTGCAGCCGGGCGAGCAGCTGCGCGGAATTCTCACCGACCCAGGGCATTTCATCTCCGTGTTCGGCGAGAGCATCGCACTGCGCGACCAACGGTGGTTCAGCCAGTTCTTCGGCGAGCTCGGTTTCGCCTACATCGATGTCCCCGCGCTGACGATGCTGGCCTGCCTGTTCGCCTTCGCGGTGAGCATCGGTGTCGCGGATCGACTGAGCGCGGCCACCTTCCGGCGCACCCTGCTCGTCGCGCTGACCGTGGCGGCCAGCGTGGCGATGATCTACGTGACGCTGTACATGTCGTTCACGCCGGTCGGCTACTACATCATCGACGGTGTGCAGGGCCGCTACTTCGTGCCGCTGGCGATCGTCGCCTTCGCGGTGCTGCTGCGCTGGATGCCGTTGCGGCTCACCAACATCGCGGGCCGCACGCCGACCGTCGGCCCCGCCGTCACCATCATCGTCGCCACCGTGATCGCCCTCATCGGCGCGGTCTGGAAGTACTACGACATCGTCTGGGGCTGAGCCGCACCGTTATTGATTTCCCGCACCTGGAATCGCATGCGAATCTCGGTGTGGGAAATCGACAGGTGTGCGGCTAGTCGGTTGGGGTGAGGGTCTGTTCGCCCGCCGCGACGTAGGCGCGCTCGGTGATGGCTTTGTAGGGACGCCACCAGGATTCGTTGTCGCGGTACCACTGGACGGTCGCCGCGAGGCCCGCGCGGAAGTCGGCGTAGCGCGGGGACCAGCCGAGTTCGGTGCGCAGCAGCGTCGCGTCGATGGCGTAGCGCTGGTCGTGGCCCGGGCGGTCGGTGACGTGGTCGAAGTCGTCCGGATCGCGGTCGAAGGCCTGCAGGATCATCCGCACCACGGACTTGTTGTCCAGTTCGCCGTCGGCGCCGATCAGATAGGTCTGCCCGATCCGGCCGCGCTCCAGGATGTCCCACACGGCGCGGTTGTGGTCGTCCACGTGGATCCAGTCGCGCACCTGATGGCCGGCGCCGTAGAGCCGCGGCCGGACGCCATCGATCAAATTGGTGATCTGGCGCGGGATGAACTTCTCCACATGTTGATAGGGACCGTAGTTGTTGCTGCAGTTCGACAGGGTGGCGCGGACACCGAACGAGCGGGTCCAGGCGCGCACCAGCAGATCGCTCGAGGCCTTGGTGGCCGAGTACGGGCTGGACGGGTTGTACGGAGTGCGTTCGGTGAACGCGGGCTCGTCGGGGGTGAGATCGCCGTAGACCTCGTCGGTGGAGACGTGGTGGTAGCGCACGTCGTAGCGGCGCACGGCCTGCAGCAGTGAATAGGTGCCGATGATATTGGTCTGCACGAACGGCCACGGCTCGGCCAGCGAGTTGTCGTTGTGCGATTCGGCGGCGAAATGCACCACCGCGTCGACACCGCTGACCAGTTCGTCGACCAGATCGAGGTCGGCGATATCGCCGTGCACGAAATCGATCCGGTCGGCCACCGGGTCCAGCGAGGCACGATTTCCCGCGTAGGTCAGTGCGTCGAGCACCGTTACGGTGGTATCGGGGCGGTCGGCAACGGTCTGCTTGACGAAGTTGGCTCCGATGAATCCGGCTCCGCCGGTGACAAGCAAGCGCACCCCATGACCTTACTTCCACCGGTTCGGCACAGCGTGATCGATTCGAGATAGGCGCGCTCTATCGATCGAACTAGCCCATGCCGCCAGAGTTGCGCTCTGTGACCTTCGTCTCTTACTCTTCAGTAGAAGTCGGACATCCAGTCCTGTTTACAGCCCAAAACCGCACTTAGAGTGTGCATTTCCGAGACCCCACCATGCGACAAGTCTCTTTGGTGAACAAAATTTGAATAAAAGGTCACAACCCGTTCACCACTCGTTGGCTGGTCTAGATTTCGATCGTCTAGTCCCCTCCGAACGCTTCACATTGAGGTTGCACCACATGCTGATGAGGAAATTCGCCGTGTCTTCGGCGCTGCTGATCGCCGCGCTCGGCGTGACTGCGGGCACCGTCAACGCGGCACCGGCCGCCGAGACGGAGGCGCCGATCAATTTCACGTCCCAGGCAACAGACACCCAATCGATCATCTCCATCGACTCCGGCTCGCTGGTCGTCGAGGACGACGCGCTGAAGATCAAGGCCGCCAACGGCACCACCGTCGCGGGCACGCCGCTGAAGTTCCGCCTCGACGACTTCGAGTTCCCGCTCGCGGCCGACATCTCCGACCGCACCGCGACCATCACCCCGCAGCTCGACATGAACAAGGCCGTCTACAAGCCGGTCGCGCTTCCGTTCGAGGACAAGGCGCCGTGGAAGAACGAGTACGACCGTGAGCAGGCGGCCTGGAGCCGGATGACCAGCACCATCTCGATGGGCGCCACCATCGGCACCCTCGTCGGTGGCCTCGGCGGCGCGGCCGTCGGCTGTGTCCTCGGTGGCGCGCTGGGCGGCGTCATCGTCGGCGGCACCATCGTCGGCCTGTTCGGTCCCTTCGTCGGCGGCATCATCGCAGGCTGCCTCGGCGGCGCGGCCGCCATGGGCGCCCTCGGCGTCATCGCGGGCCAGATCCTCGTGACCGCCCCGGTCGCGATCGGTGCGGCGATTCAGTACTTCACCACCATCAACGCCCCCTTCGTTCCCCCGGCCGCCCCGGCCAAGTAGGCAACGCGCACAACCGAATACGAAGCAGAACCCCGCTCGGCCATTGCCGGGCGGGGTTTTTCGTGGTCCCGGCATGCGCGAGCCCCGTCCCGGCCACAGCGGAACGGGGCTCGCCTGGACAGGCCGGCCGGCTTACGCCGTCCGCGCCTGTTGGCCTTCCTCGATCCGAGCCCGGACGAAGCGCGACACCCTGGCCAGGGCCGCCCTGCTCTCCGGCAGACTCGGCGCGATGCTCATGAACGCGTGCACTTGGCCGCGCCAGAGCTCTACCGCGTTCGGTACGCCTGCCGTGGTGAGCCGCTGCGCCATCAACTCGCAGTCGTACCGGAGCACCTCGTCTTCGGCGGCGATCAGCAGCACCGGCGGCAGGCCCGCCAGCAGCCCGTTGACCGGGGACAGCAGCGGATCGAGTTTTCCGTCGGTCTCCGCACCGATGCGGACGACGGCTTCCAGGGCGAGCAGCGGGATGTACGGATCTTTCCGCACATTCATGTGGGTTCGCTTCGCCGCGTAATCCAGGTCCAGCAGCGGACTCAGCCCGACCAGTCCGGCGGGGGCGGGCAGGCCCTCCTCGATCGCGCGCAGTGCGGTGGCGAAGGCCAGGTAGCCGCCCGCCGAGTCACCGGCGAAGACGATCCGGCGGGCGTCCGCGCCGTGGCGCAGCAGCCAGCGGTAGGCGGTGAGACAGTCGTCGACCGAGTTGGTGATGCGCTTGCTCGGCAACTGCCGATAGTCGACGTTCACCACGGGCAGGCCCGTGCGCCGCGCCAGGCTCGCCGCGACCGGCCGGTGGGTACGCAACCCGCAAACTGCGAATCCGCCGCCGTGCATGTACAGCAGGGCACCGTGGCGCAGTGCCCTGGCCGCGCCCGCGGGCCGCACGATCTCCATCCGGAAACCGTTGAGCGACACCTGCTCCCGATCGATCCCCTGGGGCTCCGGCCGCAACCTGGCGAGGGTGTCGATCGCCAGCGCACCGATCGGGATGGTCGCGCGGGTGATCGGTGCGGCGCGCAACGCGGGACGGACCACGCCGAGGCAGGCCGCCAGGACCAGACGCGCGGGGGCACTCAGATTTTCCGGATTCATGACAGTGGCTGACTCGCCGACCCTGGTCGCTGCCATCGCGCACCTACCTCACCAACTGGCGCGCCGAGCCACGACCGAGCGGTCCCAGGCGAGCTGTCGGCGCTGACATCTCACACAGTGTTGTTTCAGAACACCATGCTTGTGTGACCTAAGCAACAGAATCGCTGAACCGACCGCTCCGGAAACCGTGAACGCCGATTCCGTAATCAATTCGACGAACACTCGGAACCTCGCCGACGCTTGGCGCAGGCCGAACTGGCAGACTCCTGGTCATGCGGGGCATTATCTTGGCGGGTGGCACCGGTTCCCGGTTGCATCCGATCACACGCGGGGTCAGCAAGCAGCTTGTCCCGGTCTACGACAAGCCCATGGTCTACTACCCGCTGTCCACGCTGATGCTCGCGGGCATCCGCGACATCCTCGTCATCACCACGCCCGAGGACGCCGACGCGTTCGGCAGGCTGCTCGGCGACGGCGCGCAGTTCGGCCTCTCGATCAGCTACGTGGTGCAACCCGAGCCGGACGGCCTGGCCCGCGCCTTCGTGCTCGGCGCCGACCACATCGGCACCGACAACGCGGCGCTGGTGCTCGGCGACAACATCTTTCACGGCCCGGGGCTCGGCACCAGCCTGAACCGCTTCGCCGGGATCGACGGCGGCGCGGTGTTCGCCTACTGGGTATCGGACCCGACGGCGTACGGCGTGGTCGAGTTCACCGAGGGGCGCGCGGTGTCCATCGAGGAGAAGCCGAAGACCCCGCGCTCGAACTACGCCATCCCGGGGCTGTACTTCTACGACAACGACGTGGTCGAGATCGCGCGCACGCTGAAGCCGTCCGCGCGTGGCGAATACGAGATCACCGACATCAATCGGGCCTACCTGGAACAGGATCGGCTCCGGGTCGACGTGCTCGCGCGCGGTACGGCCTGGCTCGACACCGGCACCTTCGATTCGCTGCTCGACGCCGCCAACTACGTGCGCACCATCGAGGAGCGGCAGGGCCTCAAGATCGGCGTGCCGGAGGAGGTGGCCTGGCGGATGGGCTACATCGACGACGAACAGCTGTGCAAGCTGGCCGAACCGCTGACCCGCTCCGGTTACGGCAGCTACCTGCTCGACATCCTCGAACGCGGCCGGGACTGGTGAGCATGGAGTTCCGGGAGCTCGACGTCCCCGGCGCCTGGGTGATCACCCCGCGCCAGCTCGGCGACGGCCGCGGCATGTTTCTCGAGGGCTTCAAGGCCTCGGAGTTCGAGAAGGTGACGGGCCGGCCGTTCGATCTGCGGCAGGTGAACTGCTCGGTCTCGGCCGCCGGGGTGCTGCGCGGCATCCACTACACCGAGGATCCGCCGGGGCAGGCGAAGTACGTAACCTGTGTGCGCGGTGCGTTTCTCGACGTGGTCGTCGACCTGCGCCCGGGTTCACCCACCTACGGGCGCTGGGACAGCGTGCTGCTCGACGATGTCGACCGGCGCTCGATGTTCCTGTCCGAGGGCCTCGGCCACGCGATCCTCTCGCTGGAGGACAACTCCACCGTCACCTATCTGTGCTCGCTGGAGTACACGCCCGAGTTCGACAGGGACATCGACGCTTTCGACCCGCAGCTCGGCATCGACTGGCCGACGGTCGGCCGCGACGGTAGCCCGCTGACCTTCATCCGCTCGGCCAAAGACACTGCCGCACCGCCCTTTTCCTGAGTAGCACGAAACAGGCCGGCACCACCTCGCGGTGGCACCGGCCTGCTCCGTATCGGCTGTCGGAGTTCAGCCGACGAGCTCGAGCTCCGGTTCGGGAGCACGCTCGGCCTGCTTGGTGCGCTTGACGAAGAAGGCCGAAAGGGCAACCAGCGCACCGGCGATGGAGACGGCCGCGGCGAAGATCAGGCCGGGGCGGTAGGTATCCAGCATCGCGGTGGGCGAGGTGTCACCGTGGCTGCCCGACGCGATGATCGCGGTGGTCACGGCGAGCACGATGGCCGCGCCGACCTGCATCGAGGTCTGCAGCACGCCCGCCGCGAGACCCTGTTCGTCGTCGTCGATCCCGTTGGTCGCCTGAATGTTGATGGCGGGGAAGCCGACCCAGCCGATGCCGATCAGCATGATCGCGGGCAGCAGCATCGTCCAGTACGACGGCGCGGTGTCCAGTCGCAGGAACATCAGGTAGCCGACGGCCATCACGGCCATGGTGACGCCGATGATCGGGCCGGTGCCGAACCGGTCGACCAGCTTGTCGGAGAACACCGCGGACAACGCGACCATCAGACCGACCGGCAGCAGCGCCATCGACAGCTTCAGCGGCGACCAGCCCAGGGTGTCCTGCATGTACAGGGTCACGATGAACTGCCAGCTGAAGTAGGAACCGGCCACCGCGACGATCGCCAGGCTGGCGCGGACCAGCGAGACCTTGCGCAGGATGCCGAGCCGGACCAGCGGGTGCTTGACCCGCTTCTCCACCGCGACGAAGCCGACGAACAAGACCAGCACCGCGGCGAACGAGCCGAGGGTGCGTGCGGACGCCCAGCCCGCCTCCGGCGCCGTGACGACGGTGTAGACCAGCAGCAGCATCGCGGAGGTGGACAGCAGCGCGCCGAACAGGTCGTGGCCGCCTTCTTCGGCGGGCTTGTCCTTCGGGACCAGCACCCACGCGGCGGCCAGCGCGGCCAGCGCGATCGGGACCGGCAGCAGGAAGGTCCAGCGCCAGCCGACCCCGGTCATCAGGCCACCGAACAGCAGGCCGGAGGAGTAACCGCCCGCGCCGAACACGGTGTAGATGGACAGCGCCTTGTTACGGGCCGGGCCCTCGGCGAAGTTGGTGGTGATGATCGACAGGCCGGTCGGCGCGGTGAACGCGGCGGCCAGGCCCTTGATGAATCGGGTGAGGATGAGCAGCGGCCCGGAGCTGACCAGGCCACCGGCCAGCGAGGCGACGGCGAAGACGGCCAGTGCGATCAGGAAGACCTTGCGGCGCCCGAACAGGTCGGCGGTGCGTCCGCCGAGCAGCAGCAGGCCGCCGTAGCCGAGGATGTAGCCGCTGACCAGCCACTGCAGGGTGGAGGTCGAGAGATCCAATTCATTGCCGATGGACGGCAGCGCCACGCCGATCATCGAGACGTCGAGGCCATCGAGGAACAGCACGATGCACAGCGTGATCAGCATGCCCCAAAGCCGGGTAGTCCATACATTCGCGTCGGTCGCGGAGGCGGCCGCCGGGGTTGCCGGTGAAGTCATGCGGGGTACGTTACATGCGCACGCATTAAATGCCAACACATTTAATGCAGTTGCATAGACCTCCGGCGGCCACTAGGATGGGGCCATGTCGAACCCGTCGGCAATCGAGACAGCCCGGCGCACCGTCGCGCCGACCGGGCTGGTTGGCGAGTGGCGAGAGCTGCTCGACCGGCATGCGACGGTGAGTTGCGCACTGGAAAAAGCGCTACAGGGACAGCATCGGATCGGACTCAGCGAGTTCGAGACGCTGGACCGGCTGGTCGACGCCAACTGTGGCGACTATCGAATGAGCGACCTGGCCAACGACATCTACCTGAGCCAGAGCGCGCTCTCGCGCGCGGTGGCCCGGCTGGAACGCGACGGCCTGGTCTCGCGCACCATGTGCCCCGAGGACCGGCGCGCCGTGTTCGTCTGCCTCACCGAGAAGGGCCGCGAGGTCTACCAGCAGGCGCTGCCCACCCACCGTGCGGTGCTGAGCGACACGTGGCCCTCGCCCGGTCGAAAGTGCTGATACCCAGCCGAAACTGCTGAGGCACAACGAACTTCAGACGGTGCAGCTATCGCGCGCCGCTTCGATGCCTTCGCGCGCGTCCACCGCCACCGCACCCAGGCTCGCGAAAGCCCTTCGGTACCGGTCGATGTCGTTGTCCTTGTCCAGGTAGACCGGTCCGGTGAACGCCTCGACGTAGACCACCGGCGGCTCGGGCTGCTCGCCGACGCGCAACTCGGGGAATTCGAGCATGACGAATCGGCCCGAGTCCATGCCCTCGTGGTAGCCGGAATCCGGTGGCACCACCCGGATGCCGACGTTGGGCAGGTCGCACATCTGCCGCAGGTGCGCCAGCTGCCCGGCGGCCACCTCGGCCCCGCCGATGCGGCGCCACAGCACGCTTTCGCTGATCACCGCGTCGAGCTGCAACGGCGCGTCGGCCCGGGTGACCAAGGCCTGCCTGGCCATCCGCAGCTGCACCCGGCGATCGATCTCGCTCGCGGACATATCGGGGCGCGCGGCGGCCAGCATCGCCCGCGTGTACGCCTCGGTCTGCAACAGGCCGGGCACCAGTTCGTTCTCGTAGGTCGACAGCCGGGACGCCGCCTCCTCGAGACCGATGTACACCTCGAAACCCTCGGCGATGACGTCACCGTAGGCGGTCCACCACCCCCGCGCCTTGGTCTCCCGCGCCAAGGCGGTGAGCGGACCGATCAGATCGGACGGCGCGCCGTAGACCTTGCACATCGCCTCGACATCGAGGCTGCGCAAGGAGGTTTGGCCCGTCTCGATCCGCCAGATCTTGGCCTCCGACCATTCCAGCTGCTGAGCCGCCGTCCTGGTGGTCATCCGGGCGCGATTGCGCAGATCACGCAAGTGACGCCCCAGCTGACGCCGGGGCATCGTCGATCCAGTGGTCCCCTGCGGTAAAGCCATAGTTGTTCCCCCCTCGTTGCCGTGCGCCGGTCGCACTGCCGAACCCCTCACGAGTTCGCCATTGGGACCATCCCTACCAGATGCTGTCGTCGGTATACCGGCATCCAAACAGCATTGTTTCACAGCAAAACGGACATAGGTCACGATGGGTGTCACAGCTAGGCCGGTGGCAAAACAACGCCAAATACCCTGTGCCGGGCGAGATTCGACGCGCCTACCTGCGCGAGCCGCCCTTGCGGAAGCGCCAGAACTGCACGGCGCGAACGTCTTCGGAGAGCTGATTGACCGGTTCGGCGACATCGGACAGCGCCTGGAACAAATCGTCGGCCAGCTCGCTGATGTGCTCCACCCTGGTGGCCAACCGGGACGCGTTCACCAGGAATTCCAGCATCAGGCGCACCGCGGCCGCGATGGTCAGCCCCAACGGAATTCCGATCACCGCGGCAAGCACCCCCAGCACCGCGGAGACCCGCCACATGAGTACTGTCAGCGCGATCGGAACGGCGCAGGCGAACACCAGACCGAGGATGTAGGCCAGCGGCAGCAGCGTTCGCGTGGCGGGCCGCCGGAACTGCACATCGAGCAAACCGCGCGCCGCCTCGACGCTCCACTGGCCGAAGGCGCGCGGACTCTCGAACGGCTCAGCCGGTTGCTCCTCCTCGATGACAGCGGCGCGGGAGAACCGGCGGGTCGCTGATTCTTTCCAGGTGATCCACCGCGATTCGGCTTCGTACCCCTCCGGGTCGGGCGGCTCGGTCCCCTTGCCCGCACCGGTGGACTCATCGCTCATGGTCGAAATCCTCCCCGCAATCCCACATCCGAGCCAGCCAGAGAAGTAGCGCAGACCACATCCGTCCCATCATCCTCAGCGGTCTCGCAGGAATGGCACAGCGAAAGGACAGGTCAGCGACTCAAAGTAGCCGGGGGACAACAAAATTTGCGAAGTTCGAGCAACGTCATAGCAATTTGCTTTCAAGGGCACCTGAAAGAGACGTAGCCAACACTGACGAAGAAGTTTCGAAGATCGCGTAACGCTGCGGACAGCTGGCACCGATACGACCCATGAATGCAGGACCCAGATCTACCGGGGAATGGAGAGAACAGTGCGCACCACGTTTCCGACTTCCGTCTCGGCGGCCGCTATGACCGCCGCTGCGCAGGACTACACCCAGCGCGGATGGACGGTCGCAGAAACGGCCAACGGTCTCTGCCTGATCACCGATGACGACCTTTCGGCCATCGAGGTCAGCGGCGAGCTGGCCGGCGAGGTTCGCCGCTTCTTGCGGGCGAACAATCTTTCCGGCCCGGTCATCGAACTGCCCGGCGCGGAGCGTCGCGAGATCCACCTGGTCACCGGCGTCCGCAAGGCCGCCATGGCGCTCGAGGCGCTGACATCCGCGGGTGCCATCGTGCACACCGACGGCGCGACCGTCCCGCTGCCGCCCACCCACCTGCTGGCCGGTTCGGCCTGCTGGGGTGTCGCACCGGGCGAGGCCCGCTGGGTTCCGCCGGTGGTCGCGATCAGCGCCGCCGTCCGGGCCGCGACCGCGCAGAAGCGCGACCAGCTCACCAGCGTCGCCTGCTAGAGGTTTGAACGACGGCCGGGGCAACCCCGGCCATCACGACCGATATCCGATTCGCGTCGACAGCCCCGGCGCTCCGGTATCGGTCGTTCTGCTTCCAGCAGTCGCTCGGTCGATACGAAGGGCGCCGTAGCCGCCCTGGACACCCGCACCACGTCTTCGATGTCCGAAGAAGAGGTAGCGGGTATCGGTCGTTGTAGCTGCCACCCGCGTCGCATATCCCGTGTTCTCTTTTCAGACCGGCCATAGCGCGGGAGGATGTGGCATGGCCTCGATCACGGATTCACGCAACCTGTTGCGCACCTGCCCGCTCTGCGAGGCGGTGTGCGGACTCGAACTCACCCTCGATTCCGATGATCATGTGACCTCGGTTCGCGGCGACAAGCAGGACCCCTTCAGCAAGGGCTTCATCTGCCCCAAGGGGGCGAGCTTCGGCCATCTCGACGAGGACCCCGATCGGGTGACCGAGCCGATGATTCGCGACCGGGCCACCGATACCTGGCGGACCGCCTCGTGGAACGAGGCCTTCGATCTGATCGCGGAACGCTTTCCCGCGGTGGTCGCCGAACACGGAAAACAGGCGGCGGCAGCCTATTTGGGCAACCCGAACGCACACACCGTTGCCGGGGCGCTCTACGTACCTGTGCTGCTGCGCGCATTGAGTACCAAGAACCTTTTCTCGGCGAGTACCGCCGACCAGATGCCCAAGCAGGTGGCCAGCGGGCTGATGTTCGGCGATCCGCTGACGGTGCCGGTCCCGGATCTGGATCGCACCGACTACCTGCTGATGCTCGGCGCGAATCCGCTGGAGTCGAACGGGTCACTGTGTACCGCACCGGATTTCCCCGGGCGGTTGAAGGCGTTGCAGCGCCGCGGCGGCCGGTTCGTAGTGGTGGACCCGCGCGTCACCCGGACCGCGAAGCTGGCCGACGAGCACCTGTTCATCCGGCCGGGCAGCGACGCGTACCTGCTGTTCGGCATCGTGCACACGCTGTTCGCCGAGCAGCTCACCGACCTGCGGGTCGAGGTCGCCGGGCTCGATGAACTGCGCACGGCCGCAGCTGCCTTCAGCCCGGACTCGGTGGCGGTACGCACCGGGGTGCCCGCGGCGACGGTGATCCGCCTCGCCCGCGAGCTCGCGGCCGCGCCGACCGCGGCGGTGTACGCCAGGATCGGCACCTGCACGGCGGAGTTCGGCACCATCACCCAGTGGCTCGTCGATGCGATCAACGCGTTGACCGGCAACCTGGACTCGCCGGGCGGGGCGATGTTCGCCACCGCGGCGGCGGGCGGAATCACGCGCAGCAGGCCGTTCCGGCTCGGCCGCTGGGCCAGCCGGGTGCGGGGCCTGCCCGAGGCGATGGGTGAACTGCCGGTCGCGACGCTGGCCGACGAGATCCTCACCCCGGGCGAGGGTCAGATCCGCGCGCTGGTGACGGTCGCAGGCAACCCGGTGCTCTCCGCGCCGAGCGGTGCCCGGCTCGACGCCGCCTTCGCCCAGCTCGACTTCATGGTCAGCGTGGACCGCTACCGCAACGAAACCACCAGGCACGCCGACGTGATCCTGCCGCCGCCGCGACCGGTGCAGTCGCCGCACTACGACTTCGCCCTGCTGCAGTTCGCGGTGCACAACTACGCCCGTTACTCCCGGCCGTTGGTGCCGCTCGGCGATCGCCCGTCGGAGTCGGGGGTGCTGGCGCGCCTCGCCGCGGCGGTCTCGGGCATGCCGCACGAGGGTGCGGACGGGGTGGACCCGCTCACCGGAGTGGACGAACTGATCATCGCGGGCATGCTGCAGAAAGCCGGAATGGCGGACCGGCGCGGCGAATTGATCGGGGCCGACACCACCGAACAACGCCTCGACCTGATGCTTCGCCTCGGGCCGTACGGCGAATGGAACGGCGGCACGCTGAATCTGCAAGTGCTGCTCGACAATCCGCACGGTATCGACCTCGGGCCGTTGCAGCCGAAGCTGCCCGGCGCGCTGCGCACCGAGTCGAAGATGGTGGAACTCGCCCCGCGGCAGCTGCTCGACGATGTGGCCAGGATGCGGGCCCGGTTGGCCGATACCGCGCCGGACGTGGTGCTGATCGGGCGGCGTCAGCTGCGGTCCAACAACAGCTGGATGCACAACATCGGCCAGCTGGTGAGCGGGTCGAATCGCTGCACGCTGCATATCAATCCGGCCGATGTGGCGCGGCTCGGGCTAGGCGAGCACGCGGTGGTGAAGTCGGCGGCGGGCACGCTGACGGTGCCGCTGGAGCCGACCGAGACGATCATGCCCGGCGTGGTGAGCCTGCCGCACGGCTGGGGCCACACCGACAGCACGCAGACGGTGGCGCGGGCGCACGCGGGCGTCAACGCCAATGTGCTGACCGATGATTCGGTGGTCGACGTGCCGTCGGGCAACGCGGTCTTCAACGGTGTCCCGGTGACCCTGAACCCGGCGTGACGCGCGTCCGGAAATCCTCTCCCGCACGTCGGCCGGCTCGGACGATAATTCCGGCCGGTCGGCTTTTAGCTAAGTTTCGGAATCCCTTGCGCTAACTACGCATTCGGTGCATTCTCAACGTGGATTTCGTAGTTTTGCCAGGCCGAACGGACTTAACATGGACAGGATTTCGGTTTAGTCGCGGGGCTCAACGCCGAACCCTCGCAGGATCCGGATTCCGGCTACCAGAGGGTGACGAAGATGCCCAGTACGCAGTGCGGCAGTGACGGCGAGCACGAGCTACAGGAGCGGTACGGCACACAGGACAGAGCGGCGCGTTTCTACCACGACCAGGTGCTCGAACAGCTCAATCCCACGATGATCGAGTTCATCGGGCGGATGGACATGGCCTTCATCGCCACGGCGGACAAACACGGCGAGTGCGACTCGACCTTCCGGGCAGGCGAACCCGGTTTTCTGCACGTCATCGACGAACGCACGATTGCGTACCCCGAATACCGCGGCAACGGGGTGCTGGCCAGCCTCGGCAACATTCTGGAGAACCCGCACGTAGGCATCCTGCTAATCGATTTCGTGCGCGACCTGATCGGCCTGCACATCAACGGCTCGGCCCGGATCATCCCCGACGCAACCTTGCGCAACGCGGTATCCGGGCTACCGGAGAACCTCAAGGGCCGCACCGCCGAACGCTGGGTGGTGGTCGACATCGAAGAGGCCTACATCCACTGCCGCAAGCACATTCCGCACCTGGTCCCCGCCGACCGCGAACGCCGCGACTGGGGCACCGACAATGTCCGCGCCAAGGGTGGCGACTACTTCGGCGCCAAAGCAGAGAGCGGCGACCGGGTCGAGGTGGCCGCGCTGGTCACCCGCTGATCGAGCCGTCCCGCGGGCCTAGTGGATCTTGAAGATCACCAGGCGCTGCACGACGAAGTTGATCACAGTGGCGGTGCCCTGGGCGACGACGAAGGCCAGCAGCTGACGCCAGACGGCGTCGGGCAGGGCTTCGTAGAGCACCGCGTTGATACCCACCTGGACGGCGAAGGTGACCGCGTAGAGGATCACCACGGCGACGAACCGGGCTCGGCTCGGCGCCGCCTGGAAGGTCCATCGGCGGTTGATCAGGTAGGCCGTGGTGGTGCCCGCGATGAAGCTGAGCGACTTCGCGGCCTCGCGCGGCAGCCCGAGCACGTTGAACAGCAGGCTGTACAGCCCGAAGTCGACGACCGCCGACAGCCCGCCGGTCAGTGTGAACCGGACGATCTGGGTCTTCAGGTCGACGTCGGTACCGCCCGGCTCGTCGACCAGCGGCAGCTCGGCCGGGAGCGGCAGGTGGGGTTCGGCATGCACGCGACGAGCGTAGCGGTCGCCAAAACGATATGTAGATCACTACTCCGGAGTAAGAGACCTCGACCGGATGTCCGGTCATACCTGTAGCCTCTATCCCGATGTCCACGAAAGCTCCGACCGCCACCACGACAACCGGTAACGAGAGCGGCACCACCGTCACAAACGATGGGGCCGACGCCGGGAACGCGTTCGCATTGCCGACGCACACCCGCACGTTGACCGGGTGGGGTCGCACCGCACCAACCTCTTCCGAAGTGCTCTCGACCAGCGATCCAGAACTGATCGCCAAGGCCGTCGCCATGGTCGCCGAGGACAACGACTCGAAGCCACCGCACCTGCGCCGCGGCATCATCGCGCGCGGGCTCGGGCGCTCCTACGGCGACCACGCGCAGAACGCAGGCGGGCTGGTCGTCGATATGACGGCGCTGAACCATATCCACCGGATCGACCGCGATACGCGGATCGTCGACGTGGACGGTGGCGTCAGCCTGGACCAGCTCATGAAGGCGGCGCTGCCGTTCGGGCTCTGGGTTCCAGTGCTGCCGGGCACCCGTCAGGTGACGATCGGCGGCGCCATCGCCTCCGACATCCACGGTAAGAACCATCACAGCGAGGGCAGCTTCGGCAACCACGTGCGCTCGATCGATCTGCTGACCGCCGATGGGCAGGTGCAGCACATCACCCCGAAGCGCAACGCCAAGCTGTTCTGGGCGACCGTCGGCGGCAACGGGCTCACCGGGATCATCCTGCGCGCGACCATCGAGATGACGCCCACCGAAACGGCGTACTTCCTCAATGACGGTGTGAAGACCACCACGCTGGACGAGACCATCGCGGCACACAGCGACGGCAGCGAGGCGAACTACACGTATTCGAGCGCGTGGTTCGACGTGATGAACCCGCTGCCGAAGCTCGGCCGGGCGAACATCACCCGTGGCCGCCTTGCCAAGGTGGACGAACTGCCCAAGCGCAAGCGTGCGAATCCACTGAAATTCGATGCGCCACAGCTGATGACGGTGCCGAACATCTTCCCGAGCTGGACGGCGAACAAGCTCAGCCTAGGTGCGGTGGGCGAGGCGTATTACGCGCTCGGCGGCAACTACACCGGCAAGGTGCAGAACCTGACGCAGTTCTACCACCCGCTCGACATGATCGCCGAGTGGAACCGTGCCTACGGGCCCGCCGGGTTCCTGCAGTACCAGTTCGTGGTTCCGACCGAAGCGGTCGAAGAGTTCAAGCGGATCATCATCGACATCCAGGCGTCGGGTCACTACTCGGCCTTGAATGTGTTCAAGCTGTTCGGCGCGGGAAATCCGTCCCCATTGAGCTTCCCGATGCCGGGTTGGAACATCTGTGTCGACTTCCCGATCCGGCCGGGCCTGAACGAGCTGGTCAGCGAGCTGGACCGGCGGGTGCTGGAGTTCGGCGGCAGGCTGTACACCGCGAAGGACTCGCGAACCACCGCGGAGACGTTCCACCAGATGTACCCGCGGATCGACGAATGGATCAAGATCCGCCGAAGCGTCGATCCCACAGGCGTTTTCATGTCCGATATGGCGAGAAGGCTGGAGCTGCAGTGATCAATGCCGTAGGAAACCCGCAGGCCATCCTGCTGCTCGGCGGGACCTCCGAAATCGGCCTGGCGATCTGCGCGGAATACCTGAAGAAGGGCCCCGCGCGCATCGTGCTCGCCGCGCTGCCCAACGATCCGCTGCGCGACGAGGCGGTCGCGCAGATGAAGGCGGCGGGCGCGAGCCAGGTCGACGTCATCGACTTCGACGCCCTCGACACCGACAGCCACCCGAAGGTGATCGACGCGGCGTGGGACGGCGGCGACGTCGATGTCGCCATCGTCGCGTTCGGGCTGCTCGGCAATGCCGAGGAGCTGTGGCAGGACCAGCGCAAGGCCGTGCAGATCGCCGGAATCAACTACACCGCCGCGGTTTCGGTCGGCGTGCTGATCGGCGAGAAGATGAAGGCGCAGGGCTACGGCCGGATCATCGCCATGTCCTCGGCGGCCGGTGAGCGGGTGCGCCGCTCGAACTTCGTCTACGGCTCGACCAAGGCCGGCCTGGACG
This sequence comes from Nocardia ninae NBRC 108245, assembly GCF_007990755.1. Classification (GTDB taxonomy): domain Bacteria; phylum Actinomycetota; class Actinomycetes; order Mycobacteriales; family Mycobacteriaceae; genus Nocardia; species Nocardia ninae. Next base: position 24,928 of record NZ_BJXA01000035.1, on the reverse strand, counting down.
GGTTCTACCTCGGCCTCGGCGAGGCGCTGCGGCCGTACGGCCCGCGCGTGCTGGTCATCCGGCCCGGTCAGGTGCGCACCAAGACCACCATCGACGCGTGGGCCTCGGCCGGCGTCAAGGAGGCTCCGCTCACCGTCGACAAGGAAGACGTTGCGGCACTTGCCGTTTCGGCTTCCCAGCGGGGCAAGGACCTGATCTGGGCACCCGGTGCCTTCCGCTACGTGATGATGATCCTGCGCCACATCCCGCGCCCGATCTTCCGCAAGCTGCCCATCTGAGTTTTGCTTCGAGCCGCACCTCGATCCGATCCCGCATCCGGTACGCGGGGCGGCGAGGTGCGGTTTTCGTTTCGCCACGACCGGCACAGGTCGCCGCATCCGAAGCCGGACCTGGCAGCATGATCGCCGATCCCCCGCACGCTCTCGAACCGAGACCATGCGGCGCCGACGCGAATGCTCAGCCCGAGTGAACCCGGAGATGCCATGCGAGTAATCCGAGAAGGCCGCACCGGCACGGCGTGCCTGCCGCACGTCGAGGCCGCCGGAGTGGGCCGATGACGGCCACGGTCGCCGAGCGGGGCGAAGCACCCGCTCCCATCGGCGGGCGAGGTGCGTTGCTGCTCAGGCACATCGGGTCCGGCGTCGGTGAGGCGATGCTGGCAGCGCTGGTCGCCATCGCGGTGACCGCGGTGGGGCTCGTGGCGTTCTCGATGGTGCAGTGGCCCGCGTTCAACTCCTCCAACGTGACTCGGGCACTGACAACGGTGGGACAGGTCGTCGCCGCGGTCTTCGTGGTCGCGGCGATCGCGCTGGTTCGCCACGGACAGCGCGCGGGCAAGTGGTTCACGCGGCCGTGGGTCGCGAAACTGCTTTCTTGGGTGGGCATTTCGACGTTTGTCACATTCACCCTCGGCATGCCGTTGGCCGCGACCAAGCTGTACCTGTTGGGTGTCTCGGTGGATCAGGAGTTTCGTACCGAATACCTGACCCGCCTCACCGATACGGCCGCGCTGCACGACATGACCTATGCGGATCTGCCGCCGTTCTATCCGGCGGGCTGGTTCTGGATCGGCGGGCGCGTCGCGAACGTGCTCGGGATGGACGGCTGGGAGGCGTTCAAGCCGTATGCGATCGGGTCGATCGCAGTGGCGGCCGTGATCTCGCTCGTGCTGTGGTCCAAGCTGATTCGCGCGGACTGGGCGATCGCGGTCACGGCGGCGGTCACCGCACTCGCGGTGGCATACGCCGCGCCGGAGGCGTACAGCTCGGTGATCGTCATCCTGTTGCCGCCCGCGCTCGTCCTCGCGTGGGGCGCGCTGCACCGGCCGGAGGAACCGACCGCGCGCGGCACCGCCGGCGGCTGGGGCGCGGTGGTCGGCACCGGGCTCTTCCTCGGTGTGGCGGCGAGCTTCTACACGCTGTACTTCGGCGTCGCGGCTTTCGCCGTCGGGCTGATGGGTTTGGTGGCGGCGTGGCTCGCGGTGCGGGAACGACGGCTCGCCGGTCATCCCCGGCGGGCTCGTACCGCCGAAGGCGCGGTTCGTCCGGTGTGGCGGGCAGCCGTCCCGCCGCTGGTACGACTGGTGGTAATCGCCGCGATCGCCGCGGTGGTCGCGTTGATCGTGTGGCTGCCGATCCTGTTGAAGGCGCTGGACGGGGTGCCGACGAGGTCCGGTTCGGCGTTCCACTACCTGCCGGAGGGCGGTGCCGAGCTGGCGTTCCCGATGGCGGAGTTCTCCTTGCGCGGCGCGCTGTGCCTGGTCGGGTTGATCTGGCTGGTGGTACGCGCGGCCTCGTCGCGACGGGCGCAGGCGCTCGGCATCGGTGTGCTGGCGATCTACCTGTGGACGCTGCTGTCGATGACCGCCACCGCGGCAGGCACCACGCTGCTGTCGTTCCGGCTGGAGCCGGTCCTGCTGGTACTGCTCGGGGCGGCGGGCGCGTTCGGCTTCATCGAGGGTGCCAGGGCCGTCTACCAGGCGATCGGCGAGCCGAGCCGGTTCCGGCTCGCGGCGGTGGCCGTCGCCATCGTCGGCGCGCTCGCGTTCACTCAGAACATCCCGCACATTCTGGCGCCGGAGATCACCACCGCGTACACCGACACCGACGGTAACGGCGAACGTGCGGATCAACGACCGCCCTCAGCCGTCGCGCACTACCAGGCGGTGGACGCGACGCTCACCGCGCAGACCGGCCGCCCGCGCTCGGAGACGGTGGTCCTCACCGCCGACACCAGCTTCCTGTCCTTCTACCCGTACTACGGCTTCCAGGCACTCACCTCGCACTACGCCAACCCGCTCGCCGATTTCGCCGGCCGGGCCGCGACCATCGAGGGCTGGAGCAAGCTGAAGTCCTCCGGTGCGCTGCTGGACGCCCTGGCCGCCTGCCCGTGGCGGGCTCCGGATGCCTTTTTGTTCCGGCGCGGTGATGACGCCTACACCTTGCGCCTCGCCAAGGACGTCTACCCGAACGATCCCAACGTCGAGCGCTACACCGTCAGCTTCCCCAAGGAACTCTTCGCCGACCCGCGCTTCACGACCACCGACATCGGCCCGTTCGCCCTGGTCACTCTCCGTCGATAGCGCAACTCCGCGCGGAACATCGCAGAAGCGCGTCGCTACCTGCGCGTCCGCGATGTTCCGTGCGCCCGTCAGCCCCCGTTGCCAGGCACAACACAGCCTGTTCGGTTACCGTGGGCGGCTGAGTTAGAGCTAGCTAGTAGGAGAAGTTTGCAGGTGGTACGGGTAGAGCAGGTCGATCTGGGCAGTCTGGACGGGTCGGCGGTCGGGGTCGCGGATAGGAAATCCAACGCGACCGGAGTGCTCACGAAGGGCCCGTCGGCTCCGGTTCGGAGGCGAAGACTCCCCCGCATCCGGGTCAATCGGTTCGACCTGATCGCCGGACTCGGCTACCTCGCGCTGGCCGTCCTGGTCCTGTCCGGGCAGTGGCGCAATACGCAGAGCGGGTACCTGATCAAGAGCGGTCAGGACCAGACGATGTGGGAGTGGTTCTTCGCGGTCACCGCGCACTCGGTGGCGAATCTGGAGAACCCGCTCGGCACGAACCTGCAGAACTTCCCCGCCGGGGTGAACATGATGGCCAACACGGCCATGTTCGGGGTCGGGGTGCCGTTCACGCCGATCACCCTGCTGTTCGGGCCGACGGTGACGTTCGTGCTCGTGCTCACCCTCGGCCTGGCCGCCACCGCGCTCGGCTGGTACTGGCTGTTCTCCAGGGAGCTCGTCGAATCGAAGTTCGCGGCGAGCATCGGCGGCCTGTTCTGCGGCTTCGCGCCCGCGATGATCTCGCATGCCAACGCCCACCCCAATTTCGTTGTGCTGGTGCTTCTTCCGGTCATCGCCGGTCACCTGATCCGGATGGCGCGGCGGGCCGGTGCGGCGGGGGCGCGCAGCCGGATCCGGGATGCCGTCGTGCTCGGACTGCTCGTCGCCATGCAGATCGCGCTCGGCGAGGAGCCGCTGCTGATCTTCGCGCTGTCGTTCGGGCTGTTCGCGGTCGTGTACTACCTGCACGCGCCGCGGCTGGGGCTGCGCGCGCTGCGCCGGATCACCCCAACGGTACTGCTCGCGGCGGTGATCACCCTGATGCTCACCGTGATACCGCTGTGGTGGCAGTTCTTCGGGCCGCAGAGTTACCGCTCGATCGATCACGGGCCGATGGGCAACGACCTGAAGGCGATCGTGCAGTTCCCGTCCGAATCGCTGGGCGGAATGTTCTCGCCGGGTCAATATGTGGCAATCAACGAAACCGAGCAGAACGCCTACTTCGGCTGGCCGCTACTGCTGCTCGTCGCCGCCACCGCCGCGCTGCTGTGGCGTGATCGCCTGGTGCGTGCCGCGGGCGCGGTGATCGCGGTGTTCGGCGTGCTGTCACTGGGTGCGGTCGCCATGCTCGGCAAGCGGAGCACCGGCGTCGAATTGCCGTGGCGCTGGGCGGAAAAGGTCCCGCTGCTCAACACGGTGCTGGAGTCCCGGCTGACCATGGCGGCGATTCCCGCCATCGCGGTGATCCTCGCGCTGGCGACCGATCGGGCGGTCCGGGCCTGGCGCGAGTCGCCGGTCGACTGGCGACCGCTGGCCTGGTTCGGCACGCTCGCGTGTGCGCTGCTGCCGCTGGTGCCGACGGTGCTGCCCGTGATCGAGCGCGCGCCGACGCCGGAGTTCTTCGCCGACGGCGCGGTGCGCGAGTACGTCCGCGACGGGTCGGTGGTCATGGTGCCGCCGCCGCGCCCGGCCGATGCGCGGGCGTTGCGCTGGCAGGCCGACGCGGGCTTCGACTTCCCGCTGGCCGGCGGGTACTTCGTCGGACCGACCGGGACGCAGAAGAAAGGCATCTACGGTCCGGAGATGCGCCCGACCACCGCGTTGCTGGTGCAGGCGCAGGACACCGGGGTGGTGCCGCCGATCGGCGACGAGGAACGCGCGCAGCTGCTGAACGACCTGAACTTCTGGCGGGCCGACGTGCTGGTGCTGCCCGCGACCGCGAACGGCGACACGCTGTCCGCCACCGTGACGCGGCTGCTCGGCTTCGGGCCGACCCGGGTGGACGACGTGTGGGTTTGGAACGTTCGCGCGCTGCGGTGAGCGCCGGTAACAGTGGTGATCACCGGGTCCGGCCCATCGGGTAGCTAGCATCAACCCCCGTGCGACCGGACCGATCAACTCGAGCGTTCACCCGTTACCGCCTGATCGCCCTCGTCTCCGGGTTCCTGGGATTCGTGCTGGCGCTGCTGACACCGCTGTTGCCGGTGCGGCAGGACCAGGCCACGCTGGACTGGCCACAGGCCGGACTCAGCAGTGTCGAGGCGCCGCTGGTGTCGTATCAGCCGCTGCGGCTGACCACGACGCTGCCGTGCTCGGTCATCCAGGCGGTGGGCACGGGCACGGTGGTGTCCACCGTGCCGGTCGCCTCGGGCCAGGCCGCGAGCAAGGGACTGGTCGTCTCGGTCGCCGACGACACGCTCTCGGTGGTGCTGCGCGACGTTCCGCTGCTGTCCGCGCCGGTCGCCGAGATCACCGCGGCGGGCTGCACGGCACTCACCGTCGACTCGACCGCCGCCGCGACGACCACCGAGATCACCGGCGCGTCCCGGCAGGACGGAACGCCCTTCCGTAACACCGTGACTCGGGACATCCGCCCGCAGGTGGTCGGGGCGTTCACCGATCTGGCGGCCGGTCGGTTGGATGGTGCGCGGTTGCACGCCGACATCGACTCCCGGTTCTCCTCGTCGCCGTCGGTGCTGAAGCTGGCCGCGATCATCGCGGCCGTGCTGTGCACGCTCATCGCACTGATCGCACTGCACCTGCTGGACACCAGTGACCGGCGCCGGGCCCGCCGGTTCCTGCCCGCGCACTGGTGGCGGTTCACCGCGACCGACGGCGTGGTGCTCGGCACGCTCGGGCTGTGGCACTTCATCGGCGCCAACACCTCCGACGACGGCTACATCCTGAACATGGCGCGGGCCTCCGGGCACGCCGGGTACATGGCGAACTACTATCGCTGGTTCGCGGTGCCCGAGGCGCCGTTCGGCTGGTCGTACGAGGTGCTCGCCTGGATGACCCGGATTTCGGATGCCAGTCCGTGGATGCGGCTGCCCGCCGTGCTCGCGGGTGTGGTCTGCTGGCTGGTGATCAGCCGGGAGGTGTTGCCGCGCCTGGGTGCTCGGGTGCGGCGGAACAAGGTCGCGCTGTGGACCGCCGGGTTGGTGTTCCTCGCCTTCTGGCTGCCCTATGACAACGGGCTGCGGCCGGAGCCGCTGATCGCGGCGGGTGCGCTGCTCACCTGGTGCTCGATCGAACGGGCCATTGCCACCGGGCGGCTGCTGCCCGCGGCGGTCGCGGTGTTGATCGCTGGGTTCTCACTGGCCGCCGGGCCGACCGGGCTCATCTGCATCGCGGCGTTGATCGCGGGATCGCGGCCGGTGTTGCAGATCATCATCAAGCGGGCGCGCGGGGTGGTGCCTGCGGTAGGCGGTGGAGTGGCCGAAAGCCCAACCGGGGCAATGGGGCTCGGTACCGAAGGTGGCTCCTACGCAAGTTCGGAGACTGCGCCCGCGGGTGCGGGGACGGTAGCGGCCGAGAACCACAGCCAGACAACGACGTCCGGGGCACACGAGCCCCAGCGCCGTCCCTCCTGGGCGACAACGGTTTTCCGCTACCTCGCACTGCTCGCACCGGGCCTGTCCGCCGGAACCCTCGTGCTGGTGGTGGTTTTCGCCGATCAGACCCTCTCCACCGTGCTGGAAGCCACCCGGGTGCGCACCATCGTCGGCCCGAACGTGGCCTGGTTCGACGAACGTACACGGTGGGATTCGCTGTTGATGCTGTCCCCGGACGGATCGCTGGCGCGGCGGTTCGGTGTGCTGGTCATGCTGCTGTGCCTGCTGGTCTGCGTGCTGCAGGTGCTGCGCAAGGGTCGCATCCCCGGCACCTCGCGCGGGCCGTCGGTGCGGATCCTCGGCATCGTGTTCGCGTCGCTGGTCCTGATGATGTTCACGCCGACCAAGTGGACGCACCACTTCGGTGTGTACGCCGGCCTGGCCGGATCGCTGGCCGCGCTCGCGGCAGTAGCGGTGGGCAGCGAGGGAATTCGCTCGCCGCGCAACCGGGCGCTGTTCGCGGCGGCGGTGCTCTTCCTGCTCGCGATCACCTTCACCGGGTCGAACGGCTGGTGGTATGTGTCCAGCTACGGGGTGCCGTGGTGGGACAAGGCGCCACTGTTCGCGGGCAAGGGCTTCTCCACGCTGTTCCTGGGGCTCAGCGGGGTCGCGCTGGTGGTCGCAGTCTGGCTGCATTATCGAGAGCCGTACCGTCAGGCCCGCACGGCACCAAAGCGATTCGATCGATTCGCGACCGCTCCGCTGACCATCGCCGCGGCGATGCTGGTGTTGTTCGAGGTGATGTCGCTGGCGAAAGCGGCGGTCGCGCAGTACCCCGCGTACTCGGTCGCCAAGTCGAATCTCCAGTCGTTGAAGGGCGATCCGTGCGCGCTGGCCAACGAGGTGCTGGTGGAGACGGACACCGCCAACTCGCTGCTGCTCCCCTACTCTGGTTCGCCCGCCGACGGATTGGCCGCTGAAACAAAGGGATTCACGCCCAACGGTGTCGCGAGCGACCTGACCGCCGATGCGGACGAAACCGTGGCCGGTGGCGCGAACTCGGTGAACTCCGACGCCAAGAACAAAACAACCAAGACCACCGGCGCGGGCACCGGAGGCGGCACCACCACGCAGACCGGCATCAACGGCAGCACGGTCGCCTTGCCATTCGGCCTCGACCCGGCGACCACGCCGATCATGGGCAGCTACCAGGAGGACGAGCAGCAGCAGGCTTCGCTGACCTCCCAGTGGTACCGCCTCGACCTGGCCGACAGCATGCGCCACGACCCCGCCTACCAGGTGCTCGCGATCACCGCGGCGGGCCGGATCAGGCATGTCGACGCCGACGGTGTGGTCACCTACGGGCAGGAACTGCATCTCGAGTACGGCGTGCACGAGGCGGACGGCTCGGTGCGCAAGCTCGGCACGGTCGATCCGATCGACATCGGGCCCGCGCCGTCCTGGCGCAACCTGCGGGTGCCGTTGGACCAGCTGCCGATCGAAGCGAACGCAGTACGGCTGGTCGCGGTGGACAACGACATCACGCCGAAGCAGTGGCTCGCCGTCACCCCGCCCCGGCTGCCCAAGCTCGCTCCGCTGAATACCGTTGTCGGCTCGCAAGATCCGGTGCTACTCGACTGGCACGTCGGGCTCGCCTTCCCGTGCCAGCGTCCGTTCAACCATCGCGACGGTGTCGCCGAGGTGCCGAACTGGCGCATCCTGCCCGACCGGGTCGGCTCCGACGCGTCCAACGCCTGGCAGGACGACATCGGCGGCGGGCCGCTCGGCTGGACCGGGCTGCTGCTGAAGTCGGAGACCATCCCCAGCTATCTCGACCACGACTGGTCGCGCGACTGGGGGTCGCTGGAAAAGTTCACCCCCTACGACCCGCAGGCCGAACCGGCGCGGATCGGCGTCACCGTCGAGACCCGCACCGGTCTGGCCAAGGATGATCCGATCCGGGTTCGCTAGGCGGCAGCTGCGCGCGACACCGAACCAGCCGGTTCGGTGTTGCGCCGGCGCAAAGATGTCGTAAACAGACCGGTTGGAAGCCTATTTCGCCGCACGATCGCAGGACGAAACCCACATAAATCCGTAATCTGTGCAGTATGACGTCGACCTTCGACCACATGGATCTGCGCGATCTCGTTGGTCTCCTCACCGCAGAAGAACAGCGCGAACTGCGACCCGCAGTCCTGCGCGTACTCGACCGCCTCCCCGCCCAGGAGGTCCTCCGCCGCGAACTCGGTCTGCGTATGACCAAGGTCTGAGCAACCCCCCGGCCACAGAACCGGCGCGAAGCGATCCATACCGCGCAATCCACGGTATGTCGATGCCGCGCAACACAATCGGAGTCCCGACCCCCAAGGTTTGTCTCCCGGGCCGACTGCGCCCTGACCGAACTGCGACACAGTCTCGAATCGGTCATCCCGTCTCGCCCTGCACGACGTCGCCCGAATCCCACTTCCCCTACGACAGTCATCGGCCATAGCCGACAAACGAACACAGGCCCGTCGAGGCCGGCTGGAGTGCCGGTGCGACGGGCCTGTGGTGTTGTCGGGGTGGTTAGAACACCCGGAGGTTGCCTGGGGACCAGAGGCCGGAGCGGGTGGCCGTGCCGGTTTCCAGGCGGGCGGGGGTGGCGGTGCGGTCGTACTGGTCGTAGCGCTCCAGGGAGCCCCAGTCGCGGGCCCAGTCGTCCTTGAGGTAGGTGGGGATGGTGACGGAGGTCGCGAGCATTTGGGAGAAGCCGAGGAGGCCGCCGAACTCCTGGGCTTGCCAGGTGTTGGTGGAGGTGGTTGCCAGCGGCCGATCAGGGAGGATGCGGTAGCCGGGGACCTCTGCGACGCCGTTCTTGTGGTAGAGCGGGCGCTGGCAGGGGAACTGGAGACCGACGGCCCAGTCCTCGAGCACGGGCTGATCGGGGCCGAGGAAGGTGTTGAGCGACTGCAACTTCGGCATCCGCGGCGGAGTGAACGCCAGCCACTGGTCACCGATCAGGATCGGGTCGTTGGCGACGATCCGCACCGCGTCGGCCTCGGGCGCGATCTCGGCGAGCGGGACGCGCAGGTTACGCCAGGACGGGGCCGGGCCGATATCGCGCGGCAGGTAGGTGCCGAGCTTCGCAACGCTGCCGTCCGGCTGCCGCTTGCCGTAGTCGAGGGTGAGCGACTGGCCGTACTCGGTGTCGCCGGTGTCGTCGACCGACAGGACGCGACCGGCCGCGGAGATCACCACGAGCGGGCTGTCCGCCGAGCGCGGGGCGAGCCCGTACCAGCTCGACGTGAGATGCGCGGGCTGCTGCACATTGTCCTGGTAGCTGCCCAGGACCGGCGTGGTGGCCGGGTCCAGCCCGAACGGCAGCGCCACGGTGCTGCCGTTGACGCCGCGCGCGCCCTGACCACCGCCGGTGCCCGCGCTCTGCCCATCGGCGAACGCGGCGCCGACGGACTGCTTCGAGGTGTTGCCGGTACCCGGCTTCACCTCCACGCTGTCGGCGGACAGGTCGTTGGGCACCCCGTTGGGAGCGAAGCCGACCGCGTCGACGCCGGCCAGCGGATCGTTCGGATCGGTGAGCGGGTTCGCCGGATCGATGATCGGCGCCAGCGCGCCGCCGTTCGGATCCGATTCCACCAGAACGTCATTGGCGAGACCGCAGCTGCTACCGCGCAGCGCGTCGAAGTTCGAGCGGGCCAGCGAGTAAGCCGGGTACTGCGCGACCGCGCCCTTGACCAGCGACATCGCCTCGAGCAACACCATCAGCGCGGCGACCACGGTCAGCGGGATCGCGGCGAACTTGCGAATTCGTTTGCCGCGCGCGGACTTCGGTGAGGCCTCCGGTTTGGCGTAACCCTCGCGCAGCGAGTGCCAGGCCACCAATGCGAGCGCGAGACCGAACAAACCGAGCATCAGAGTGTTCGACTGGTAGCCGTGCAGCGAGATTCGCTTGTCGAACCACGGCACCCCGAAGCTGGACACATACCAGTAGCCGTTGATGCCGGAGAACGCGAGCGCGAGCACGAACAACAGGCCCGCCAGGAAGATCGCGCGATTCTTGCGCGCGCGCAACGCCGACGCCGAGACGGCGACCGCGGTCACCGCGGCCAGCGAACCGGCGATACCCGCGTACGCGCCGAAGTGGTGCGTCCACTTGGTCGGGTTGAACATCATGAAGAAGACGGTGCCGAAGACGACGCCCATCAACCGCCAGGTCGGCCCGCTCGCGATGCCGGGAACCTGCCTGCGCCGCAACAACACCAGCATGGTGGTGAACAGGCACAGCAGCATCACCAGGAACGCGAACCGGCGGGCCAGCGAACCGTCGACGGTCTCCACGAACAGGTAGTAGTAGCGCAGGTAGTCCTCGTACCAGGCCAGGTTCGGCCCCTTGACCTGACGCACCCGGTTGGCCTCTTGGATACCCGAGAAGGTCTGGTCGCTGTACACCACGATCAGCACCAGCAACCCGGCCGCGGCGATCGGGGCGAGCAGCGGCAGCGTCGACCACCACTTGGCTCCGGCCGAGCCGAACTGCCTGCGCCTGCGCACCACGATCCGCACCAGCGGGCGCACACCGGCGAGCAACGCCGCCACACACATCAATCCGGTCGGCGCGGCCGCGAGCGTGAACGCCGCGACCAAGACCGCGACACCGGCGGGCAACAGCCGCCCGGTCGCGATGGCCCGCTCGATCGACACCCAGGTCAGCAGCGCACCGAGCGCGACGATCGGCTCCGAGCGCAGGCCGTTGTCGAACGGCATCCAGAACGCGAGGAACACCAGACCACCGGTCCACAGTGCGACCTTGCTGTTGCGCACCCCGCGCCCGAGCCGGGGCACCACCTCGCGGCTGATCACCATCCAGCAGAGGATGGCGCATGCCAGCGCGGGCAACCGCACCCACGGGCTGGCGGTGGAGATCTCCGAGAAGACCTGGATCACGTAGTAGTACCAGCCGAACGGCGCCTCCGGCACGCCGTACCAGCGGAAGTAGTTGGCCATGTAGCCCGCGTGCGGCGCGACCCGCACCATGCTCAGGATGTAACCGTCGTCGGAGGTGTTGGCGCCCACGAAATGCCACGCCAGCAGCGTGCCGACCACCGCGCCGTCGGTCCAGGTCGGCTTCAGCCAGTTGGCCGGCAGGAACCGGCGGTGCCCGCGCCCGTCGCTGCCGTCGAGCCGAGCCAGCGCCGCGAGCGCAACCAGGGTGCACAACACCGCCGCGATCATCGCGATCAGTTTGATCACGGTCGGGCTGGTGCTGAACCGGGTGTCCACCGTCATGTGGAAGTCGAGTCCGGCGGGCGCCGCGCCCTTCAGATCGGAGAAGACGCCGACCACCTGCGGCCGCAGGTCACCGTTCAGCGCGCCCTCGACCGGCACCTCGACCTGCTGCTCGGTCCCGGGCGCCGCACCCTCGACCGGCTTGGTGACGGTGGTGGTCAGGCCGGTGAACACCGCGTGCGTGCGCTTGTGGTCGGAGGTGAACTCGAGCGCCGAGCACCGCTCCATGTCCGCGCGCGGCGCCGACACCACGACGGCGTTGCGGTCGACCACGTCCACCGAGGTGTCCGACACTCGAATGAACATGGCCTCCAGCGCGGCCTTGTGGCCCTGCGGCGGCGCGGTGGCCAGCAGCATGCCGCCTTTCTCCGGTAGCTGCGCGACCGCGCTACACGGAATGGTGGCGCGCAGGTCGATCGGGACCTGAGACATCAAGGGGGCCTGCACATTGCCGAGCGTCGCGCCCTGCGGCCAGTTCAGTTCCGCGGTGGTCTGGGTGACCGGCAGGAACGGGGTGGCCAAGGCGAACAGCGCACCGAGCAATCCGGCGACCAGCGCGATTATTCGCGCGGTGCGGAAATCGGCCGTGGAGGCCGCTGGCACGGCAGGCGGTTTCGTCAGGACAGCAGTAGCGGCGTCGGGCACGATTGGCAATGCTAGCTCCCCTGCCCTCCCGCGTCTTCAGGCCCGCTCCCCCGCGTCTACGCGTTTTCCGGCAAGGTGCTCCCGCTTCTCCGCGACTTCAGGCCGGACTTACTCGCGCAGTAAGTTTGGTTGACGTCCGATGGATATCCACGAGTTACGTTGCGGACGAACCCGGCGAGTTACCCGGGTCCCCGCAAGATCAGTTGTTCGTTTCTCCGCCATTTGAAATGCGAGTGAACTTTTCGCCTTCCGACCTGGACAAATGTCACAGCAGATCCGGCCGGAACGCGGGTAGCTCGCCGGTCCTACCCAGCGTGCCGCCCGTTCCCATGCCACACGGCGCACGGCGATACCCACGCCGCACGCCAAGACCGGCAAAAGGCGTGCGATGGCGGGCTGGCAAGGTGTGGGTATGACCAAGGTGAATCTCTCGACGAATTACGGACCGATCGTCCTGGAACTTGACGACCAGAAGGCGCCGAACACGGTGCAGAACTTCGTGGATTACGTGAACGCGGGCCACTACAACGGCACCATCTTCCACCGTGTCATTCCCGGCTTCATGATTCAGGGCGGCGGCTTCGAGCGCGGCCTGCGGCAGAAGGGCGTGCAGGCGCCGATCCAGAACGAGGCCAACAACGGCCTGAAGAACGACAAGTACACCGTGGCGATGGCGCGCACCAACGACCCGCACTCGGCGACCGCGCAGTTCTTCGTCAACGTCTCCGACAACGCGTTCCTCAACCACTCGGCGCCGACGCCGTCGGGCTGGGGTTACACGGTGTTCGGCAAGGTGATCGAGGGCACCGAGGTGGTCGACAAGATCGCCGGCGTCGCCACCGGCAGCGCGGGCGGGCACCAGGATGTGCCGGTCGACGACGTCGTCATCGAATCCGCCAGCCTCGGCTGAGCTGACCGACCTCGGTGAATCGGGCCGCGCCGCAACGGATGCGGCCCGATTCCGGCGTCAGAGCGGCAGCAGGTGGTGCTTGCGCGGGTTGCGCGCGAGCGACTTGTCGCGCAGCAGCTGCAAGGCTTTGCGCAGTTCCAACCGGGTGTTGGCGGGCTCGATCACCGCGTCGATGTAGCCGCGTTCGGCGGCCACCCACGGCGTCGCCATGGTGGCGTTGTAGAAGTCGATCATCTGCTGGCGCACGGCCGCCCGCTGTTCCTCCGGCGCCGCCTCGATCTGCTTACCGCCGATCAGGCTCACCGCGCTCTCGGCGCCCATCACCGCGATGCGCGCGGTCGGCCAGGCCAGATTCACGTCGGCGCCGAGCTGCTTGGAGCCCATCACCGCGTAGCCGCCGCCGTACGACTTGCGAATCACCACAGTGACTTTCGGCACGGTCGCCTCCACGAAGGAGAACAGGAACCGGCCGCCGCGCTTGATCACGCCGATCTTCTCCTGCTCCACCCCGGGCAGGAAGCCGGGGGTGTCGACGATGAAGACCAGCGGGATCTCGAACGCATCGCACAGCCGCACGAAATGCGCCGCCTTGTCCGAGGCCCGCGCGTCCAGCGCGCCCGCGTAGACCATCGGCTGGTTCGCCACGACACCGACAGGACGGCCGTCAACGCGGGCGAAGCCGGTGATCATGTTGCGGCCGGCGGTGGCGCCGATCTCGTGGAAACCGCCGTCGTCGAAGATCCGCAGCAGGATGTCGTGCATGTCGTAGGCGGCGTTATCCGAGTCCGGCACCAGGGAATTCAATTCCCGGTCGCTGTCGGTGAGCTCCGGCTCCAGGCCGGGGTTCACGATCGGCGCCAGCTCCTGACAGCTGGTCGGCAGGAAGCTCAGGTAGTCGCGCACCCACCCGAACGCCGACTTCTCGTCCGGTGCGACATGATGGATGTTGCCGTACTCGGCCTGGCTCTGCGCGCCGCCGAGCTCCTCGAGGCTGACGTCCTCGCCGGTGACCTCGCGGATCACCTTGGGGCCGGTGACGAACATGTACGCCTCTTCGGTCGCCACCACCACGTCGGTGTTGATCGGGGCGTACACCGCGCCGCCCGCGCACTTGCCGAGGATCATCGAGATCTGCGGCACCAGACCGGACAGCGGTTCCTGCCTGCGACCCAGCTCGGCGTACCAGGCGAGCGAGGTCACCGCCTCCTGCACGCGCGCGCCGCCGGAATCGTTGATGCCGACCACCGGGCAACCGACCTTGGCCGCGTACTCCATGATCCCGGCGACCTTGCGGCCGAACATCTCGCCGACCGAGCCGCCGTAGACGGTCTGGTCGTGTGAGAACACCGCCACCGGCCGACCCTCGACCAGGCCGTGCCCGGTGACCACGCCGTCGCCGTAGAGCGCGGTGGGGTCACCCGGCTTGCGCACCAGCGCACCGATTTCCACGAAGGTACCCGGATCGAGCAGCATGTTGATCCGTTCACGGGCGCTGGGAATCCCCTTCTTCGCCCGCTTCGCCACCCCCGCTTCACCCGCCGGTTCCTGCGCTAGATCCATCCTTTTACGCAGGTCGGCGAGCTTCTCGGCAGTAGTGCTCACTTCGTCCCTTTCGTAAGGCGCACCCGCTAAGGGGCGATTGCCGCCAGCTTCGCGGCGAGGTCGGCTCCGATCTTTCCGATCCGTGGTTCGTCGACTATCTGCAGGTGATCGCCCGGGATGTGGACGATCTCCAGGTTGGAAAGGTACTCGTCCCAACCACCGTTCGGCAGTCGTTCTGCGTAGCGCGGCTCCAGCTCGATCGCACCGTCGTGGTAGCGATCGGCGAGATAGAGCACCACGTCACCGTCGTACTGAGTCGGCCGGACCTGTTGCAGCGCACGGTTTTCGATCCACGAGGTCTTTTGGTGCTCGAGCACGCCGCCGGGGATCTTCGCGCCGCTGATCTTGATGAGGTCCGAGATCATCTTGAACTGTTCCTCGTCGCCCGCCTGGGCGAGTTCCTTCAGCTGCTCCGGCGGGAGTTCACCGTCGACGCCGTAGGTCTTCTTCGCGAAGGCCTGGTACCGCTCGATGCGACGCACCCGCTCCTCGGGACTGTTGTCCTCGGGCTCGCTCGGGATTGCCAGGTCGATCAGGCCGACCACGCGGACGTCCGCGCCCTCAGCGCGCAGCAGTTGCGCGCAGGCCATGGCGAGCACCGCGCCGAGGGACCAGCCGTAGAGCACGAACGGTCCATCGCCCTGCAACTTGCGCAGCTCCGGCACGTACTGACGGGCCCGCTCCTCGATGGCACCATCGACCCGCTCGAAGCCGTACATCGGGGTGTCTGCGGGAAGGCGCTTCAGCAGCGGTTCGTACACAAGGGTGTTGCCGCCAGCCGGGTGGAATACGAAGACCGGCACCGCGTTCGAGCCATCCACGCGTGCACGCAGCGGGCGAACGAAGCCGTCGACGTCAGCGCCACTGTCTTGCAAGGTACGCACGATGTCGGCCAGTTGCTCGATGGTCTCGCAGTCCAGCACGTCATCGAGGGTGACCTCGGCTTTGACCCGATCGGTGAGTCGGGCAGCCAGCTTCTCGGCAGTGTCTTCGTCGAGGATCGGCAAGGTGTTGAAGATGCCCCCCGCCGACTTTCCGGTCACGACCGCCCAGGTAGCGAACGTCAGTCGTTCGGCAGCGTCGCGCGGCGGCACATCATCTTCGTCGCCCGATTGCTGCGCACCGAACACTGACTCCATCGCCGCTGCTCCGGCAGCCGGAGCCGCCTGTGCGGCAACCGATTCGGCGGCACCCACCGCAGTGGTGTCCTGACTGTCGAGCGCCCGCTCGTTCGCCGCTTCCTTCGCATTTGCCGCGGCGGACTGCTCCGGCGAAACCGGAGCGGGCGTCGCAGTACCGGCGGCGGCACCGGTGATGCCCGCGGCCGTCTCCGCCTGCGCGACGATCTGCTCGGCCTCCGCCTGCACCGACGTGGTCTCGACGTCCAGCGAAACACCTTCGGCGGCAGCCGCTTCGGTGACCGCGGCGGCCGGGTCCGCACCGGCTTCGACGGCCGCGCGGGCGGCGGCGATGAAGTTGCTGTCGACCACGATCTCTTCACCCGCGGCCTGCCGCTCGGCCACCGCGAGCATTTCTTCGCGATGGTCGATGGCGTAGCGCAGCACCTTGCCGACCTCGGTCAGGTTGGCGTCGCGCACGGCCTGGATCTGCAGCTGCGGGATGTCGAACTCGTACTCGACGCGGTTCTTGATGCGCATGGCCATCAGCGAGTCGAGACCGAGTTCCATCAGCGGGATCTCCATCGGGAGGTCCTCGACCGCGTAACCCATCGACTCGGCGACGATCAGTGCGAGGCGGTCCTCCAGCGGCTGGGTGCCGTTGGGATCCCAGCGCTCACCGAAGGTTTCGACGACCTCTAGATCCGCATCACCCGTGGTCGCGACTGCCGTGACCGCCGGAACAGCCTCGGCCACAACGGATTCGGGCAGCGGCGCACCGGAGGTGACCACGGCGTCGAACAGCAGCCGGAAGGCGTTGCCCTCCTTGGCATGCACCTGCACCGAGGCGCCGCCGGGGTGCGGGGTCAGCGTGGTGGTCAGCGTGCCGGTGGCCGGAACCACAGCGTGCGGAATCGACGCGCCGAGCGATACATCGCTGAGCACCTGTGCCGCAGCGGCATTCACCAGTGCGGCGAGGTCGGTGACCGACTCGGCCGGCACTTCCCACGCGTGCCTACCGTCCGGCAGCGCCACGTGAACACCGGGCACCCCGGTGCTTCCGGTCGCAGCCAGCGAAACCTTCGGCCAGAACTCCTTGCGCACGAACCTGGTTCGTGGAATGTCGGCGTAGTCGCCAGGGGACAGCAGCGACGACAGGTCGACCTGATGCCCGTGCACATAGAGCTGGGCGAGGGCGCCGATCACGCCGCTCGCCTCGTCCTCTTTGCGCTTGAGCGTCGGGATGAGTTGCGCATTGGGCAGGCCCGCCGCGAAAGTCGTACCGAGCACCTGCATCAGCGCAACGGAATTCGGAGCGAGCTCCAAGAAGGTGGTGTGCCCGGCATCCACCGCGAGTTTCACCGCATTGGTGAAGTACACGCTGCCGCGCATGTTCTTGACCCAGTAGTCCTCGGTGTGCACCGGATCGCTGCCCGGGCGGTAGTACTGCTCCTTTTGCACCGTCGAGTAGAGACCGGTCTTCAGCTTGGTCGGCTCGATACCGGCCAGCTCCGCCGCCAACTCGCCGAGCAGGGGGTCCATCTGTGAGGTGTGGCCCGCGCCGCGGGTCTGCAGCACCCTCGCGAACTTGCCCGCCGCTTCGACCCGCGCCACGATCGCCGCGACTTGGTCCTGCGGACCGCCGATAACGGTGTTGGTCGGTGCCGCGTACACGCCGACCTCGACGTCCGGGTACTCGGCGAGCAGCTTTTCGATGTCCTCGGCGCTGTATTCGACGAGCGCCATGTTGCGCACGTCGTCATCGGTGATCATCTGCTCGCCCTCGTACATCAGCCGCGAGCGCGCGCAGATGACCCGCACCGCGTCCTCCAGAGCGAGACCACCGGCGATGTATGCCTCGGCGACCTCGCCCATCGAATGGCCGATCACCGCCTCGGGTTGGGCACCGTGCGCACGCAGCAACGCCGCCAAGCCGATCTGGATGGTGAAGATGCCGACCTGCGAGGTGCCGACGTTGTAGTCCTGGCTGTCATCGAGGAACAGCTCACGCACCGAGTACCCGGCCTCGTCCTGCACCAGCTCGTCGACCTCGTCGACTGCCTTGGCGAAGATCGAATTCTCCAGGTAGAGCCGCTTGGCCATCTTGCGGTGCTGCGCGCCGAAGCCCGAGAGCACCCAGACCGGGCCCATGACCGCAGGCGCGTCGGCGGTGAATACACCGGCACCGGGCTTGCCCGCCGCGATGGCGCGCAGGCCGGCGATGGCCTCCTCATGGGTGGTCGCGAGCACCACGCCGCGCGAACGCCAGTGGCTGCGCTTGGCCAGCGACCGTGCCACATCCTCGAGCGAAACATTGTGGCCCACTTCGGATTCCAGCCAGTCGGCGAGCTCGGCGGCGGCGCGACGCCTGCGCGAGGGCAGGTAGCCGGAGACCGGCAGGATCACCGGCAGCGGCTCGGTGCGCTCGGCGGTCCATTCGGCAACGGGAGCAACGCTTTCCACGACCGAAACCGTGGCTTCCGCGACGGGCGCGGACGTTTCGATGTCGGCTCGGGACGCTTCATCGACAACCGCATCCGCTTCCGCGGCCACGTCGGTTGTCTCGTCGTCGAGTTCGGCATCCGGTGCGGCGACAGCGGAGGCGACCGCCGCGTCCTCGCCCGCAGGTGCCAGCTCGGGGGCCGCTACCGCCTCGGCCGAAGTTGGAACGTATTCCTGCACAACGACATGGGCATTGGTGCCGCCGAAGCCGAAGCCGGAGATACCGATGGTCGCCTTGCCGCTGTAACGCGGGAATTCCGTCGGCTCGACGACTACCTCGAGATTCGACTGAGCCCACGGGATGTAGGGGTTGGGGCCCGCATAGTTGATGTTCGGCGGAATGATGTTGTGCTGCAAGCCCATCAGCACCTTGGCCAAGCTGGCTGCACCCGCACCGGACTCCAGGTGACCGAAGTTGGTCTTCGCCGAACCGAGCAGCGCGGGCTTGTCCTTGTCGCGACCACGGCCGACCACCTTGGCCAGCGCATCGGCCTCGATCGGATCGCCGAGCGGGGTGCCGGTGCCGTGCGCCTCGATGTAGTCGACGGTGGACGGCACGATGCCCGCGTCCCGGTACGCCCGGCGCAGCACATCGGCCTGAGCATCGGGGTTCGGCGCGTACAGGCCGTTGGAGCGGCCGTCACTGTTGACCGCGGAACCCTTGATCACGGCCATGATTCGATCGCCATCGCGTTCGGCGTCGGCGAGGCGCTTGAGTACGAACAGCCCTGCGCCTTCGGAGCGGACCATGCCGTCGGCGTCGGATGAGAACGCCTTGACCCGGCCGTTCTTGGCGACGCCGCCGCCGAGATCGAAGCCGAGGGTGGCCATCGGAGCCAGGATCATGTTGACGCCACCGGCCAGGGCCACATCGGCGTCACCCTCGCGCAATGCGCGCACCGCTTGATGCACCGCGACCAGGGTCGATGAGCACGCGGTATCGACAGTGACCGAGGGGCCACGGAAGTCATAGAAGTAGGAGACCCGGTTCGCGATGATGCCGCTCGAGCTGCCGCTGATTCCGTACGCCTGCGCGGAAACGGGCACGTTCGGCCCCTGGTCGGCGCCAAGCCCCAGGGCGGCGATCAGCATGAAGTCACTGGTAGAAGAGCCGATAAACATACCGACCGGCGCGCCCTTGAGCTCACTCGCGGGAATCCGGGCGTGCTCCAATGCCTCCCAGGTCAGCTCCATCATCAGGCGCTGTTGGGGATCGACCCGTTCGACCTCGATGGGCGACATCGCGAAGAACTCTGCGTCGAAGCCTTTGACCACGTCCTGGTCGAGATAGCCGCCGAGCGTGTTGCCTTCGGCGATCGCCTTGGCCGCGGCAGGGTTGCTGGAGAACTCCTCCCACCGGCCCTCGGGCAGCTCACGGATCGCGTCGCCGCGACCGATGAGGAACTCCCAGGTCGACTCCGGGGTGTCGCCCGCTCCGGGCAGCCGGGTGGACAAGCCGATGATGGCGATGTCGTGAGCGTCGCCCGGCGTGTGGCCCGCAGTGTAGAAGGCATCGTCGGATGCCTCTTCGGCAATCTCCGGCTCGCCGTTGATGACCATCTCGGCCAGCGAGGCGATCGTCGGATGCTGAAAGTAGGCGGTCGCCGTGAGCACCACGCCAGTCAGATCCTCGATGTCGCCAACGAGCGCGATGGCGTCGCGCGAGGCAAGCCCGAACTCCTCCATCGGCCGGTCGACACTGATCTGCTCGATAGGTTGCCCGGTCGCCTCGGCAACCCAGTTGCGCAGCCAGTCCCGCAGCTCCGACACCGTCATGTCGGTCTGCGCGCCGGAAACCTCGGTGGAGGCAGCGGCCACCTGCGCGGATGCCTGGTCGGCGTCCGCGTCGGCGGGCAGGGATTCGGTCGTCGTGGTGGACGTGCCCTCGTTGTCAGCCATCAATTCCTCAAGCTACCTGTCTGCGTACCGGGCGCACCGCGAATGTCGGCTGTCCGAGGCCACCCCTGGGCAATTACTCTTCCGGTGCATCGGGGAACGCCTGCTGGGTGTAACCACCCCGCAGCGTTCCCTCGAGGTAGGCGGCCTTGCAGGCCCGCCGGGCGATCTTGCCGCTGGAGGTGCGCGGGATGGAACCCGCGGGAACCAGCAGTACGTCTCGAACGGTCACGCCGTGGCGCGACGCGACTGCGGCGCGCACCTCGTCGGCGATGGGTAGTGGATCGGCCTTGCCCGCGCCCGGGCCGCGTTCGGCCACGATGACCAGCTGCTCGGAGGCGTCGTCGGCGTCGAACTTGAGTCCGGAGTGGCTGCCCTGGTCGAAGACGAGCGCGGGTAGCTGGTTCGCGGGCACCGAGAACGCGGCGACGAAGCCGGGGCGTAGCGCCTTGGAGGCTTCCTGCGCGGAGAACTCGAGGTCCTGCGGGTAGTGGTTGCGGCCGTCGACGATCACCAGGTCCTTCACCCGCCCGGTGATGTACAGCTCGCCGTCCAGGTACACGCCGTAGTCGCCGGTGCGCATCCAGTTGGCGTCGCGGTCGGTGCCTTCGGCGTGGCTACCCTCGGGTAGCCGGTGCGAGACCTTGTTCTGGAAGGTCGCGGCGGTTTCGTCCGGCCTGCCCCAGTACCCGATGCCCATGTTGTTGCCGTGCAACCAGATCTCACCGACCCGGCCGTCGGGCTGCTCGTGCCCGCCGTCGGCCTCGACGGTCTCCGGGTCGACGATCACGGCCCACTGCGACAGCGCGACGTAACCGCAGGAGACCTGCGCGATGGCGTTCTCCGAGCCCGGCTCGACCTTGACCATGCGGCCCGCGTTGAGCTCGTGGCGGTCGACGTAGGTGACCTTCGCTTCGTCCTCGGCCTTGGTCGCGGACACGAACAGTGTTGCCTCGGCCATGCCGTAGCAGGGCTTGATCGCGGTCTTGGGTAGGCCGTAGGGCGCGAACGCCTCGTTGAACTTCTTCATCGAGGAGGTGGTCACCGGCTCGCTGCCGTTGATCAGGCCGATCACGTTCGACAGATCCAGCGACTCGCCGTTCTTCGGCAGGCCACGCGCCGCAGCGTGCTCGAACGCGAAATTCGGTGCGGCGGCGAAGGTTCCGGCGCCGTCGGACTGCGCGGCGAGTTCCTTGATCCAGCGGTACGGGCGGCGCACGAACGCGCTCGGCGACATGATGGTGATGTACTTGCCGCCGACCGCGGGCAGGATCACCGTCAGCAGACCCATGTCGTGGAACAGCGGCAGCCAGGTGACGCCGCGCGAGTTCCAGTCCAGGTTGATCGCGTCGACCATCTGCAGCAGGTTGGTGCCGACCGCGCGGTGGGTGATCTCCACACCGGCCGGAGTACGGGTCGAGCCCGAGGTGTACTGCAGGTAGGCGATGTCGTCGATGGCGATGTCCGGGCGCACCCAGCCCTCGCCGACACTGTCCGGGATCGCGTCGACCGCGATGATGCGCGGGCGCTGCGCGGCGGGCAGCGACCGGAAGAACTGCCGCACACCGGCCGCCGAGGAGCTGGCGGTCAGGATCGCGGCGGGTTCGCAGTCGCCGAGCACGGCGTGCAGGCGGTCGGTGTGACCAGGCTCGTCCGGGTCGAACAGGGGCACCGAGATGGTGCCCGCGTAGATCGCGGCGAAGAAGGAGATCACGTAATCCAGGCCCTGCGGCGCGAGGATCGCGACCCGGTCGCCCGGGTTGGTCACCTGCTGCAGTCGAGCGGCCACCGCGCGCAGCCGAATGCCGAACTCACGCCACGTCAGTTCCTGCGCCTCGCCATCACGCTCACGCGAGTAATCGATGTAGCGGTACGCCAGAGTGTTCGCGTCGTTCCGGGTGTGCTTCTCGACGTGATCGACCAGGGTGTGATCCTCGGGAATTCGGATGTTCCCGGTCTCGTCCAGGTAGTCGTCGAAAGTCTCTTCCATTCCTTCTTCTCCTCCGAGGCACACGCAGCAAGACGGCGACAACGCCGTTGTTACCTGTGAGGCCCCGACTCGCTTTCGCCCGCGGGTGGCTCCAAGTGCTCGAGTCAGCCTGCAGTTATTGGGCGGTCTGCGCGGTGACCGCTATCGGCTAGATGTACTCAAACCAGAGTCATGTTACAGAGAAGACCGGCTCACTCGTCTCGCAGCAGGGGAATAACGGGGGCGAATGCGTCCATCTGGGTGGGAAAGACCCCGACATACGACATCGAGGTGAGTTGGCGCACACGACGGATCTGCTCGGCGATTTCTTCGAAGCTGCCGATGGCCACGTACGGCGAGTTCAAGATGTCCTCGACCGAAAGCTTCACGTCCACCTCGAGATCCGGGTGCAGACCGCGGTCGATCGCGGAAAGCGCCATCTCAGCGGTCTTCTCGCGATCGTCGGTGATGACGATGGCGGTGATGGCCCAGTTCAGCTCGATATCGGCGAACCGGTCGCCCGCGGCCTCGCGGATCAGGTTCACCTTCTCGATCGTCTTCTCGAGCGTGATGCCCGACAAGAGGCCTTTACCGTTCTTGGTGGTCACCGGCACGACCGAGATGATGTCGGCGTGCTTGGCGGCCAGCCGCAGCATCTTCGGACCGCCGCCGCCGGTGCAGATCGGCGGGCGCGGACCCTGCCGTGGCCTCGGCGTGCCCTTGATGCCCTGTACTTGGTAGTACTTGCCCTCGAAGGTGCACTCCTGGCCGCGCAGCAGCACGTCCAGGATGGTCAGCGCCTCGTCCAGCTTCGCGAGCCGAACACCGGGCGTCTCATAGGGCAGACCCGCGGCGACGAACTCGTCCTGCTTCCAGCCCGCGCCGAGACCGACCTCGAGCCTGCCCTTGGACAGCACGTCGATGGTGGCCAGATCCTTGGCCAGCACCACGGGGTGCCGGAAACCGTTGGCCAGCACCGACGTTCCGAGGCGGATCTTCTCGGTGGCCTGGGTCAGCGCGCCGAGGGCGGCGATCGGGCCGATCTGGTCACCCAGGTGATCCGGCACGACGAAGGTGTCGAAGCCGTACTCCTCGGCCTGCTGCGCCGTCTGGATGAACTTGCGGGCGCCACCCTCTTGCTTATTTCCCTCGCCCGCTGCCGCGAAGCGGAAGCTGCGCAGCGGCGTACCCAGCGCGGTCAACTCACCGGCTGGTGCGGCGGCTTCTGTCATGAACTCATGCTCCTGGCTGTAAGGAAACTCGGGCGCGACGGTGCAGGGTGAAGTCCCGAACACGGCGTCGGTGCTACCTGCGTCGCGATCACCTGCGGCACTTTACAGCGTGCTGTCCAACGGGAGTCGCGCTTGTCGGGGCAGTACTGGTCTTCTGCGTGCCGACCTCAGCGCTGACTGTGAAATCTCACGATTCCACGCTGTATCACCGGCTCGCGCACTCACGAATGTGGCGGATGCGGTGCCGATTCGATGAGGCCGTTCGCCCAGTTGACGGCCCACTGGGTGGAGGTGGTGCCGTTCTCGTCGACGATGAAACCGTTGTACAGCGCGTGCACCGGGTTGCCCGCCGCACGCACCAGCGCGCCGACGCTGCCCATGATGTTCCACGGGCTCAGTGCTTCGCGCGGTGCGTCGCAGATCAGGTCGCCCTGCGCGCAAATCGTGAAGGTGCGTTCGGCCAGTTCGCCGAAACCACCCGGGCGCGGGCCCGTCATCGTGATACCGGGGACGTTGAGCCCCTTCAGCGCGACCTCGGCACCGACGCCCGCGGGCACCGCCCCGATCTGGACGGGCTGACCGGGACCGGTGTCGCCGGTGCGCCTGCCATCGGAAATGAGCGTCACGCCGAGCACCTTGTTCGCAGGCACCGGCCCCTTGCCCTGGCCGATCTGCGAAGCCACATCACCCGCGATCACCGCGCCCTGCGAGAACCCGGCGATCACGTAGGTGGTCAACGGACATTCGCGGTGCCGCTGCTGCATCGCGTCGATCATCCGCTGGGTGCCCTCGGACCGGCTGTTGTTGTAGGACTGCTGGCCGTCCGGCGGGATGGCGATCGGATTGGAGAACTGCGCGACGTACGGGACGGTGTACACGTCCAGCCGTTCCTTCGGGAACTGCTGGCCGACCGGGTTGGAGATGTTGAGCATCAGCGAGATCGGGTTCGCGGTCGGGTTGTGCGGGTCGTCGTTGCTGTTGGATTCCCAGGTGCCCGGCACCGAGATCATCTGCACGTCCGGACAACTCGCCGGTTGCGAGGTCGGCTCCTCGGGCGGCTTCGGTCCCGGCTTCGGCTGGCGCAGCAGCCCGGCGAGCAGGTACCACAGCAGCAACACCACGATGATGATCAGGACGGGGATCCCGATCAGCAGGAGACATCCCACCGGCCTCGACCGGCGGGATGTGCCGCCACGGCGCGCATTCACAGCTGCGCCTCGCTAGCGCTCGGCGCGGTCGTGCCTGCGGTGCAGCTGTGTTCCCGGTTCACTCGCCGCGCTCCTTCACGTCGCTCACGCCTTGCAGTAGGTCTGCTTCGCGGCGCTGATGTAGACCTCTCCGGCCTTCTCGACCGGCATCTTCGCCGGATCGAAGGAGGGATCGGAGCCGGCCATCGCGGTCACGAAGGTCATCAGATCCTGATCGGAGGCCCCGGACGCGGTGCCCTGGCAGACGTAGTTCGCCACGCTCAGCGCGATATCCGGGGTGGACGGGGTGACGCCCTGCTGCTTGAGCGCGTCGAGGTACTTCTTGTCCTTGTCGGTGAGCTTCGAGGTGTCCGCGGGCGGCGCGGACTCGGCGGGCACCGGCTGCGGACGCTCGGGGGCGACCGTCTCGGCGGGCGGCTGCTCGGGCTGGGGGGTGGGCGCCGGCG
>NZ_BJXA01000034.1 GCF_007990755.1 Nocardia ninae NBRC 108245 | reverse complement strand
CATCGAGGCGTTGCGCGACCAGCCGTACGCCGACCAACTCACGGCGACAACAGGTCTCGCGGCGGCCGGCGCGGCCTGGCGACCGCTCGCCGCGCCGGTCCGATTGCGTGAACTCGCCGAACTCGACACCGAAGGGCAGTCCTGAAATGCGCAGCAACACCATCATTTCCGCGATCGACACGCACACCGAGGGCATGCCGACCCGGGTGATCACCGGCGGCGTCGGCACCATCCCCGGCGACACCATGGCGGCGCGCCGCATGTACTTCGCCGAGCACCTCGACGGCTTGCGCAAGCTGCTGGTGAACGAGCCGCGCGGGCACGCGTCGATGAGCGGCGCCATCCTGCAACCCGCCACCACCGACGACGGCCACTACGGCATGCTGTTCATCGAGGTCAGCGGACTGCTGCCGATGTGCGGGCACGGCACCATCGGTGTCGCAACGGCATTGGTGGAGGCGGGCATGGTCCCGGTCACCGAGCCGGTCACCGAGATCCGGCTCGACACCCCCGCTGGACGGGTCGTCGCCTCGGTCGCGGTCAGTGGCGGCCACGCGGACTCGGTCACGCTGCGCAACGTGCCCGCTTACTGCGACAGCCTCGACAACGAGGTCGAGGTGCCCGGTCTCGGCCGGGTCCGCTACGACATGGCCTACGGCGGAAACTTCTACGCCATCACCGATCTCGGCAAGCTCGGGCTACCGTTCGACCGCGCGCACAAGGACCGCATCCTCGACGCCGGTCTGCGAATCATTGCCGCCATCAACGAGTTCCAGCGTCCCGTCCACCTCACGGACGAGCGGATCGCCGACTGCAAGCACGTGCTGTTCCTCGACCCGGCGTCCGAGCCCGCGCACACCCGGCACGCGATGGCCATCCACCCCGGCTGGTTCGACCGCTCCCCCTGCGGCACCGGCACCTCCGCACTGCTCGCCCGCCAGCACGCCCGCGACTTCCTCGCCGACGATCAAGTGCTGCAGAACGATTCGTTCATCGGCACCACCTTCTACGCCCGCGCCGTCGAGACCACCACGGTCGGCGACCGCCCCGCGATCGTGCCCGCCATCACCGGCCGGGCCTGGCTCACCGGGACGGCGAACTACCTGCTCGACCCCACCGACCCTTTCCCCGAGGGCTTCGTCTTCTAACCACTCGCTCCACTGCTCCACCCCGAAAGGCACAGTCAATGAAGACCGTCGTCACCAAACCTGCCCGCCCGCCGCTCACCAAGGGCGGAGTGATGCGGCGAATGCCGGTGGTCGTCGCCGACACCGGCGATTTCACCAAGAGCATGGGGCTGTGGCAACTGGTCGCGCTCAGCCTCGGCGGACTGGTCGGCGCGGGCGTGTTCTCGCTGGCCGGTGTGGTGGCCAACGAGGTGGCCGGTCCAGCGGTGCTGATCTCGTTCGCCATCGCCATCATCGCCTCGGGGGCGGCAGGGCTCTGCTACGCCGAGTTCGCGGGCATGGTCCCGCGCGCGGGCTCGGCGTACACCTACTCCTACGTCGCGCTCGGCGAGATCATCGGCTTCATGATCGGCTGGGATCTGTTGCTGGAGTACACCGCCATCGTGTCCGTCGTGGCCATCGCGGTGTCCGGGTATCTCAACTACATCACCCACTACCTCGGCTTCGACCTGCCCACCTGGGCACTCGGCGCACCGGGCACCGGGGACGGGCACCGGGTCGATCTCTTCGCGGTCCTGCTGTGCCTGCTCCTGGCCTTCCTGCTCTCCCGGGGCACCCGTGAATCCGCCAGGGTGCAAACGGGTCTCGTCGTCTTGAAGATGCTGATCGTCGCGATCGTGGTCGTCGCGGGCGCGTTCCACATCAAGGCGGGCAACTACCAGCCGTTCTTCCCGTTCGGCGTCGGCGGCGCGGTCTCCGGTGCGGCGCTGGCCTTCTTCGCGGTCTACGGCTACGACGCGATGAGCGCGGCCGCGGAGGAGTCCAAGGACGGCAAGAAGCTGATGCCCAAGGCGATCATGATCAGCCTCGGCATCGCGTCACTGGTCTATCTGCTGGTCTGTCTCGTCATCGTCGGCATGGTCAACTACACCGACATCAACGTCTCCTCGCCGTTCGCCAGCGCCTTCGATTCGGTGGGCATGGGCATCCTCGGCCTGGTCATCGCGGTCGGTGCGGTGGTCGGCGTCACCACCTCGGCGTTCGCCAACATGCTCGCGGTGACCAGGGTCGGCTTCGCGATGAGCCGCGACGGCCTGCTGCCGTCCTACTTCGGCAAGTCCAGCCCCGTTCGTAAGGTGCCGACCCGGGTGATTTGGCCGGTCGGCATCGTGTCGGCGCTGATCGCAGGCTTCCTGCCGATCCGGGAGGCGGCCGAGCTCACCAACGTCGGCATCCTGATGGCGTTCATCGTGGTGGCGCTCGGCGTCATGCGGCTGCGCCGGACCCGCCCGGAGGTCGAGCGCGCGTTCCGCACCCCGTGGGTGCCGGTGGTGCCGTTGATCGGGATA
Organism: Nocardia ninae NBRC 108245; assembly: GCF_007990755.1. Lineage (GTDB taxonomy): Bacteria > Actinomycetota > Actinomycetes > Mycobacteriales > Mycobacteriaceae > Nocardia > Nocardia ninae. The sequence continues at coordinate 86,322 of NZ_BJXA01000034.1, read as the reverse complement.
GTCTTCTCCATCTGGCTGATCAGTCACCTCACCTGGGTCACCTGGCTCCGGTTCGTGCTCTGGCTGCTGCTCGGCCTGGGGGTATACCTCGCCTTCAGCTACCGGCACTCGAAGCTGAACGGCGGAGCTCTCTAATCTGATAGAAGCACACAGGAGAAACCCGGAGCGCAGTGATGATCGAACGGCTGGTTATACCCAAGCGGCCCACGCTGCGCGATCACGTGTCCGACGCGCTGCGTGCCGCGATCATCTCCGGTGAGCTCGAGCCGGGCGTGCTCTACTCCGCGCCGTGGCTGTCGGAGCGTTTCGGGGTCTCCCCCACGCCGGTGCGCGAGGCCATGCTGGATCTGGTCAAGCAGGGTTTGGTGATCTCGGTGCCGAACAAGGGCTTCCGGGTCACCGAGATCTCCGACGCCGACCTCGACTCGATCGCCAAGATCCGGATGCTGCTGGAACCACCGAGTGTCCGCGCGATCGTCGGCGCCATTCCCGAGTCGGACATTCCGGGTCTGCGGGTGCAGGCCGACAAGATCGTGGACGCGGCCAAACGCGGCGATCTCGTCGAATACGTCGACGCCGACCGGCAATTCCACCTGATGCTGCTCGACTACTGCCACAACCCGCGCCTGTCGCAGATCGTCGGCGACCTGCGCGCCCAAACCCGCCTGTTCGGTCTCGCCGCGCTCGTCGAGCGCGGCGAGCTCGACAAATCAGCCCAGGAACACCACACGATCATCGACCTGATCGAACAGGGCCGCGCCGAGGAACTCGAACAATTCCTCCGCAAACACATCGGCCACGTCCGCGGCATCTGGGCCGCAGGCAACACCCCCGACGAAGACGTCCCTTAGGCAAACGGGGGCCGCCCACGAGTCGGCCGGATCAGATCGGACGTCCGAATCGCACCGACTGGAAGTCCGAACGGTATTCGCGGGTCCCGGGCGGAAAGAGCTCCCCGAACGTTCCGCTGCAATCGCTGTTCCGGAACGTTTCCGCAGCACGGTCGGTGGCGTTTTCGGTGTAGTCGACACCGACGATGCGGTAGCACTTGCCGTCTTCCGGGTCCTGCAGTCGCTGCTGCGTACCATCAGGGCTCGTGTAGATGAAGTCGCCGGTCGCGGCCTGAGCAGTACCTGTCGTACCGAGAACCACGACAAGAACCGCGCCGGTCATTGTCAATACTTTGCCGATGTGTTTCATAGCAATGCCTTCCGCCCAGACATACCCACATATCTCGTGAAATGCAGGTGCTCCCGGATCCGGTGGTTACCGAGCCGGGTTCTTCCGACAAGTCGATGCCACCGCATGACGGTTCCGCATGACCGAATCAATCATGCTGTCTGTCAACAAGTTTGAGCAAGGCCCCAGTTGCGAGGTCAGCGCCCCTCGGCGACTTCGGCGAGTCTGTCGAGGGATGCCTGGAGTTTGTCGGGGGTGGTGGCGCGGGCGCGGACGAGGCGCTTCTCGTCGGTCAGCTGGGACCAGTCGTAGGTGTGGGTGACTCGGGTGTGGTTCTCGTCGATGGGCTCGAGTTCCCAGCGCCAGAGGTGGCCGGGCGGCTGCTGGCCGGGCTCGGAGGGGAGCCAGGCGATGCGGCGGCCTTCTTCGAACTCCACGATGTGGTTGTGCCGGTCGGCGCCGGTGGTGAGCGTCATGACGAACACGTCGCCCACCGCGCGGACCCGCTGATCGGCCGCGGCGGTCGCGAGGTTTTCGTTGCCGTCCCAGCGCGGCTGCTGCGCCGGGTCGGCGATCAGCTCGAAGACCTGTGCCGATGCGGCCGCGATGTCGCGGCTCGCGGTCACCGTGCGCGATGAATCGATGTTGTCCGTCATGGTCATGATCGAAGCATCCGGTAGCCGACTGCGCCAGGTGCGGGAATGTTCCCACCTCAACTGCCGAGTCCGATAGGGGACCACCTCCTGTTTGCCCGAATGATGGGGATTCGTCCCATGCCCACCGCGCACAGTTCGTCCGACCCAGTTAAACGTTGTCACTTCAATCTGTCGGACCCAGGGAGGCAGTAAGTGGACGACCGAAACAACCAACTGTGTATTTCCAGGCGCGGGCTGCTCGTCGGCGCGAGTGTGCTGGCCGGGAGCCTGGTGCTGCCCGGTATCGCCAACGCGGACAGCAAGTTTCCGATGCCGACGGGCCCGGACATCAACGTGCTGGTCACCGGTGACGCGGGCACCGGCGAGGCCGGGCAACGCGCGGTGGCCGCCGCGGCGAAGCGGATCTGCCAGGCGGAGGGAGTGTCGCTGGCGATCGGGTTGGGCGACAACATCTACGAGGACGGTGCGGAAAGCGCGGACGACGACGAGTTCTCCACGAAGTTCGAACAACCCAACGCGGGCATCGACGTGCCCTGGTTGATGGTGCTCGGCAATCACGATTGCAGCGGGATCTTCGCGGGCAGCGGCGGGAATCCGAGCAAGGGCGACCACGAGGTCGCCTACCACCAGCGCTCCGCCCGCTGGTACATGCCGTCCCGCTATTACCAGGTGGCGCTGCCCGCCGGGCCGGAACCCCTGGTCGAATTCTTCGCGCTGGACACCGTTCCCGTCTCCTCGACGGTCCTCCAGACCGATCCGCACTACCAGTGGAACGGCCCGTACATGCGCGGGCAGCGCCAGTGGTTGGAACGCGCGCTGACCGCATCCCGCGCGAGGTGGAAGATCGTGCTGACCCACCACCCGTACCGCAACAACGGAAAGCACGGCAACGCAGGCGCTTACGACGGCGTCACCACCGGCGACTACATGAGCGGCCGGCATCTGAAGGAACTGTTCGACGAGGTCGTCTGCGGCAAGGCGGATTACATCCTCTCCGGGCACGACCACACCTCGCAGATCCTGGATACCGCCGGCGCGTCCGGTGGCACCCAGCAGATCGTCTGCGGCGCCTCCGCCAAGCAGGGCGACGGCGCGTCGGTCGTTACCAATAAGGCGTTCTGGCAAGACTTTTCGAGCCTCGGCTTCATGATCGCGAAGATCCGCCGCAACGCGGTCACCCTGGACGCCTACACCGTCGATGCCGCGAGCGGCACGGCGCGAGCGGCCTATTCCCACGTTCGTCCGCGCTGACGTCCGACAACCACCTCCGAGAAACCCTTCGGGCCAAGCTGATTCGCCGAGTCTGCCATCGATCCGACGTCCGCGAGCGGACGAATGATCATGGAAACGTCACGAGCGCGTCATCCACGCCTGGTCCGATCAGTTCTGCCATATCCAGGTTCTACGAGATCCGAGGACGTGCCATGCCGCTATCCCAGCCCACCCGGCTCAGCATCATCGCAGCACTCGCCACCACCCTCATGGTGAATGCCCCGCAGGCCTCCGCAGCAACCCCGGAAATCCGGGTGCTGACTTACAACACCTTCCTGATGAGCAAGAACCTGTTTCCCAACTGGGGTCAGGACCACCGCGCGGCAGAGATCCCGAAGACCGACTTCTTCAAGGGCAACGACGTCGTCGTCCTGCAGGAGATGTTCGACAACGAGTCGTCCGACGCCCTGAAGGCCAAAGCCAAGGCCGAATACCCGCACCAGACACCGGTTGTCGGCCGCGCGAAGGAAGGCTGGGACGCCACCGGCGGCAAGTACAGCTCGGGCACGCCGGAGGACGGCGGCGTCACCATCCTCAGCAAGTGGCCCATCATCCGCCAGGAGCAGTTCATCTTCGCCAACGCCTGCGGCGCCGACTGGTGGGCGAACAAGGGGATCGCCTACGCGGTGCTCTCGGTCAACGGCAGCAAGGTGCACGTGGTCGGCACGCACAGCCAATCGACCGACCCCGGCTGCGCCGACGGTGAAGCCGCGAGGGATCGCGCCTTGCAGTTCAAGGAGATCGACGCGTTCCTCACCGCGAAGAAGATCCCCGCGACCGAGCAGGTGCTGCTGGCCGGCGATCTGAACGTGGACTCGCACAGCGCCGAATACGCGTCGATGCTGGCCGACGCCCGGCTCGAGCCCGCGACCGCCCGCACCGGCCACCCGTTCTCCTTCGACACCAAGGAGAACTCGATCGCGAACTACCGCTACCCCAGCGACCCGCGGGAGGATCTCGACTACGTCCTGCACCGCAAGGGCCACGCCAAGCCGGCGAACTGGCAGAACCACGTGGTCAAGGAGTCCGCGCCCGCGTGGACGGTCACCAGTCAGGGCACGTCGTACACCTACACCAACCTGTCCGACCACTACCCGGTGACCGCGGGCGCCTGATCCGCTCAGCGGACCGTGCCCGCCCCGCAGGCAAGGCGGTGCGGGCACGGTTGCCGCAGGTAGCGCCCGAGGTTCGACGCATCGATGGCAACCCAGCGGCGGCGAGTGAAAGTTATTGTCACAGAACCGTCATCGCACGGCAGTCCCGGTCCTATGATCGCCACACAGTGAGAGTGGAGATCGCCGCATGACCGCAGTTGCCGCCGCCGGTACCACCGGATATTCCCGCGTCGTCGCGCCACCGGGGTGGAGCCGCTGGCTGGTTCCGCCCGCCGCGCTGTCCATTCACCTCGCCATCGGACAGGCCTACGCGTGGAGCGTATTCAAGCCGCCGCTGGAAAAGTCGATGCACATCTCGGGGACCGGCAGCGCGCTGCCCTTCCAGATCGCCATCGTCATGCTCGGACTGTCCGCAGCCTTCGGCGGCACCCTCGTCGAACGCCGGGGCCCGCGCTGGGCGATGACCGTCTCGCTGCTCTGTTTCTGTTCCGGCCTGCTCATCTCCGCCCTCGGCGCGTTCGCTAATGCCTACTGGCTCATCGTCTTCGGCTACGGGTTCGTCGGTGGGATCGGGCTCGGCATCGGCTACATCTCCCCCGTCTCCACGCTGATCCGCTGGTTTCCCGATCGACCAGGCATGGCTACCGGCTTCGCGATCATGGGCTTCGGCGGCGGCGCGCTGATCGCGTCACCGTGGACGACCCAGCTGCTCACCACCTTCGGCCGAGACAACGTCGGCATCGCCGAGACCTTTCTGGTGATGGGCCTGACCTATGCCGTGTTCATGTCGGTGGGCGTGCTGCTCGTGCGGGTGCCGCCGACGGGGTGGCGTCCGGCCGGCTGGGTGCCACAGGAGAAACCGGCCAAGCTGATCAGCCTGCACGACGTCGCGGCCAACGACGCAATCCGCACGCCGCAATTCTGGCTGCTGTGGATCGTGTTGTGCTGCAACGTCACCGCGGGCATCGGCATCCTGGAGAAGGCGGCGCCGATGGTGATCGACTTCTTCGCACAGACCGCGACCCCGGTGACGGCGGTCGCCGCCGCGGGCTTCGTCGCGGTGCTGTCCGCGGCCAATATGGCGGGGCGGATCGGCTGGTCGTCGCTGTCGGACGTGATCGGGCGCAAGAACGTCTACCGGGTCTACCTGGGTGTCGGTGCGCTCGCCTATGCGGTGGTGTGGTCGGTCGGGCAGACCAACAAGGCGCTGTTCATTCTCGGCGCGATGGTGATCCTGTCCTTCTACGGCGGCGGATTCGCCACCATCCCGGCGTATCTCAAGGATCTGTTCGGGACATACCAGGTCGGCGCGATCCATGGCCGGCTGCTGACAGCATGGTCGGTGGCCGGTGTGGCCGGGCCGTTGATCGTCAATGCCATCGCGGATTCCGGTGCGGGGCACGGAAAGTCCGGGCCGGATCTGTACGGCGCCTCGTTTGCCGTCATGATCACACTGCTCTGCGCCGGCTTCGTCGCCAACGAACTGATTCGCCCGGTCGCCGCGAAACATCACCGGCCCGCCACCGCACCGGACGTCCGCACCGAGGGGAGCCCGGCATGACCGAACCCGGCACCGCCGAAACCGCCGCGCCGCGACGCATTCCGCTGCTGGTCTTCGCCTGGCTGTGGGTCGCCGCGCCCTTCGGCTACGGCGTCTACCGCCTGATCGTCAACCTGCTCAAGCTGTTCCAGTAGCGCGATCAGGGGTTCGTGTCACCGGTGTAGATCTGGGTCGGGTGCAAGCCCCACGACCTGGCGACCTTCTTCGCCAGGTCGGCCAATTCCGCTGCGGTGTGCGCCATCTCAGGCTTCAGCGCTTCCAATGCCCAGTGCATGGTGCCGCCGGATTCGGAAAGCCAGGTCGCCAGCGCAACCGGCTGTCGCTCGGTGCGCGGCACGTCGATGCCCTGCACCACAGCCCGCTTCATGTGCAGCGACGGCGCGAACTCGGCGAGCTGCGGCGCGACGAAATCATCAAGAACTCCCATGTTGGAGCACATTCCGACGGTGATCGGCACCGTTTCCAACAGCCGGTGCACCACGCCGTCCGGCAGCACGTCGAGCAGATCGGGCGGCATCCGACGCGGCTGCGACAGCACCCCGGAACCGACCGTCGCCACGGCCGCGAACGCCGCCTTGCTCACCGCGCGCAGGGTCGTCAGGTCGTGGCTGTCCAGCCATTCCCGCTGCACCACGATCGGCACCCTGGTGAAGGAATTCGAATCCAATTGATCGGTCTCCCGCAGAATCCGCACGGCGGGGGTCAGGACCGGTGGAATATTGTCGATCAGCGGGCAGCGCCGGAGCAGGTCGGCGGTCAGCGCGCAGTACAGCGTGTTGGTCGTGCCGCCGTCGCGTTCGGCCGCCGATTTCCATTGCGCCGCATCGAAAGTGAGCACCACCGACTGTTCCCGCCACCCGCGGGGGTCCGGTTCGGGCTCCGGCGCACGGGAGAACAGTGCGGCGCGCAAGGCCGCACGGTGCCCCGGATCGTGCGCGGCCCGCCGCAGCTCCGTAACCGCCTGGCGCGCAACGTCGATGCTGCGATGAGCCCCGTCGGCGAGTTCGCGCCACAGACCTACCTCGGCGGCGAGGCCATCCTGGGTGGCGAGCTCCGGATCGACCAGCCCGGCCTCGGCCATCAGTCCCGCGTGACCGTCCGCGACGGCATGCGACTTGGTCAGGCAGACGATCATGCCGCCCGAGGTGGTCGGCACGGCCGACAGTCGCCAACCGAAGCCGGCGTCGGGTGCGAGTGGATACTGGGCCTGATCATTGGCCCAGGTCAACGCGTCGGTCTCGGCGATCGGGCCGGGGTCCACCGCGAGCGGCAGCGCGGTGTCGGCAGGCACCCAGCGGGCACGCGCGAACGGCACCGCCGAGCGATGTACCCGCCGCGCCAGCGGCCCGGCCTGCAATAGTGCGTGCATCGAGTTCAGTTCCTCGAGGCCGGGACGGCGACCCAGAATGGTCAGCGTTTGCGTCACCACCGGCAGGCCGTAGCCGTGGTGCAACCGCAGGAAGGCCTTGTCGGTGAGATTGACATACACCGGGCTTGTCGACGGGCGTGCACGGTGTCGATCGGTCTGGTCCCGATCTGCCCGGAAGCCGCGAGTGATTGTTGCCATGAACGCTCCTGTGCGACAAGCCGCGCGATCGATAGAGGTCGCCGCCGTCGCCGATATAGCGAATTTCGGGCGATATGCCCACAATGCGGATTCGGCGCGAGTGCGCCGAATGGATACGCATCCGACACGGATTGTCACTCCGCCGGATTGGAGAGCCGAGCTCCCGGCGAAGGCAAGCATTCCTTCGCCTACGTAAGAGTAACCACCGAGCGCGGGTGTCGACGATTACCGCGACATCAAAAACCCGTTAATTCCACTGCCCCAACCGCTCCGAATCATCGACGCGGTTCCTATCCGCCGCCCACGCGATTGTTTCGAGACGCCGTCGCCGGGTATCTGCCCGACGTTCGGTTCGACGGAGATGAGGGAATCTGATGAGTGGGTTGTCAGCTGGTACGGACAAGACCCGCGGTGGAGGGGCATGGTCGGGGACTTCGTCCACCAACGCCAGCCGGATCGCGCAGCACCCGATGTTCGAGCGGTTTGCTCGCGCGGGTTTCGTGATGACGGGCATCGTGCACCTGATTATCGGCTATATCGCCATCCGCATCGCGCTGGGCGGGCGGGGCGGCAATGCCGATCACTCCGGCGCCATGGCCGAATTGGTCAGCAAGCCGGGTGGCGTTTTCGTCATGTGGGTGGCGGTTGTCGCGTTTGTGCTGATGGCCTTGTGGCGACTGGCCGAGACGGTCTTCGGCAGCGCATCGAAACCCGATAAGGACAGCAAGAAGTCCGAAGCGTTCCGCCGGGTCAAAGCCTTCGCCTTGGCAGTGATCTACGCGTCGTTCGCGTTCTCGGCGTTCGGATTCGCTCGTGGCGCAGGCAAGTCGAGCGGCCAGGAGAGTGCCGGGATCACGGCGCGGTTGATGCAAAGCACCGCGGGGACGGTCGCGCTGGTCGTCGCCGGGCTGATCATCATCGGCGTCGGCGGATACCACCTCTACAAGGGGATCAGCCAGAAATTCCTGAAAGACTTGAAGGGCAACACCAGCGAACTGGTGCGCAAGCTCGGTATGGCCGGATATGTCGCGAAGGGCCTCGCGGTCGGCGCCATCGGGGTACTGGTGATCCTCGCCCCGACCCGGTCCGAGCCGGACAAGGCCGCCGGACTCGACGGTGCACTGAAAACCCTTGGCGCACAACCCTATGGCGTGATTCTGCTGATCGTGGCCGGCCTCGGCATCATCACCTACGGCCTCTACAGCTTCGTCATGGCCCGCTACGCCAAGATGTAGCCGTCGGGTGGTGGGGCAAGATCGAGGCCATGGGCCCCACCACCGGACCGCCGGTTCCCGAGACCGTGGCCGACTTCCGCGCTCTCGCGCACACCAGGCTGCGCGACTTTCCGCCCACCGAAGTTCCCCACACACCGGGTATCCGCCGGGCCGCAGTGCTGCTGTGCGTCGTCGCGCAGGACGACGGCTCCCCGGCGGTGGTCGTCATCCGCCGCGCCTACCGTGGCCGCAATGCCGGGCAATGGGGGTTACCCGGGGGTCGGCTGGACGCGGGCGAGACCGCCGAGCAAGCTGTATTGCGTGAGCTACACGAGGAACTCGGCTTGACCGCCGCCCCGGCCGATCTGGTCGGCCGACTCGACGACTTTCCCGCGGCCTCGGGCTTCGTGATCACCCCGTTCGTCGCGGCGCTACCCGGGGCCGCCGAGCTGAAGCCGAGCCCCGACGAAGTGCACTCCGCGCACCTGGTTCCGCTCGCGCGGCTGGCCGCCGACGATGTACCGCACTGGGTTGCCCCGCACGAGGCGGTGCCGCAGCCCGAACTCCGCGGCCGGACCGCGCCTGCCGTCCCCGAAGACGTTGGCCTGCTACAGATGCGGCTCGGCGACGGCATGACCATCCACGCCCCGACGGGCGCGATGCTGTGGCAGTTCCGCGAGGTCGTGCTGCTCGGCCGCGACCATGCGGGCGCCCGGGTCGCACACTTCACCCAGCCGGACTGGACCCAGCAATGAGCACGCCGCGACCGGCAGACTTGCTCTGTTCACTCCATTGGCATATGGTCCCGCGCTCGTGAGGCCTAGTGCGGTGATTGCATCGCGAACAGATGTACCCAAGTGGGGGTTGATTACCGCGGCGGGGGTGATCGCCGGATATGTGGCGGTCCTGCTTGCGGACGCCCGGCACTATTACACCGACGACACCGAAGCCCAATACGCCCCGATGTGGGTGATGCTCGGCAACCGGCTGCGCGACGGTCAATTCTCCGCCCTGGTGCCTTACGAGTGGATGGCAGGTAACTACGCGCTGGAAGAGGCTGGACTCTACAACCCACCCCAGCTGCTGGTCCATCTGCTCGCGCCGTCGATGGACAACCTTGCGGTGTACGCCACGGTGGTGAAGCTCGTCTGCTCGATCATCGCCGCGCTCGGGGTGTACCGGGTCTGCCTGGCCTACGGTGCGCGCGCACCGTGGGCGGCGGTCGCGGGCATAGCGTTCCCGTTGAGCGGTTGGTTCCTGTTCTTCGACGAAGCCAGCTGGTGGACCTCGCACACCGCCACGGCGTGGCTGGTGCACGCCTGGGCGTCCTCGGTGCGCTACACCCGCGGGCGCGGCAGCCCGATCTCGGTGTTCGTCTTCCTGTACCTGGCGCTCACGGTCCAATACGCCTTCCCCGCGGTCGAATCCGCCTTGATGGTGGCCTGTGTCGCCGTCGGTGAGTTCATCTATCAGCGGCGCTGGCAGCCCTCGGCGCGACTACTCGCGGCGGCGAGCTGCGCCGCACTCGCGGCCATGGTCGCCAACCTGCCCGGCATCCTCTCCTCGCAGGTGACCTGGCGCGGCAACGCGAAGATCCACAACGATCCGTTCCTGACGGTGCCGTGGTCGGAGTCGCTCAACGCCAGCCTGCCCAGCACGACGCCCGCGTTCACCGCCTGGTGGGGGCATGTCCAGCCGTTGCCGATGGTCTACATCGCCTGGTTCCTGATTCCGGCGCTGGCCTTCGTCGGCTGGCAGGCGGCCCGCAAGTCGGTCCGGGAGTTCAGCAGTATCGCGCTGTTCGCGGCGGCGGTGCTGATGTGGACCGCGGGGCCGGGCGCGATCGGCCCGCTGCGCTGGCCGGCCCGCGTGCTGCCCATCCTCGCCATGGCGCTGCTCGTGCTGGTGTGCGTATTGCTCAGCCGCTACGGCACTTTCACGTCGCTGCGCAGGCGGGCCATCGCCGCGGGCGTGTTGATCGGCGTACTGTTCCTGCGGTCGTTCTCCGCGGCCCCGCAGATCGTGGTGCGCCATCTCGTCGCGGTGGCGGTGGTCGCCGCGATCGGTGCCGTGGTGGTGTGGCTGGCCCGGACCAAGGGCACGGCGGCGGCGTGCGCGCTGATCGTCGTCACCATGTTCCCGATCGCCTTCGCCCAGGTACAGGCCGCGCCGCCGACGCCGATGTCCTACGACTTCCCGGAACGGCGGTCGGAGATGACCGCGGTCTTCCCCGATTTCGCCGGTGTCACACTGCAACTCGCGGACCGGGCGATCCTGGCGCCGCACGACAAGACCCTCGAAGGCGCCTACGGGTCACTCGCCATCGGCAACTACGCCAAGAATCTGGGGTTGCAGTACGTCAACGGCTACACCCCCATCGGCCACTACCCGTTCGCGGGCATGCTGTGCATGGCCTGGGACGGCAGCACCTGCACCGATGCGTTCCGCCGCGCCTTTGCCGCCGAACCATCCACGGGGCGCACGATTGTCGACCTGATGAAGGTCGACCGGGTCGTGCTGCACACAGCGCAGTATCCCGACGCGGGCAACCATCCGGCGCCGCCCGGCTGGAAGTGGGTGACCTACCCGGGCCACGAACGCTACATCTGGGTGCTGGAACGGGAGAACGGGCTGATCTCCACCTCCAACGGGGCGATCGCCGATACCGCGAATGTCAGTGCCACGTCCACCTCAGGTAACTCGGTCACGATCGATGCCGAAGTCACCGCACCGAACGGCGGCCGCATCGTGTTCTCCCGGCTCGCCTGGCCCGGTTACCGGATCACCCTGAACGGCAACGAAATACCGTCGACCACGGTGGCAAACACCTTCCTCGCCGTCGACATCCCGGCAGGCACCGACCGCGCCGACCTGCGGGCTACCTGGCGTCCGCCGGGCTGGCAGATCGGCATCGGCACTGCTGTTGCCGGTCTTGCCGGAATCGCCGTGTTGCAATGGGTATTTCTGCGGCAGCGCAGGCAGGGCTCGCAAATCCCCGCCGAGGACGAGCAGCCGACGGAAGAATCAGCCGGGCCGGATCCGGAGGACCGCCGGGAAGCGACCCCGTCCTTGACGTCCAGCGTCTGACCCGCCGGGTTGCCGGTGTCGAAGTTCGGACGGAGGGGACTTCGACACCGGGCCTAGTCGTCCAGGAAGGTCGCCGCGTTCCGGCGCCGACGGTCCACGCTCACCGTGAACACGTCGGGCCGGGCGTAATGGCCGGTGGGGTCGAAGTTCTGGCGTTCCCGCGCGACCGCGGCCGGATCGATGTCGGCGACGACGAGACGTTCGTCGCCGGCTATCGGCTCGATCAGCCAGCGGCCGTCCGGCCCGGCCAGGGCGGAGCCGCCGTCGTACCCCGCGGGCGCGTCCAGTGCGAGCAGCTCATCGCGCAGCGGGAAGTCCGACGGCACATCGGTGTAGTCGAGGACGGCGCCGACGGCCAGGGAGTACACCCGGCCCTCCTTGGCGATGAATCGGGTGATGTCCTCGGTGTTGCGGACCGCGCCCGGCCAGGTGGAGATGTGCAGGGTCGTGCCGTCGGCATACAGCGCGTGCCTGGCCTGCGGCATCCAGTTCTCCCAGCAGGACAGGCCGCTGACCCGGAACTCGCCGACGTCGTGCGCGCGCAACCCGTGTCCGTCGCCGATCCCCCAGACCATCCGCTCCTCGTGGGTCGGCATCAGCTTGCGATGCGCGCCGACCACGCCGCGGGCCGGGTCGATGGCGACCAGCGTGCAGTACACCGTGCCGCGGACGCGCTCGGTGATGCCGAGGTAGCAGAACACGCCGAGGTCGGCGACCGCCTCGCGCACAGTGGCGAGGTGCGTGCCATCCAGGGTGACCGCCGCGTCCAAATAGTAGGCGTAGGCGGCCTTTTGGGCCGGGTTGTCGAAGCGTGCCCCGCCCGTGCGCGCCAGCCAGATCGGGTAGCCGGACAGGAAAGTCTCCGGGAAGGCGACGAGCTGCACCCCGGCCGCCGCGGCCTGGGTCAGATAGTCGACGACGATCTTCGTGCCTGCCGTGGGGTCGAGCCAGGCAGGCCGGGCCTGGGCCGCAGCGATCCGCATGGCACGATGCTAGCGAAACTGCCCGATACGCAAGGGCTTTGCCTTCGCACCCGGTGGTTCAGTTGGCGTGTCCGATCTGGGTGTTCATCCAGTCCCCGAGCCACTGGATGGCGTTGCGACCCGTGTCGTCGACGATGAGGGCACCGTAGTTGATGTGCGCGCTCGAGGCGAAAAAGCTTGCGGCACTGAGGCCGTCGCGCAGCATCGCGAGGAGGCTGATGCCACCCTTGGCCGGCGCGGTCTTGGCGAGGGCCCCGGTCAGCTCCTCGAGGTCGAGGCGCTGAGTGTTGTCGCTGGTATTGGTTTCGGCGAGCAGTCCGGTAGCGACCGAGGCCAGCTCGAGGCCGACCGGCAGCAGGCCGGACAGCACGGCCGCCGCACCCGCCGGGTCGGGGGCCTGCCCGGGTGGCGGGACCAGCTTCTCCAGCACCGACCACGCGATCTCCTGGATCTGGCCGACCAGGGTGGCCAGCCGCAGCACGTCGGCCTTGGACAGGATCGCGGTCATCGACGTCGCGATCTGGGTGTAGCCCTGCGAGTTCGGGATCGTGGAGAGCACCTGCGCGACGGCTTTCAGGTCGGCGCTCGCGACGAGTTCGACCAGCGGCCGGAACTGGTTGTTCAGCGCACCGGCGACCTGGTGGGCGCCCTTGGCGTCCATCGCCGCCACCTTCTGCGACAGCAACGCGAAATTGTCGAGGATCGCGCCGAAGTCGAGGGCCGTGACGTTGGCGACGACATCGAGGGTCTGATCGACCAGCACGGTGGGTTTCAGCATCGCCAGGATCTTCGTGGCCGATCCGAGGATGGCCGCCGGTATCTCGGCCAGCGGTCCCACCAGGTCGATGAGTGCGTCGACCTTGATCGTCAGTGCGGTGGCATCGGGTGAGTCCGCAGGGACTGTGCGAATACCCCTGTTCAGCAAGGCAGTCGCACTGTCGGTGATCGTGTTCACCGCCGACGCGGCACCGGCCAGATCGGCCTCCCCCGCCTTGCTCAGCACCCGGCTCGCGTTGTGCTCGGCCGTTCCGGCGGGGGCGGCGGCCAGCCGCTCAGCGGTCCCGGAGTCTTGCAGGCCGGCGAGCGTTTCGATGGTGTCGGTCAACTTGGCGGTGGTGTCGCGGACATGCGTCAGGTCGAGGCCGCCGGGAGCGTGACGGCTGGCGGTCAGCTCGTCGACCGCGGTGGCCAGTCCGGACAGGTCTACCTTGGTGTCCTTCACCGCCAAGGTTTTCGCGAATCCGGAGTTGCTGGCCGCCTTACTCAGCAGCGAGCCGAGCCGCGCGAGCAGCGGGTTGTCGCTCTTCTTGATCGAGCAGTACAGGTCGCCGGGGTCGCAGATCGAGCTGACCCGCCCGGTGAGCTTGCCCATGCCCTGCGGGCGCGGATCGGCGATACCCGAGCCCGCGGTGTGCGGGCCGATGACGGTTTCGCCCTTGGTACCCGAAGCCGGATCGGCGATGAGCCCGACGGCCAGCACTCGATCGGGTGGCACGGGGCCGCGATCGTTGCCGATCTCGGAGGCGACATCACCCGCGGCGTCCGCGCCCTGGCTATAGCCGGTGATCGTGAATTTCGCCTCTGGACAACGGTTTCCGTAGTCGCGCAGCGCCTTGCGGGCGTTGACCAAAGCGGTGTTCTTGCTGTCCGCGTAGGTGTAACCATTGTCGAAGGCGCGCGCCATGTAGGGCGTGAAGTAGATGTCGGAGCTGGGGCCCTGCCGGTGTTGGATCGCCTCGGCGATCGGGCGGAGCATGCCGATCGGCTTTGCGGGGTCGGCCTTTTCGTTGGTCTCCCAGGTGCCGGGGATGAACAGATTGAAGGTCTGCGCGCAGTCGGCCTGCGCGGACCGCGCGAGGGCCGGGGCGGCGACGGTAACGGGCGCGACGGCCACTCCCATGGCCACCAGCACTGCCACCACATAACGATGGGACAAAGGCAGGACAGACATGTGAACCTCACTACCGAGCTCGGTGGGTCGCTCATCGCCGAACGTCAGAGTCGGCCGACTCGACCTGAGAACAACTGGGGAATCAGGCGAGGAGGTATCGCGAATTTGTCGAGGGAGCGGTTACGCGTATTCAGCGCGGCGACCCGTGGCGCCGCGCTGAATACGCAAATCCGTGTCAGGACAAATTACCGACAAGCAAGCTGAGCAGTTTGAGGCTCACTTTGAGCAAATCCAGTCCGGTGCCGAGTGACCCGGTCGAGGATCCGCCGCCGCTGAGCGATTCCGAGCCCTCACTTGACCCGGAGCCGGCGGCAATGAAGTTAACGGTATCCATAACGCTGACGAGAGTCGACATGTCTCAAACCGCCTGTCTTGTAACGGTATTGCACCGAACAGCACCTGAGCTCAGGTCCCGTGATTATTGATGTTGGCAGCAACCAGATTCCACTGGGATCGCCGCCGCGTCCAGCTGCTCAACTGGGGAAGTTGTGCCGCAGTGGCCTATTCCAGCGAATGTCGGTGGCAGACCGGCAGGTTCTCTGGTCTCCCCACTGTGACTGGGGAGCTGGGGGCAGGTCTTTACGTGATTGCCGCGCACAGGTTGCAACGCACCGGAGGTCGGGTTGCGAACAGCGCAATATCAGTTGCGCCACTTGCGGACTGAAGTGACGTGGGACATTCTGGCCCGACGCGGGATCTGCCGCGGCACGGAAGGAGAAAACGGTGCGCAATGGTGAGTTCGAACGGCGGCGTTTGCTCGGCCTGCTCGGTGGCGCGGTGGGCGTCGGCGTGGCGGTGACGACCGGGGCGATCCAGCCCGCGATGGCGGGTGCGGCGAGCGGGACACGCGCATTCGTGGGCTGCTATACCTCCAGTGGCGCAGGGGGTTCCGGCGTCGGCGTCGCCACGGCGGATCCCGGCACCGGCCGATTGACCATGGAAAGCGTTGTCCCGGTGGCTGATCCATCATTCCTGGCGCTGTCACCGGACCGGCGTTACCTGTACGCCGTGAACGAGGGCTCGGGTGCCGGTGCGGCCACCGCGATCGACCTGCGCTCGCCGCGGCCGACCGTGTTGAATACCGTTGCGGTGCAGGGCGAAGGGCCGACCCACCTGTGCGTCACCCCGGACGGACGGCACGTACTGACCGCGAACTACGGATCGGGCAGCGTCAGCGTGCTCGCCGTCGCAGCGGACGGACGCCTCGGCACGGTGACCGACGTCGTCCAACACACCGGCACCGGACCGGATCCGGATCGGCAGTCCGCACCGCACGCCCACCAGGTTTCGATCGACCCCTCCGGCCGCTGGGTACTCGCGGTGGACCTGGGCGTCGACTCGGTCTACGTCTACCGTCTCGCCGCAGGCAAACTGCACCGGCACGTGCAGGTCACCATGACACCGGGCAGCGGACCCCGCCACCTCTGCTTCCATCCCAACGGTCGCACCGCCTTCCTCGCCAACGAACTGAATTCCACTGTCACCGTGCTCGATTGGCGGTCCGACCGCGGCGAGTTGCGAGCCGGGCTCTCAGTGCCCGCGGATCTCGATCGCGGCGGCGACCGAAACTACCCGTCCGCCCCCGTAGTCGCCAAGGACGGCCGCTTCCTCTACCTCGCCAACCGCGGCCACGACAACATCGCCACCTTCGCCATCCTCGGCGGCCTGCTCGTCCCGATGGGCACCACCCCCTGCGGCGGAAAGTTCCCCCGCGACCTCACCCTCAGCCCCGACGGCCGGCGACTGTACGCCTCCAACCAGAAGTCGAACTCGGTGACCTTGCTGGACCTCCACCGCAACACCGGCCTCCCCGCCGCCCCATCAGCCTCCCTAGAAGCCCCCGCCGCCACCTGCGTACTTTTCGAATAGCCCGCCCTGTCGCGCCGGAGTAAGCGGCAGCTGCCATTACGGGCCGATCCGTTGTGACGACAGGTCTTGCCTCGCGCCGCCGACCACGGTCTTCAGCGAGCGAAAACAACTTGTAGACGGCCCGATTCAGGCGTCACGATGCATGCATGATTCTGCTCGTTCCCGCCGATGTGCTGCGCCCGCGTCGGGTCGATGAGCATTTCGCCGCCGAGGCAGACGCGGCCCGCGCGGCCGGAATGGATGTCGCGCTGGTCGATCACGACGCGTTGACCAGACCGGACGGCGCCGAGCAGGCGGTTCGCGCAGTACGAACGAGCGGTATGGCGTACTACCGCGGCTGGATGCTGCGCACCGAGAATTACGCCGCCTTCGCCGCGGCCCTGCGACAGCGCGACGTCACCTTGCGGACCAGTCCCGAGCAGTACCGCCGGGCCCATGAGCTGCCCGGCTGGTATTCCTCGGTGGCCGAACTGACGCCGCGGTCGGCATGGACCATGGGCGACGATCGCGCGGCGTTCGACCGTGCACGTCACCAACTCGGTTCTGGCCCCGCAGTGCTGCGCGACTACACCAAGTCCATGAAGCACTACTGGCACGAGGCCGCGTTCATCCCCGAGTTGGACGACGCGGACGCCGCCTGGCGCGTGGCAGTCAGATTCCGGGAATTGCGCGATGCGGACATGACCGGCGGATTCGTCCTCCGCCGTTTCGAATCCTTCGCGTCGGCCGAAGTACGCACCTGGTGGGTCGACGGCCACTGCACATTGATCGGCCCCCACCCCGACACCCCGGAAGATCTGCCCGCCACCGACATCGACCTCACGGACATCGGACAACCGATCGCAAACCTTCGTCTGCCGTTCATCACAGCTGACTTCGCGCTGCGAGCAGACGGAGTTCTGCGCTTGATCGAACTCGGCGACGGGCAGGTCAGCGACCGTCCGAAGAATATCCCCCCGACAACAATGATCCCCCTCCTCCGCAGTGGTTTCAGCGGCTGACAAGAGCACGCGCATACTCCAGCCGTCCGGCGCGGCACCTTCGCTGCCGCGACCGGTTCAGCTAGGACTGACTTTGCGAAGTTGCGTGATCAAGACGCTTGTTTACTAAGTTGGCAGTCCGTACCGAAGATGTACGACGAGTCGGCAGCTGTCTTCACACAGTGAAAAGATTCCCCGGTCAACGTGCTTTGCACCAACAATCCGTCCTTTACCACTTCCTTGGAGTCGCCCGACGAAGTCTCTTCGGTCTCGAGACTCCCTTGCTCTGTTCGACCGGCCTCGGGCGCTCCTCCGAGCGGCTCACAGTTGTATCCGAATACGTTTTGCACTGCAGTTCCGGTCCCGTCCACCAGGGTGCATTTGTATCCTTTATCGGCAGCAAAAGCCGTGGGCGCAGCGCTGATCACGCCGACCGTGACGCAGGCCGATGCGGCAAGAAGAGCGAGTACTCGGGAACGAGCAAGGTGCATAGCAACTCCTGAAGGGTATCGACGGACCAGCCAGCCCGGCCCACATGACAACCATGTATTCGAGACTGCCGGGACGTTGGATCGGACACATCCCTCGAGGCGTACCTACAGGTGACGGCCCAGGTCCATGTCACCGACTGGCCGTTTTTGATAGATGGTCTTCAGAGCCGCCTCCCTTTCCTCGGCACTGAGATCTGGATCCCGCAGTGTGGGCGCCGGACTGGTTCCGTCCTTGTTGATCTGACGGACCAACTCGTCGAAGTACGCCTTCCGAGTGTCCTTGTCGCACAGTTGCCGCCGGGCTTCATCGGTGAACTCCTCGGCGCCCAAGACCTTCTCACGTGCAGCAGCAAACGGATCGGTCGGGTCTTCCGGCGTGCCGAATACGACGGGCAGATAAGTCTTGTTGGATCTTCTGACGAATGCGAGTGATTCGTTGCCGGTGCACCACTGGATGGGACCGACATACGCCCCTGGCGCTGATCGCGGCGACGAACGTCCGGGATTGCCGATCGGTTTGCTTGCCGCGACGGAGTACCCACGTCATTTCCTGCGCGGCTGGGTGAATCGCAGGAGATTTCCCGAGGGGTCGAAGAAGGCGCAGTCGCGGGTGCCGTCGGGCTTGTTCATGGGCTCTTGGACCACTTCGGCACCGGCGGCTTCCAGGTACTCGAAGGTGGCGGCACAGCTGTCGATCGTGAAGGCGAGACGCTGGCCGAGTACACCTTTGGTCATCAGGTCCCCGATTGTCTGCCGGTCGGCTGGTGCGATATGCGGGTCTGTACCGGGTGCCTGCAGGATGATCCGCATGGTCGGCTGCGACGGCGGGCTTACGCTCGCGGACTGTGCGTGCCGAGCTTCGATGTCGTCGTGTAGTGCGAAGCCGAGCACCCCGCAATAGAAGCCGAGCGCTTCGTCCAGATCATGGACGGCGAGCGTGCAAGCCTCGAATCCGGTTACGCCCCAAGCCTTCTGGGCAGAGCCACTCATCGCCGTTCCTGGTTGTCGGCGGGCAGCAGGACGATGTCGAGGTCGCGCAGCCGATGCTGCTCGGTGTCGACGGTGATGGCGGTGATCTTCCCGGCGCTGATGGTGAACATGATGACGGCCTTCGCCCGCCCGCGATGCCACCAGACGGCCGCGGGCACACCGTCGACCAACGCGAGCCGGGCCGCCTGGGCGCGCCCGGCGAAGAACGCCGCCACCGCCTGCGCGCCGTGGATCTCGAGCGCAACCGCATTCGGATCGAGCAGCTCCAGCAGGGCGTCGAAGTCGCCGCCGCGGGAGGCGGCCAGGAAGGCTTCGACGATCTCCCGCTTCGCCGATCGGGCGGCGTCGGTGGCGCTCGCCGCGCCCTGCACCCGGCGTCGAGCCCGGCTGGCAAGTTGCCGAGTCGCGGCCGAAGATCGGCCGAGGATGGTGCCGATCTCGGCGAACGAGACGCCGAAGACGTCGTGCAGGACGAAGGCGAGTCGTTCGGCGGGCGTCAGCGTGTCCAGCACCACCAGCAACGCGACACCGACCGAATCAGCAAGCAACGCTTCGTCTTCGGGGGAGGCCGTGCGCAGCCCATCCGGCTCCGGGGGCAGCGCGCCGGCCGAGTCCTCCCGCCGGGCGCGGCGGGCCTCGAGCATGTTCAGGCAGACCCGGGCCACGATCGTGGTCAGCCAACCGGCCAGGTTCTCCACCGGCCCGGTGTCGGCGCGGCTGACCCGCAGCCACGCTTCCTGCACCGCGTCCTCGGCCGCACCGGGCGACCCGAGCATCCGATACGCCACCGCATGCAAGTGGCTTCGCTGCTCGGCGAACCGCTCGCTCAGCCAGTCCTGCTCGTCCATCTGTCACATTCCTTCGTCTCGGCCTGTCATACCCATTGACCGGCAAAGGGCCGCTGATGTGACATCCGGTCTCGGCCCACGCGTTTCGGCACGCCGGTTCCGGCAACACGAACACCTCGAAAAGATGGAGATGCACCATGAAAGCGCGCGCGAGCTCGATACTGCTGAGCGTCCGGGATATGGAGCGGGCCAAGCGGTTCTACACCGACGGCCTGGGCTGGAAGATCAAGAACGACTACGGCGTCTCGGTGTTCTTCGACTCCGATGGCGCCACTCCCGTCGGCTTCTACGGCCGTGACGGCTTGGCCGAGCAGGTGGGCACCAGCCCGGAGGGCGAGGGCTTCAGCGGGCTGGTCCTGACCTATGTCGTGCGCAGCGAGGCACGGGTGGACGAGCTCACCGCGGCGGCCGAGAAGGCAGGGGCCACCATCCTCAAACCCGCCGGCGCGCTGCCGTGGGGCGGATACGGCGCCACGTTCGCGGACCCGGACGGATACATCTGGAGCCTCGGCTACAGCGCCCAAGGAAAGGATCAGCTCTACGCGGAGTGATGCACTACGACCTGGCGCCACATCCGTCCCCAGTTGTGCGCCAGTCGAAATGACCGCGCGAGTGTGGTTTTACTTGATCATGCAACGCACACCTCGGCGTGCGACACGATCGGCCGCAGCCGTGTCGGAGTAGTAACCGATATTCGGCCCCGGTGCCATCGTCCACACCGGGGCCGAAGCGCGCCCTTGGCAGCCTAATTTTGTTGCTTCCCAACGCTTTTCCGCACATGTAGTTGCGAGTTCAAGTGAATTGTCGGTGAATCTGCTTGCTGCCCAACGCATTTCGCTCCGAATCAGCGAACGCCAAGCTATACATGAAAGGCATCTCATGCTCATTCGCGCGTGAAAGGTTCCCGAAGTGCGCAGAATCACGCATATCACTCTGGGACTGCTGGTAGTAGCCGGCAGTCTCGTCGCTACCCCCAACTCCTGGGCCGAGCCGGAGTCCGGTCGGCTCACCGATCTCAGCGGCATCGCTGACGACGGCGCCACAACCACCTTGCGCTCCGGCGCGGCCGCGGTCCGGGTCAGCTTCCCGAACCCCGGCGCGGTGCGCGTACAGCTGGCGCCCGACGGACAGTTCACCGATCCGGCCAAGGACAAGATCGTCCTGCCGACCAAGGTCCCGCCTGCCGCCGCGAAACGGACCGACAAGGGCGACTACTGGGCCATCGCCACCACCGGTCTCACCCTGCGCGCCTACAAATCGCCGCTGCGCTTCGCCCTCTACGACCGCGCTGACACGAAACAGATCTGGGCCG
The DNA here is from genome assembly GCF_007990755.1 of Nocardia ninae NBRC 108245. GTDB lineage: Bacteria > Actinomycetota > Actinomycetes > Mycobacteriales > Mycobacteriaceae > Nocardia > Nocardia ninae. The sequence continues at coordinate 65,247 of NZ_BJXA01000034.1, read as the reverse complement.
AGACCGCGCCGCTGTCCTGGACCAAGGACGCGACAACACAAAGCCTGGGCCGTGGTCAGCACGAACAATTCTTCGGCGGCGGTGAGCAGAACGGCCGGTTCAGCCATCGCGACCAGACCATCAAGATCTTCGCCGACTACAACTGGAACGACGGCGGCGCGCCCAACTCGCAACCGTTCTACCTGTCCAGCAACGGATACGGCGTGCTGCGCAACACCTTCGCGCCGGGCAGCTACAGCTTCACCGACCCGGCGCGCACCACCCATCAGGAACGCCGCTTCGACGCGATCTACGTCGTCGGCGACGGCCCCAAGGGCGTGATCTCCGCCTACACCGGGCTCGTCGGCAGGCCGTTCCTGCCGCCGATCTACGGCCTGGAGATGGGCGACTCCGATTGCTACCTGCACAACGCCAACCGCGGTGAGCGGCACACCCTCGACGCGGTCACCATTGCCGAGGGGTATGTGCGCAACAAGATGCCCAACGGCTGGATGTTGGTCAACGACGGCTACGGCTGCGGCTACGAGAATCTGCAACAGGTCGGCGAGGGGCTGCGCAAGAACAACATGCAGCTCGGCCTGTGGACCGAGGACGGACTGCCGCATCAGGCCGAGGAGGTCAAAGCCGGTGTGCGGGTACGCAAGCTGGACGTGGCCTGGGTCGGCCCCGGCTACCAGTTCGCGCTGGACGGCTGCGACACCGCGCACCGCGGCATCGAGGAGAACAGCGATGCCCGTGGTTTTGTCTGGACCCCGGTGAGCTGGGCGGGCGCGCAACGATGTGCGGTGCTCTGGAGCGGCGACCAAGCCGGCTCCTACGACTACATCCGCTGGCAGATCCCCACCTACGCGGGTTCGACGATGTCCGGCATCGCCTACAACACCGGTGACGTCGACGGCATCTTCGGCGGCAGTCCGAAGACCTACACCCGCGACCTGCAATGGAAAGCGTTCCTGCCCACCATCATGTCGATGGACGGCTGGGCGCCCAACGACAAGCAGCCGTGGCGCTACGGCGAGCCCTACACCTCGATCAATCGAAAGTACTTGGAGCTCAAGGAAAGACTGCTGCCCTACACCTATTCCTATGCGGTGGAGGCGAATCGCACCGGAGTAGGCCAGGTCCGGCCGCTCGCACTGGAGTACCCGAACGATCCCGAGACCTGGGGCGACAAGGCCAGGTACGAATTCCTTTCCGGGAAGGACTTTCTCGTCGCGCCGGTGTACAACGACGCCGAGAAGCGGGACGGGATCTACCTGCCGGAGGGCACCTGGATCGACTACTGGACCGGCCGCTCCTGGACCGGGCCGACCACGGTGAACGGCTATCACGCTCCGCTGGACACCCTTCCGCTGTTCGTGCGGGCCGGCGCGGTGGTGCCGATGTGGCCGGAAGGCACTCAGTCGTGGAAAACGCGCGACCGCAGCGTGCTGAACCTGGACGTCTACCCGCAGGCCGCGGGCAACTTCACGCTGGTCGAGGACGACGGGGTGACCCGGGGTTATCAGCGGGGCGAACAAGCGTCGCAGAACTTCGCGGTGCGCTCGCTCGCGCCGGGCGCCGTCGAGGTGACCATCGGCGCCAGCACGGGAACGTATCCGAGCAAACCGGCGGACCGTCGCTACGAACTCACGGTGCACACCAAGTCCGCGCCGAAGGCCGCGCACACCTCGGCGGGTGCGCTGCCGCAGCGGACCAGCCGTGCGGACCTGGATCGGGCGCCGAACGGTTGGTGGTTCGACCCGAACGATCGCGGCGGCGTCGTGCACGTCAAAACCGATCCGGTCGCGGCAGCGAACAGTCTGTCGGTGGCGCTGTGGTGACCGCGGCGGGCGGCCGCTGACCTGGCGGCTTGCCATTGAATACGGCGCACGGAGCGCCACTTCGACGGCCGATTCGGCACCGAATCGGCCGTCGTCGCGGCGGTGGGCAGCGAATTGGCTGGGTGCGGGTTGTCGGCGGGGGTGGTTAACTCCTCAGCGGATCGTCGTGTTCGAAGGGAGTAGGGGTAGGCGTGGTGCAGCAGCTCGGAGTGAACGAGTCGTTCGCTGACTACCTCATCGAGGGTGTGCTCGGACGGGGGGGATGGGCACTGTCTATTTGGCGCAGCACCCTCGGCTACCGCGGCAGGTCGCGCTCAAACTGCTCAACCGCGAGGTGTCCGCCGATCCGGAACTGCGGCGGCGGTTCGAGCAGGAAGCCAATGTGGTTGCGCGGCTGGATCATCCGGGAATCGTCGACATTCATGATCGGGGCACGCACGACGGGCACCTGTGGATCGCCATGCAATATATCCACGGCTCCGACGCCGCCCGGTTGACGCCGCGGGAGGTGCCGATCGATCGCGCTATGCGGATCGTCGCGGAGACCGGCGCCGCGCTGGACTACGCGCACAGCCGTGGCGTGCTGCACCGGGACATCAAACCGGCGAATATCTTGCTGGCCGCACCGGACACCGGTCGCGCGGAACGCGCGGTGCTCACCGATTTCGGCATCGCCCGGCTGCTCGACTCCAATACCCAGCTCACCTCGAGCGGCACCTTCCATGCCACGCTCGCCTATGCCTCCCCGGAACAGCTCTCCGGCGAAAAGGTTGATCACCGTTCGGATCAATATTCGCTCGCTTGCACGCTGTTCACGCTGCTGGCGGGCCATCCGCCCTTCGCGGCGACCAATCCCGGCCAGGTCGTCGCCGGGCACATCAGCAAACCGGTGCCGCGGCTGAGCGCCGTTCGTCCCGATGCGCCGCCGATGCTGGATGAGGTGATCTTCCGGGCAATGGCCAAGCGGCCCGAGGAACGATTCGGCAGCTGCCGGGAGTTCACCTCGGCGGCGTGGGAGTCCCGGCACGGCCGACCGGCTCCCGCGCGTACCGCCGTGGCACCCGTTCGGGTGGCGCCGACCGCGGTCAATCAGCATGGTCAGAGCCAGTCGCCGCACGGTCAAGACCAGTTGCCGCACGATCAAGGTCGATCGACGCAGGGTCAGGGTCAGTCGCCGCGCGGCAAGAGTCCGTCGCCGCACGGTCGAGACCAGTCGCCGCACGGTCAGAGCCAGGCGACAGCGACACCGGTTGCCGCCCATACCCGCGCGCCGCAGCCCGACCGACGCACTCCCAGCGGCCGCGGCACCGCGCTCGCGGCCTGCGTACTCGCGCTCCTGTTCGGTTGCTGGGCCGCCTGGGTCGTGGCATATCCGCGGGCAAACGTCATTCGCGTGGTCCTCCGATATCGGGACCTCGACGTAGCCCCGTACGCCGCAGGGGGTGCCGCGGCCGCGGGTGCGGCATTCCTACTCATCGGCGGCGCGGTTCTCCTGTTGGCCCGCAAACGTTTCGGTCGCGCAATGGTGGTTTTGGGAAGTGCGGGCTTTCTCGCGAGTTTGGTACCCGTCCGATTCCACTACGACAGCCCGAACGGCACCACCGGGCTGTCGATGGTCGCGGGATTGGTGTTGCTGGTGCTGACGCTGCTGTTGACCCTGTCCACGCCGACGGCCCGCTGGTTGCGGGCCGGCGGCTCGACGCACCGGTAAGCCTTATCCGGGGAGCCGGTCGGCCAAGGCGTTACGCATCACGTATTCCACGCCGGGGTCACCGGGCAACGACCAGTCGGCGCCGACGAAATACCGGGCCGCATCCTGGTCGCCCTTGGCGAGATACTGCATCCATGCCAGGGTGAGTGGGGCGAACGGATTGTGTGCCGGATCGTCCATCGGCGTGATGTGCGTGCCGCCCTTGACACACGCGAGGTAGGCGGGAACTGTTATGGCAGTGTGGTATTGGGTCCACATCGGGTAGTACCAGTGCCACACCAGCGCGTCGTTGCAGCCGGTGAGATACAGCGTCGGCACCGTGAGCAGAATGCCGAGCGCGACCGCACTGGGTTCAGTGGGCGCCGCGCCGATGATCCGCACTTCCGGATCGATCATGCGATACACGTCGAGCGGCAGGCTCGCATTGAGTTGGGTTGCGCCACCACCGCCGGAGTGTCCAGCGAATATGATGCGACTCAGATCTACTTTGCCGAACATCGGGCTGTGCGGATCCTTGTTGGCATCCGACACCGCCTGCACGCCGCCGAGACCCATTTCCGGGGTCGAATTGAGCAGGTCGTACGGAATCACGATCACGTATCCGTAGCTCGCCCAGAAGCGCGCGCTCGCATCGTAATAGCCGGGTTCCTGACCGGTGCCCGGCGAGTAGACGAGCACCGGCAGCCGGTCCATGTTCGCGATGTCCTGCGGGTAATAGAAGGTGACACCGATCGGCGAATCGGTTCCCGACGGGAATATATTGGTGCACTGCAGTTCGGATTGATTACCCCAGAAACGCCAGGTGTTGTCGATCATCGATCCGTACGGCGAGGAAGCGCAACTATGCGTCGCGGTGGTTTGCGCGGTCTCGTAGGGGCCCGGTTCGGCGTACCGGCTCAGTGGTACATCACCCGGCGCAAATCCGTCCTCCGCCATGGCGATCGGTGCTGCGCCGATCGCGAAACCAGCCAGAACCGTTGCCGCGAGAAAGACGGTTCCCAGTGTGCGGGTTATTCTTGCCGACCAGCCGCCGACGAGTCGTTCGGTACGCAACTCTCACCTCTCGTTTCCAGAGAAAAGGGAATGCGACCGAATTAGTCGCGCAAGCGAGATCACTGTGGGATAAATTCATCCGCCAGTCAAGCAACCACGCGGATAGTCCGCGCGCGAACTCCGGGCCTCGTCGACCAGCGCAACCGCGCCATGCTCAGGGCCGTTACCAGCCACTTCGCCGGACCACCCGGCGCACAACAGAACTCGTGGGACCTGCCTACTCATTCCGGGCACACGCCACCCCGCTTCGTGCTAAATTCTTAGCGTGTCTAATATAAGTCGCCGCAATCCTCTCATTTCGGTGGCCGCATTGGGACTTATCGCGGCCCTCACCGCAACAGCCTGCAACTCCGATACTCCGAAGAGCGATTCGAACTCTTCGACCAGCTCGTCGAGCGTTACGACGCAAGACAATACGAAACTTTTCCACGATATCTACAAGCAATTGGTGGAAACGGATACCACGCACTCGACCGGCAGCACGACGGTGGCCGCGAACGCGGTCAAACAACGGCTGCTCGACGCCGGCTTCGCCGAATCCGATATCCAGATCTTCGAGCCGGTACAGCGCAAGGGCAACCTGGTGCTCCGATTCACCGGATCGGGGCAGCGTAAACCGTTGCTGCTCTTGGGACATCTCGATGTAGTCGAGGCCAAACGGGAAGACGGCTGGACCACCGATCCCGCCAAGCTGACCGAGGTGGACGGCTTCTACGCTGCCCGCGGATCGATCGATGACAAGGCGATGGTGTCCGCCCTCATTTCCGACCTGATCCAAATGAAGCGCGAAGGGTTCAAGCCCAATCGCGACATCGTGCTCGCCTTGACCGCCGACGAAGAGGCCGGAAAAGACAATGGCGCAAAATGGTTGATGGAGAACAAAGCCGACCTGATGAGCGCCGAGTACGGCCTCAACGAAGGCGGCCGGGCGCTACTCGTCGACGGAAAGCCCGCGCTGCAAGGCGTGCAGGTGGCCGAAAAGACCTACGCCACTTATCAGATAGAGGCCAAGGCACCCGGCGGGCACAGTTCGGTGCCGACGCCGGAGAATGCCATCTACACCCTCATGTCCGCATTGAATCGCCTTGCCGCGTATCGCTTCCCAGCATCGATCAGTGACCCGACCCGGGATAATTTCCGCGCGCTCGCGGCCCAGCGCAGCGGACAGGAAGCCGAAGACATGCGCGCAGTCGCGGCGGGCAATCCCAGCCCCGAAGCGTTGGATCGGCTCTCGGCGACACCCGACTACAACGCCCAGCTGCGCACCACGTGCGTGGCCACCATGCTGGCGGCAGGCGAAGCCGAGAACGCGCTGCCGCAAACGGCGAAGGCCACCGTCAACTGCCGAATCCTGCCGCAGGACAACCCCGACGACATCGACAAGCAGTTCCGGGCGGCACTCGCCGAGCCCAAATTGACCATCACGCCCAAAGTGGATCCGGCAGGCGGTATCTCGCCGACCAACGGTGAGGTCATGTCCGCCATCACGTCGCTGACGAAGGAAATGTTCCCCACCGCCGCAGTCAGCTCCTTCATGTCCACCGGGGCCACCGACAGCAAATACGCTCGCAGCAAAGGGATTCCGATGTACGGGATCAGCGGACTGTTCATGGTGCCCGCCGACGCCGGTCGCATCCACGGCGTGAACGAACGAGCGCCGATCGCCGGCCTCGAGGCCAGCCGCGAGTTCCTCTACCGGCTGATCAAGCAACTCTCCCAGTAGGTCTCGACCGGACGCGCCGCGGATCGATCGCGGCGCGTCCCACTACTCCCGCGCGCCGAGCGCGTCGAGCGCGTCGAGTTCGGTCCGCAGGTCCACGACCTCGGCCGCGAGTTCGTCGCGCAACTGTTCCCGCTCCGCCAGGCTGGCGCGCATGCTGTCGATGGTGTCGTTCATCGCGGCCAGCTTCAGATCGGCTCCGGTCAGCCGCCATTCGATGACGGCACGGCGGTCCACGTCCTCGCTCGCGGATCGGACCCACTCCACCACGTAGTCGAGCCAATCGGGCTGCTTGGGCATCTCCTCGGTGTCGTCCCAGCCGCGCCGGATCGAGGGCTTCGACGAGAGCACCCGCTCGCCGGCCTGCCCCGCCGCGGGCGCGTTCATCTGCACCAGGCTGATTTTTCCGGCGCTCGTCACGACGACGGTGAGCCGATAACGCCCGGCCAGGTGCATCTTCAGCTCGGCCGCGCCGCGTCCGTCGGCGTCCATCGCGCCGAGCCACGGGCCGTCCGCCGCGGTGATGATCGATTCGAGCACGCCGAGCTGCCCGACGGCGCGGCGCACCCGCGTGGCGTGCTCGTGCAGCTCGTCGGGCGTGGCGGTCATCTGGTCCCAGTGCATCGCACCTACTTCCTCGTCGACCGGCTCCCAGGGGAAGGAACATCTACGAACGTACATTCGCCGACCACTGAACCGTGGCATACGGGCGCTGCGGCGGGGGTCCGGCGCACTTGACTTGGAGTGCACTCCAGGTCGTAGCGTGAGGCATCTGAGTTGCCGACTTACGAGGGGATCGTGCCATGGAGCTCGGTTTTCATCTTCCGATATTCGACATCGACGGGGGCACCGCGGCCATCGCCGGCGAACTCGCCAGGGTCGGCGCCGCGGCGGAGGCGTCCGGCGCGACCTGGTTGTCCTTCATGGACCACTACTTTCAGATCGAGCCGACCGGCCTGCCCGCCGAGGCGAACATGCTCGAGGGGTACACCACGCTCGGCTTCCTGGCCGCGCACACCTCCCGCATCGAACTCGGCCTGCTGGTCACCGGCGTGACCTATCGGCACCCCGGCCTGCTCGCCAAGATCGTCACCACGCTCGATGTGCTCTCCGGTGGCCGGGCCGCGCTCGGTGTCGGCGCCGCCTGGTTCGAGCGCGAACACCACGGACTCGGCGTGCCGTACCCGCCGATCGCCGAGCGGTTCGAGCGGCTGGAGGAGGCACTGCGCATCTGCCGGCAGATGTGGGACCCCGCGAACAACGGACCGTTCGACGGCAAGCACTACCAATTGGCCGAGACGCTCTGCTCGCCGCAGCCGATCAACCAGCCCAAGGTGCTCATCGGCGGCGGTGGCGAACGCAAGACCCTGCGCCTGGTCGCCCAGTACGGCGACGCCTGCAACCTCTTCGCCTCCTCCCCCGCGGACGTCGCGCACAAGCTCGACGTACTGCGCCGCCACTGCGACGACGTCGGCCGCGACTACAACCAGCTCCGCATCACTCTGCTGGCCAACAACCCCCGCCCGAGCCCCGACACCCGTGACGACTTCGTCCGCGCCATGGCCGACTACGCCGCCCTCGGCGCGCACACCGTCATCGTCACCCCCACCACCGGCTCCCCCGCCGCCTGGATCGACGGCATGGCACCCGCGGTCCCCCAGCTCGCCGAACTCGGCTGACAAACGCGTGATCGCCGAACAGGGTGGAAGGAACCCTGTTCGGCGATCGAGTCGGGGTACCAGCTACCAGCCACCGGCCAGTGCCCCGAGGCCTTCGCCCGCACCGCCGAGTCCGCCCAAGGCATCACCGAGTCCGCCGAACGCATCGCCGGCCTCACCGAGTCCGCCGAGGAGGTCACCGAGGTCGCCGAAGGCGTCGCCGCCGCCGGTCAGGGCGCCGAGGCCGTCCCCTGTCGGTGCGTCGAATCCGTTGCTCCACGGGTCGAAGGACGAATCTCCGCCGTCTTTCGAGAACCAGTCGAAGCCATCGGAAGCGCCGTCACCGGCTCCCTCGCCTGCGTCGTCGGAGAAGATGTCGCTCCAGGAATCCTCGGGAGAATCGCCTGCGCCGTAAGCGGGTTCGTCCGAATCTTCAGCCCAGGGGTCCTCGGACGAGTCTCCCCCGTCATCGGACGAGTCGTCGCCCCAAAAGTCCTCGGACGAATCACCTCCGCTATCCGAAGACTCGTCCGCACCGTCGCCCCAGGGATCCTCAGCCGAATCGCCTGCGTCGTCGGAGGATTCGTCCGAACCTTCAGACCAGGGGTCCTCGGACGAATCATCTTCACCTTCCGAGGGGACCTCGGAACCGTCGTCCGAAGGTTGCTCGGACGAATCACCCTCACCATCAGAAGATTCGTCCGAACCGTCGCCCCAGGGATCCTCGGACGAGTCACCCTCGCCTTCCGAGGGGACCTCCTCCGAAGGTTGCCCGGAAGTGTCGTCTCCGCCGTCGGACGGCTTGTCGCCTCCGTCGGACGGCTCGTCCGCACCGCCTCCATCGGACGGCTTATCTTCACCGCCACCATCGGACGGCTTATCTTTGCCACCACCGTCGGACGGCTTGTCCTTCCCGCCACCATCGGAGGGCTTGTCCTTCTCGCCACCGGACGGCTTGTCCTTATCCTTATCCTTGTCTTTGTCTTTGTCCTTGTCCTTGTCGGACTCACTGGACGCACCGAAATCCTGGGTCCAGTAAGGGGTTCCGTCTCCGCTCTTGGCGTAGCCGACCCCGATGTCCTTCAACCCGCAGTTCAGGATGTTCGCGCGGTGACCCTCGCTGTTCATCCAGGCATCGACGACCTCGGACGCACTCGTCTGCCCCTCGGCGATGTTCTCTGCCCAGGTCTGCGCCTTGTAGCCCGCCGCGGTGATCCGGTCGCCCGGATCGCCCTTCGACGAGTTGTGGTCGAGGTTTCCGCTGGCCGCCATGTCTTTGGTGTGGGCCTGCGCGGCTTCGGTGAGGTGCTTGTCGGACTTCAAAGCAGAGCAGCCGGCTTTGGTGCGTGCAGCGTTGGTCAGGCTGATCACCTCATCGGCGGGCGCGTCGGGGCCCGCCGAGGCCGAAGGAGCTCCAGCAATAGTCACAGCGAAAGCTGATACTCCGAAAGCGGTGGACAATGTGAGCATTGTTGCCGGCGAAAAAGGCGAAATCTTTCGCGGTGCACTGTGCTTACCCATGAAATGCCTTCTGGTTGCTGGTTGGCCGCCGCGTGGCGCTCGGGATCAGGCGCTGCCGGTGAGCAGGCCGAGCAGTGGGGCCAGCCCACCCGCCGCCTTGCTGCCGGAAGCCGCGCTACCGGTGACTGCCGAGCTGCCGGTGCTGAGCGCCTTCGCCAGCGGCGTGATGGCGGCACTGCCCGTCTCGAGGCTCTTCGCCAGCCCGCCGAGCGCGGCACTGCCGCTGTTCAGCAGCGCCAACGGATCCTGCGAGGGTGCCGGCTTGGCCTTCGGCTTGCCCGCGCCGGGCTGCTTCTTCTTCGGCGGCTTCGCGGCACGAACCGTGTGGCTGTGCTGGCCGGTCTGCTTGCTGACCTGCTGCCCGCTCGCCGCCATGACCCGCTTCGCCGGAACCTTGGCAACGTGGTCGCTCGGGTTGGCCGTGGTGGTCGTCGTCGATTCCGCGACAGCCTGTCCCGCACCGGTATTGGCCGAGATGCCCAAGCCGATCAACGTTGCCGTCGACAAAATTGCCAATCGGGCCGGCATTTGATTTTTGCTAGGTGCGCTGTGCTTACCCATGAGACGCTTCTTTCGGAGTGGTCGATCGCGTGTCGGATCGCCTGTCCCCCAAAGGCACAGGCTCGGTGCTGCCGAGTTCGAGCTACATATCGGGACCACCGAGCAACGTTGGTCGGGTGGCCTTGCTCGCCGGTGCCACCAGATTGTTGATCCCGCATTCGAGGGTAGAACTCGGCACCGCAACCCACGAGTTCTAAGTCGAATTCTAAAATCGAGTTGAGGGCTGATTAACAGCGACACAGGCGATCACAGTCCGATCACGCCCTGATCACGTCGGATCACGATGGACCCCCGATCGGCCACCAGGTGGGCGGTGGACCAGATCAGCCACGCCCGCACCCGACGTGCCGCACAACCACCGCCCTGGGCCCGACCACTCGACGGCCCAGCGCCCCCATCCTCGACCACGTCCGCATTGCCCTGCGTCAGCGTCTCGAGCACCGGGAACTGGTGGCGGCGTTTCGCGAGAGCACGCCACTGGTTTCCGCACCCGAGACACTGACGGATTGAGCCGCGACTACCGGAAGGGCGGTTCGTTGAACGTGCGCAACTTGCGCGAATGCAGCCGATCACCCTCGGCGCGCAGCAATTCCACAGCGCGGATACCGATCTGCAGGTGTTCGGAAATAGCGCCTTCGTAGAAGCGGTTCGCCTGCCCCGGCAGTTTGATCTCGCCGTGCAGCGGCTTATCCGAGACGCACAGCAGCGTGCCGTAGGGGACGCGGAATCGATACCCTTGCGCCGCGATCGTGGCGCTCTCCATATCGATGGCGACCGCGCGGCTGAGGTTGAACCGCAGCGCCGACGCGGAGTACCGCAGCTCCCAATTCCGATCGTCGGTGGTGACGACGGTGCCGGTGCGTAACCGCTCCTTCACCGCTTCACCCGGCATGTTGCTCACGATCTTGGTGGCGTCGTACAGCGCCCGCTGCACCTCGGCGATGCTGGGGATCGGAATGTCGGGCGGCAGCACCGAATCCAGCACGTGATCGTCGCGCAGATACGCGTGGGCCAGCACGTAGTCGCCGATCGCCTGGCTCTCCCGCAGGCCACCGCAGTGGCCGATCATCAGCCAGGCGTGCGGGCGCAGCACCGCGAGGTGATCGCAGATGGTCTTCGCATTCGACGGCCCGACGCCGATGTTCACCAGCGTGATGCCGCGCCGGTCGGCGGAGCGCAGATGCCAGGCCGGCATCTGATGCTTCTTCCACGCGACGTCCGAAGTGCTTGCCGTGCCGACGGTTTCGGCATCGACCACGGTGCCGCCCGCGCACGAGAGGCTGTCGTACGGACTGTCCGGGTCGGCGATCTGCGCGCACGCCCAGCGCACGAACTCATCGACATACCGTGTGTAGTTGGTGAACAGCACGAACGGCTGGAAATGCTCCACCGGCGTCCCGGTGTAATGCTGCAACCGCGCCAGCGAGAAATCGGTCCGCAGCGCGTCGAAATGGCTGAGCGGCAGCGTATCGATGGCATTGAAGATGCCGTCGGCGGTTTCGTCACCGATGCTGGCCAGGTCGGTGGTGGGAAAATACCGCGCCATCACCGCGGCCATCGAGCTGTCCAGCGCGAGCTCGGTGCGATCGATGACGTACGGGAACGGAATCTCCTGCCGGGACGGGGACACCTCGATCCGCACGTCGTAATCGCCCTCGATCATCTCCAATTGTTCCGTCAGATAATGGCGCAACAGGTCGGGGCGGGTGACCGTGGTGGCGTAGCTACCCGGTCTGGTGAAGCGGCCCCAGGCGCGGGAGCGGTTCTTCGTCGGCGCGTCGCCGTCCCAGCTGATCCGCAGTTCGGGATAGACGAACAGGCCGTCGGCCCGGGCGGCGTCGTCGGGCACCGTGCCGTTCTCGACGAAGATCCGTATCGCATCGCGCAATGCGGCGACGGACTGCTGATAGCGCGTTTCCAGCTGGTCCAAGGCGTCCGCGCTGGTCAACGAGGTGGTTGGTTGCCGACTCGGCATGTGTCTCCCTGCGTCGTTGTCGTTAGCCGTCGTAGAGACACCGTATTTCACCGCGCCGGCGAGCCGGCCTTCGCGCCGGTCCGAGGTGCGCCGAGGGCTCCGATCACCAGCCGCGACAGTTCAGCGCGCGCGGGGCAGCCCAGCCAAGGCCGAGCGCACCAATTCCGATAGCGCGGCCCAGGCTTCGGACTCGGGGTCGATGAGATCGAAATGGTGGACGTGCGGGAGCACCACCGATCCGGCCGGGCTGTCCCGACTGAGCGCGACGGGCACGGTCTGATCGTCGCTGCCGTGCACCAGGAGCACACCGGGCGGCTTGGACGACAGCCGTATCTGCGGATCCAGGTCCGCATATCGGCGCGGTTGCTGTTCGGGAGTCCCGCCCATCCAGGCCGTGACCGCGCCGTCGCCCAGGTTCAGCCGGGAGGCGCGCGCGAGATCGGCCACCGGAGCCAGGGCGAGGACGGCGGCTTGGCGCTCGTAAGCCCGGGTCAGCGCCAGCATGCCGCCTGCGGAATGACCGACCCACAGCACCGGCTCGGTCAAACGTGACTCGAGCAGGTCCAGGTCCGCGAGCGCGGTCATGGGGTCTCCTGGTGTACGCCGATACTCCATCAGCAAGACGTGTACGCCCGCCTCGGCCAGGGCGCGGGCGAGCGGGCGAGCGTGGGTTCGATCGGTGGTCTCCCGAAAGTAGCCGCCGTGCACGAGGACCACGGTGGGACCGGGTTCGCCGAAAACCTCCGCCAGTTGATCCGGGTCCGGGCCGTAAGAGATGACAGTGCCAGGGTCGCCGCTCTCCCGGAGCAGTCGGTCCAGCGCTGCCCGTTCCTGGTAGTCGAAACTCTGCTGGTCCGTATCGGTCACCGGCCGCCTCCCTGTCTCGAGGGCAAGTTATCAAAAGTCCGTGCGTACACCCCTCGAACGAGGGATCTATGGCTTGCCGCGAGCACTCGAGGTACGTTATTTATACGCGTATAGAAACCGAACGGGAGCACGATGACCGCGATCGACCTTGCCGAGGCGAGGCAGCAGTCCATACCCCCCTCGAATGCTGATTCCGCAGCAGGCCAAAGTATTTCGAGACTGCTGCGGCCACATCTCACGAGTTTTGCCGCCGTGCTGATCCTTCAGGTGATCGGCGCGGTCGCGGGCCTGGCTCCGCTGCTCGCCGTCATCGAACTGGGGCGAATCCTTTTGTCACCCAATCCGATCGAGCACAGCCACGTCTGGGCCGTCGTGCTCGCGGGCGCGGCGGGCTTGTTCGTCCGACTGCTCTTCACGGCCGCCTCGTCCGGCCTCGGGCACCTACTCGACAGCCAGGTGCAGCTGTCGTTGCGCAGGCAGCTGGCCGCGCGACTCGGCCGGGTGCCGATCGGCTGGTTCGCCCAGCGCCGCACCGGCGAGCTGGCCAAGGTGGTCGGCGAAGATGTCAGCGCCGTGCACCCGTTCATCGCGCACGCCCCCGGCGAACTGGTCTCCGCGTTCGTCGTGCCGCTGGTCTCGCTGATCTACCTGTTCACCATCGACTGGCGGCTGACGCTGATCACGCTGATTCCAGTGCTGCTGGCAATCGCGTTGGTGCCCTTGATGATGACGCCGGCCCGGCTGCGTGAGCAGGCGGAGTTCGATACGGCCATGGGGCGGATCGCGAGCTCGGTCATCGAGTTCGTGCAAGGCATCTCGGTGGTCAAGGCCTTCGGCGGATCCGGGCGCGCGCACAGTAAATTCCGCACCGCCGCAGACGATTTCGTAGACACCTTCCTGCGCTGGGTGCGCGGCGTCTCCGCTGTCGCGGCGGGCATGCAGCTGGCGCTGTCGCCGCCGTTCGTGCTGCTCGTCGTGCTGATCGGCGGTACGGCGCTGGTCACGAACGGCTCGATGACCCCCGCCGACCTGCTGCCCTTCCTACTGCTCGGCCTCGGTCTGACCGCGCCGGTGGCCGCGCTGGGCCACGGGTTCGACGATATGCAGACCGCCGGGCGGGCACTCGGCCGGATCAAGGATGTGCTTGCGGTACAGCCACTTCCGGAGCCTGCGCACCCGGCCGCGCCGAACGGGCACCGGGTGGAGCTGCGGGACGTTCGATTCGGTTACGAACCCGGCAACGAAGTGCTGCGCGGCATCGATCTGGGGCTCGAGCCGGGGACTGTCACCGCGATCGTGGGGCCGTCGGGCAGTGGGAAGTCCACGCTGGTTCAGTTGTTGCCGCGGTTCTTCGACCCGACGCACGGTGCGGTGCTCGTGGGCGGGGTCGATCTGCGCGAGCTCGGTAGCCGCGAGCTCTACCGGACCGTCTCCTTCGTCTTTCAAGATGTCCGTCTGTTGCGCGCCTCGATCGCGGAAAATATCGCGCTCGCGGTACCCCGGGCCGACCTCGACGAGGTGGTTCGAGTCGCCAGGCTGGCGAACATCCACGAGCGGATTCTCGAGCTGCCGCGCGGTTACGAGTCGGTGATCGGCACCGATGTCGAACTGTCCGGCGGTGAGGCACAACGGGTTTCACTCGCCCGGGCGCTGCTGTCCGCCGCGCCGGTGCTGGTGCTCGACGAGGCGACCGCCTTCGCCGACCCGCAGACCGAGCAGGCGGTGCGCGGCGCGCTGGCGACACTCGCGGGCGATCGGACGATTCTCGTCATCGCCCACCGACTGGAGACGGTCGCCGACGCGGACACGGTCGTCGTGCTGTCCGACGGCGCGATCGTCGAACGTGGCAGGCCTGCCGAATTGCTGACACAGAACGGAAAGTTCGCCGAGTTCTGGCGATCCCACCACTGCGCGATCGAGGGTGGCGCACCACAAGGAGACGAGCTCCGATGATCCGAATGCTGTTGCGGGTGCTGGGCAACGAGTACGCCCGGCCGATGCGTCGCACCGTGGCACTGATGACGATCACCGCGGTGGTCGAAGGTTTGTCCTACGCACTGCTGATTCCCGTACTGCGGGCGCTGTTCGGCAGCACGCCCGCCGACGCGTGGCCCTGGCTGATCGCGTTCGGGGCAGCGGTCGCCGGCTACGCGATCCTGCGCTATCGCAGTGACTTGTCCGGCTTCCGGGTCGGCGCCGCACTGTTGCGCGGGATGTATCACCGGCTCGGCGATCACCTGGCCCGGCTGCCCATCGGCTGGTATAGCAGCGGCCGGGTCGGTGAGGTGTCCGTCCTGGCCAGCCGCGGGTTGCTGCAGGCGATGAGTGTGGCCGCACATCTGCTGGCGCCCTTCGTCTCCGCCTCGGTGACGCCCCTGACGATCGTTGTCGTGCTGCTCGCCTTCCACTGGCAGCTGGGCCTGGCCGCGTTGGTCGCCGCCCCGGTCGTCGTGGCAGTCCAGGTCTGGACCGCCCGCTCGATGGCCGTCACCGACGCCGAGGCCGCCGAACGCAGCCACTCCGCGTCCGCGCGGGTCATCGAATTCCTCCAGGCGCAGCCGGTGCTGCGGGCAGGCGGCCGGACCGGGGAACGCTTCGAGTTGCTCGACCACTCGTTGCGCGAAGTCCAGCGTGCGGCGCGCCGTTCGACACTGTCGGCGCTGCCCGGCGCAGTGGGCCTCGCTTTCGCCGTGCAGGCGATTTTCACCGCGCTGCTGATCCTCGGAACCTACCTCGCCCTCGGCGGAACCCTAGGCGCCGCAGAGCTTTTGGCGACCCTGGTACTCGCCGCCCGCTGTGCCGATCCGCTGCTGTCGCTGTCGGACATCGGCGGCAAACTGCGCGGGGCGCGAGCAGAACTGGTCCGGCTCGACACCGTGTTGCGCACCGAGCCGCTGCCGGAACCCCACGACCCGATCCAGCCGGTGACCCATGACCTGGAGTTCGCCTCGATCACCTTCCGACAGAACAACCGCACCCTGATCGACGACGTGTCGTTGTCGCTGCCCGAAGGACAACGGCTCGCCATCGTCGGACCCTCCGGCGCGGGTAAGAGCACGCTGCTCCGGTTACTCGCCCGGTTCTACGACGTAGACAAGGGCGCAGTGCGCGTCGGCGGGGTGGACGTCCGCTCGATCAGCACCGAGGCACTGATGGCGCGAATCGCCATCGTCTTCCAAGACGTCTATCTCTTCGACGGCACCATCGAGGACAACGTGCGCCTCGGCCGCCCCGACGCCGACGAGGCGGACGTGCGCGCCGCAGCCAGTGCCGCGCGACTGGACGAAGTGATCGAGCGACTGCCCGCCGGCTGGTCGACGAACGTCGGCGAAGGCGGCGCATTACTGTCCGGCGGTGAGCGTCAACGTGTTTCGATCGCCCGAGCCCTCCTCAAAAACGCACCCATCGTCCTGCTCGACGAGGTCACCTCCGCCCTCGACCCGGTGAACGAAGCGGCCGTACACGAGGGAATCGAGCGGCTGATGGCCGGCCGAACCGTGGTCATGGTGGCGCACCGCCTGCGCACCGTGCGCCGGGCCGACCACATCGTGTTCCTGGACGGCGGCCGGATCGTGGAGCAAGGAAGTCACGATGAACTGCTACAGCGCGGCGGACGCTATTCCAACTTCTGGAACATTTCGCTGGCCCCGGTGGGCGAATGAGGTTGTCGCTCGTGCCCAGTCGACGGGAAGGCCCGCGTGTGCTCCGTGCCCGCCGATCGGCGAAGGGCTAGGGCGGTGCCCGCGAGCAGTGCGACGGTGAGCCAGATGTAGGCATTGCGATAGAGCACCGTCGGATGGGCGCGGGCGGCGTAGTCGAAGATGCTGACCAGGGTGGGATCGAGGAAGGCGAGGACGCCGCCGGAGGTGACGAGGGCCGTCGCCAGGAAAACCAGGGGTGTCACGAGACCGCCGCGGCGCAGCGCCAGGTCGCCCAGGCAGATCAAAAGGGGTGCGAGCCAAACCCAATGGTGCACCCAGCTGAACGGCGAGACCGCCGTCATGGTGACACCGACGCACACCACTGCGGCGAGTTCGCGCCCGGTCTGGGACAACCGCCGCGCCAGGTATAGACACGTCGCCGCCATCGCGGCCGCGCCTGCGAGCCACAGCAATTGGTGGGCGCCTTCGACTCCGACGGAGCGGGCGATCATGCCGCGCAGCGATTCGTTGGACAGGTTCGCGGGCACGCCGACGCGGGCCGGGTCGACGAAGGCGCCGCTCCAGAACGTCACGGAATCCTTCGGCAGTACGGCGAAACCGAGGACCAGCGTCGCGGCGCACGCGCCCACCGCCGTCGCCGCGGCTCGATAGCGGCGGGTGACCAGCAGGTAGAGCACGAAGAAGGCAGGAGTCAGTTTGATACCGGCGGCGATACCGGTCAGCACGCCCTTCCAGCGCGACGTGTCCGGCAGCGCCATATCGGCGATGACGAGCAGCAGCAGGAAGATGTTGATCTGGCCGAACGCCATGGTCTGGCGGATGGGTTCGCACCACAGCAGTAATCCGGCGATGGACACGGCCGCCATCGCCAGCCGCGGCTCTCGCCGATAGCCGAGCATCGACAACGCCGCCCAGCAGGTCGCGGCCAGCATGGCGAAATTACCGAAGCCGCCGAGGAAGGTGTACAGATCCCCGTGCAGCCAGCGCAGTGGCACGAAGACCACCGCGGCGAACGGCGTGTAGACGAATTCCCAAACGCCCCGGGTGTTCCCGAGTAGCGGACTGTCGTAGACCGAAACCCCGTGGCTCACCCGATCGCCGGCGATCTGATAGACGCTCAGATCGATCAGGTGCAGCATCACCTGCCGATGCTCGAGCACCTGCACCAGGTAGTACCCGCCCGCGACCACCCCGGCGAGCACGATCGTCCACCACACCGGCGGCGCGATGCTGCGGGGCACGTTCGGCGCGGACGACGTTTCGGTGTGCTCGATCGTCGATGTCGACAAACCCACTCCCAGCTATCGGACTCCGTTCGCGCCAACCCACGCTAGTGGCAGCTCCGCGCTGTTTCCACCGCAGCCGCAACTGGGTACCCGGTACGCCCGCAACCGGCTCGGCACACCGGTCAGGAATCGAGAAGCGCCGGGCACTACCCGGCACATAGCGTTGGTGCCATGAACACCACCACTGCACAGATCACCATCGACTCCGTCCTCCTCGAGGTGCCCGACGCCACCGCCGCCGCCGCCTTCTACGCCGCCGCGTTCGGTCTGGGCGACAAGCTCCGCTTCCGCACCTCCGAGGCACCGACCAGCGGTTTCCGCGGCTACATCCTGTCGCTCGTGGTGTCGCAGCCGAGCACCGTCGACAGCCTCATCGGCACCGCGGTCGAGGCGGGCGCCACCACGGTGAAGCCGGCCAAGAAGAGCTTCTGGGGTTACGGCGGGGTCATCCAGGCGCCGGACGGCGCCCTCTGGAAGATCGCGACCTCCGCGAAGAAGGACACCGGCCCTGCCACCCGCGAGGTCGACGATTTCGTCGTGCTGCTCGGCGTGGACAACGTCAAGGCGACCAAGCAGTTCTACGTCGACCACGGCCTGACCGTGGCGAAGAGCTTCGGCAGCAAGTACGTCGAGTTCGATGCGCCGGCCGCCGCGATCAAGCTCGCGCTCTACGGCCGCCGTGCCGCCGCCAAGGATGCGGGCGTCCCCGAGGAAGGCACCGGCTCGCACCGCTTCGCCATTGTCAGCAACGCCGGCCCGTTCGCCGACCTCGACGGATTCGCCTGGGAGAAGATCTGACCGGCGCTGAGATGTAGGCCACGTCGGTGCCGTCTCGGCTTGCCACTCGGCCATGGGCGGCGAGTACGGTTGTTCGTGCTGAGCGATAGCTGAGCACCGACGCACGGGCAATGCCGCCCGGCCGGTGCCGCCCGAGATCCTTCCTCGAGGGTCCGTCCTCTCCCCTGACTCGACCCTGCTCGCTCGGTTGTGTCCAGTGGGGCACGATCATGAACGGAGCACCCCTCGTGACCATCGCGCAACGAACGAGCAGTGCCGACGGGACTGTCCTGTCCGCACTAAAAAGTCCGACGCGGCTGCGCATCGAGGTATTGGCCGGGCTGGTCACCGCGCTGGCGTTGATCCCGGAGGCCCTCTCGTTCTCCATCCTCGCCGGGGTGGATCCGAAAGTGGGACTGTTCGCGTCGTTCACCATGGCGGTCACGATT
The DNA here is from genome assembly GCF_007990755.1 of Nocardia ninae NBRC 108245. Classification (GTDB taxonomy): domain Bacteria; phylum Actinomycetota; class Actinomycetes; order Mycobacteriales; family Mycobacteriaceae; genus Nocardia; species Nocardia ninae. The sequence continues at coordinate 46,184 of NZ_BJXA01000034.1, read as the reverse complement.
GCGATCACCGGTGGCCGGCGCGCGATGATCTCCGGGGCGGCGGGTTCGACGGCGTTGGTCGTCGCGCCGGTGGTCCAGGAGCACGGGCTGCACTATCTGATCGCGACGGTGTTGCTTGCCGGGGTGTTTCAGATCGCGATGAGCGTGGCCGGGGTGACGAAGCTGATGCGGTTCATCCCGCGCAGCGTCATGGTCGGGTTCGTCAACGCGCTCGCGATTCTGATCTTCAGTGCTCAGCTGCCGCATCTGCTCGGGGTGCCGTGGCTCGTCTATCCGATGGTCGCGGCCGGACTGCTGATCATCGTGTTCCTGCCCAAGCTCACCACTGTCGTGCCCGCGCCGCTGGTGGCGATCGTCGTGCTCACCGCGGTGGCCCTGGCGTTCGGCCTGGATCTGCCCACGGTCGGCGACGAGGGTGCGCTGCCGTCCAGCCTGCCGACACTGATGTTCCCGGACGTCCCTTTCACCTTCGACACCTTCGCGATCATCGCGCCCTACGCGCTGGCGATGGCCCTGGTCGGCTTGCTGGAGTCCCTGATGACGGCGAGCCTGGTCGACGACATCACCGACTCGCCGTCGAACAAGACGCGGGAATCCTGGGGACAGGGTGTGGCGAATATCGTGACCGGCTGCTTCGGCGGGATCGGCGGCTGCGCCATGATCGGCCAGACCATGATCAACGTCAAGATCGCGGGCGCGCGCACCCGCATCTCCACCTTCCTGGCCGGCGTCTTCCTGCTGATTCTGGTCGTCGCACTGAGCGATCTGGTCGCGCGCATCCCGATGGCGGCGCTGGCCGCGGTCATGATCATGGTGTCGGTGACGACCCTCGATTGGCATTCGGTCGCGCCGAAGACGTTGCGGCGCATGCCGATCGCCGAAACCCTCGTCATGGTGCTCACGGTCGTCGTCACCGTGGTGACCGCCGACCTCGCCATCGGCGTCATCGTCGGCGTGCTCACCGCCATGGTCGCCTTCGCGCATCGCGTCGCCCACTTCACCGAGGTAACCGCGGTCCCCGACGCCGACATTCGCACCTACAAGGTGCGCGGTGAACTGTTCTTCGCCTCCAGCAACGACCTGGTCACCCAGTTCGACTACGTCGGCGACCCGGACCACATCGTGATCGACATGAGCGACACCCACATCTGGGACGCCTCCACCGTCGCCGCCCTGGACGCCATCACTCACAAATACCGTGCCAAGGGCAAGCAGGTGGAGATCATCGGGCTCAATGCGGCGTCGCGAGAACGGCATGAACGGCTCAGCGGCCACGTCGCGCTCTGACGCCTTTGCCGTTATCGGCTCGGCTGGGCCAAGACGCGGAGTAGGCCAAGATGCCGAAGGCGAGGATGGCGGCGGCCGTTCGGACGGCGTGCGCGAGCTGCCAGCGGTCCCGCACCTCGGACCAGTCGGCGGGCGGGGACTGGGCGTTCCATTCGAGCTGGTCGGCGTTGATCGGCAGGTTGATCAGCAGCGTGAGGCCGAAGACGAAGACGAGTAGCGCGAGTGCGGACACGGTCGGCCATCGGGTGTTCGTTCGGTAGGCCCATACCGCCGTGCTCAGCACCGCGGGTAGCAGCGTGGCGACGGCCAGCTTGTCCAGCGAATCGAGCTCGACCAGCCTGACCTGCGTGTAGACCGTGGCATCGAATCCGCGCAGGGAGAGCTCCAGAATTGCTACGCCGGTGAGAAATCCGGCGAAAAGCCCAGCGAACAGCAGGCTGGCGAAGCGGGCGTAGTTCATGACCATGCCCCCGTGTGGTCGGCGACCCAGGTGGCGAAGGTACGGGCGGGGCGGCCCAGGATCGTGCCGATCTCGGTGCTGACCGCCGCCGGCCGCGCCAGCTCGCGCTGGTAGCGCGCCATCAATGCCCGAACGAACCGCTCGTCGAGGCCATTTCGGATCATGGCTGCGGCCGCCAGGTCGGCCGGGACCTCCTCGAACCGCAGCGGCCTGCCGATCGCCGCGCCGACGATCGGCACCATCTCGTCGAACCTGAGGGCCGCTGGTCCGGTGATGGGGATTCTTCTGCCGAGCAGTGAATCGTCCACGAGCGCACGGGCGATCACCTCGGCGACGTCACGTTCGTGGATCACCGCCTCGGCGAAGCCGGCGTACGGACCTCGGATGGTGTCGCCGAGGGCGACCTGACCACGCCACATCCCGAGCGTGTTCATCGCAAAAGAGCTGGGCCGCACCGCAACCCACGGGAGGTCGCTGTTCGTGACGGCACGCTCCACCTCGGTGTTACGGTCGCCGTTGCAGCGCGAGGGTTGGTGATCGGGGTTGTCGTCGACGTTGATCGCCGACATGACGACCACTCTTCGCACGCCTGCGTCGGCGGCCAGTCGCAAGAGTTTCTCGGTATCGTTTCCGGCGGCGCGGGGATGGACGAAGAACCCGTGAACACCGCGCACTGCCGATCGAATCGCCTCGGGCGCAACAGTTTCCACGCTTTCTGGGAACCCTGCTTCCGCTGGAGAGCGGGTCACCGCCCGAACCTCGACGCCTTCCGATAGCTGTGCTTCAACGAGTGGGCGTCCGATGACGCCGGTCGCTCCGGTCACCAGGTACATGATGAGTCCATTCGAGAGTCAGATAGTACGAAAACCGTAACATATCGATTCGGTACTCATATCATATGAGCTTCGTAACATCCTGTAGGGCTGATGAATTCTTTTGAAAGCCAACGCGATCAAGACCGCTCAGCGGAGAACTCGTCGAGCCCCTCCTCGACTGATAGCCATCCGCTCTGAGCGGGAGTAGGGTGGTGTCCGTATGTCCGTGAGTCGAAAAAGGTGCCGCGGATGCATACCGGTCGCCTCGATTCGACCGGACCAGGAGACTCCGATGGCCGCTACGTCGCACCCCGGTGGCCCCATCAATACGCCGCCCCGGAACCGGACCCCTCGCCGGTCCCTGCGCCTCGAAGCCGAATTACCCATCGACTCGACCGAATTCGCCGACCTCGACGCCCGCCTGGTCCGCCACCTCTTCGACGTAGGCCTACGCCTACACCACCTCGAAGAAGCCTTCGACCACCCCGACCCCACCCCCCAACACTTCCGCACCGCAGGCGCCCAGATCCAAGAACTCATCGACGACCTCGACGGCCTCATCCGCGACACCGGCCTAGCCGTCCTCGCCCGCCTCTCGGGCAAAACCCGCTGAACGTCTCACCCGCAACGAACGCGGATACCTTCGTGGAAACCCGTCGCAGATGCGCCACCCGTACCCCCGAAGTGATTCCATGCGGTAGCTTTTCAGAGTCGGTGTGGCGTCCCGAGCGGGCGCCGCCGAAGGGGTTGTCGGGGTCGCGGCGATGTGGAAGGGGGTCGTGATAGAGGGGCGATGACCTGCATGGGCGCTGCGGTGCGGTACCCCCGATCGGGGGAGCCAGGGTGGCGGCGCCGCTAGTACCCTGAAGTGGGACTCGATACCGGATTGCCTGCGCCGTGGCCGTGACTGCACTTGGCTGCGCGGCGTATCGGAAGCATGTGAAACCCGGGAGGGGAATCTATGACCAGTGGGGGCAATGTCGGTTCCGTCCGGGCGGGAACCCTATCCGCACCGAACTTCACGGGCTCGCCGTCGTACTGTTCGAAGATTGTCGAACTGCCGATCAGCGAGCTACTGCCGTCGGATTCGCCGCCACGGTCGGCGGGCGAGAACACCGATCACACCCGCATACTCGCCGAGTCGACGACCGCGCTGGCGCCGATTGTGGTGCGCCGCGCGACGATGCAGGTTGTCGACGGCTGGCATCGACTGTGTGCGGCTCGGCTGCGTGGCGAAAAGACCATCGCCGCAGTGTTTTTCGAGGGCGGTCCCGAGGAAGCGTTCGTGCTGGCGGTCAAGCTCAATACGGCGCACGGCCTGCCGCTGTCGCTGGCCGAGCGGAAGGCCGCCGCGCTCCGGATCCTGATGTCGTATCCGGACTGGTCGGATCGAGCGATCGCCGCCATCGCGGGTGTTTCGCCCAAGACCGTCTCCGCCATCCGCAAGCGGTCGACTGTGGAAGTTCCACAGTCGACCGGTCGGATCGCTCGCAACGGTGTGCGGCACCGGTCCGGACCGCAGGGCCGCCAACGCGCCGCCGAGATGTTCACCGCCGACCCCACCGCGTCGGTGCGGAAAGTGGCTGTGGCAGCGGGCATCTCGGTCACCACCGCCAAGGATGTGCGCAAACGGCTGCACAGTGGCGAGAATCCGGTGCCGCTGCGCCGCTCGGCGCGGCGTTCGACGGCTACACCCGAACCCGCCGAGCGGTCCGATACCCGAACTCCGGCCCCGCAGCGGGTGATCACAGCGGAGATGCTGCAGCAGCTGCGCAAGGATCCGTCGCTGCGTTTCTCCGAAACAGGGCGAAAACTGCTGCGGTGGCTGGAGTTTCCGTTCGATGACGACATCGAATGGGACGACGTCGTCGGCAATGTTCCGAGTCACTGCGCGCCGCGCGTCGCCGAGCTCGCCCGACGGCGCTCCCAGGACCTGCAACGCCTGGCACAGCGGCTCGAGCAGCACACCCGCGGCGCCTTCTCCGCGTAAGAGTCTTCGACGGCCGAGCCCCGCCGATCAACCCACATGCGCTTCGAAACCACTGCCATGCAGAGTCTTCCGCGGGCCGGCACCAGCGCGGCAGCGGGCACAAGCGCCAGCACAAGAGGAGACTCCAGCAGCCCCGACAGCTTTCCATCGGTCGTTGCTCGAGCCTAAGATTACGCCTTCGCCGCCGTATCCCAAACCCCTACCGCGCCAACCGCTTAGGCGATCACACCCGCCATCGTCAGCGTTGCACCGAACTCCGGCAAAAACTTTCACCGTTCTTGTGCACGCCTCCCCCACCCGCTAGCGTTGAGTTCGAGGATATTACCGCGGATTCTGAAGTGGTAAACAGGGCTCCAGCTGATCGACGGGGGTTCTATTCATGCAGCAAAGCCGCCCACGGGGGCGAGTATTGCGAATTCGCAACCGACGATTCACTCGGCATGCACACCGAGGGACTGGCCCCGAGGGGCAGGAGGCGTAATGAGCCGGAGCTCGCCCACCGACAATTGTGAACATTACCGATGCGTGGGAATCGGTATCGGACCAGCAAACTTGAGCCTGGCCTCATTACTGTACGAACAGCCTGACGTGTCGAACTGTTTCTTCGAGAAGCGGCGCGACTTCCGTTGGCACGACGGGCAACTCCTCCCCAACACCTCGCTCCAGGTCTCCATGCTCAAGGACCTGGTCAGCCTCTCCGACCCGACAAACCGCTTCTCTTTCCTGTCCTATCTCCATGCTCAGGGCCGGGTCTACCACTATCTCAACGCGCAATTCGATGCGGTGCCGCGCAGCGAATTCCGAAACTACCTCGAATGGGTCAGCTCGAAGAACGAGAACCTGATTTTCGGCGAAGAGGTCCGTTCCATAGAATTCGATGACGTCTTCCTGCTACGCACCGGCAACCGCGCGGTGAAGGCCGACAACGTCGTTATCGGGGTCGGCCGCAAACCTTATGTTCCGCCGGTGGCCGAAAAACTGCTCGGGCCGACCCAGTTCCATATCAGCGAATTCGCTGACAAGGCAGTCGGACTCGCGGGACGACGAGTGTGGGTGATCGGCGGCGGCCAGTCCGGCGCGGAAGCATTTCTCGAGCTGATCTCCCGTCCGCGCAGCGAACTGCCGCGCCGGGTCGGCTGGATATCCCGGCGCCGCAACTACTTTCCGTTGGACGACTCGCCGTTCACGAACGACTTATACATGCCGGGCTACTCGGAGTACTTCGCCGGCTTACCCGGCGCGTCCCGGGACGTGCTCAACGCCGCCCATGTGCTGACCAGCGACGGCATCTCCGAGGCGACGCTGCGCGAGATCTACCAGCGCATCTACCTGCACCACTTCGTCGACGGTGCCACCGATCTGGTCGCCCTGTACCCGAACCGCGACGTGCTGGGCGTGTCCGGCGACCCCGACTCGGGCTGGGACATCACCTTCACGCACAACGACCAACCTGGTGTGGACGAGCATGCCGAGGCGGATGTGATCGTCTGGGCGACCGGTTTCCACGCCGACGACATGGAGTTCCTGTCCCCCGTCGCGGACCGGCTGGAGCGCGACCGCGACGAATACAAAATCGACTCGGATTTCGCCGTGTGCTGGGACGGCCCCGCCGACCGAAACATTTTCCTGCAGAACGGCGCCCGCCGACAGCGCGGCCTGGCCGACGCCAATCTGAGCCTCGTCGCCTGGCGCAGCAAACGGATAGCCGATCGCCTGCGCGGCATCCGCTCCGACGACCCGCACGATTCGTTTCTCGAATGGTCGGCCAAGGCTCCCGACGACCGGAGCGTAGAGCGATGACGAACAACACCGTCGCCGTCGTGGGCGCGGGCATCGTCGGTTGTCTCGTTGCGCGCGAGGTGATTTCACGCGCCCCCGATACCCCCGTCGTGGTGTTCGACCGGGATGGGATCGGCACCGGGGCCAGCAGACGCTCCGCAGGTCTGCATTTCCCGCGCGGCGCAACCGACCGAGTGCGGCAGATGACCGCGTACAGCCACGATTTCTACGAAGACCTCGCCGCGAAACATCCTGCCCTGCCGATACATTCGCTCGGCATGACCGTGGTGGCGACAGCGACCGCTGCCCAACTGAATGAGGTCTATCTCGACCGTGCCGCACTGACACCGACGGAAGCGGTGCCCGCGGACATCCGGTTGACTCAGGGCGCCCGCGCCTGGCACGGCAACGGATGCCACTACGCCGACGTACCCGCGGTCGCGCAGGCGGTGGCCCGCGAACTGCGTCCGCACGTCACCTTCCGGGAAGGCGTGCGCGTCACCGCCGTCGAAGACGCGGGCTCCGAGGTGCTGATCCGGCTCAGCACCGGCAAGACATGCACGGCCGGACGCGTGGTGCTGGCCCCCGGCCCCTGGCTGGCCGATCCAGCATGGCGCGACCTCGTCGCCCCCCTGCACGCGCGCGTCAAGAAGGTCGCCGCGATCCACATCGAACAGGAGCCGAGGCGCGACGACGGCGTCATCGTGTTCCAGGACGAAGACGCCTTCCTGCTGCCGCTGCGCCACAGCAGGCACTGGTTGTTCAGCTACACCCACCAGGAGTGGGATGTCGACCCCGACACCGTGTCCGACGGGCTCGACGAAAAAGTTCTCGACGCGGCCCTGCCCCTGCTGCACCGGTACTCACCCGCACTGGCCGAACGCGCCGCAGGCGGCCGCGTGTTCTGCGACGCCTACAGCGCCGATCGGGAGCCACAGGTGCGCACGCTCGACCCGGCCGGACGGGTGATCTTCGCCGGTGCCGCCAACGGTTCGGGCTACCGGCTCGCCCCGGCGATCGCGGCCGAGGCCGTCGGCCTGCTGCAACTGGACGGGGAGACAACTCAGCCACCGAAGGAGATGAGTCCCGCGTGATCATCAATCGTTTCGACACGGCCGAACTGCACTCCGCATTCGGCATCGACATGAGTTCGATCGACGGATTCGGCTTCGGCGCAGGCTGGGCCCGGGTCCCGGCCGGTAGCCGGTCCGATCCGCACCAGCACGACGAGACCGAGCTGTTCCTGGTGGTCAGCGGGCACGGCGACGTCATAGTGGACGGCGGGCGGCATCCCGTCGCCCCGGGCATGGCCGTGCTGTTCGATCCGTTCGAGACGCACGTCGTCGAGAACACCGGGTCCACCGAGCTGGTGTTCTTCGACCTGTACTGGCGCGATCCGAGCCGAGCCGCCCGCGCGGCGACCGGACGCAGCGACCGGCGGCGTTTCGGCGAGCGGCCGATCTTCGTGTTCTCGACGCCGCCGACTCCCAATGGGGATCTGCATCTCGGGCATCTGTCCGGCCCGTATCTGGGGGCGGATGTCTTCGTCCGATTCCAGCGGATGAACGGTGCGCAGGCCTGGCACCTCACCGGCAGCGACGACTATCAGAGCTACGTGGTCGAACGGTCCAGGCGCGAGGGCAAGGACCCCGCCGCGACGGCGGCGTACTACAGCGCCGAGATCGCCGAAACGCTGCGGCTGATGGACATCGAGCCCGACCAGTACACGGTGACCGACAGGGAGCCCACCTACCGCGCCGGATTGCAGGCGTACTTCTCCCGCCTCGTGAAGTCGGGATCCATTGCGCCGCAAGAAGGTAAAGCGCTCTTCGACGCCACGACGCGCGACTACCTGTACGAGGCCGACGTGACGGGCGGCTGCCCCGGCTGCGGCGCCGTAACCGGCGGAAATATCTGCGAGGGCTGCGGCGAGCCCAATTCCTGTGTCGATCTGGCCGATCCGCAGTCGAAGCTCTCGCAGGAGACCCCGCGAATCGACACGATCACCAGGTTCACCCTTCCGCTGCACGAGTTCGCCACCGAACTCGCGGCACATCACCGGTTGGGCCGCGTTCCGGCGCGGCTGCGCGAACTGGCCGGCCGATTGTTCGCTCGCCCACGACTCGACGTGGCAATGACCCACCCCGCGAACTGGGGTGTGCCGCCCGCCGAGCCCGACGTGGAGAGGCAGGTCATCTGGGTCTGGCCGGAGATGTCTTACGGCTTCCTGCACAGCATTTCGGCGCTGGGCCGTCGCCTCGGCCGGAACTGGCGGGCGGACGAGCCCGAGCAGGACTGGAAGATCGTGCACTTCTTCGGCTACGACAACAGCTTCTACCACTCGATCCTGTATCCCGTGCTGTACCGGCTGGCCTTCCCCGACTGGCAGCCGGATATCGACTACCACGTCAACGAGTTCTATCTCCTGGACGGCGGCAAATTCTCCACCAGCCGACGGCATGCCGTCTGGGGCAAGGAAATCCTGACGCCGGACAGCGTGGACGGGGTGCGCTATTTCCTGTCCCGGACGCGGCCGGAGTCGAGGCGCACCAACTTCACTCGCGAAAGCTATACGGCCGCAGTACGCGACGAACTGATCGGTACCTGGCAGCAGTGGCTCAACGACCTGGGACACCGCATCCAGACGCGATACGGCGGCCACGCCCCGGACGCCGGCATCTGGACCCCGGAGCACACGGCATTCCTCGGTCGGCTGGGCGCGCGACTGTCCGCGGTGACCGCCGCTCTCGGGCCGGACGGGTTCTCGCTCGAGGTCGCGGCCGCAGAGCTGCACGGAATCGTCACCGACACACGCCGATTCGTCGACCAGGAAAGCGCCGTGGCAACGGCCGAGGAGTGGCACGACGAGGCCCGCACCGCAGTGGCGCTAGAACTCGCCGCAGCCCGGTTGCTCGCCCACTGCGCCACACCGCTGCTGCCCCGGTTCGCCGGGCGGCTCGGCGCAGCCCTCGGCGAGGAGCGCCCGAACGAATGGCCGCACACCGTGGAACTCGTGCCTGCCGGAACCCGGGTCGACCTGGTGCGCGAGTTCTTCGCCGAACCATCGGTCGAGGCCGCGGAGCCGGTCGGGGTGGGGAGCGCTTGATGGATTCGGTGATCAACCAGATCGTCGCGACGCCGCCCCCGGCCGGCTACCACGCCACCTTCGCGCGGCTGGGCAAGACGGAATCTATCGAACTGCGCGAACTGGCTGCCGGTGCCGAACGCCTGGCGGTTCGGCTCCGCGAATTGGGTGTGGGGCAAGGGGATCGGATCGGCATCCTCGCTGCGAACTGCCTGGAATGGGTGCTGCTCGATCTGGCCGCGCTGCGGTGCAAAGCAGTGACCGCGGGGCTCGAGCCCGGCAAGTTCGAGCCCGACGAGGCGCTGCTCGCCCGCTACGACCTGAAACTGCTGTTCACCGATCAGCCGTCCACCGCCGCCGGTGTCCGGCCGATCAGCGAGGCGCGCGTGCTCGCCGAACAACCGGCCGACCCCCTGCCCGAGGTCCGGTACTACAGCGAAGAGGCGACGACCCTCAAGTTCACCTCAGGCAGCACCGGCGTGCCGAAAGGCTTGGCGGCCAGCGTCGGTAGCATCGACAGCTCACTGCGCGCCGTCCAAGCAATGTTCGCGCACGGCCCCGGCGACCACCTGTTCGTGTTCCTGCCACTGGCTCTGTTGCAGCAGCGGTACTGGATCTACTCGGCGCTGTGTTTCGGCCACGACGTCACGGTCAGCACCTACGAAGCGGCGTTCACGGTAATGCGACAGGTGCGACCCACCGTAGTGATGGGAGTGCCGGGCTTCTACGAGACCGTGAAACGGCATCTGGCGGCACAGACCGATCCGCAGGTGGCGGCCAAGGAGATGTTCGGCGATCGAATCCGGTACCTGTGGACCGGTTCCGCGCCGGCCGGCCCGGACATGCTGCGTTTCTTCACGAACCTGGGCCTGCCCATCTACGAGGGCTACGGCATGAACGAGACCTGCATTGTCGCCAAGAACTATCCGGGCGCGAGCAAGGAAGGCAGCGTCGGACGCGTCGTGCCCGGCAAAGAGGTGCTGTTCGACGCCGACGGAGCCATCAGTGTGCGCAGCGCTTTCCCGGTGGCGCGGCGGTACGAGTACGGCGCGACCGCGCATTCGATGGGCGCGTTCGCCGCGGACGGCACGGTCCGGACCGGCGATATCGGTTACCTGGACGACGATGGCTTTCTGTATATCCAGGGTCGCGCCGACGACGTGATCGTATTGGCGAACGGCAAGAAGGTCATCGTCCGGCCGATCGAGGAGCGTATGGCCGCGAGTGCGGCGATCGAGCACTGCGTGCTGTTCTGCCCGACGCAGACCCAACTCGTCGCGGTCGTCTCGCCGACCAGCGAACCCGCCGATACAGCGGCGATCACCGAACACCTCGAACGAACCAATCAGGAGCTCGAACGCGATGAGCGCATCGCCAGAGTGGTGATCGCCGAGCCCCGGTTCAGCATCGAAAACGGGCTGCTCAGTTCGCAATACAAACCGAAACGTCGGCAGATCCTCGAACAGTATCGACGGGAAATCGGCGAGAAAGGAAGAACACATGCCTGATCTGGAAAAGGCCGTGCACGACAACTTCCGGAAGGTGATCGCGTCGAACAACGCACCCGGTGAACTCGATCCGGACCTCGACATGGTCGACGACTACGGCCTCACCTCGCTGAACAAGGTCCTGTTCCTGACCGCGGTCTGCGACGACACGGGCATCTCGCTGGCGAGCTTCACCGAGGAGGACGTGGCTGCCATGCGTACCCTGCGCGATGTGACGGCCGCGCTGTCCCGGCACTCCGAAAGTGCGGTCTGACATGGGATGGGCTGAGCTGGCGCCCGCGCGGCTGGAGAACGACCATGTCCTGCTCCGGCCGATCGAGCCGACGGACCGGGCGGCCTTGTGCGCGATCGCGCTCGATCCGGATATCTGGCGGTATTTCGTCTCGCTGGTGGAGTCCGAAGCCGACTTCGACGCGTTTTTCGATGCGGCACTGGATGATCAGCTGGCCGGGCGCCGGGTGGTCTTCTACATCATGGACAAGGCCAGCGGCCGGGCCGCGGGCAGCATGAGCTACGGGAACATGGCCGAGCGGGACGGCAGGCTCGAGATCGGCTGGTCCTGGCTCGGACGGGACTTCCGCGGCAGCGGGCTCAACCGGTGGGCGAAATACCTACTGCTGGAACACGCCTTCGAACGGCTCGGCGCGGAACGGGTGGAGTTCAAGACCGACGTGCTCAACGAGCAGGCGCGCCGGGGCCTGCGCAATATCGGAGCGGTCGAGGAGGGTGTACTGCGCAGCTTCAATCCGATGCCCGGCGGCCGTCGCCGGGACGCCATCTTCTACAGCGTGCTGCGCGGCGAATGGCCCGGCGTCAAAAGCAAATTGGCGGCATATCCGAAAGTGCAGTTGGCGGGCGCCGTCGAATGAGCGCGGTCCTGCGGACTCCGTTCGTCCGAGCCGAGGGGGATTCCTTCGCCCTCGGCTATCAGCACGGCCAGGCCAGAGCCGCCGACCTGCGGGCCTTCCTGGACGACGGACTATGCCGGTTGAACCGGATCCTGCCCGAGCCGGTGTCACTCGCGGAGTTACGGCCGACGATCGACGCCTATCTGGCCGAGATCACCGCTGCGACACCGGATCTGGCCGAAGAGATCCGCGGTCTCGCCACCGGGGCGAATATCGACCCGTACGAGGCCGCGTTGCTGCAACTACGCCGTGAAATCCTCGGCTACCAGAAAATTCCGACCGCCGGAGACTGCACCACGTACGCACTGGCCGGTGCCGAACCCGTGCTGGCACAGACCGTTGATCTCAATGGCAATCTGGACGATCAGATCAGTGTGCTGGAGATCGTGCGTGCCGGGACGTCCCGGCGCGTTCTCGTGCTCAGTTTCGGCGGACTGCTCGGCTACCTCGGCCTCAACAGCGACGGGCTCGCGGTCGGGTTGAATCTCGTGCTGGGCGGCCAGTGGCATCCGGGTGTGCCGCCCTACCTCGCCATCCGGCATCTACTCGACAACGCGGGCACCGTCGAGGAAGCGGTGCGCGTGTTGCGGAAGCTGCCGCTGGCGAGTTCGCGCAACATCGTCTTGTGCGACAAGGACACTGCCGCCTATGTCGAGGTGCTCGACTCGGATTTCCGGGTCGAGTACAGCCTGAATACCGCGCACACCAATCATTTCCTGCATCCCGACCTCGCACCCCGGGACGAGATCAACGTGTTCGCCCGCAATTCGTCGGTCCGCAGGCTCGAGCAGTGCCGGAGCCGGCTCGCCACCGTGCCCGCCGATCCGGAGGACCATTTCGCCGTGCTGTCCGCGCCGCCGATCAACGTCACGGACAACGGCGATATCCGTCGCGAGCGCACCGTCGCCGCCGTCGTGCTCTGTCCGGGTCGCGGCCGGCTGTACCTGCGGCCGGGCGACCCCGCGGCGCACGCCACCGAAATCTTCACGCTGTCCCAGGAGCAACGATGAGCTTCGATGCGGGCATCCTCGCCCTCCCCTTCTACGAGCCGCGACATGTAGAGCGCGCGAGGCAGATCGAGAGCTGGTGCGCCGAGCACAGCGAGCTGTGGGACGACCCGGCCGATCCCGATGCGACCGGGCTGCGGATTCTGCGGGCACTGGGCGAACACGGCTGGCTGGCGGCGCTGGATCCCGCTGCGGGGCCCGCGGGCCTGGCGGCAGGCGACTGCCGCTCACTGTGCCTGCTGCGCGAGGCGCTGGCCTACGCCGACGATCTCGCCGACTTCGCCTTCTCGATCCAGGCCCTGGCCGCGACGCCGATCGTGCGGCACGGCAACGAAGAACAGCAGCGGCGGTATCTGGCGCCGATGGCGAAAGGCACCCTGTGCGGCGCGTTCGCCATCTCCGAACCGGAGGTCGGCTCGGACGTCGCCGCGATCGGCTTGCGTGCCGAGCGGGTTGCCGACGGCTATGTGCTGAACGGTAAGAAGGCCTGGATCGCCAACGGCGGTATCGCAGACCTGTTCTGCGTCATCGCGCGAACCGGCGAGGGTCCGGGCGCACTGGGCTTGACGGCGTTCCTGGTGCCCGCGAACACCCCGGGACTGACGGTGGGGCAACGAGTTCCGCTGATCGCTCCCCGATCCTTCGCCGGTCTCGAGTTCGTGGACTGCCATCTGCCGCACGACAGCGTGCTCGGCAGACCTGGCGGCGGTTTCGTGATCGCGATGGAGGTACTCGAACGGTTTCGAATGACCGTGGGCGCCGCGGCAATCGGGTTCGCGCGCCGGGCCACCGACGCCGCGCTGACCCACGCGAAGAACCGGTCGATGTACGGCGGCCGGCAGTTCGACCTGCAACTGGTGAAGGCGACGTTCGCGGAGATCGAGGTGGAGCTGAACGCCGCGGCCTTGCTGGTGGCCCGCGCCGCCTGGGAGGCCGACCGCGGCGATCCGGCGGCGGCGAAACACTCCAGCATCGCCAAGCTGTACGCCACCGAACACGCGCAACACATCGTGGACGCCTGCGTGCAGGTCTTCGGTGCCGCGGGACTGGTCGCCGACAGCGTGCCGGAGCGGCTGTACCGGCAGATCCGGTCACTGCGGATCTACGAGGGCACCTCCGAGGTGCAGAAGCTGATCATCGCGGGCTCGCTGGGCGGCCGGGGGCGGGCGAAATGAGTGCGTTCCTGTCGCGGCCGCCCCGCCGCTCGGCGCGGGTGCGGCTGTTCTGCTTCCCGCATTCCGGCGGCGGCGCATCGGTTTTCCGTGGCTGGCATCAAGAGCTGCCGGGTTGGGTCGACGTGCTGCCGGTACTGCTGCCCGGACGGGAGGAACGCGCGGGCGAGCCGCCGCTGGCCGATCTGGACGCCTTGGCCGACGCGGTCGTCGACGCGCTCCGTCCGCATCTCGACGCGCCCTTCGCGCTGTTCGGGCACAGCCTGGGCGGCCTGCTGGCATACCAGGTGGCGCTGCGGCTGCACCGCGCCGGCGCACCCGCCCCGGTCGGCCTGCTGGTGGCGGGTCTGGCCGCAGCGCACCGGCTCACCCAAGACCCCATGCACGAACTGCCCGACGACGAGCTGCTCGACCGGATCTTCGAGATGGGCGGCACCCCAGCCGAATTGCGCGATGAGCGCGATCTGCTGCGCGCGGCGCTGCCCGCGTTGCGCGCGGACGTCACGATGTTCTCCACCTACCAACATCGGTCCGCCGCGCCGGTGGAGTGCCCGATCGTGGTGTTCAGCGGCCGGGACGACACCCTGGCGGCACCGGACGATGCCGACGCATGGGGTGAACTCACCGATGGGGCCGTACGGACGCGCGTATTGTCGGGCGGCCATTTCTTCGTCCGGACCCATCGCCGCGAGCTGACCAGGATGGTCACCGCCGAGCTGCGCCGCTTCCTGCCGCCGGTCGACCGGCCACGTTCGGCCGCTGTCCCGGAGCCCGTCCGACGCGGGCGCATCGAACCGGTGGCCGTCGTCGGCATCGGCTGCCGCTTGCCGGGAGCCGATGACCCGCAAGCACTCTGGCGGCTGCTCGTCGACGGCGTGGACGCGGTGACCGAGGTACCGGAGCGGCGCACCGAGCACCCCGCCGTGTTCGGCCGGCTGCCCGCGGTGCCGTCCGGATTTCGCCGCTTCGGCGGATTCCTCGACGACGTCGAGGGTTTCGACGCCGCCTTCTTCGGTATCTCGCCCCGAGAGGCCGACCGGATGGACCCGCAGCAGCGGCTGCTGCTGGAGGTGGCCTGGGAGGCCTTGGAGGACGCCGGGATTCCGCCGACCGCGCTGGCAGGCACGCGCACCGGCGTGTTCGTCGGGCAGATGGGCCGGGACTATTGGGAATTGCAGGCCCGGCAGAGTGCACTCGACCTGCACGCGCTGACCGGCGGCGGGCTGCCCTCGTTCCTGTCCGGCCGCATCTCGTTCGCGCTGGACCTGCGTGGCCCCAGCGTCTCGGTCGACACGGCGTGCTCGTCGTCGCTCACCGCGGTGCATTTAGCCTGGCAGAGCTTGCAACTCGGGGATTCGGACCTGGCACTGGCCGCCGGGGCGAATCTGGTGCTGCTGCCCGAACTGGCCGCCATCTACGAGCAGGTCGGGTTGATGTCGCGGCGGGGTCGCTGCCGGTTCGGCGACGCCAGCGGTGACGGCTTCGTCCGCTCCGAAGGAGTCGGCGTGGTGGTGCTCAAACCGTTGGCGCAGGCCCGCGCCGACGGAGATCGCGTCTATGCGGTGATCGCGGGCAGTGCGAGCAATAACGACGGCAGCGGCGGTGGTTCGCTGGTGGCCCCGGCCCAGGAGGCCCAGGAACGGCTGCTGCGCGACGCACTGGACCGTGCGGGGATCGATCCGGCTGCGGTGGATTATGTGGAAGCCCATGGCACCGGCACCAATACCGGTGACGCCATCGAGTTGCGGGCGCTGTCCCGAGTGTTCGCCGGAACGCGGCCGGCGGGGCGGCCCTGCCTGGTCGGCTCGGTGAAGACCAATATCGGCCACCCCGAAGGGGCAGCCGGCATCTCGGGATTCATCAAAACGGTGCTGAGCCTGCATCATCGGCTGGTTCCGGCGAATCCGCTGCTGACCGAGCCACATCCGGTGCTGCTCGAGCCGGACACGCCGCTGTTGATGCCGACTGAACCTGTTGCGTGGCAAGAGGATTCGACTCCAGTCGCCGGTGTCACGTCGTTCGGCCTGTCCGGCACCAACGTGCACGTCGTGCTCACCGCGCCGCCTGTCGATTCGACACCGGACGGCGATGACGAGCCGCAGCCCTTGGTGCTGCCCCTGTCTGCGCGCGATCGTGATGCGGCACAGGCGCTTACAGCCGCCTACGCGGACCGGCTCGACGGCGAGGACCCGGTCACGGCGCGGCGGGTGTGTGCCGTCGCCGCGCGCGGTCGAGCACATCACGAATGGCGGACCGCGGTGGCCGCGCTCGACGGTGACGGGCTGGCCGAGGCGTTACGCGCCCAACTTCCCGATGAGCTCACGCAACGGCCGACCGGCGGAGTCCGCGTCGCCTTCGTCTTCCCCGGGCACGGCAGCCAGTGGGTCGGCATGGGCCGCGAGCTGCTGAACAGCTCGGCCGCCTTCCGCACCACGATCGAGAGCTGCGACGCGGCAATCCACTCCGCGGCCGGTTGGTCACTGTTGAAGGTGCTCGCCGACGACGACGGGGCGGAGCTGGCGAAGACCGCGGTGATCCAACCGGCCGTGTGGGCCATGCAGGTCGCGTTGGCACAACATTGGCGCTCCTGGGGCATCGAGCCCGCTGTGGTCATCGGGCACAGCTTCGGTGAGGTGGCCGCAGCCACGGTCGCCGGGGCCATCGATCTGCGCGCGGCGGCCGAACTCATCTGTCGCCGAGGCGAACTCACGTCGCAGGCGGACGGCCTGGGTGGCATGATCGCCGTGGCAATGCCTGCCGACGAGGCACAGGCGGCGGCCGCGCGCTACGGCGACCGGCTCGTGGTGGCCGCGCGCAACAGCCCGCGGCTGACCGTGCTGTCCGGCGAAAGTGACGCGCTGGATGGGTTACTCGCCGAACTGCGCGACACCGGGGTGCGTGCCGGGCGGGTGCGGATCAACTTCGCCTCGCACAGCCGGTTCATGGATCCGCTGCAACCGCGGCTGATCACCGCGCTCGCCGGGATGCGGGCCGAACCGGTGGCTGTGCCGCTCAGGTCCACCGTCACCGGTGAGCGCATGTCCGGCCCTGATCTCGACGCGCGGTACTGGGCCGACAACCTGCGGTCCACCGTTCGGTTCGCCGACGCGATCGCCGCCGAGAATGCGCTGGGACCAACAGTTTTCCTCGAGATCAGCCCGCATTCGGTGCTGGTGCAGGCCATCGAGCAATGCCTCGCCGACAGTACCTCCGGTACGGCGGTGGCCGGATTACGCAGGGACACCTCCGAAACCGCTCGCCTCGCGGAAATCGTCGCCCGCCTCTACACCGCCGGTGTCGATCCGGACTGGTCCGCGATCTATCCGACGTTCAGCATTCCGGACGAGATGCCCACCTACCCGTGGCAACGGCGCCGTACCTGGTTCACTCCTGCCGAGTCGGTAGCGGACACACCGGTCTACGCGCAGCCTGCCCCACCGGCACCGGAAGTCCCGGACGGTGGCGGCCTGCTGGACACCCTGACCGCCGAACTCGGCGCGGTACTCGGCCTTCCGGCGCAACGGATTCCGCGTCGGCGGCCATTGCGCGACGTCGGGTGTGACTCGCTGGCCGCCGTCGAGATACGTGCCAGGCTGGAACAACGGTGGGGAACCGAGATTTCGTCGAGCGCGGTGCTCGCCGCCAGCGTCGAAGACCTCGCCGAGGCGATCATCGCTGACCACCCGGATGCGGGTGACCGGAGAGAAATGGAGGGATAGCCGTGACATTGCCGCAATATCCCGGAGGCGGTCCTGCCATGCCGTCGCTACCGGAGCACGACCCCGACGACCCGGTCGAGAACGCGGTGATCAGCAGGCTCACCGGTAACTGGCATCGGCGCGCGATGGTGAAGCGCCCCGAGCCCGACCTCGACGAGCTGTTCGAACCCGCCCGCCCCGATTATCCGGAGGGTCTGGTCCCGTTCCGGGAGCATCCGACCTACCGTGCGCTGGACCCCGACATCAAGGCGCGGATGCTCGGCTGGGGCTGGGTGGCTTTCAACAAACACATCATGGACACCGAGCAGCACGTGGTGAATCCGACCTTCGCCCTGGTCATCGAGGACACCTTCGACACCGGCCTCGACATGGACATGCTGACCACCGCCATGACGCAGGCGATGCTCGACGAGCAGTACCACACCCTCATGCATCTCAATGCGAGTTCGGTGATGCGGCGCCGCCGCGGCTGGCGGATGCCCGAGACGGCACTACCGCTCGGGCACAAGGCCGCTCGGCTCCGCCAGCGCATGGCACGGAGCGAGCAGGGTTGGCAGCGCGAGCTCAGCGCCCTCGCCTTCGCCACGGTCGCCGAGATCTCGATCAACTCCTACCTCGACCTGATCGCCGAGGACGACGAGATCCAGCCGATCAACAAAGTCACCGCGACCATGCACAACCGCGACGAGTACTGCCACTCCTCGATCGCCGACGAGGTCGCCAAGGCCGTCTACCACCGGCTCGGTCCGGCGCAGCGCGCGCTGTTCCGGGAGGCGATGGTCGACGGGCTGGAGGCGTTCGCCGCGAACAACTTCCCCACCTGGCATCGCATCGTCGATCTGGTCGGTGTGGAGGGCGGGCACGAGATGCTGCGGGAGGTCGAGCACGACACGTCGACCAAGCGGCTGCTGTCCAATTTCAGTGGGCTGCACAAGTTCTGCAGCGAGCTGGACATTCTCGAGGAGCTCACGTTCGACTGGTCCACGGTGACGATCGAGGGACAGTGAGGGCCGAAGCAGAGGATGGCACTACGGCGCACGCGGCCAAATCCGCTGTGGCGGTGCCGATCTGGTTGGTGGCGGTCGGCGTCTCGCTGGTCGCGTTGAATCTGCGGCCGCCCATCACGGCGATCGCGACGCTGATGCCGCAGGTGCAGCAGCAGGAGGGATTCAACAGCACCGTGGCCAGCCTGCTGGTGGCGGTGCCGATCGCCTGCTGGGTGGGCTTTTCCGGCCTTACGCCGCGGATCGGGCGCGAGCTGGGGCTCAACCGCACGATCGGCTTCGCGCTGCTGGTGTTGCTGGCGGGCTTCGGGATTCGGCTGCTGCCCGGCGTGGTGGCGCTGTTCGCCGGGACCGCGATCATCGGCCTTGCCATCACCGTGGGCAACGTGCTGGTTCCAGCTGCGATCAAGCGCGATCACCCCGGGCATGTCGGACTGCTGACCGGGCTCTACACCATGTCCCTGTACACCGGGGCGGCCGCGGCCTCCGGAATCACGCTGCCGCTACAGGACGCCACCGGCCTCGGCTGGCGTGCGACGCTGGGGCTGTGGGCGGTGCCCGTTGTCGTCGCGTGGCTGGTGTGGCTGCCTCAGTTGCGCGTCCGCAGCGATGTCGGTGCCGGTCCCGCGGCCGAGGGCGCGCCGCGCAGCTTGTGGTTGCAGCCGCTGGCCTGGGCGGTGACAATCTTCTTCGCCATGCCGGCGTTGCTGTTCTACACCGTGTCCGCTTGGCTGCCAACGATTCTCGTGGATGCGGGCATGGACGCTTCATGGGCGGGCGGCATGCTCTCGGTGGCCAATCTGGTTGCCGTTCCCTCGGCACTGGCCATGTCCATTGTGGTGAACCGGAGCGAACGGCAGGTCTGGGCTGCGACATCGACCGGTGCGGTGTTGGCCATCTCCTTTGTGGGACTGTTGATTTCGCCGACCGGCGGGGCGATCGTATGGATGATTCTGCTCGGTGCGGGGTTGGGGGCGGGCACCGCGATCGGGTATTCCTTACCGCTGCTGCGGGCGCGTGATGCGCAGACGACCGCGAAGCTGACTGCGATGAGTCAGATCGCCGGGTTCGCGCTGTGCGCGGTCGGTCCGGTGCTGGCCGGTGCGCTGCACGATCTGACCCATGCCTGGACCGCTGTGCTGGTGTTGCTGGTGGTGCTGGCCATCGTGCAGATCGTTTCGGGGGCGCGGGCCGGAACACCGCGCTTCGTGTCATGAATCTCGGTTTCGCGAGTCCATCAGAAGTTCGGCGATAACGCCGCACCGGGCGTCCTACTTGTAGTCGATCCTTCCGATCGGGTCGGCCGCCGCCATGAGATCGGCCTGCACCTGCTTCCACGCCGTGTCATCGATGCCGAGGGCACTGCGGAGGAAGGCCCAGGACGCCGTGCGAATCAGCGCGACGCGCTCGGGGCTTTCGTCGGTGGTGTCCCTGGCGTTGTAGGCGTGGACCCCGCCGAGCGAGTGGTCGCCACCGAATACGGTGAGCAGGCTCTGCGCACCGGGGCTGTAGGTGTACACGTCGGTGAACCAGTCGGGGCCGCGGGTCGAGAGGTGCGACTGGTCGTTGTCGCCCGCTATCACGAGGGTCGGCGTGGTCAGCGCGTCGAAGTCCGGGCGCATGAAGGGGAAGTTCTGCGCGGCGAACGGCGTCAAGTCGTCGCCGGCGAGGCCGGTCGTAGCAAGCAGCACCCCGGCTTTGACGCGCGAATCGGTCAGGTCGGGGCCGGGCTGTCCGTCCGCGCCGACAACGCGCGCGCCGAGCAGCATGCCGACGGTCTGTCCGCCCCAGGAGTGTCCGGCGACCGCGATGCGCTCGCGGTCGATGCGACCGCCGAGGCCCGGAACAGCGGCGACGACATGGTCGAGTTCGTCGAGGACGCGCCCGACGTCCTGGACCCGGATGCGCCAGATCTCCGAATACCGCGGGTCGGCGGGGGTGCGGCCGAGGGTCCGTGAGTCGAGGAACGTGGGCTGGACGACGACGAATCCGTTGCCCGCCCAGAAATCGACCAGCGGGTCGTACCCGGACATCGACTCGCCGAAGCCGTGCGCGAGGACGATGACCGGGAGATCCGTGCCGACGGCGGGCGCCGACACGCGCACCTGGAGGTCGTCGCCGCGCTGCGGTGCGGACAGGACGACCGGCTTGACGCTGATGATCGGTGTGGTCAGCGCGGGGACGGCGCTCGTGACGGGTGTGGACATGGGGAGGTTTCCTTCGATCGACGAATGCCGCGGCCGGGCTGCGGCAGCTTCCGACGGCATGAAGCACCGGATAAGGTGTTAATCGGAACGCTGCTCCGAATATACGGAGC
The DNA here is from genome assembly GCF_007990755.1 of Nocardia ninae NBRC 108245. Lineage (GTDB taxonomy): Bacteria > Actinomycetota > Actinomycetes > Mycobacteriales > Mycobacteriaceae > Nocardia > Nocardia ninae. The sequence continues at coordinate 25,133 of NZ_BJXA01000034.1, read as the reverse complement.
AATGTTCCGATTAGCAAGAGGAACTCGAAACCCTGGGAAAGGAGGGCAGCGTGGAGCCGACCGCCAAACGCGCGGACGCCCGGCGCAATGAGAAGGCTCTGCTCGATGCCGCGGCATCGGTCTTCGTCACCGACGGGGTGGACGCACCGGTACGCCGGATCGCCGCAGCGGCAGGCGTCGGCATGGGCACGATCTACCGGCACTTCCCCACCCGCGCGGATCTCGTCGTCGCCGTCTATCGACACCAGGTCGACGCCTGTGCTGAAGCCGGGCCCGCCCTGCTCGCGTCGGCGGCGTCACCGTTCACCGCGCTGCGTCGATGGGTGGACCTTTTCGCCGATTTCCTGGTCACCAAACACGGGCTCGGCGCGGCGATGCGGAACGACCCCGACACCTTCACCGCCCTGCACGCGCTGTTTCTCGATCGCCTCGTGCCGGTGCTCGACGGTCTCCTCGCCGCCGCGAGGAACGCGGGCGAGGTCACCGCGGAATTCACCGCCTACCAGCTGCTTCGAGCAATCGGCGACATCTGCGCGGGCGCGGAGATGGTCGACGCTCAGTACGACCCGCGCCTCACCATTCGACTACTACTCGATGGATGCCGGTAGGGCGCTACGGTTTGTCCGGACCAATTCTGCGTGGCTTGACCATGCGCCGTGTGCCCGCGGCCGGAGCATCGTCGCCGGCTCGTTTCCGCCTCAATGCGCCGAAATCGATGACACTCGCGTCCTGCTCGGCGTTGCTCGGATCACCCTCCGGCGGGGCGTGCCACGTCGCGCCCGGGGCGACCGGCCATGCCCCTGTCTCGCGCTGCAATTCTGAACGCATAACCGGCCTGGTCGGGGCGGGGTCGTGGACGGAGCCGCCTTCCGAACGCCACGTTTTACGCGGACGCTCGCCCGCGTCCTCCGTCATCCGCCGCGGACGATGCGGCAGCCGAATGAGTTTCGACGCGCCGTCTGCCGCCTCGGAGCGACCGGTCTCACCCGTCTTCATACCTTCCAGCTTCCTGCGCACCCGTTCCACCGCATCGAATCTGTTCTCACCTGACCCCGGCGAGGAGCCGTGACCAGGCATTTCCCGCTCCGACATCGAGCTAGCAGCCGACGAATGCCGCGGCACTCGTCAGCGCCACTGTCGCCGGTACCCCGAGCTGATCTCTGAACTTCGTCCTGATTGCATAGCTCACGCCCGTATTCTCCCTCAGAACTGTCGCCCGCGTTTTCTGCCCTGTCCCCAGTGCTGCCGAAGCCGGGCCCGCACCATCCTCGCCCAGCGAGTAACCACCGCGATCAGCGCTCGTTACGGCACCAGCAGATACCACTCCGCGAAGGTGCCGCGAATGGGCCAGGAGACCGCCATCACCTTGGCCGGCCCCGTCCCCACCCACAAATCGGTCGTTTCGGTATCACCCTGCGCGGCACCGGTCTGGACGTAGACATCCTGAGTGCGCAGACCCGCCGAACCCACCCAACCCAGCTTCACCCGGTTGCCGCACGGCCCACCCAGATAACCCCGCGGCGTCACATGCGCCAGCACGTGACCGGGACGACCAGGGGCGGCCTCCAGCGCGATATCGATCGCGCCCGCACAGAGCTTCGCGTCGCCGAACGAGTAGAGCGTGCTGCCGATCGTCGTGAATTGCGGCAACGGGTCCGCCTGCGCCGGAGCCTCCGCCATCCCGGCAACCAACGCCCCGATCACCGCCGACACCATCCCCGCCACCATTCGCCGCGCCCACATCAGTCGATATCCCTTCCCACATAACACCATTCGTGGCAACGCCACTCACCTCAGCCGGATACCCCGATCGCACACCTCGCGTATCGGGGTTGTTTCACGGGTCAGCGTAGCGAAACAACCGACTCGCGGTGGCAAGTTAAGCCCCACCTAATCCCTTCTGAAGTGCAACTCCGCCAACAGAATTCGCTTGATGGTGCCGATCCATGTATCCCCCGAGTATCAGGGGCAGGACAACTCGGGACTTTCTCCGCCGTCCCGCCCTTCCTAATGTTGTCGTCAACCCGCCGACGACACCGGCGCCGAGTCGGAAGACTCCCATTGAAAGGAATCATGCGAAACTCCGTATTGGTCGCCCCGCTTTTCGCGACCGCGTTCATGTTGGCTGGGACGAGTACCGCGGCGGCCGAAACCACAGCCAATGCCATCGGCGGCGCCGAGCAGATCACGGTGTCGGTGAACTCCGACGAAAAGTACTGGGTCGGGATGGTGCAGGTCGACGATCAACTCCAGGATTTCGTGCTCGGGCCGGGCGGCGAGGGGATTGTCGGCCCGTCGTACGTCATCAAGAATGTCCGACCGGGTAGCCACCGCGTGGTGATCACCGTCGGGGTCGACGGTGGTTTCGGAAATACGATGCTCGACCGCAATATCGAAGTCACCAAAGCGGACGCTCCGCCCACAGGTTCCGCAGGTCGGTGACCGGTTAGTACACTACCGCCCGCTTCGAAGGCTCATGCGCATCGCGCATGAGCCTTTGTGCATGCCACGAATGTCATCCGGATGCCGGTGGGGTCGTCCTCCGATAGGAGGACGCGGCCGGAACGTCTCCGGCTTTACGTTTGATCCAGCGCAGGACGGATCGAAATGCCGCCCTCGGCACCACGATTGCCGAATACATTCATGACAGGTGGAGACGGAAATGCTGGACGTTATTCGTGACAATCCGGTCGCGACCATGATTGTGGTATCCGAGGTCGGGCTGTGGGTATTGCTGGCGGCGGGGATGATCGCGCGGTACCTGTTGCGGTTGCGGGCGGTGGGCGCGGCATTGCTGTGGGGAATTCCGCTGCTCGACGTCGCCCTGATCGTCGCCGCCGCAGTCGATCTGCACCGCGGCGCGCAACCGGGCCTGATCCACGGACTCGCCGGGGTATACCTCGGTGTCAGTGTCGCCTTCGGTCCTGCCATCGTGCGCTGGGCGGATGTGCGTTTCGCACACCGATTCGCCGGAGGTCCGGCGCCGGTGAAGCCGGCGAAGGGAACGCCCGAGAAGGTGGCGGCCCTGTGGAAGGAGTGGAATCGCGCCGTGCTCGCTGCGGCGATCGCCTCGGTGGCGCTGGGATTGATCATCGTCACTGTCGCGGAAGGCGAGCAGGCAACCAGCCTGTGGTGGTGGGTCGGCCGGTCCTGGACCGTCGTCGGACTGTGGCTGGTGTTCGGTCCGCTGTGGGAAGAAATGTCCGCACCCCGCAAAACAAAGCAGTCGTGATCCATCACCGAAACGGCGCAGACACGCTCCGCACTCGTTGTCAGACAACGCCGTTCAGTGTTCGCGCGAAGTAGCGCTCGAGGTCCGGTCCGTCGGCCGGAGCCAGCACGTGCTCGATCCAGGCGCGACGCTCGAAGTCGATAATGCCCAGTTCCCACACACATCCGATCGCCGGACCGGGATGGACGGCGAGTCCGCCGGTCTCCAGCCCCGGCGCCGAGAAGAGCTTCTGGTGCACCTCATTGTGCTCCGACCACCAGCACACCAGGACATAGCAACTCGCTGCGCTCTGGTGTGCAATGACAAATCCGGCGGCATACCGACCATTCGAACGCGCCGAATCAGGAAACGTAGCGGCAGCCAATTCCACTGCAGCACTTGCTAATTCCGCGCTGACGGTTATCGCCGGGATCGAAAGCCCATACAACTTCGTTGTCCACTCCCCCACCGAGTGACACCCCAGAAACGACACCTGTCGCGGTCGGTATCTCGTCGAGTCGGTACGCGCACGTTCGTCCTGGCTACCCACCTGATCCATCCAGCCAGGATCCACCATGTGCGCCCGGCGCGCATCAGGCGCCGAGTTGGTAGTCCGTGTCAGCAGGGTCGGCGTGTGAGCACGGCGGCGAACCACTCTGCGACCTCGGGGCGCGAGCAATCGATGATCCAGTGCAAACCGTGTGGACTGGTCAACGTCAGGTGCCCGTACTCCATGATCGGCAGGGGTGGGTTGTGGCGGTATCGACGATCGGGGCCGCCGCGTACGTTGACGAACTGCCATGTTGTGTCGACCTGAATCCCGTCGCGGGGTGGCGGTTCGGGTTCGATCACCCACTTTCGGTGGCAGTCGACGTGCAGATGCCGATAGTCGACGTCGCTCCAGCTGTCGGCGGAACGGACGAGGATTCGGTCAGGTAGGAACAGCAGTGTGTGGCGGTCGTGGGAGATCGTCGGTACGGCGATGTTCGTGAAGGATGCGTGGCGGTCTCGAGCTGCGCGTCACCGCCTTGCGACTGATCTGAGTTTCGGCGCCACCGCTGACCTTATATCCGTAAGTGCCTGCGACAGAGACAGATGCCTCGACGCGCCATGCTCCGCCGAGTGCGACAACAGAGCGGTAGCCGTCGACGAGTTCGTTGAACCAGTCCGAGATCGGGCCGGTCGCCTCATACGCCACGGCGACCGTCCGATTACGGCGGTCCCACCACCACAACCACATCAAGCCGGGGACGCCGGCAGCGAGCACGGTGATCGGCATCCACAGCAGTTTCGATGTTGCGGCGACGGCGGCTGTCAACACCAGTGCGACTGCGCCCCAAGGCAATAGAGCGTTGTAGCGACTCGCTGCGCTCAACTGATCGAGCAGATCGCCAGGGCCAGTCGGCACCAATCGAGTTGCGTCGAAACCGGTTTCGTCGGCCCCGTCCATCCCGCCGAGCGGCGTCGCTGGCCTAGGCGTCGCATCAGCTTGCGCGCGAGGCGACGAGGACAGCATCCGCCGGTAGTGCAGCCCATGCGCACTGACATGCACATAGGTCCCCCGCGGCCCGCTGCCGACGCGGAATCCCCGCACACCAACACTGGCACCGACACCCGACTTGGAGACGTTGATCCGAAACGGACCCGCATTCACCGACTTGCGCGAATAGAACCCCACCGGCACCCCCGATCCCGTAGCGCGTTGTCCAGATTCTATGCCGCCGACCAGCCTGTGCGGCTCGCTACGAGCTCAATCCGCTGCGCCCGCGAGCGGTCAGCCGAACCAGGCACGGGCGCGTCGCGGACGCGTTCGACGTTCACCACTTCTTGACTTTCAGTACGAAAGACTGACAATATTAGTCAGATAAGCTGACTAATATTGCAGCAGAATACCCGGCGACGGCGTCGCCGTCAGCGAAGGAAGATCGACCATGGGATGGTCAGAATGGCAAGAGACCAGCGTCGCGTGGCACATGCAGCCCAGGGAGATCACCGCGGCCGGCGATGAGGACGTACTCCGCGTCATAATCCGGGACAAGAACGACGATTTGCACGAGGCGGTCTACCTCGGCAACAGCTACTGGGCGTCGAACGAGAACATCGGCCAACCAGCCGCCTCGAGCCTGTCCGGAGTGCCGGCCCTGGCCTGCATCACCGATCGTCGCGATCTGTTCGTCAATGCCGGATTCTCGCTGCGGCACCGCTCGTGCACCAGGCCGCAGTCGTGGACCCGATGGGAAGATCTCGGGCCGGTTTTCCCACTGCCCGCAGGCATCGGTGCCGGACCAGCGGTGTGCCGGAGCCGTTGGCGGATGGACATTTTCGCGCTGTCGGCCACCGGCCCGCCGTTCGAGATGCTGCACATGTACTACGACGACAACCACGGATTCATGGGCTGGGAAACCCTCGGCGGCGAGTGGTACGACGCACCCGATAACGGATTCCGCACCCCGGCGGCGACCACGTGGGGCCCCGATCGGATCGACGTCTTCGCCGTCGGCCGGGACAACGGAATCCACCATCAGTGGACCGAGAACGCCGGCGTCGACTGGTCCGGTTGGTACGCGATCGGCGGCGTCACCGAGCACGGTCTCGCGGCATGCTCCTGGGGTCCGGGCCGCATCGACCTGTTCCACCGAGGCACGGACGCATCGATCTATCACGCATGGCTGGACGCGGACGAGGCGGGCTGGAACGGCTGGGAGGACATGGGCGGAGTCACCGATCACGCAGTGGCAGTCGGCAGTCGCGGCCGGGGTCGCCTGGACCTGCTGCACATCGGCACCGACGGCAAGATCTACCTCAAGGAATTCTGAGCGCCTCGGCCAACTGACGCGCGGCGATCATCTGTCCAGCCACTGGTTTTCACTGCTGGGAACGGGACACCGGGCACCGGCACAATGTGTCGAATGAGCGCACCGTATACCGATCCCGCCGTGTCCCCGGCACGAGCCGCCCAGCGACCACACGGGTGGCTACCGGAACAGGCCAGCGACAACCGGCTGGCACTGGCGGCGATGACCGACGGCTTCCTCGCCCTCCTCATCGGTATCGCGTTGTCACAGAAGGTTTTTCACGCTACCGACGGTGTCGCCACGTTTCTGGCTACGTTCATCCCCTGCGTGCTGGCAGCGTCATTCGTCAATCATGTCTTCGGCACGCTGCTGCTTCGCGGCAGTGTCGCCAAACTGCTGTTCGGGATGCGCGTGCTGCGCTGGAAGGACGGCCGCCGCCCGCGCTTCTGGCAGACGCTGGGGCGGTGGTTGTTCGGCTTCGTGGTCATCGTTTTTCAGTTCGTCCTGGAAGGCGCGAGCGTGGGGCAGGCATGTGGTCTGCGCACCGTACGGAGACGCGACGAGAGGGTTGCGGTGCCGCAATGATGGCCGGCCTGGACGAGCACGGCTGCGGTGGCCGCAGGAGGACATGAACTAAACCTTCACTCCAGCCCCGGGTGCGGATTTCGAGGACAACGACGCACGAAATAGCTACTGTCCGACTTTATTACGGGGGCCGCGTTCGATTCGGCCACCCGAGGACGGAGAGTGTGTTGAGATCCACCAGATGGACTGCGTTACTGGCGGCTGTCGTTTTGGCGACCGGGCTGGGCTTGACGGCCTGTTCCTCCGATGGAGGTGATGCGGCGGAGGGCGTGGTCACCGTCAACGGCGGTGAGCCGCAACATCCGCTCGTTCCGACGAATACCAACGAGAACCAGGGCGGCCGCGTGGTCGACCGCTTGTTCGCCGGCCTGAAGTACTACGACCCCGACGGCGTGGCGCACAACGAGGTGGCGCAGTCGATCGAGTCGACCGACCGGCAGCACTATCGGATCACCCTCGCGCCGGACTGGAAGTTCACCGACGGCTCCCCGGTGACGTCGAAGTCTTTCGTCGACGCGTGGAACTACGGTGCGCTGAGCACCAATGCCCAGTTGCAGAGCTGGATCTTCGCCTCGATCGTCGGCTACGACGAGGTGTCGGCGGCTCCGCCCAAGGCGCAGACGATGTCGGGGCTGAAGGTGGTCGACGACCGCACGTTCACGGTCGATCTCACCCGCCCATCGATCGATTTCGAACTCTCACTGGGATTCACGCCGTTCCGTCCGCTGCCCGCGGTGGCCTACCAGGACATGAAGGCGTTCGGCGAGCGCCCGATCGGCAACGGCCCGTACAAGTTCGCCGGCCCGGATGCCTGGCAGCACAACGTGCAGATCGATCTGGTGCCGAATCCGGATTACCGCGGCAAGCGTCCGGCGAAGAACAAAGGGCTGCGGTTCGTGATGTACCAGTCCTTCGACACCGCCTACGCCGATCTGCTGGCCGGCAACCTCGACCTGCTCGACACCATCCCCGACAACGCGCTGACCAGCTTCAAGAACGATCTAGGCGACCGCGCCATCCAGAAGAAGACCGCGCGTTACGAGCACATCGGATTCCAGCCCACCGTGCCGCATTTCGCCGGCGAAGAAGGTGTGCTGCGCCGCAAGGCGATATCGCTGGCCATCAACCGGCCACAGATCTCCGAGGCCATCTGGCACGGCACCAAGGTCCCGGCGCGCGACTTCACCTCCGCCAGCCTCCCCGGTTACAACGACAATCTCCCCGGAGTGGACCTACTGGCATACAACCCGGACGAGGCCAAGAAACTGTGGGCGCAGGCCAACGCCATCGCGCCGTGGACCGGTCGCCTCGAGATCGCCTACAACTCCGACGGCGGCCACCAGGCCTGGATCGAAGCAGTCGCCAACAGCGTCAAGAACACCCTCGGTGTGGAGGCGATCGGCGCACCGTATCCGACCTTCAAGCCGTTGCGCGACGCGATCACCAGCAAGTCCATCCGCACCGCGTTCCGTAACGCCTGGCAGGGCGACTACCCGACGATGCTGAACTTCTTGATCCCGCAGTATGTCTCCGATTCGGCAAGCAACGACATCGGCTACGTCAATCCTGAATTCGACAAGCACATCACCGCCGCGCTGGCCGCACCCACTCCGGAGGAGTCCTACGCGCACATCGCGAAGGCGCAGGCCATCCTGTTCCAGGACATGCCCGACGTTCCGGTGTTCAACGACAACAACAACGCCGGACATTCGGACAAGGTGCGAGAGGCGAAGCTGACCTGGAATGGTCTGTTCGCTTACGAGGCTGTCGAAAAGTAGTCGTCGGTTGGGCATCGGTCAGGTGGGGCCGCAAACGCGACCCCACCTGAATGGCCGACCTCAACCGAGGCAGGTTCGGACGGCCTCGCCCAGGCTCGATGCCCGCGGGTCATCGGGTCGGAAGTTCCACAGGTTCGTGACGTAGCCGAAGCCGACACCGGCATCGGGGACCGCGAAGCCGATCGACCCGCCGGAACCGGGGTGGCCGAACGACCCCGGTCCGGCCATCGGCATGGGTGGGCAATCGCGCCAGAACCCGAGCGACATGTTGAACGAGCGGTTCGCCGGGATGTCCAACCCCGGCGGCAGGCCGTGCATCCGCGACTTGTCGGTCTGGACGGCCGTCGCCCGTTCGACGGTTGCCGGATCGAGCAATCGCACGCCGTCGACGTCGCTGACAGTGGCGGCATACATCCGGGCCACCGAGTGCGCGTCTGCGATTCCGTTCGCCGCCGGGAACTCCGCCGCGCGCCAGGCCCGCGTGGTGTAGTACGCGGACGCGGGGTCGGCCGCGTTGTCCAACGCGCCACCGAGCGAACCGGCGCGCATTTGCACCGAGTCGGGACCCCAAGCGGAATTGACCCACGCAGTGACCGTGTCCTTGTCGAGCCCGGAAGCCTCGGCCATTCCCGCGAGCAGCTCCTCCAGACTGAAGGGAGCGGCGTACTCGATCCGGGCCACGTGCTGCTCTTGTTCCTCGTGCAGCCCGATCCAGGCGCGCAGTCCGAGCGGGGCCGCGACCTCATCGGCGAAGAATGTGCCGAGCGACTTGCCGGAGATCCGGCGCACGAGTTCCCCGACCAGGAACCCGAAAGTGACGCCGTGGTAGACGTGTTCGGTGCCCGGCTGCCACAGCGGCGGCTGCGCCTCGAGTGCACGGATGACCGGATCCCATTCGCACGCCTGCTCGAACGTCAACGGGCCGTCGACAACCGGTAGGCCGGCCTGGTGAGACAGCAACCAGCGCACCGGAATCCGCTCCTTGCCCGCGTTGCCGAACTCCGGCCAGTACTGGACTACCGGCGCGTCCAGGTCCAGTTCCCCGCGCGCCGCCAGGATATGGGCACAGATCGCTGTTGCGCCCTTCGTGGTTGATGCGACCTGGACGATGGTGTTCTCATCCCACGGTCGGTTCGCCTGCCGATCGGCGAGGCCGTCCCACAGGTCGACGACGCGGCGGCCGTCGACGTAGACGCAGCATGCCGCACCTGCCTCGCCGTCGTTTGCGTCGAAGGTCGCCCGGAACGCGTCGGCGACTTTTCCCCAGCCGTCCTCGACACCGTTCTCGCGGGCGAAGTTTCCTTGCCCTGATGTCTTGCCTACCATTGCTGAATCCTTTTCCTAGGGACTTGAAGAATGTGGAGAAACCGACGCTCGGATCGCGGATACGTGAGCCGCTGCATCCCGCGTACAGCCTCGGCGCTAGCCCGGAGTCTCTGCACTGGATCTCGGTAGCCGGATCCGAGTTCGGCGATCACGGGCAAACCTCGATAGCCGTGCCGCGAGGCCCCCAGCAGGACCCCGCGGCCAGCGCTGCGCCGGTCGGCATCGGGTCAGGCGGCGTCCAGAGCCGCGGTGATCTTGCGAGCCATCGCAGCCACGACAGGACTGGGCTCACCGTTGCCTGACCCGACAGCGGCTTCGACCGCAACCAGCACGGTGCTGCGGAAGTTGGCGGCCTCACTTGCATCCTGCTTGCCGAGCAGACTCATCGCCGCAGTCAAAGCAGACAGCACCTGATCAGCCAATTCGGCGACCGACTTACCCGGCAGGTGAATGTCTTTCGACTTAGCCGAAAGCACATGCCCGACCAGCCCGGTCGCTGAGGTCAGCGCGATAGAACCCTGCGTGCTGCCTTTGTGCGGCGCACCGGCAGCCGCCAACAACGACACCGCCCCATAAGCAGCAGTCCGCACAGTGGCCTTGTCCTGATCGGTCAGGGTGATGATGTTCGACATGTCGTGTACTCCTCGAAATCGGTTGTGGCACCGACCGAAACCTTGTCGCTCCCGGTCGCTGTGTTCGATGTGCACACTGTCGCCGCACCAACTGACACGGCCCTGACACAGGGCTGACACCCCCACTGACACCACGATCGACCATCTACCCGCATCGTGGATCACCGTGGATTTGCCAGATCCGCGCCTGCGCGCCGGAGTCGAAACACTCGGCCGCGTCAGGTGTGATCCATCTGCCGTTGCCGTTCAGCGTCGTACCGGAGGCCCGGCCAGTCCGGGGCTTACGCGCTATTCACCACACAATCTGCGGTGAATAGGCCCGTTATTCACCGCACTGCTGACGATCGCGCCCCACCTTCTCCGCTACCTCGGAAGACTTCCTGCCTGTTCATCGGCCGGTTGGCAGGATCACCTCGGGGGTGAGGTCGGCGATGGTCGGGTAACCGTCGAGGCCCATGAGCAGGTCGGTTTCCTGTAGTAGCGCGTCCAGGACGTTGACGATGCCGTCGGTGCCGCCGCACGCGAGGCCGTAGATGTAGGGGCGGCCGATGCCGACGGCGGTCGCGCCCAGAGCGAGGGCCTTGACGATGTCGGCGCCGGATCGGATACCGGAGTCGAACAGGACGGGTAGCCCGTCGGCGGCCGCGACGACAGCGGGCAGGAGATCGATTGCCGCGAGGCCGCCATTGGCTTGTCTGCCACCGTGATTGGAGCAGTAGATGGCGTCGGCTCCCCCGTCTTTGGCGCGCCGGACGTCTTCGGGGTGGCCGATGCCCTTGAGGATCAACGGCAGATCGGTCAGCGAGCGCAGCCAGGGCAGGTCGTCCCAGGTGAGGCGGTTGCCGAAAATCGTGTTCCAGGTGTCCAAGGCGACCGAGGGATTGTCGTCGGGTGCGGTCGGCAGCAGCTTCTGGAATACCGGATCGGTGAGGTAGTTCGCGAGACACTCGCTGCGTAACCGGGGAGAGTCGGTCAGCGAGGGGTCACGCGGGCGCCATCCGGTGTGCCAGCAGTCCAGGGTCACCACCAGCGCTCGGAAACCGGCGTTCTCGGCGCGCTGCACCAGGCTTTGCGCCAAGTCGCGATCGGTCGGGGTGTAGAGCTGGAATATGCCGGGGGTGTCGCCGAGATGCGAGGCGACGGTTTCGAGCGGGTCGACGGCCATGGTGGACGCCATCATCGGCACTCCGGTGCGGGCTGCGGCTTGAGCGGTCGCGACCTCGCCGTGTCCTTGCGGATCGCACAAACCGATCACACCGACCGGGGCCAGGAACAGGGGGGTCGGCAGGCTCATGCCGCACAACTCGACCGACAGGTCACGGTGTTCGCTCGCGCGCAGCATACGAGGCAGCACACCGATTCGCTGGAACGCGGCCACGTTGTTGGCCTGGGTGGCTTCATCGCCCGATCCGTGCGAAACATAAGACCAGATATCGGCCGCCATCGTCGTGCGCGCTTCATCTTCGAGTTGGGTGTAATCCGCGAAATTCGTCACGCCGTCCCCTTCTCACTGGGCCAATGCAGTTGTTACGGTGCGCGGTCGGTTCGATCGAGCGGGATGCTCATCTTGTGGTGGAGTAGATTGTGGGGATCGTATTTGCGTTTGATCTCTTTCAGCCGGGGCAGGTGCGAGCCGTAGTAAGCCTCGAACAAATCGCGACCGTGGTTGCCTTCCATGAGGTCGTCGTCACCGATGTAGGGGCTGGAGTAAGGATGGAACAGTTCGTACGCCCGACCCTCCCATTCACGGTAGCGGCGGTCACCCTCGGCTTGCAGATCATCGACGGTCAGTCCGTTGCCGGGTTCGACGTCGGTCCCGAAACCCGAAAGCCACGTGCAGCCACGGTTTTTGATCGCGCACGAGTCGACAGGCAATTCGACGGCGGGGTTGATCCGGCAGAACTGCACCCGATTGCCGGGCAGCTGACTTTTCAGCAGCTCCGCGAATTCACCGATCAAGCTCTCCGACAATGGTTTCGGTAGGAATCCCGCCCGGACCCGCTGGTAGCGCAGATGATTATTGGTTTCGCGCAGTACCGCTGCACGTCGATCAAGGTTCGGGCGACATCGACCTGGTCGAAGTGCCAGCGGAAGGTGAAGTTGGCGGGCGCCCGCGGCGCGTCGTGCGCCTTGAGCTTCATTCGGGTGATGACGCCGAACGATCCGGTTCCGGACCCGCGCAGCGCCCAGAAGAGGTCGGCGTGCTCGGTGGTGCTGGCGGTCCGAACCTCGCCGTCGACGGTGACGACCTCGAACTCCAGGGCGTGGTCGGTGAGGTTGCCGTAGGTGCGGAGACAGCGGCCGTAGCCGCCGGCGGTGACCTGGCCGCCGAGCCCGACATTGAGGCAGTCATCGCCCGGTACCAGCAGCCCGTGTTCGAAGGCTTTCGAATACAGAATGCCGGTCGGCACCGCGGGTTCGGCGGTGACTGTCTTCGCCCTCGGGTCGACGCTGATGGCGCGCATCTGCATCAGGTCGAGCACCAACGCTTTACTGTCGGGCCCGCCCAACCCGTTGCCTTCCATCGAATGACCGCCGGAACGAATGGCCAATTGGCTGATGCCCGCCTCCCGGGCGGCGCGCATTATTGCTTGCACCTCCGCGGTATTACGTGGCTGGACCAATCCGAGCGGCCGGAACCGGGTGCGCACATTCCAGGTCGCCCTCGCTCGGTCGTAATCGGGATCTCCCTCGAAACTCATGACAATTTCGGGAAGTGCCGCGCGCAGTCGTGCCGCTACCTCACTCATGACAATCCAGCCTCCAGCGCCTCGCCGATCCGCCGATTCTTCGATCGAAGCCTAAACCGGTCACATCGAATACAGCCCGACCGACAACGGCCTGCCGTGAGCAAACAGGCTTGCGGTTAGCTGGACCCGACGACCGCACACCTTTGATCTCGAGCTCGTTGCGAAACACCGAATACTCGACGAGAAGGCGGTATCTGTGCACATGACGACGGTACGAGAAGCCTCCTACGAGGTCCTGCGGTCGCTGGGAGCCACCACCTTTTTCGGCAATCCGGGGTCGAACGAATTGCCCTTCCTGCAGGAGTTCCCGGACGATTTCCGCTACATCCTCGCGCTACAGGAAGGCGCCGGTCTGGCGATGGCCGACGGTTACGCTCAATCCACCGGGAAACCTGCGTTGGTGAGCCTGCACTCGGCGGCAGGTGTGGGCCAGGCAATGGGTAACCTAGTGAATTCCTGGCAGGCGGGAACGCCGCTGATACTGACCAGTGGACAGCAGTTCCGGCCGCTGATCACCTTGCAGGGCAGGCTCACCAACCACGACGCGACGGCTCTGCCGCGGCCGCTGGTCGAGTGGAGCTTCGAAGCACCGTCGCCGCAAGCGGTCCCCGCCGCGCTGGCGCGAGCGGTCGCCTGTGCGATGACCATGCCGACCGGACCGGTGTATCTGTCTGTGCCGCTGTCGGATTGGAATGAACCCGCCGATACCGTCAACCTGCCCTATCTGCTGGGCCGTCAAGTGGCTGGTCGGCCGGTAGCCGACCGGGCGGCGCTGCGAGCGCTGGCTCAGCGCTTGGACACCGCCGAGAATCCCGTGCTGGTACTCGGGCCCGACGTCGACGCCTACGGCGGCTGGGGCGCAGCGGTCACGCTTGCCGAAAAAGCCGGTCTGCCAGTCAAATTCGGCACCTACGAATACCTGAGGATCTCGTTTCCGACCCGGCATCCCTGCTACCAGGGCACCCTCGGGGCCAGTATCGGCCAGGTCCGATGACCGCTCCGCCCAACGGATCCGCCACAACCCGGACACGTGCGGGTTCGCACTGTTACGCCCCGAGCACTTGTCCGGCTGACCGCATCAGCCCGGACGGCTACTTGCTGACGTCGGTGCCGAAGTACTTCTCGGCTATCTTTGCCAGCGTGCCGTCGGCGCGCAGGGTATCCAACGCCTTGTCGACCTCGGTCATCAGCGCATCACCCTTGCGGGCTGCGAACGACTGCAGGGAGGCGGCGCCGGTTTTGCCGGCGATCCGCACACTGGTATCGCCGGTCTTCTTGGCGTATTCCGCGACGGCGAGGTTGTCGTTGACGACGGCGTCGACCCGGCCGATCTTCAGCAACTGGATGGCCTGCACGAAACCTTCCACCGCCTCGACTTTCGCACCTGCGTCCGTGGCGACCTTCGCCCACGTGGTTGTCGCGGACTCGGCGCAGACCTTGCCGTTGAGGTCGGCGAGCGAGGTGATGCTGTTGTTGTCCGTTCGGGTGACAATCACCCCCTCGGAGAACGTGTACGGCTGAGAAAGCGCGTACTTGTTCTTGCGCTCGTCATTGACCGTCACCTGGTTGGCGATGAGGTCGAACCGCTTCGACTCGAGTCCGGCGAAGATCGCATCCCACGGAATCATCACGAATTCGACCTTCTTGCCGAGCTTTTCGGCGACCGCCTGCACTACCTCGATGTCGTAGCCGGTGAGCTTGCCGTCAGAGCCCTGGTAGCTGAAGGGCGCGTAAACACCTTCGGTGCCGATCTTCAACACGTTCGGGTCGGCACTCCCGCAGGCAGTGAGCCCGGTGGCGGCGACGATAGTGAGCATGACGGCGGCGAACAGCTTGCGGCGCACGAGGTTCCCTCTCTTCGGTGCGCGGACAGCAGACACGTCCACGCACCACACAACCCGACTCAGGTAACTCCGAGGCGATCTGCCGACAGTATCCCCGTCGTGGTGCGCCGAGTACGTGTACGGGGAATTAGGGCTCGTCGGCGTGCATCAAACGCCCTGCAGAACACGGTCAAGAGCCGCCCGGCCCGCAGGTCCCCAGTGCGGCTTGCCGCCGGGAAGGCCCCCATCTCCGTTCTGCCCCATGAGCATCAGGAACAGGCTCTTCATAGCTGCCAAGCCGCGGGCACGCCGGATCGCCGCCTCATCTGCCTGCGCGTACCTGTCGAAGAACCGCGCGGCCGTGCCCGCGGGTAGCAGCACCCAGGCGGCGGCGAGGTCCCATGCCGGGTCGCCGGCGCACATGTCACCGAAGTCGACGATGCCTGCGAGCGTTCCGTCCGAGACGACGACGTTCGCGGGATGGAGATCGCCGTGCACCCATACCGGCGGACCCTCCCACGCGGGGGCGGCGACGGCGTCATCCCAGACGGCGCGGACGTCGGCTGCGAGGTCGTCGGGCGTAACAGCCTGAAGGAAGTCCTCGAAGCCGGCCGTGCAGTTCCGGGGATGGGCACCGCGATCTCTGCCGATCGGTGCCTCTGCGGGTGCCTCCACATGTAGCGCCCGCAGGAAGCCCGCCAGTGTGTCGGCCGCATGGACGCCGCGGCTGATCGTGCCGTGGTCCAGCGGCTCGCCGGGAACCCACGTCATCACAGTCCAGTGCTTGGGGAAGCGTTCGGACGGTTCACCGAACCGCACCGGCCTCGGCACCGGCAGCGGCAAGCGCGGGGCCAACACGGGCAGCCACCGCCGTTCCTTGAACTGGAACTCCGGGGTTCGATCCATGCGCTGCATGCGCACCGCCAACTCGTCACCGAGACGCCACATCTGGTTACCCCAGCCGCCCGCCACCTCGCGAATGGTCAGCCCCGCAAGATCTGGATGTTGCTCCTGCAGCAGGTCGCGGACCAGGTCAGCGGTGATCTCGATCGCGGTCTCGGTCATGCGAATTCAGTGTACTGAGGCAGCAGGCGGCACGGCCGATCAGCGGCTTCGCAACGGAAGCGGCCCCAAAGTTCAGCGAGGGCAGAGCGGGTCCATCGGTGCGTTGTCCATGAAACGCCCGGCAAGCGGCGAGTCCAGCCGACACTCGGGGAACGCCCATGTCTCGGGGCGGCCGATATGCGACACTGACGCCGTGCAGCCCGAGCGCAGGATTCACTTCGTGGGCAGCTTGCCCGCGCAGTTGGACAGTCCAGAGAAGGCAATGGCATTCGCCGTCGACACCGCCGGTGAATACCTCGACGGCATGGTTCCGGGCGGTGAAGCGGATCCGTATCGCGCCCAGTGGTACATCAGACCCATCATCGACCGGTTCAACAGCATCCCGGCGCTGGCGCCCGTGCGCCGCGGTGATTGGTCGACGCTGCGGTCCCGCGACACCTTTCGCCTTCGGCCCGGCCGATCGCTGACCGAAGCCGACGTCGACGCCGCGCTCGGTTATGCGGAGGAGGCGGGGCGTGCCATGGACGCGTTGGCCGAGCTGCGCCGAACCGATCCCGGACTTCGCTTGCAGGTGGGCATACCGACGCCCTTTGTCATCGGTTTCATCGCGTTCGAGGCGCGGATGCTCACGTTGCGTCGAGGCTCGCTGGGCCGTGGTGACCGAGGCTTTCCTTATTACCGCCCGATTCTCGACGCCACCGTCAGGGAGATCGTCCGTATCCACGAGGCGTTGCAGGACGACGTCGTATTCCAGCTGGAGCTGGCCGCGGAGACACTGCTCTGCAGCGGGCTACCCGCGGGCCTGCGGCAAGGCCCGGCCACCGCGGCAGGTCGAGCGATCGGTCGCCTCGTCGCACGGGCGCCCCATGGTTCCCGTTTCGGTGTGCACTTGTGCTACGGGAGCCTCGAAGACAAGCCGGTCGTGGCGCCGAGATCGGCGGCACCGGTCGTGGCGCTGGCCAACGCGATAGCGCGATACTGGCCCGCCGGGCGGCATCTCGATTTCGTTCATCTGCCTATCGGCGATGGCAAACAGGCGCCGGTTCGGCCGCGGTACTACGCGCCCCTGGCCCGCCTCGAACTACCTGCCACCACGCGTGTTGTCGCCGGACTTGCGCATCCGGCGCAGCCGCTCGCGCAAGCACGACAGGGGCTGGCAGCGGCGGAGTCGGCCTACGGCGGCCGGTTGGACGTCGCGGCTCCGTGCGGCCTGGGCCGCTATAAGACCGTCGAGCGGGCGCAGTCCGCAGTCGCACACGCAGTCGCCTTGGCTGAAACAGAGACCTGAAGGGCGCAGGAAAAGTCGCCGAACGATCAGACGAACTCGAATCGGTGTGCGCCAGCGGATATTTCGGACATATGGGCCCACTTGGTGCCTGCGGCGATGGCGGTCGCTGTGGGACCAGCCGCATCGGCGCCGACGGTTCGCCGGCAACGTCGCCGACGCCCTCGGCTGCTACCGAGCGCGGGAGTAAGTGCTGGTAGGCCTGTCGTGAAATGTTGGATCATGTTGTCTCGGAGCATGATTCATCGATGACCCGGACCGGGCGGCCGGTTCGGTCGGGTGGCGCGGCGCCTCGTTCGGACAACGCATACTTCCACCACATCCGGGCACCGAATCTCTGAAGGAGCACCCGTCCGGGGTATCTATCGGCTACGGTTGCACCTGTGGTCGAAGGAACCGAAGGGCCCGCGTCAGACGACAACCGAACGCCGCAACCGTTCGAGCATGGTCAGCTGAACTCTGCCCGGGTGTATGACTACCTGTTGGGCGGAAAAGACAATCGCGAGATCGACCGCGACATGGGTAATGAATTGCTCTCTCGCGCACCCGAACTCAAGACCTTGGCTTGGTTCACCCGGAGTTTCGGGATCAAAGCCGTCCAGATGGCCGCGGAAGCCGGCATCCGTCAGTTCATCGATCTCGGCTCGGGCATCCCGACCTCGCCCAACGTGCATGAGGTGGCTCGGGAGATCGTGCCGTCCGCGCGGGTGGTGTACGTCGACTACGACCCGGTCGTGCACACCCATTGCGACGCACTGCTGGCCAAGCCAGACGGTGTCACCGCACTGCTGGGCGACGTTCGTCATCCCCACGACATCCTCGATCAGCTGAAGAACCGCAGCCTGATCGATTTCGGCGAGCCAGTGGCCATCACGCTCATCAGCGTGCTGCATTACGTGATGGACTCCGAGGACCCCACCGGGATCATCGCCGCCTTCCGCGATCAGTTGGCCCCGGGCAGCTACCTGGCGATGACTCATGGCTCCCTCGATTCCGCCCCAGAGATACTCCAGGTGCTCGCCGGTACCAAAGGCACTTCCGCCCAGGTCGAGTTTCGGTCAGCAACGCAGGCAGAGGCATTGTTGGCCGGCTTCGAGTTGATCGAACCCGGGGTGGTGCCGGTACAGCAGTGGCTCCGTCCCGACTTGCCGGACACTCGAATGATCATGCTCGGTGCAATCGGCCGCAAACCGTGAATTATCCGGCGCAAACAGGAGTAATCTCGAACCCGCCAATTTGTTGTTGGCCGCCTGCACATTCGAACGTGCGTCAGGTGCTGTCCCAGTCGATCCGAGGATAAAACAATGAAGACCCTCAAAACTATCGCTGGTGTCGTGTCGACGATCGCATCCGTCGCCGCAGTTACGACCGGCGCCGCTGTTGTCAATGCCCCTATCGCCTCCGCCGCTCCCGGCGACCTCATTACCGCAGATGTCCCCACCGTGGACCAACTCGACGACCAGGTCGCGTTCCTGATCGAACTACCCGGCTCCGACGAGGCCAAGGCCGCCCATATGGAAGGCGGCACGAGGGCGGTCGTGGTGGCGCGCACCCTCTACAACATCGGCTGGTACCGAGCTCCGCAAGGGTCGAACACGATCACCGGTCCCGAGACCCACGAAGGCAACGTGCACACCGCTATGCTGCGCAGCAAGTCAGTGGGAAAGCCGGATCTGGTTGCCCGAGTGGTCTGGAAGCGCATCGATGGTGCCTGGAAGCTGTCCAACAGCTCCGTGTGCGAGGGCGTCAGGGCCGTGGGGCTGGCCATGGGCTGCGATTTCTGACCGGCTCCGAGCGCCGTGATCGAGATCCGTGACCTCACCCTGAGCTACCCGGGCGTGACCGTCCTCGAAGTACCAGAACTGACCGTGGCGGACGGGGCACTCACCTACCTGATCGGTCTCAACGGCACCGGCAAAACCACGCTGCTGCGGTGTATCTGTGGCGTCATCGCGCCTGCGGTCGGCACCGTCCGGGTCGACGGCACCCTCATCCGGGCTCATCACACCACACCGGCAACCCTTGGAATGCACCTCAACTACCGAGCCTTCGACCCACGCCACACCGCACGTCGGCACCTACGCTGGATCGCCCGCGCCCGTGGACTACCCACGGGCCGGGTCGGCGACGTCCTCGAGATCGTCGACCTCCACCGGGTCGCCGATCGTCGGCTCGGGCACTATTCGCTCGGCATGCTCCAACGGGTCGGCATCGCCGCCGCATTGCTCTCCGAGCCGCAAACCCTGCTGCTCGACGAACCGCTCAACGGCCTCGACATCGCGGGCATCCGCTGGATACGCGAACTGCTGCGCCAGCTCGCCGACGCCGGGACCTGTGTCCTGGTCGCCACGCACCTGCTCGACGAGGTCGAACGCAACGCCGACCACATCGTCATCGTCGGAAACCAGCGCGTGCTGGCCGACCAGCCGTTCGCCCACCTCATGAACACCCTGAGTCCCGGCGAGACCAACCTCGAAGACGCCTATCTACGCATCGCCGGCCTGCCTACCGACGTTGCGATCGGTGTGGCCCCATGAACAACCCCGGCCCGGCCACCCTGATCCGCCGCGGCATCGCCGCCGAATGGACCCGCACCGCCGGACGCAGCTTCCTGTGGGCCGTCGCTGTCCCACTCACCTTCGTGCTGCCACTGGTCGTCACCTTCGCAATCGCCGCCGTCGCGGAACGACTCGCCAGTCTCCCCGGCCAGAGTTACCTGGCCACGGTCTCCACCACCAACTCCGTGTACTGGGTGATCACCATGTCCGTGTCGGTCATGATGGTTACCACCGCCTACGCCCACGCCACCCAATGGCGCGGCCAGACAAGCGATCTCAATGCCTTCCTGTTTCCCCGGTCTTGGACGGCCGCGACGGCCCGGTGGATCTACTACGGCGCCATCACGGCAATCTCGACACTGCTGCTGCTCATCGTCGTCATGGTCACGCTGCCGCAGCTGTTCCCCCAAATCTATGGGGATGTGGACATCACCGACTCCGCCGGCATCCGATTCCTCTGGACCGTCCCGTGTTACGCGTTCGCCGCGTGCGGCGTAGGCGTCGCGGCCGGGTCACTGATTCGCACTCCATCCGCCGCCGTCGCCGTGCTGCTGTTCTGGGTCTATGTAGGTGAGAACTCCATCAATCTGCTGCCCCGTGGGTCCGCCATACAGGCCTACGCCCCGTTCCTCAACGCCGTCGCCGCAACCGGCCAGGAAGTCGCCTTCCTTCCGCGCTTCGGCCGCAACGGATCGCTGGTCTACTTCATCCTCGTCGCCGTCAGCCTCTTCGTCATCACAGCCGTCCTACCGATCCTCATTCGCCGGATCTCCGGACGTCGCAGCACGACGCTCACCACATCAGGCGCAGCCTGAGCCGAGCCCGTCGTCACGGCTTTCGGTCGCGCGACAACACAGAGACCGGACGAACCTCGAGCGGAAGCCTGCCCATCGAGGGAATCGGACCTAGGGCTCGCGGCAGCTTCTTGGTTTTGACCGGCTGGAACTCCCACTTCGACAGCAGACTGTGCAGAATCGTTTGCAGCGCTATCCAGGCGTAATTGTTACCGATACACATTTGATTGCCCGCGCTGAACGGAACGAAGCTCTTACATTTCGATCCGGAGCCCGAGGTCGGCCACCGATCGGGGTCGAAAGTGTCCGGATCGGCGAAAATGTTCGGGTTGCGGTGAATAGCCGCGATGCTGTATCCGATATCGGTCCCAGCAGGAAATGTGAAACCGTCGAGTTCGACCGTGCTGGTGCTACGTCTCGTCTGCAGTAGTGGGGAATGGGTCCGCGTGACCTCGTTCAGGAACCGGTTCAGGTAGTCGAGTTGGTCGAGGCTGTGCGGGCTGAGGTCTCCTGCGGCGGAGATCTCCTGCTGCAGTCTCGAAGCAACCTCCGGACGATGTGCCAACTCGTACATAGCCCAGGTCAGCGTGGCGGTCGTGGCGTCGATCCCGCCGAAGAGAATGGTCACCGCCTGCTCTGCCAGGAACTTGTCACTACGGTGTTCGTCACCGAACGAATACAGCAGGATGTCGATCAGGTCGTTCCGGCGCTCACCGCTGTCCCGGCGCGTGACGAGCAGCTGTTGACAGTAGTCCCGCAGTTGCGTTCCGGCCGACAGGAACTTGCTGTTCACCGGCAACGGCAGGCTCGCCAGTTTCTTGGGCAGCACACTGCCCACGATGGCGCCTGCGCCTATGTCCGCGATCAGACCCGAAATATGTTGCAGCTCTTCGGTATCGGGTTCGCGCGAGAACAGCGACCCCAGCAGGGTGCCGATCACCAACCCCAACAGCGCGGAACGGGCCTCGATGATCTGGCCCGGCTGCCACGAACTCGCCAACGCATCCGCGTTGCGCTTTATGCTCGGCGCGTAGGTTTCCAACGCTGTCCGGTGGAACGCCGGTTGCAGCAGACGACGAAGATCCCGGTGTTGCTGACCATCCGCAACGATCAGCGAATCCCCGAATATGAGACGGATGCGTTCGAAGAGGAGCCCTCGCTCGTAGGCATCAGGGTTCTCGACCAACACCCGGTGGAGCAGCTCGAAATCGGTGATGACATACACAACGAGACTGCCGATATCGACACGGACTATTTTCCCGACGCTGACCAGATCCACCATGAACTGAACCGGGTCACGCAATATCTGGTAACCGTGTCCGAGAACCGGCAAACGTCCGGGTGCACTCGGGACGTCACGAAGTTCCACTGCGTGTTGCCTTTCGTTCGGCAGGTTCGAGACCAGAGACTTCGGGTGATCGGATCACACAGACAGCAGCGACTCCACCGCAGTCGACCGCGTGGACCGGTTGTTCAGCGAGCTTGCCGACGGGCATCAGAGGAGGAGCGCTCGTCGGCGGCACGACGCTGGGTGACAGTCCCACCTATACCGTGGGACGCCCCGGCTACGAAAAGCGGTCCCCCCGACTAGGTCGGTCATAGCCAACTCCTGGATCAGCGTGTCGGGCAACGATCTCCTCACAACTTTCGACAAACCGGCCTCGGTCTCAGACTTTCTCCGATAGTCCGCACGGAGACTCCCGCACGGACAGGCGGCAACCGATCTGAAACACTGAGGCCTGTTGTCCATCAACACGTTACATTAGCCGGGATATCGGCCCGGCTCCGACTTTTTGCCGAACCACTAACGGTCCGAGCGCCATTCACGGTATGAAGCCACATCTTCCCGTCGGTGTCGATCGCGGCCGTGTAGTTCGCGTGACCATTGCGTACGACCTCACCGCAACTCGTCCAGGTTCTCCCGCCTCTGCCCGCACCGATCTTCCACCGATCATTCGTGACGTGTCACGGGGTAGCAGCCAGGCTCGGCCACGATCGATCCGATACCGCCGGCCGTCGGCGCCAGGCGCGGATTGCCCACGGCGCGACCAGTAATGAGGCAACCGCCCAGTTGGCATCCGCAGCCCCACCGCCGTTGTCTGCCAGCGGGCCACGCCGGATCCCGACCAGTCGGCGGCCACACCGAGCGACAGGTATGACGCAGCCCACACTCACTCCTCGCACACGGCGATACCAACCCTCGTAGGATCGACAATCAGTTCAGCAACTAAGGGTCGCCAGCCGACCCGAATAAGTATGTGAAGCGTGACGCCGGAGGAGGGGATGGGGCAGGCGGTCGCGGCGACCGCACCGTACGCAAACTTGTTGCCGCTATAAGCTGCGTTATTTATAACGGCAATCGGTAATTCCCATCCTTGGCCGATGAGCACCAGGGGCGGGCATTGCGTCTACTTCGTAGTGTCGACAAGATCGTCTGTGACTCGGGGAGTATCGTTGTCCAAGATTCGTATTATCGGCGCTGTCGGCGTCGTCGTCCTCCTTCTCCTGGCAGGCTCGCTTTACTTCGGCTTGCGCGACAAGTCCGATGACGCCCCGGCGAATCAGAAGGCGATCTCGGTGGCGGTCGACATGACCAATCTGCCGCAACGCGTGATTCAGGTGAAGCAGACGATCCCGGTTCGGCCGGGCGAGGTCGAGTTGCTTTTCCCGCAGTGGCTGCCCGGCAACCACTCTCCGTCCGGTCCGATCGACAAGATCGCGGGCATCACCTTCACCAACGCCGGGAACAAGCTGGAGTGGAAGCGTGACCCGCTGAACGTATATAAGTTCAAGGTTACGGCGCCCGACGGCGTGGAATCAATCGAGGCGAGTTTCCAGTACATGACTCCCACCGATTCCACTCAGGGGCGCGTGGTGATGACGCCGAATATGCTGAATTTGCAGTGGAATGCCGTGGTCCTCTATCCAGCTGGTGCTCCGGTCAGTGAGATTCCTTTCACCGCGAGCGTTACCTACCCGCCAGGATTCACGGCCGGAACCGCGCTGGATGTCGCCGGCAAGGACGGCGACACCGTGAATTACAAGACCGTTCCATTGGACATCCTGGTCGACTCGCCCGTGTATGCGGGGCGCTATCACAAGGAGTTCGACCTGGCGCCTGGCGCGAAAACCCCTGTGCGGCTACAAGTATTCGCCGACGCACCGGAGCAGCTCGAAGCTAAACCAGAGCACATCGAGCAGCACAAGGCGCTGGTGCAGCAGGCTCTGGGACTGTACGGCGCACAACACTATGACCACTACGACTTCCTGCTGTCGTTGTCGGATCAGCTCAGCTCCAACGGCTTGGAACACCAACGATCCAGCGAGAACGGCCAGCCCACGGACTATTTCACCGGGTGGGACCCCGCGGTGGGCAGCGCCGATCTGCTCGGGCACGAGTACACCCATTCCTGGAACGGCAAGTTCCGGCGCCCGGCAGACCTGTGGACACCCAACTACAACGTCCCGATGCAGGACAGCTTGCTGTGGGTCTACGAGGGACAGACGCAGTATTGGGGCAACGTGCTCACCGGCCGGTCCGGCTTGCGACCTGCCGAAGTTTCTCGTGACGCGTTGGCTTCGGTAGTCGCCGCCTACACCGATAACCGCCCCGGACTCGCCTGGCGCACGCTGGAGGACACCACCAACGATCCCATCATCGCTCAGCGGCGTACGAAGCCGTATCGGTCGTGGCAGCTCAGCGAGGATTACTACCAGGGCGGGCAACTGGTGTGGCTGGGGGTGGACGCGCGGATCCGCGAACTGACCGGGAACGCAAAGTCACTCGATGATTTCGCTCGCGCGTTCTTCGGTGTCGACGATAGTAAGTGGGAGTCGCAGAACACCTACGACTTCGACGAAGTCGTCTCGACGCTGAATGGCGTGGTCGCCGATGATTGGGCGAAGTACCTGCGCGATCGCATCGACGGAAAGGAACCGTTCGCCTCGAGTGTCGAGAAGACTGGGTGGAAGTTGGTCTACGACAACAACCCAGGCGCTTTGCTCACGGCTCAGATGAAAAAGGCTGAGGGCGCCGTCAACTACACCTACTCGATCGGCCTCAACGTGTCCGGTGCGGGCAAGGTCACCGACGTGCGCTGGGACGGGCCCGCATTCAAGGCAAAAGTCGGCACCGGGATGACGGTGGTTTCGGTCAACGACGCCCCCTATTCCCAAGCCACCATGGAAGCCGCGATCGAGGCGGCCAAGACCGACCCCGCACCGATCCGATTGCAGGTGAAAGACTTCGATCAGACACGGACCATCGAACTGAACTATCACGACGGCCTCCGTTACCCGCATCTGCAACGCATCGAAGGCACCCCGGACTACCTCAGCCAGATCCTGGCGGCGCGGAACTAGCGCCGCACGGGGAGTCCGCGGAACCGGGGTCGGTGAGGCGGCGCACACGGTCGTTGAGGTACCGCTGTTCGGGGATGCTCGTGGTGAGTTGCGCGGCGCGCTGGTAGCTCACAGTCGCCGAGGTCGCCGTGCCTGCGCAACAGGGCGGCCAGGACATGCGGCGACTCGA
>NZ_BJXA01000033.1 GCF_007990755.1 Nocardia ninae NBRC 108245 | reverse complement strand
TGCAGGCACGGGTGCGCCCGGTGCCGGTGGCGCTCCCGGTGGTTTCCGCGGTCGCCCCGGTGGCGGTGGCGGCGGTCGTCCGGGTGGTCCCGGTGGTCGTGGCGGTGCGGCCGGTGCGTTCGGTCGTCCCGGTGGCGCGCCGCGTCGTGGCCGTAAGTCGAAGCGGGCGAAGCGCGCCGAGTACGAGAGCATGCAAGCGCCCGCCATCGGCGGCGTTCGCCTGCCTCGCGGCAACGGCGAGATCATCCGGCTCGCCCGTGGCGCCTCGCTCTCGGACTTCGCGGAGAAGATCGACGCGAACCCCGCTGCCTTGGTCCAAGCCTTGTTCAACCTCGGCGAAATGGTCACCGCGACCCAGTCGGTGAACGACGAGACCCTCGAGCTGCTCGGCAGCGAGATGAACTACGTCGTGCACGTGGTCAGCCCGGAGGACGAGGACCGCGAGCTGCTGGAGTCGTTCGACCTGACCTACGGCGAAGACGCGGGCGGCGAAGACGATCTCGAACAGCGTCCGCCGGTGGTGACCGTCATGGGTCACGTCGACCACGGTAAGACTCGACTGCTCGACACGATCCGTAAGGCCAACGTCCGTGAGGGCGAGGCCGGTGGCATCACCCAGCACATCGGCGCCTACCAGGTGCTGACTCATCTGGGCGAGAACGACCGCCTCATCACCTTCATCGACACCCCGGGTCACGAGGCGTTCACCGCCATGCGTGCCCGTGGTGCGAAGGCCACCGATATCGCGATCCTGGTGGTCGCCGCCGACGACGGCGTCATGCCGCAGACGGTGGAGGCGATCAACCACGCGCAGGCGGCCGACGTGCCGATCGTGGTGGCGGTCAACAAGATTGATAAGGAAGGCGCGAACCCGGACAAGATCCGGCAGCAGCTGACCGAATACAACCTGGTTGCCGAGGAATACGGTGGCGACACCATGTTCGTCGACATCTCCGCCAAGCAGGGCACCAACATCGACGCGCTGCTCGAAGCGGTGCTGCTGACCGCGGATGCGGCGCTGGACCTGCGGGCCAACCCGGACATGGACGCGCAGGGTGTCGCCATCGAGGCGCACCTCGACCGCGGCCGTGGCCCGGTGGCGACCGTGCTCATCCAGCGCGGCACGCTGCACGTCGGCGACTCGATCGTGGCGGGCGACGCCTACGGTCGCGTCCGTCGGATGGTCGACGAGCACGGCGAGGATGTCACCGCGGCGCTGCCGTCGCGGCCGGTCCAGGTCATCGGCTTCACGTCGGTGCCGGGCGCCGGTGACAACCTGCTCGTGGTCGACGAGGACCGGATCGCTCGCCAGATCGCCGACCGCCGCAATGCGCGCAAGCGCAACGCGCTGGCCGCACGCAGCCGCAAGCGGATCAGCCTGGAAGATCTGGATGCCGCACTGAAGGAGACTTCGGAGCTCAACCTGATCCTCAAGGGCGACAACTCCGGTACCGTCGAGGCCCTCGAAGAGGCGCTGCTCGGTATCCAGATCGACGACGAGGTTCGCCTGCGGGTCATCGACCGCGGTGTCGGTGGTGTCACCGAGACCAACGTCAACCTGGCGTCGGCGTCGAACGCGATCATCATCGGGTTCAACGTCCGGGCCGAGGGCAAGGCGACCGAGCTGGCGAACCGCGAAGGCGTGGACATCCGGTACTACTCGGTGATCTACCAGGCCATCGACGAGATCGAGAAGGCCCTCAAGGGCATGCTCAAGCCGATCTACGAAGAGGTCGACCTGGGCCGCGCCGAGATCCGCGCGATCTTCCGTTCGTCGAAGGTCGGCAACATCGCCGGCTGCATGGTGCTCGAGGGATCGGTCAAGCGCAACGCCAAGGCGCGCTTGCTCCGGGACAACGTGGTGATCGCCGAAACGGTCACGATCTCTTCCTTGAAGCGGGAAAAGGACGACGTCACCGAGGTCCGTGAGGGCTTCGAATGCGGTTTGACGCTGACCTACAACGACATCAAGGAAGGCGACATCATCCAGGCCTACGAGCTGCGCGAGAAGCCGCGCGACTGAGTTCTCGACCGCACGTCACGCCGGGCTACCCGCTCGGCGTGACGTGCGCGGCGAGTTTCTCGGAGCTCGTGCCTTTCGACACAAAGAGGTGTGTAGGTGTTCCTGGGGGCACTCGAGTTCGATCTTCTGCTCGGCGACGTGCATTCACTGAAAGAGAAGCGTTCCGTGATCAGGCCGATCCTGGCCGAGTTGCAACGTTTCGGCGTGAGTGCCGCCGAGGGCGGTGAGCAAGACCGCTATCGCCGTTCATTGCTGGGGGTTGCCCTGGTCAGTTCCGGTATGGATCACCTGACCGAGGTACTCGACCGCTGTGAGCGGCATGTCGCGGCACGTCCGGAGTTACAGTTGCTGGCAGTACGCCGCAGGATCTTCGGGCCCGAAGACTGATAACGGTGGACCGTTGGTTCCACCGACAATAGACAGAGTGAGGAAGGTTCAGCCATGGTGGATCAAGCCAGGGCACGCCGACTCGCCAAGCGGATTTCCTCGATCGTGGCGACCGCGATCGAATATGAGATCAAGGATCCGCGGCTGGGTTTCGTGACCATCACCGATGCCAAGGTCACCGGCGATCTGCGTGAGGCGACGGTGTACTACACGGTCCTCGGCGAAACCTTGGACACCGAACCGGACTACCAGGGCGCCGCGGCGGGCCTGGAAAAAGCCAAGGGGGTGCTGCGCTCGAAGGTGGGCGCGGGCACCGGCGTGAAGTTCACGCCGACCCTGGCGTTCGTGCTCGACAAAGTGCCCGAGGTCGCGAAGGACATGGAAGAACTGCTGGCCAGGGCCAAGGCCGCGGACGAAGAGGTGGCGAAAGTGGCGGCCAACGCCAGGCACGCCGGCGACGCCGACCCGTACAAGGTCGAACGCGACGACGCAGAGTGACATGCGGTAGACGATGACGACGATGCGGGACGCGGTCGACCTCGAATCTGCCGTCGAGGCGTTGAACGCCGCCCGCTCGGTCACCATCCTCTGCCATGTGCAACCGGACGCCGACACCGTCGGTAGTGGTCTCGCGCTGGCGCTGGTCCTGCATCGGCGCGGGATCCCGGTGTGGGTGTCGTTCGCCGAACCCGCCGAGCTGCCGGAGTCGATGCGGTCACTGCCGGGTGTGCACCATCTGGTGGCGCCCGGCGACGTGCCCGCCGAGGTCGATCTGCTGGTCGCGGTCGACTGCGGCAGTGCCGGGCGGCTCGGTGCGCTGGCCGACCGGATGACCGGGGCTGCAAACACTTTGGTGCTCGACCATCATCGGTCCAACACCCGGTTCGGGTCGATCAATGTGATCGACGCCGGTGCGGAATCGACGACCAGTTTGATCGTGCGGCTGCTCGATGTGTGGGGTGTGCCGATCGATGCCGAAGTGGCGCACTGCCTTTACGCCGGGCTGGTCACCGACACCGGCTCGTTTCGCTGGGTTCGACCCGGTACGCACGAGTTGGCGGAGCGGCTGCTCGCCACCGGTATCGATAGTGCCGAGATCGCCAGGGCGTTGCTGGACACGCATCCGTTCGGGTGGTTGACCATGCTGTCCCGGGTGCTGAGTACCGCGCAGCTCGAGCCGGGGGTGCACGGCGGTATCGGGCTGGTCTATGCGGTCGTGCGGCGTGAGGATATTGCCGGGGTGAGTTCCGAAGAGGCGGAGAGTGTCATCGACATCGTCCGCACCACTTCGGAAGCGGGGATCGCCGCGGTGTTCAAGCAATCCAGTAGCGTCGCCGATCGGTGGACGGTGTCCTTGCGGGCCAGGGACAGTCGGCCGGGGGCGGACGACGGGGTGGATGTTGCGGAGATAGCGACCGCGCTCGGTGGGGGTGGCCATCGATTTGCCGCTGGGTACACGGCTTATGGGAATCCGGACGATCTGGTTGCCGGATTGCTGGCTGCCCTCGGGTGAGGCTGCCGCGGCTGTTTGTCGGTGGCTCGTGGCAGAGTCTCGCGTTGGCAGGATCGTAGGCGGCGACGGGGAGGTTTCGTGGGTTCGATGAGCTCGGGCGGGGCGGAGGTCTCCGGCGGAACCGAAGATCCTGCGCTCGTTGGCACGGCTTCAGGCGTGCCTGGGGGAGCTGGGGGCGCTGCGCTGTCGGACGTCTCCGGGGGAGCCGGGGAAGCTGCTCTTGTTGCCACGGCGTCGGATTCGGCGGCCGGGGTGGGGCCGCGACGTATTCTCGGGCTTGCGCTGCCGACGCTGGGGGTGTTGGTGGCCGAGCCGCTGTATCTGCTGTTCGACCTTGCTGTGGTGGGGCGGCTCGGGGCGTTGGCGTTGGCCGGGCTCGCGGTCGGGGGATTGATTCTGGCGCAGGTGAGTTCGCAGTTGACGTTCCTGTCGTACGGGACGACCGCGCGGGCGGCACGTCGGCACGGGGCGGGGGATGAGCGGGGCGCGGTGGCCGAGGGGGTGCAGGCGACGTGGTTGGCGATCGTGGTCGGTGCGCTGATTCTGCTCCTGGTACAGGTTTTCGCGGTGCCGCTGATCAATGCGATCTCCGGTGGTGGGGACATCGCGGACGAGGCGTTGGTGTGGTTGCGCGTCGCGCTGTTCGGGGTGCCGCTGATTTTGATCTCGATGGCGGGGAACGGGTGGTTGCGCGGGGTGCAGGAGACTCGGCGGCCGCTCGTCTATGTTCTTGCCGGGCTGGGTGTTTCGGCCGTGTTGTGTCCGGTGCTGGTGCACGGATGGTTCGGGGCGCCGCGGTGGGAGTTGCCCGGGTCCGCCGTCGCGAACGTTGCGGGTCAGCTGGTGATGGCCGGGTTGTTTCTGCATGCCCTTGTTCGGGAACGTGTTTCGCTTGTTCCGCACTGGTCGGTGATGCGTGCGCAGCTGGTGCTCGGCCGTGATCTGATCGCTCGCAGTCTCGCCTTCCAAGCGTGCTTCGTCTCGGCTGCCGCCGTTGCGGCCCGCTTCGGCGCGGCCTCTGTTGCCGCGCACCAGTTGGTCCTACAGCTGTGGAATTTCCTTGCCCTGACCCTGGATTCGCTCGCCATCGCCGCCCAAACTCTCGTCGGCGCGGCCCTCGGTGCGGGTGACGCGCGTGGTGCTCGCGGGCTGGCCGCCCGGGTAACCCGGTGGTCCGAGATTTTCGCCCTCGCGCTGGCCGCCTGCTTCGCCGCGGGCGCCGCGCTCATCCCGAAACTGTTCACCGACGACCCCGACGTGCTGAACCGCACCCATGTCGCCTGGTGGTTCTTCGTCTGCATCATCCCGGTGGCGGGCATCGTCTTCGCCCTGGACGGCGTCTTACTCGGCGCGGGCGACGCCGCCTACCTGCGCACCAGTACCCTCGCCGCCGCCATCTTCGGATTCCTCCCTGCTATCTGGCTCTCCCTGGTCTTCGACTGGGGCATCGCCGGAATCTGGTCCGGGCTGGTCGCCTTCATGATGCTGCGGTTGGTCGCGGTCTCCTGGCGGGCCTGGTCCGGTAGGTGGGCGCAGATCGGCGCTGAAATTCCGCGGCAACAGGTTTAGTCGGGCTGCCGCCCCGACACCGGGGTGACGGGCGCGGGGCGGTGGGAGTGTGCCAAGGTAGGTGTGGTGATACCCAAGTTGATGGCGGTGAGCGACATTCATGTCGGACACCAGGGGAATCGGCCGGTAGTCGAGCAGATCCACGCCGACTCGCCGGAGGACTGGCTGATCGTGGCCGGGGACGTGGGGGAGAAGACCGACGACGTCCGGTGGGCGCTGGAGTTGCTGCGCGGCCGGTTCGCCAAGGTGATCTGGGTGCCCGGCAACCACGAGCTGTGGACGACGGCGAAGGATCCGGTCCAGATGACCGGCGTCGCCCGCTACGACTACCTCGTGTCGATCTGCCGCGACCTCGACGTGCTGACCCCGGAGGACCCGTTCCCGGTGTGGGAGGGTGCGGGCGCGGAGCAGTACGGCGGGCCGGTGACGCTGGCGCCGCTGTTCCTGCTGTACGACTACTCGTTCCTGCCGGAAGGCGCCACCACCAAGGCCGAAGGGCTCGCCATCGCGCGGGACCGCAACGTGGTGGCCACCGACGAATATCTGCTCTCCCCGGATCCCTATCTGACGCGTGACGCGTGGTGTCACGCCCGCGTGCAGTTCACCAAACGCAAGCTGGACGCGCTGCCCGAGGGCACGCCGCTGGTCATGATCAACCACTTCCCGATGGTCCGTCAGCCCACCGACGTGCTGTTCTATCCCGAGTTCGCGCTCTGGTGCGGCACCGAACTGACCGCCGACTGGCACACCCGCTACAACGTGGTCTGCTCGGTCTACGGCCACCTGCACATCCCGCGCACCTCGCACTACGACGGCGTCCGCTTCGAAGAGGTGTCCCTCGGCTACCCCCGCGAATGGCAACGCCGCGGCCTCCCCGAACGGCTACTCCGCCAAATCCTCCCGGCCCCGGAGTACCCGCCGGGCTCGCTGAACGACTGGGGCGGACATTTCAAGGTCACCCCTGAAATGGAAGCCGCCGCAGCGGAAATGCGCGCCAAAGCGCAACGCCGCCGCGGTGTTTGAGCGCCGGCGCTCGCCAGGTTGCGTGCGCCGGAGGGCGGACTGTCGATAGCCGAGTTCGCTGCACGACCTCGACTGCGGTGTCCACTGAGCGAGTGGCCAGTTCGCTTGCAGAGGCGGCCGGCCAGCAGTAGTCAGCGCAGCGTGCCGAGTCGCGAGTGATTCCTGACGGGCTCGGCATCTGCACCGGAGCGGCGCTGCCCCGGCAGTCGGGAGCCGACCGGACTCCCGCGATCCCGGCCACGGAAGGCTGACCGGCTCGCTAACCGAGCAGCGCTTGGTCCACTGAGGTTTGCCGCTGTCCGGGTGGTTGAGGGCGGGCTGGACTTTCGTGACCCCGGCTGACGCCGCAGGCTGACCTGTTCGTTGGCCGAGTAGTGCCTGGTCTGCTGAGGTTTGCCGCTGTCCGGGTGGTCGAGGGCGGGGTGGACTTCCGCGATCCTCGGCTGTGCGGAAAGCTAACTGGCTCGTTGGCCGAGCAGCGCCGGTCCGGCAACGTCGCCGCAGGGCGGCTGCGACCATCGGTGGGTCGCGGGGCGGCGCTGTGGGAGCGTGCTGCGCCTCGTCTAGGCTCGACCGTGATGATCGAGAACATTTTGCCCGCCGGTGTGGCGGCGGCTGAGCTGCTGGAGTATCCGGAGGACCTGAAGGCGCATCCGGCCGAGGAGCATCTCATCGCGAAGGCGGTGGAGAAGCGGCGGCGGGACTTCATCGGGGCCAGGTATTGCGCGCGGTTGGCGCTGGCGGAGCTCGGTGAGCCGCAGGTGGCGATCGGTAAGGGGGAGCGGGGCGCGCCGGTGTGGCCGCGCGGCGTCGTCGGCAGTCTTACCCATTGCGACGGGTATCGGGCCGCCGCGTTGGCGCACAAGATGCGTTTCCGGTCCATCGGGATCGATGCCGAGCCGCATGCGGCGCTGCCCGAGGGCGTGCTGGATTCGGTGAGTCTGCCGCCGGAGCGGGAGTGGCTGCGGTCCACCGGCTCCGCGCTGCACCTGGACCGGCTGCTGTTCTGCGCGAAGGAAGCGACCTTCAAGACATGGTGGCCGCTGACCACACGCTGGCTCGGCTTCGAGGAAGCGCACATCACCTTCGAGATCCAGGAGAGCTCAGGCGCTTCCGGTCGGGGCACCTTCCACAGCAAACTGCTGGTGCCAGGGCAGACGAACGACGGTGGGGTGCCGCTGCTTTCGTTCGACGGCCGCTGGCTGATCACCGACGGGTTCATCCTCACCGCGATCGTGCTCGACTGATGAACGGTCTCGGCGGACTGCTGATCGTCGACAAGGATGGCGGCTGGACCAGCCACGACGTCGTCGCGAAGTGCCGGAAGCTGCTGCGCACCAAGAAGATCGGCCACGCGGGCACCCTCGACCCGATGGCGACCGGGGTGCTGGTGCTCGGCGTGGAACGCGCCACCAAACTGCTCGGCCTGCTCACCCTGACCACCAAGGCGTACACCGCGACCATTCGGCTCGGTCAGGCCACCACCACCGACGACGCCGAGGGGGAAGTCCTCACGACCACCCCGGCCCTGCACCTCGTCGACACCGACATCGCCGCGCACACGGCGAAACTCACCGGTGACATCGAACAGGTGCCCGCCACCGTCAGTGCGATCAAAGTGGACGGCGAACGCGCCTACGCCCGGCACCGCGCAGGTGAAGACGTGCAGCTGGCCGCCCGCCCGGTCACCGTGTCCCGCTTCGACATCCTCGCCCGCCGCGACATCCAGGACGGTGCGTTCGTCGACCTGGACGTGCTCGTCGAATGCTCCTCCGGCACCTACGTGCGCGCCCTCGCCCGCGACCTCGGCGCCGCGCTCGGTGTGGGCGGCCATCTGACGGCGTTGCGCCGCACCAGAGTCGGCCCGTTCACCCTCGAACACGCCCGCACCCTGGACGAGTTGGCCACCGCCGCGGAGTCCGAGGCATCCCTGCTCAGCCTCGACATGGACGAGGCGGTCCGAACCGCCTTCCCGCACAGGGAGATCGACGAAACCCAAGCCAACGACCTCCGCAACGGCCGCTGGTTGGACCCCATCGGCTTGCTCGGCGTCTACGCGGCCATCGACCAGGAGGGGCGCGCGATCGCCCTGCTCCAGGAGAGCGGCAAGCGCGCGGCCTCCGTCATGGTCGTCCGCCCGTCCAACCTGTAGAGCCGCGACCCAGCCGGTTCGGCATTCGGTGCGAATGTTGGCGTTGCGGAGTCGAAGCGGATGGTCGGGCGGCGGATGAGCTGGCCCGCGCTTACGTCGGCCAGGCTGGTCGGAGCGGCTTCGCTGATGGTGGTGATGGTGTCAGTTCTGTGCTGGGCGCATCGGTCGACTCGCGGCCCGGTTGGTTGACCAGGCGGGCGATGGGCTGGCGGCCGCGGCTTGCCAGTGGCTCGGGGGTCGGTTGGTTGTCGGGTGGCGCGGTCGTTCACCACAGTCTCGTCGTGGTAACCGCGGCCCCGGCCTGAGCGGACACTTCCGTCGCGAGCCGGCCGAATTCGGGGCTTCGGGAGCGAAAAGTGGGGGCTCAGGCCGGGTTCTCCGCATCGAGCACCTGCCCGACTGGGAAGAACTCGTCCCCGAGGATCGGGTGCAAGGCACCGAGGAGCGCGCCGACGCTGATGTCGAGCAGCTCCGCGCGGGAGAAGTGCTTGTTCTCCAGCCATTCCACGGTGAGTACGCGGACAAAGGTCAGCCAGCTCATCAGGATTGAGGACACCTGGGTTCGGGTGGTGCCTTCGACGCCCATGACGTCCAGCAGCCGGTGGCGCAGTTCCCCGAGTTCGCCCGCGATGATCGCCTGAATGGTGGGATCGCCTGCGAGCACGCGATTGGCCGCGAGCACGCTGTGGGCGTTGGCTTCGAAGTAGTCGAAGTGCGTGTCCAGTCCTGCGGCGAGTTGCTCGGCGAGTGGCCGTTCGGTGTCGAAAGTTGTTGCGACCAACAGCTGGTCGGCCGCCTCTTCGTAGACGCCCGCGAACAGGTCCCGCTTGCTGGGGAAGTGGCGGTAGAGGAGTGCGCGCGATACTCCGGCGGCCGCCGCGACGTCCTCCATCAGCACCGCGTCGTAGGCGCGTTCGGCGAACAGCCGCGCACCGGCTTCCAGCAGCACCTTGCGGCGCGCGTCGGGGGAGAGGCGGCGGCGAGTACTCATCCGGAAAAGCTTAGTTGACGTTTGTCTACTAAGCGTCGTAGGGTCTCTTAGTAGACAACCATCTACTAGCGGTTGGTTGGCGGAACATACTGCGCACCAGTGGTATTCGTACACTCCCGGGGAGAAACACATGGCTGCAACACTCAAATGGCTATCCATGGTGATGGGAGTCGCCTGCGTGGCGATCGGCTTCCTGCACATCGCACTCGGCAACGACGCCGTCCCCGACATGGGCGATTTGGGCGCCACCGCCGACAGTCAGAGTCGCTTCTTCGGCGCGATCTTCGTCGGCTACGGCGCGGCCTGGATCTGGGCAGCCCGCGAATCCCCGATCCCCTCGACCGTGATCCGCTGGCTCGCCGGCATCTTCCTGCTCGGTGCCGTCGGCCGCGCCGTCTCGGTGGCCGTCTACGGCTGGCCGCACTGGTTCCAGATCGTCCTCACTGTCATCGAAGTAGTCCTGCCGCCGATCTTCTGGTGGCTGGCTACCGCCGACGAAAACCGCACCCGCACAATCCGATCCGCGCCCACGTATACCTGATCGAACCGACGGCAGCGCTGCCCGCCACCGAATGGGGCCGGTGTCCCGCTCGGTGGTTCGCTGGCTAGTCATGCTCCCTCTCGAGATTCCGGCTGTTGTGCGAATTCCCCGCTTGCGCAAAGCAGCTCACGCAGAAACGGTCGGTGCTCGCTCGATCAGGCGCCCATCCGCCGTCAAGCGGGACTGGACCCAACGGCGCGGTCGACCTGATTCGCCGGATCAAATCCAGGGCGAAGGCGCCGCGTGACGACACACCCGGCCACCCGCACCCTCGGCGGCGAGAGTGGCACATGGCTGCGGCAAAGTGCGAGAACAGGTCTCCACCATGTGCCACTCGACGCGGCGGGAACGATTTCGAGTCGAATGCGGGTATGGGGATTTACCTGGGGTAACCATGGCGTGGGTTACGGCGATAGGTCGAGTATCTGATGGCCTGATCGGGAGGTGAGGGCGATGGTTGTCCGCAGAATGGTGCAGCAGGGGTTAGCGGTCATCGCGGTGGCGGTGCTGGCGTCGGCTTGCGGTGGGAATGGTGACGAGCCATCGACACCGTCGCGCGATCGGTCGACGACCGTGCCGACGTCGACGTCGGCGCCGAACGTACCCACCGCCGCACCCACTCAAATCGTGCCGCCGCCACCCGGCAATCCACCGCAGGGCACCGGCACCGTGGTGATCCGGACGCGAACCCTCTCCGGCACGCCGGTCCCGAACGTGCCGGTCAATCTCAGCTTGATCCAGCCCTGCGACCCGTCGAAGCGCGACATCCCGTTGGGCAGCAACGAGGTACTCCGCCGAGACGCCGTCACCGACGGCAACGGCGCCGCCACCTTCTCGGTCCCGATCGGCTGCTACCACTTCGGCATGGGCACCCCGCCTCCCGGCACGACCCCGGTCCCCGAGGGCATGCACAGCCTCTTCCTCGTCCGCGACGGTGAGCTCGCCGCTGGCGAACTGCGCTTCCAGGAACCAGACCTGCCCGCCCCCTGCGCCGCGCAATCGATCGTGCACGACCTCGACGACATCGGTGAACTCGGCAGCCACAACGCCACCGTCACCGAATGCGACGGCAACTGGGCGGTCATCGCCTGGGACGCCCCCGGCGACACCCAGCGCATCGTCCGCCGCACCCCCGACGGCTGGGCCACCTACGTCTACTTCCCCCACAACGTCTGCTGGACAAAGGCTTCCGCCGACGGCGTCCCCACCCGCCTCCAGAAGTACTTCAACTGCTGACCACCCCATCGAACGGGACAAGGAAAGTGCGAGTAACCGCTCCCTCACGTCCCGTTTGACGACTAGGCAGTGAGCCAACGGGACATAGCGGCGCGAAACTGCGAGTAGCCGCTCTCGTATGTCCCGTTGGGCGGCTAGGTGGTGGGCCGACGGGACGTGGCGGCGTGGACGTGCAGTGGTCGCTCCGTGGTGTCCCGTTGGTGACTAGGCAGTGAGCCTGCGGGACGTGGCGGCGTGAAGGTGGGACCGCCCTCGTGCCCCTTTGGACGACCGAGCGGTGAGCCTGCGGGACATGGCGGCGTGAACGCGTGAGTAACCGCTCCCGCATGTCCCGTCAGACGCCTAAGCGGTGAGCCTGCGGGACGTGGCGGCGCGAAGGTGCGAGTAGCGCTGCCCTCGTGTCCTGTTGGCCGACTGGGCGGTGAGCCAGTGGGGCGTGGCGGCGGGAAAGCGGGAGTAGCCGCGCCTTCGTGTCCCGTTGGATGGCGCGTCTTCGTGTCCCGTTGGGCGACTGGGCGGTGAGCCAGTGGGACATGGCGGCGGGAAAGTGTGGGTAGCCGCGCGTTCGTGTCCCGTTGGACGGCTGGGCGGTGAGCCCGCAGGGCATGGCGGCGCGAAGGTGCGAGCAGCGCTGCCCTCGTGTCCCGTCAGACGGCTGAGCGATGAGCCGGTGGGACATGGCGGCGCGGAAGTGGGGGTAACCGCGCCCGCATGTCCCGTCGGACGACTAAGTCGTGAGCCAGATGGCTTCGGCAGCGGGACTGCCGAGATCGGTGGGAGTCTCGGCGGTGCCGATCCGAATTGCTATGGTGCCGGCGAAATCTCGGCGTTCCAGCACGGTGATGGTGGTGTCCAGCGCGATGCCGACGGAGTCGAAGTAGCGGAGCATGTCGGGGTCGGAGTCGGAGATGCGGGCCACCCGGCCGGACTCGCCCGCGCGGAAGTCGCTGAGCTGGCGGGCCGGTGGGGTGGGTACGGCGCCGTCGACGGAGGGGATGGGGTCGCCGTGCGGATCACGGTCGGGGTAGCCGAGTTTGGCGTCGATGCGCGCCATGAGCAGTTCGGAGACGGCGTGCTCGAGCACCTCGGCTTCGTCGTGTACCTCGTCCCAGCCGTAGCCGAGCTCGTTGACCAGGAACGTCTCGATCAGCCGATGCCTGCGCACCATGGCGATCGCGGCCCGGCGCCCGCCCTCGGTGAGGGTGATCGAACCGTAGCGGGCGTGCTCGACCAGCCCTTGGTCGGCGAGCTTGCGCACGGCCTCGGAGACGGTGGACGCGGACACCCCGATGCGCTCGGCGAGCAGCTTGGTCGACACCTTCTCCTGGGACCACTCCTGTGCGGTCCAGATCACCTTGAGATAGTCCTGGGCGACCGAGGAGAGCACCGGCGCGATCGTCGCGGTGCCGCCGGTGGCCGGGGTCGGCGCGGCAGCGTCGGTTAGCTCACGGCGGGTGGCGATGTCTCGTTTACCGGGCACATACCCGAGCTTAAGCACATGCCTGCCGATTGACACAGCTCGCCGCACGGGGAAACTCGGGATTCACCACACGTACACGCCACCGGAAGCAGCGCGTGACCCAGGCACCCGGCTTCGGTCGAACCCCGTTCAGCTGCGCGATATAAGCTGCCGACTGTGCAGAGATGGCGAGGTCTGGACGACGTGCCCGCGGACTGGGGTCGGTGTGTGCTCACGATCGGTGTGTTCGACGGTGTGCACCGCGGTCACGCACAGCTGATCAGCCGAGCTGTGAAATCGGCGGCCGCGCGCGGTGTCCCGGCGGTGCTGATGACGTTCGATCCGCATCCGATGGAAGTGGTGCGCCCCGGCTCGCATCCGGCGCAGCTGACCACGCTGACCCGCCGGGCGGAACTGGCCGAGGAACTGGGCATCGACGTGTTCTGCGTGATGCCTTTCACGCAAACGTTCATGAAGCTGACTCCGGCGCGCTACGTGCACGACCTGCTGGTCGAGCGGCTGCATGTGGCCGAGGTCGTGGTGGGCGACAACTTCACCTTCGGTAAGAAGGCCGCGGGCACCATCGAAACCATGCGTGAGCTCGGTGGCCGCTGGGGCTTCGAGGTCGACGGCGTCAAGCTGCTCGGCGAGCACGCGGTCACCTTCTCCTCCACCTACATTCGCGCCTGCGTCGACGCGGGCGACATGGCCGCCGCGGCCGAGGCGCTCGGCCGTCCGCATCGGGTCGAGGGGGTGGTGGTGCACGGCGACGGCCGCGGCCGCCAGCTCGGCTTCCCGACCGCGAACGTCGCGCCGCCGATGCACGCCGCGATACCGGCCGACGGCGTGTACGCGGGCTGGTTCACCGTGCTCGGCCCCGGCCCGACCATCGGCACCGTCACCCCGGGCGAGCGGGCGATGGCCGCCATCTCGGTCGGCACCAACCCCACCTTCTCCGGCCGCGCCCGCACCGTCGAGGCCTACGTGCTCGACGGCGAGGCCGACCTCTACGGCCAGCACGTCGCGGTCGATTTCGTCGACCATGTGCGTGGTCAGCGCAAGTTCAACTCGGTGGACGAGCTCATCGAACACATGCAGCGTGACGTGGAGAAGGCCCGCAAGATCCTCGCCGCCGTGGACGACCGGTAACCGGCCAGGCCGAGCCGCTGGGCGCCGCGGCTGAGCAACGCAGGCGCCTTAGCCGGTGCGAATCCGATCGGCCCGGCCTCCGTGACCGGCGATCTGCTATCCGATTTCGGCCCAGCGAAGCCGATCCGGTAAGGTAGATCCTCGGGTTTGCTGCGGTCCGCGGTGGCACCCATCCCGGGTAACCGGACATTCGAGCGCGGGACTGAAATAGGGAGTGGATGCCTCATGGCTCTGACCACTGAGCAGAAGTCGGCGATTCTCAAGGAATACGGCCTGCACGAGAAGGACACCGGCTCGCCGGAGGCCCAGATCGCGCTGCTGTCCAAGCGGATCTCCGACCTCACCGAGCACCTGAAGGTGCACAAGCACGATCACCACACCCGGCACGGTCTGCTCGCGCTGATCGGTCGTCGTCGTCGGCTCTCGAAGTACCTGGCCGCCAACGACATCCAGCGCTACCGTTCGCTGATCGAGCGTCTCGGCCTGCGCCGCTGATCGCTCCACACGCCGGCTACCCGAGGTAGCCGGAGACCCGGCCAGCGGGGAGACGTACAATCTCCCCGTTGGCTATTCGTGTATGTGGGCGACCGCTTTGTCATCGGCGGTCCGGTACACGACAACATTGCACAGCCGTATGCACCCGCCTGCGTGGCGTCGGTCTTCGGTAGTGGCCTCCCGGCAGGGGATATACCGCCGGCGGGCTTCGATCGATGACCGCCTCCGCGTCGCCGTGATCCAAGGGGATTCGGCCGGGTGTGCGCGCCGCGGCCAGGATGGTTGCCGCGCGTCCGTACCAGGGATGGCTGACGAAGAGCCGGATCGCGCCGTTGGGCGCCCGATCCGGCGAAGACGAGAGGTTGAGAGAAGAGAATGTCCGAAACAACTGAACGCAAGTCCTCGGCCGTAGAGGTCGAGCCCGGTGTGTTCG
The DNA here is from genome assembly GCF_007990755.1 of Nocardia ninae NBRC 108245. Classification (GTDB taxonomy): domain Bacteria; phylum Actinomycetota; class Actinomycetes; order Mycobacteriales; family Mycobacteriaceae; genus Nocardia; species Nocardia ninae. Next base: position 74,729 of record NZ_BJXA01000033.1, on the reverse strand, counting down.
AGTCCGTCGCGCTGATCGACAACGGCAGCTACGGCACCCGCACCATCCGCTTCGAGACCGGCCGTCTGGCCCGTCAGGCCGCAGGCTCGGTCGTCGCCTACCTGGACGACGAGACCATGCTGCTGTCCGCCACCGCCGCGGGCAAGCACCCGAAAGACCAGTTCGACTTCTTTCCGCTGACGGTCGACGTCGAAGAGCGCATGTACGCCGCGGGCCGCATCCCGGGCTCGTTCTTCCGTCGCGAGGGCCGCCCGTCCACCGACGCGATCCTGACCTGCCGCCTGATCGACCGCCCGCTGCGCCCGTCGTTCGTCGACGGCTTGCGCAACGAGATCCAGGTCGTCGTCACGATCATGAGCCTGGACCCCAACGATCTGTACGACGTGGTGGCGATCAACGCCGCGTCCGCGTCCACCCAGATCGCGGGCCTGCCGTTCTCCGGCCCGGTCGGCGGCGTGCGCGTCGCGCTGATCGACGGCCAGTGGGTCGCGTTCCCGACCGTGGAGCAGCTCGAGGGGGCCGTGTTCGACATGGTCGTCGCGGGCCGCGTGGTCGAGTCCGGTGACGTCGCGATCATGATGGTCGAGGCCGAGGCCACCGACAAGGTCATCGCGCTGATCGAGGGTGGCGCGCAGGCGCCGACCGAGGCTGTGGTGGCCGAGGGCCTCGAGGCCGCCAAGCCGTTCATCGCCCGCCTCTGCAAGGCGCAGGCCGACCTCGCCGAGCTGGCCGCCAAGCCGACCGGCGAGTTCCCGCTGTTCCCGCCGTACGAGACCGATGTGTACGAGGCCGTCGAGGGCACCGCCAAGCGTGAGCTGAGCGAGGCGCTCTCGATCGCCGACAAGCAGGAGCGCGAAGCGAAGATCGACGAGATCAAGCTCGACGTGCTGTCTCGCCTCGGCGACGATTTCGCCGGTCGCGAGAAGGAGCTGGGTGCCGCGTTCCGCTCGGTCACCAAGAAGCTGGTGCGCCAGCGCATCCTGACCGACGGCTTCCGCATCGACGGCCGCGGTCTGGCCGACATCCGCGCGCTGTCCGCCGAGGTCGCCGTGGTGCCGCGGGCGCACGGTTCGGCGCTGTTCGAGCGTGGCGAGACGCAGATCCTCGGCGTCACCACCCTCGACATGGTGAAGATGGCCCAGCAGGTCGACTCGCTCGGCCCGGAGACCAGCAAGCGCTACATGCACCACTACAACTTCCCGCCGTACTCGACCGGTGAGACCGGTCGCGTCGGCTCGCCGAAGCGTCGCGAGATCGGCCACGGCGCGCTCGCCGAGCGGGCCCTGATGCCGGTGCTGCCGAGCCAGGAAGAGTTCCCGTACGCCATCCGTCAGGTGTCGGAGGCGTTGTCCTCCAACGGTTCCACCTCGATGGGCTCGGTCTGCGCCTCGACCCTGTCGCTGCTGAACGCCGGTGTGCCGCTGAAGGCCCCGGTCGCCGGTATCGCCATGGGCCTGGTGTCGGACACGGTCAAGAACGACAAGGGCGAGGACGAGGTGCGCTACGTCGCACTGACCGACATCCTCGGCGCCGAGGATGCCTTCGGCGACATGGACTTCAAGGTCGCGGGCACCCGTGACTTCGTCACCGCGCTGCAGCTCGACACCAAGCTCGACGGCATCCCCTCGCAGGTGCTCGCCGGTGCGCTGAGCCAGGCGCACGACGCGCGCACCGCCATCCTGGAGGTCATGGCCGAGGCCATCGACACCCCGGACGAGATGAGCCAGTACGCCCCGCGCGTCACCGCCATCAAGATCCCGGTCGACAAGATCGGCGAGGTGATCGGGCCCAAGGGCAAGGTGATCAACCAGATCACCGAGGAGACCGGCGCCAACATCTCCATCGAGGATGACGGCACGGTCTACGTCGGTGCGACCAGCGGCCCGGCGGCGCAGGCGGCGATCGATCAGATCAACGCCATCGCGAACCCGCAGCTGCCGAAGGTCGGCGAGCGCTTCCTGGGCACGGTCGTCAAGACCACCGCCTTCGGCGCGTTCGTGTCGCTGCTGCCGGGCCGCGACGGCCTGGTGCACATCTCCAAGCTGGGCAACGGCAAGCGCGTCGCCAAGGTCGAAGATGTGGTGAACGTCGGCGACAAGCTGCGCGTCGAGATCGCCGATATCGACAACCGCGGCAAGATCTCGCTGGTCCCGGTCGAGGAGAACGCCGAAGAGCCGGCCGAAGCCGACACCGTTGATGCGGGCGCGGCAGCGACCGAGTAGTACTTGTCTTTGTGACGACGAAGAAGACGACAGCCCCTCTGCTCCGACGCGAGCAGGGGGGTTCGTCACTGGAGCTGCGAGCCAACATGACCGACCCCGGCGTACAGCGCACCGTGCTACCCGGCGGGCTGCGCGTGGTGACCGAACATGTGCCGGGCGTGCGCTCGGCCTCGATCGGCGTCTGGGTGGGCGTCGGCTCGCGCGACGAGGGCCCCACCGTCGCCGGTGCGGCCCACTTTCTCGAACACCTGCTGTTCAAGGCGACACCGACGCGCACGGCGCTGGACATCGCGCAGGCGATGGACGCCGTCGGCGGTGAGCTCAACGCGTTCACCGCGAAAGAGCAGACCTGCTACTACGCGCACGTGCTCGACGAGGACCTGCCGCTGGCCGTGGACATGGTCTCCGACGTGGTGCTCAACGGGCTGTGCCGCGCCGAGGACGTCGACCTGGAACGTCAGGTGGTGCTCGAAGAGATCGCCATGCGCGACGACGACCCGGAGGATCTGGTCGGCGACGCGTTCCTGTCCGCGCTGTTCGGTGACCATCCGATCGGGCGGCCGGTGATCGGCTCGATCGAATCCATCGAGTCGATGCACGCCGGGCAGTTGCGCGGTTTCCACCTGCGGCGCTACCGGCCGGACCGGATGGTCGTCGCGGTCGCGGGCAATGTCGAACACGAGCACACGGTGGAGTTGGTGCATCGCGCGTTCGAGAATCGGCTCGACCCGGCGGCCACGCCCGCCAAGCGTCGCGAGGGGCGGTTTCGCCCGGCCAGCGATCCCGAACTGCACTGGAGCCACCGCGACAGCGAGCAGGCGCACCTGGCGTTCGGGGTGCGCGCCTTCGGGCGGCACGAGGGGGAGCGGCGCTGGCCGCTCTCGGTGCTCAACACCGTGGTCGGCGGCGGGCTGAGTTCCCGGCTGTTCCAGCGGATCCGGGAGGAACGCGGGCTGGCGTACTCGGTGTACTCCAGCGTGGACACCTTCGCCGATACCGGCGCGTTCTCGGTGTACATCGGCTGTCAGCCGGAGAACCTCGGCAAGGTCGCGACTTTGGCGCGCGGGGTGCTCGAAGAGGTTGCGGCCAATGGCATTACGGATGCCGAATGTGCCAGGGCCAAGGGTTCGTTGCGTGGTGGGCTCGTGCTGGGGCTGGAGGACTCCGCGTCCCGGATGAACCGGATCGGGCGCAGTGAACTCAGTTACGGCAACCATCGGAGTGTGTCGGAGACGTTGGCGCGGATCGACGCGGTGACCACCGATGAGGTGTCGGCTATCGCCGGCACGCTGCTGGGACGTCCGTTTGCCGCGTCGGTTGCCGGGCCGTACAAGCGGACCCGCGAATTGCCTGCCGCGGTGCGGAGATTGGTCGAAGGCTGACCCGGCGAAGCGGGAGTCAGTCCGTAGTCGCGCGGTTGGCGGCTTCGACGACCGCGGACACCACGCCGGGGAGGGCGGTTTCCAGGTCGCGAGCGCGTAGCCGCTGCCAGATCTGACCGTCGACGATCACCCGCTCGATGACCCCTGCCTCGCGCAGGATCTTGAAGTGGTGGGTCGCGGTCGACTTGTTGATCACGTCGTAGAGCTCGTTGCAGCGGACCGCGGTGCCGGCGTTGCTCAGCCGCCGCACCATTTCCAGGCGGATGGGGTCCTGTATCGCGCCGAGCACGGTGGACAGCGCGGCCACCGGTGCGGCCTCGACTGCCGCTTCCTTAGCTTCGGTCATGATCTACCTCACTCCATGGTTTGATGATCGTCATACCAGCTGTAGTGTCGTACGCGGTTCGATCATCATCAAACCTACCGGATCGGAGTTTCGATGACAGCGACAGTGCTGCCCGCCGCCGACGAGCAGACCTCACAGCGCTGGGCCTACGGCCTGGTGCTGGCCGCGGGCGGGGTGGCGCTCGGCGTCTCCGGGGTACCGGCCCCGCTGTACGGCATGTACCAGCAGGAGTGGCACTTCTCGCCGCTGACGACGACCTTCGTGTTCGCCGTGTACGCGTTCGCGGCCCTGGGCGCGGTGCTGGTGTCGGGCAAGATCTCCGACGTGGTCGGCCGCAAGCCGGTGCTGCTCGGTGCTTTCGTGACGATGATCGCCGGACTCGCGGTCTTCCTGCTGGCCGACAATGTCGCGATGCTGTTGGTGGCGCGTGCATTGCACGGCTTCGCGGTCGGCGCGACGGTGGTCGCCGGTGCGGCGGCCCTGCTGGATCTGCGGCCCAAGCACGGCGCGCGATCCGGTCAGCTCACCGGTGTGGCGTTCAATGTCGGTATGGCCGTGGCGATTCTGGGCTCGGCCCTGCTCGCGCAGTACGCACCGCACCCGCTGCGCCTGCCGTACGTCGTCATCACCGTTGTCTGCCTGCTCATCGGCGTCGGCGTCATCGCGCTGGAGGAGCCACACACCGGCCGCATCCCGGGCCGGATCCGGATCGCGAAACCGTCTGTGCCGCCGGAGATTCGCGGCGACTTCTGGTTCTCCGCGCTCGGCGTGATGGCGGCCTGGTCGGTGCTCGGCGTGCTGCTGTCGCTGTACCCGTCGCTCGCCTCGGCCGAAACCGGCATCCACAACTTGGTTTTCGGCGGCGCGGTGGTCGCGTCGACCGCACTGGCCGGCGCCACCTCGCAGCTGTTCGCGACCAAGATTCCGGCACGGCGCGCGGCCATCGGCGGCGACACCGGGATGGCGGTGGCGCTACTGCTCACCGTGCCCGCTCTGCACACCGGCAACTGGGTCGTGGTGCTGCTGGCCGGTGTCTTGCTCGGCGCCACCTTCGGACTCGGCTTCGGCGGATCGCTGCGCCACCTGTCCGAGGTTGTGCCGCAACACAAGCGGGGCGAAACCATGTCGGCGTACTACCTGCTCGCCTACACCGCCATGGCGTTGCCGACCATCCTGGCCGGCTGGGCCGCCACCACCTGGAGCCTGAGCGCGGTGTTCCCGTGGTTCGTCGTGGTCGTGTCGCTGGCCTGCCTGACCGCCGCCGGACTCGGCCTGCGCCGCAAACCCACGGCCGCCGAACAGACCGCATGATCGCGGATTGGCATTTTCCGCCGTGCATCGGCTAAAGTTCCATCTCGCATCACCGAGTATTCGAGATGCGAACGCGGATGTAGCGCAGTGGTAGCGCATCACCTTGCCAAGGTGAGGGTCGCGGGTTCAAATCCCGTCATCCGCTCTTGTCGAAGCCCCGGTCACTCTGCTGACCGGGGCTTTCTACATTCCTGACGAGGCTTGCGGGCCTGGCAACCGGATCAGTCGGCGAGCAGCCGCGCGACTTCGCGGGCGCTGCCCCAGGAGAGGCTGACACCCCATCCGTCGTGCCCGTAGTTGTGCACGATCCTGGACTCACCGACGCGCTCCTCATCGAGCCTGGCTTCGACGCGACCGGGGCGGAGGCCGACCTCGTGGCCGACTACCTCCGCGGCGGCGAGCTTGGGTTCGACGGCGATGCAGCGGCGCAGGATCTGGTCGGCCACCTCGGGGTCCGGGTCGAGGCTCCACTCGCCGCGTTGGCGCACGCCGCCGAGGATCAGGCGGTCGCCGTGCGGGAAGATTCCAGCCCATTCGGTGGGGGCGCCGAGTTCGACGTAGAAGTCGGTGATGCCGGGGTTGCGGACGATCACATGCTGCCCGCGGACCGGCTGCATGTCGTCGCCGGTGAGTGCGGCCGCCGCCACGCCGGTGCAGTTCACCACGACGGAGGCGGCGGCCGCGGCCTCGGTGAGAGCGCGCACCGTCCGCTGCTCGACCGTCACGTTCTGCGCCGCCAGCCGACCGGTCAGGTAGCGCAGGTAGCGCGGCAGATCGATCAGCGGGGCGGTGCTGCGGAAGCCGATCAGCATGCCGTCCGGCAGTTCGTCGGGGGCGCACATTTCCAGGTCGGCCAGCTCGCCGATCCACGCGGGCGGTTCGGACCAGAACCGCGAAACCTGAAGTCCGCGTTCGAAGTGCAAGCCCGACGCCGGATCGTCGGCCAGCCGGGAGAACTCGGTGAACGTCACGCGGCTCCACGCCAGATCCCGTGCCGTGGCGCCGGGGCACCACAGTCCGCTCGCCACCGCCGAGGTCGTTCGCTCCGGCGGCAGTTCCGCCCACACCCGAACCCGATGCCCCTCCTCCGCCAGGCACACCGCGGTGGTCAGTCCGATGACTCCGGCCCCCAGTACCAACACATCATTCGCCATGATCGCGACCGTACTCACGAACCGGCGCCCGCGGCTCGGAAAGCAGGAACGTGCAGGCGCCAGTGCGGTATTCGGCTATCGGCGGCGATGGGTCGTCACCCGCTGGAAGCGACTGTGGCCGAGGCGAGCGGTGCCTGTTCGGTGACGACGTCGCAGGTATGTCTGCCGAGGTCGTCGAAGAACCGGTCCGCCTCGAGGATTGCCTCGGGGGGATGCACACCCGGCCGTATCGCCACACCGTCGACGAGCTGAGAAAGCCCGAGCGCCAACGGGATTCCCGTGGCTTCCGCCATGTTGTCGATCAGCGCGGAGCCGACATGGGCCAGGATCGACAGCGGCACACCATCTTTGCTACCGGTGGCGACGGCGAAGAACGGCGGCAGATTCCCCGGTGCGGCGAAGCGCCACGACCGTGCCATCGAGCGCAGGCCACGCCACAGGGTGGGCGCGGCCAATTCGGCTGCCGCGGTTTCGTTGGTGAGCGCGCCCTTGTCGATATCGGTACGCAGCACGTCCAGGAAGGCCGCGGTGCCGGGTGTGACGACCATCAGATTCGCCACGCGTCCGGCCGGTTGCAGAGTCCAGTGCAGGGTGACCGGTTCGGGATGGCCGACGGTGTAAGCCGTGCCGATGCGGCCACCGGGCAGCGTCAACGGCACGGGCTGCAACGGCGGTTCCTGGACCAGCTGTCCCGCCCGGACCACCGTGATCGCCCCGCTGATCTGCTGCATCCAGTGCACGGCCGCCGCGGTCGGTAACCCGTTCGGGCCCGTGAGCTCGAGGCCGTCCGAACTGCCGGCACCGGGTACATCCACCGGCCAGGCGGTGTAGATGTCCTCGACGCGGTCGAGTTCGCGAGCGGCGCGGGCCGCCAGCAGGTTGCTCACCCCTGGACTCGCGCCGATTCCGACGATCGCGCAGACGCCTGCGGCGCGCGCGTCGGCGTCGTATTCGAGCATCTGCATCGTGGGCTCCCAGTCGTCGCAGATGTCGAGGTAGTGCGTCCCGGTGTCGATCGCCGCCCGCAGCACCGTCAGGCCGAAACGGTAATACGGGCCAACGGTATTGAGCACGACATCGACCTCGCCGAGTGCGCCGTAGAGCGCCGCGCGGTCGGTCACGTCGATCCGGCAGGCCCGCAGTTCAGCGCCCGATCCCGACCACCTGTCGACGACTTCTCGAGCCGCGACCACGTCGCGGTCGGCCACGATGATCTCCTGCACGCCGGGCAGGCCTGCCGCAGTCCGCACCGCCACGGACCCCATCGCTCCCGCGCCGCCCAATGCCAGAACCCGCATGCCCATCCTCCTTCGACTACGCAATATCGTTCATTGCGTCTACGATCGACGGTAACATGAACGATTCTGCGACAAGATTGCTGCGCGAGACGCCCATCGGTCCGGTGCGGCGGCTCATCCTGATCGAGGCCGCGGGCGGCATCGCCTTCGCATCGGTCGCGCTGCCGCTCAGTGGGCCCGAGGTCGAGCTCCCGGACTGGATTCAGCTGCTCGGCTCGGGGCTGCTCATCGCGATGTGGTTCTTGACGCTGCACACCTGGCGAGGCCTGATAGGCCCGCGAGCATGGGCAGGCGCGACCGCGCTCCGGCGGCAGATCTACTGCGAGCGCCGCCTGCGCAGAGGTGCGGTGATCTACTCGGCGTTGCTGGTGCTGCTCACGCCGGTGCCGCCGACGTGGACGCGATTCTGGTTCGCGACAACCGTGCTGACCGCCGTGGCGTCGGCACTCGCACCGACAGTTTCGATCACTACGAAATACCTGGGGGTGCGGCATGTTTCGCAACGTCGCTGACGACGTCGGCGTAGGCGCGGAAAAGGCGAGGCGGCGTGGACGTCTCGGCTGCGAGCAACAGCGCCCAGCATTCGGCGACCACGCCGCGGGCCTTGGTCCCGGCCCACGGTTGCGGCAGCAACTGCGGCGGCAGCAGGGGATCGGGCTCCATCGCGCGCGTGAACTCGGCGGCCAGTTCGATGGTGACGGTCAGCAATTCGGTGTCGGACAACTCGGCAGTGCGCAACCGGCGCAGCGTGCGTTGCGCGAAATCCAGGAGACGGCGATGGCGCGCGGCGACCTCGTCCAGCGGCCACAGTCGGGCGGCGATGCGGCGCGGTGCCTCGGTCTGCCCGACGCGCAGGTCGGTCGTGGTGAAGGTGGTGAGGTGGTCGGTGACGTCGAGCTCGGCGGCGAGCGCGTCCAGATGCTGCTCCCACGCGTTCGGGCTCACGTACAGTCCGCCCTGGATCGGTGCGCCGCCGAGCCGAACGATGCCGTCCCGCATGGCATCTCGGGCCGACCGAGCGGTCTCGGGAATGGCGAAGGCGACCAGATGCCACAACCCGTCCCACGCGGCCTCGCCGCGATCCTGCGCGAACATGTAGCGCACGAACTCCACGTCGGGCGCGAGCGCGCTCGCCGTCGCCGCGGTGGCGTGCAGAATCGCCTTGCGCCCCCGCCCCTGCTGGGTGAACTGCCCGTCCGCGACCAGGCGGCGCACGCACAACCGGACCTGCTGATCGGTCATGCCGAGCGCGTTCGCGACCGTGTACAGCGCACCGGCGTCGATGGTGGCGTCCTCGCGAACCATGCTTTCCACCAGGGTCCGCGTCGTCACCTCTACGCTGTGCGTCTCCACCATCCGCCCTCTCGATCCGGTCGATCCTGATGTGCTCAGCATACAAACGATGGTTTTCAGAACGAACGATTGGAGTGGATATGCCTTCGGAAAGTTCGCGCGCGGAGCCCGGAACAGCGCGCGCGCGACCTGTTTCGCGACGCCGCCGAATACTGTTGTCGCTCACCGCGATTCTCGCGCTGATCGGGGCCGCCGGTGGCTGGGTCGTGTATCAGAACAGCTACGACCTGCGGGAACAACGCGTCACGATCCCTGGCAGCGCGCAACCGCTGAACGGTGCACTCGCGCTGCCCGAGGAGGGGACGGCGCCGTTCGGGTTGGTGGTTTTCGTCCACGGTGACGGGCCGATCGACGCCACCCACGACACGTTCTACCGTCCGATCTGGGAGTCGTTGGCGCGGGCCGGGTATGCGTCGCTGTCCTGGGACAAGCCCGGTGTGGCGGGAGCACCCGGTGACTGGCTGAACCAGACCATGGCTGACCGGACCACCGAGACTCTCGACGCGATCGCCTGGGCCAGAACGCGTTCCGAGATCGATCCGGCGCGGATCGGGCTGTGGGGCGCCAGCCAAGCAGGCTGGGTCCTGCCCGCGGTCGCCGCACGAGATCCGGGCTTGCAGTTCATGATCGCCGTGTCGCCCGCCGTCAACTGGCTCCAACAGGGCCGCTACCACACGATTGCCAAGCTGACCGCCGAGCACGCGGGCCCGGCGCGCATCGATGCGGCGATCGCCGACAGCGAACGCACCCGCAAACTCTTGCGCGAGGGCGCGACCTTCGAACAAGCCCGTGCGGCAGCCGCCGTCACCTCGGACATGACCGCACAGCGCTGGCGTTTCATCCAGCAGAACTACACCGCCGACGCCGCCGCCGACCTCGCCGCCGTCCGCATCCCCGTGCTGCTCACCCTGGCCGACTACGACATCAACGTCGACGTCGCCGACACCGAGGCCCGCTACCGCCAACTGATCCCCGCCGATCTGCTGCGTATCGAGCACTACCGCAACGCGACGCACTCGCTGGTGCGCAAGGACATCGAAGACAGCACGAGCAAGACGATCATCTTTGCCGTCGCCGCACCCCGATCACTGTTCGCGACAGGCTTTCTGGACGATCAGCGCCGCTTCGTGCAGGACGTCGACCGAACCCGGTGATCACGGTTCCGGCTTGCGCCGGGTCGATGACTCTGCCTCGAGCGGTGCGCTCGGCCGCGCACGGCGATCACGAACCAGCCTGGCGCTCAGTGGCTTCGGCAGCCCCGGTGATATTGCGAACCATCCCCCCGAACACGATCTGATGGAACGGAGAGATCGCCTTCCAGTACGCATGCCCGGACAACCCGCGCGGTTCGAAGATGGCGCGCTGCCGATACATCGTCCCGCCACCGGCATCCGGCTCTGCCGACAGCTCCAGCCAGGCATCGCCCGGGACCCGCATCTCGGCGCGCAGCCGAAGCAGCCGAGGTCGTTCGATGTGCTCGACGCGCCACCAGTCCAGCGCCTCTCCGGCTCGCAACCGGTGCGGATCCCGGCGCCCACGCCGTAACCCGGCACCGCCCGCGATCCGATCGATCCATCCGCGCACCGACCAAGCCAGCGGGAATGAATACCACCCGTGCTCCCCGCCGATGGATTCGATGACCTGCCAGACGGTGGCGGGGTCGGCGTCGGTGTGGCGTTCGCGGACATCCTGGTACAGGGTGCCGCCGGACCAGTCCGGGTCGCTGGGCAGCGGGTCCGACGGTGCGCCCGGGGTGTCGGCGTCGGACCAGCGGGTCGGCACATCGAAGTCGCGGATCCGGGCGAGTGCGAGTTCCACCGCGCGCTCGAAACCGGTCAGGCCGTCCGGCGGGTCCGGGATGTGGTCGGCGATGTCGTGGTCACCGCAGACGACCTCGTGCACCAGCGACTCGATCAACGGCACGGCGATCGCGCGCGGCACCGGGGTGACCAGGTTGACCCACTGCGCCGACAGCCAGGGTGTCAACACCGGCACCGGCACCACCGCGCGTCGCGGCAGCTTGGCGATCACCGCGTATCTGCGGAGCATGTCGAGGTAGGTCAGGACGTCGGGTCCGCCGATGTCGAAGGACCGGTTCACCTCCGGGCCGAGGGCGCCGGCGTGGGTCAGGTAGTAGAGCACGTCGCGGATCGCGATCGGCTGAATGCGGTTGTGCACCCAGCGCGGCGTGATCATCGCGGGCAGCCGTTCGGACAGGTAGCGCAGCATTTCGAAGCTCGCCGACCCGGACCCGATGATCACCGCCGCCCGGAACTCCACGGTGGGCACGCCCGAGCCGAGCAGGATTTCGCCGACCTCCGCTCGCGAGGACAGATGCGGTGACAGCTGCTCGCCCTGCGGGATGATGCCGCCCAGGTACACGATTCTGGACAGTCCGGCCGCGCCGGCCGCGCTCGCCACGATGCGCGCCGCCCGGCGATCGATGTCGACGAAGTCGCGCTGGGTCAACGAATGCACCAGGTAGTAGAGAATCTCCTGGTTCGCCAGGGCGGCGGTGACCGAGGCCGAATCGGTGACATCACCGGTGACGATCTCCACGTCGTCGTGCCATGGGGCCTCGTCGAGTTTGCCGGGTGTGCGCACCATCAGCCGCACCGAATGGCCCGCCGCCAAGAGCTCCGGGACCAGTCGTCCGCCGATGTAGCCGGTCGCGCCGAACACAACACATCTCATGGACAGCCTCCGAGTCGCGGTGCGAGGGGTGGTCCGAGGCACGCCGGGTGCCGCACACCATGTCTACCGGACGTGGGTGACAGCGCAGCCGCGTCAGTCGGCGGGAGCTGCGGTTTCCTGCAATACGCGCCAGCTGTACCGGGACGGGTTGCCCTCGGTGGTCAGCACCACGGTCGACCAGCGGTCGGCGTGTTTTCCGTCGCGATGGTGGCGTTCCATGAAGCGGACCACCGTCACGTTTCCTTCGTTGAGCAGCACCTCCGCCTCGGAGATCTCGATATCGAGCCCGGGCGCGGAATTGCGGGCGCGGCGCAGCCCCGACAGCAATTCGGAGCTACTCAGCCGGGTGCCGTCCATGGTCACCATGGAGAACGTGGCGTGCTGGGTGGCGGCGAAACGTTCCAGGACGTCGGGCTCGGCGTCGGTGCCCAACCAGGTGGACAGCAGCGCGTGTACGGTCTCGACCTCGGCGATCGGATCCAGCGAATCGGAAGCGGACATGTCCGCAGAGTACTCGAGGAGCTCGGCCGATCAGTCCAACGACGCGGTTCGCACCTGTGTCCGCGTTTGCCCGGCCGACGCAAGTGCGCCGTCGGCCGGTGACCTCGGTCGAGTGCGGCTCTCCACGATGTCCCCCGCATGGATAGAGGACATTTGAAAGAGTTTGGGGCGCAGGGATAGCCGATCTTGTCCGGTAGTCGACGGGCGGCAATGCGGCTACCATGCGCTAATGCGATGGGGGCGGTTGGGCGACCGACTGCACCGTCAGGCGTTACTGCTTGCGGTGCTGGCGGCGGTCGTCTGTGGCCTCGGTATCGCGGTGCTCACCTGGTGGCTGCTCTGGCTGGCGATGGGCGCGGAGGCCGAGACGCCGAATCAGTTGGAGCTGACCAAGATCGCGTTGGCGGTGGTCGCCGGAGTCGGTGGCGCCGTCGCGCTCGTGGTGGCCTATCGGCGGCAACGCGACCTCGAACGCGGACGCTTCGCCGAACTGTTCGGCGCCGCCTCGCGGCAACTCGGCGATGCCGACGTGGCGGTGCGGATCGCCGGGGTCTACGCGATGGCCGGGGTCGCCGACGAGTTCCGTTCGCCGAGCAGGCGTCAGCAGTGCGTCGACGTGCTCTGCGGTTACCTCCGGCTGCCCTACGATCCGGTGGCCGGTGCGAATCACCTTGTGTCGCAGGCGGAAACGGTGGACGAGTCGGGTCTGAAGGTCGAGCGGGTCTACCAGTTCCGGCAGAACGACCGGGAGGTGCGCCGCACCATCGTGCAGGTGATCGCCGCGCATCTGCAGCGGTCCGCCGAGATCTCCTGGTCGGACTGCGAGTTCACCTTCACCAACGCGGTCATCGAACGCGGCGACTTCCGGTACGCGGTCTTCCGGGGACGCAACATCTCGTTCGCCCGCGCGGTCTTCATCGGCCGCACCACGTTCGAGCACGCGCTGTTCGCCGGCCCGCACGTCACCTTCCGCGACGCGGTGTTCGAAGGCGGTCCCGTGCTGTTCGAGCACGCGCGGTTCGGCCCGGCTCGACCCGAGAAGGTCGAACGCGCTGGTTACGGCACCACCTTCGACGGCGCGATGTTCGACGGTTCGGTGTCTTTCGAGAACGCCGTCTTCACCGGCCCACGGACGACGTTCAGCGGCATCCGCTGCACCGGCGCCCGAACCTCGTTCCAGGACACGAAGTTCCACGCCGACCTCACCTCGTTCGAACGCGCCGTCCTGGACGGGCAGCACCTCGCCTTCACCGGCGCGGATATCTCGAGCCCGCGAATCACCTTCGCGGGCGCCCAGTTCGAGGCGAGCGCCGTGGCATTCGACGACACTCGCATCGGCGCTCCGGCCCGCATGCGCAACCGAGGTACCCGCGAAACCGACTTCAGCGGAGCCGAATTCCACGGCACCACCACGTTCGCGGGCACTACGTTCGCCGGCCGCTCCGTCGATTTCACCGAGGGCGACTTCTTCGGCGACATCTCCTTCGTCGATGCCCGCTTCGCCGCCACCGAAGTCACCTTCGACCGGCCGAAGGCTTGGGTCGGCACCCACTTCGACTGGGATGACATCCCGACGCGCAAACCGGCCAATATCAAACCCAACCCGTGGCCGCCGGAGCAGCCCGGCGAGTGAGGGTTGCGCGTAGGGGAGCCTCATCCGCGCACTTGATCAAGAAGGAGGGGCGGCGTCCGGGTGGACGCCGCCCCTAGACCTTTCAGCTGGGCCAGCCACCGTACGGGACGGTGATCAATTCCATGAAGTGACCGTTGGGATCCAAAAAGTAGACGCCCCGGCCGCCGTCATTGTGATTGATCTCGTTGACGCCCTGCTGACGCGGATCGGCCCAATGGTCCAGTTTGTAGCGCTGGATCTTGGCGTAGGCCGCGTCGAATTCGGGCTCGGAGATCAGGAATGCGTAATGCTGCGGCTGAATCTCGGTGACATGCGGTGGCACATTCGCGAAATCGAAAGTGACCGAATTATCCAGCGGGAGCGGAATGAACGGGCCCCATTCGGCCCCGAGTTCCGCGCCCAGAATGTCTGCCCAGAATTCGGCGGTCACTCGACTATCGTGGCAACCGACAATGGTGTGATTGAACTGTACTGACAGTGGAATTTTCTCCTTGTGCGGTGACGGTCCCGACCCCGGGCTCGGTACAAGGCGGCCAACGGGAGCACCGTCACGGTCGAAGACGCTAGCAAACATCCCATGGATGTCGCCAGTATCGAGTGACCCAGACCATGTTTCGTTTCAGCGCGGCAGGCGTAGCGCGACGCGATAGCCACGATCGCTGGTCGGACCGGATTCGAAACTGCCACCGAGGAGTTCGGCCCGCTCGGCCAGTCCGACCAATCCGTGCCGGGAGCTCGGCAGGGGCACCGCAGGCCTGGTCGGCTCGGTATTGCGAACCGTGACGCCGAAATGGTCACCGTCGTGCCAGAGCTCGACGGTGGCGGTCGCGCCCGGTGCGTGCTTGCGGACGTTGGTGAGCGCCTCCTGCACCGTGCGATAGACGGTGCGCTGGCCAGGCGCGCTGAGCTCATCGGGCAGATCGCCGCGCAGCTCTACCCGAATGCCGCTGGCGTCGAGCAACTTTCGCAGATCCGCGAGCGTCGGCTGCGGGGTGAGCTCGGTGCTCTGGCCGCCTGCGGCGCGCAGCAGGGTGACCATGTGGCGGAGTTCGTCCAGTGTGTCGACGCTGAGCCTGCGGATGGTGCGCGCCGCCTCGGCCGCGTCGGCGTCGGTGGCCGCGACCTGGAGCGCGCCCGCGCGCACGGCGATCAAACTGACCTGATGGGCGACCACATCGTGCATTTCGCGTCCGATCTGCGCGCGTTCCCGCGCCAGTACCGCCTGGGCGTGCAGTCGCCGTTCGTGGTCGCGCGCCTCCTCGATCTCGACCAACCGGGCGGACAGATCGCGGCGGGTCCGCACGAGTTGGCCGAGCAGCACCGGGGCGCCCGCCCAGGCCAGCGCGTAGGCAAAGGCGGTGATGATGTCCCGCTGCCCGACGTACTCGCCGGGCGGCCACGGTATGGACACGGCAATCGAAGTGGCGAGTACGGACCCGAACAGCAGCGCGCGGTTGGTCGTGCGTTCGGCCAGCGAGTACAGCGCGATCGCGGGCGCGGCGAGAATGGCGAGCAGCAAGCTCGCGGGCAGCGTCGACGCGAAGACCAACAGGGGAAAGCGGCGGCGCAGCAGCAAGGCTGCGCAGGCGACAGCGGCCGCGACGAGCTCGACGCGCGAGGTGACTTCGCCATCGGCGAGGACGTCGGCCACCGCCACCGCGACCAGCGCGAGGTCGATCAGCCACGGCGGGGGCCGGTTCACGACAGGAGTCCCGCTCGTTGCGCGAGCAACGCCGCCTGCACGCGGCTGCTCACCCGCAACTTGGTGAAGATCGCGCTGACGTGATCCTTGATCGTGCCCACGCTCAGGTGCATCCGCTGACCGATCTCGGCGTTCGACAGGCCCTCGGCGATCAGCACGAGCACCGCGCGTTCCCGATCGGTGAGCCGTTCGACGCGCGCCGCGTCCGCGTCGATATCGGCGGCGGTGGCGGGTTCGGCGTTGCGCAACAACGCGGCCGAGACCTTCGGCGACAGCACGACGCCGCCCGCGGCGAGGGTGCGGGTCAGCTGTGCCAGTTGTTCGGGCTCGGTGTCTTTGAGTACGAAACCCGCTGCGCCGGAACGCAATGCGGACAGAATGTAGTCATCGGTGTCGAAGGTCGTCAGCATCGCGACCGCCGGCGGGTCCGCCATGGCACGCAGCTGGCGCAGCACCGTCAACCCGTCGACGTCGGGCATCCGGATATCGAGCAGCACCACATCCGGCCGCGCCGCCGTGACCGCCGCTACCGCCGCCGGCCCGGTCGCCGTCGCCACCACCTCGATGTCGGCGGCCGCATTCAGAATCAGCTCGAAACCGGACCGCACCAGCGCCTCGTCATCCACGACCACCACCCGAATCACCCGCCACACCTCCTCCGTCACCGCACCTGTCCGTGAGCCTAGATCCGGGTGCTGGGCACACCCGACCGGGAGGGGTTCGGGTAGCCGATCGGCGGGGTCGGTCCAGCCGGTCGGCGGGTGGCGAATCACCGACTAGGGGAGCTGGTTCGGACGCTTGTCGGATACCGCACGGGCGCGCTGCCGTCGACGCTGAAGCGATGGGGCACAACGTGATTTCGGCAGAGTCTGCTGTATGGGTTGGTCAGTCCGCAGGGGTGGGCGATCCGGCACGGGCCGGCGAGGTGGTGTGGGTTGGTGGCGGCGTGTGGGTTGGCGATCCCGCGGGGCTGGTGAAGCCGCAGGTTCTGCACGCCGCGAGGGCTGGTGCTGCTACGCGGCGCAGCGTGGGTCGATGACGCAGGTGCGGGCCGGCAACACCAAGGCTGCCGATACCGTGCGGGCTGAAGGCGCGGTGGGGACTGAAGGCGCGGTGTGGCTCGGCGATGCCGCGCGGGCGGGCGAAGCATCGCAGGTCGGCATTAGCGCGCGGACGGGCGACGCATTGCGGGTCGGCGATACCCCGCTGGTCGAAGGGGCGGTAGGCGCAGGAGGAGTCGGGGATACGGTGCGGCCGGGGGCCACGGTGTTGGTGGATGATCACGTCCGGGCCGGTGTGCGGTTGGTGGGGGTGGATCTTGCGCGGGGGCTGGCGGTGCTCGGGATGTATGCGGCGCACGTGGGTCCGGAGCCTGGGCGGGGTGGTGTCCTCGGGTTCGCCATGGAGGTGACGCACGGGCGGTCTTCGGCGTTGTTCGCGTTCTTGGCGGGATTCTCGATTCTGCTGATCACCGGGCGCCGGGTGCCGAAGACGGGGCAGGCGGGGCGGCAGGCACGGGTGAAGATACTGATCCGGGCGGTGATTCTGCTGGTGCTCGGTACCGCGCTGACCGCGTCGGGAACCAAGGTCGAGGTGATTCTGGCCTACTACGGGTTGTACTTCCTGCTGGCGCTGCCGCTGGCCCGGTTGCGTGCGGGCACGTTGGCCGTGGTGGCGGTGGTGAGCGCGCTGGTGCTCCCGCAAATTGTGGCAGTGGTGATGGCCACCGACTCCGGGTGGACCGCCGCTGTCACCCGGTCCGATCCGCTCGCCTGGTTGAGCGGGCGCGGTGATCCGAGCAGCAGCAATGACGGGGTGGTCGGGCTGTTACTGACCGGCAGCTACCCGGCGCTCAGCTGGTTGCCGTTCGTCGTCGCGGGCATGGCTGTCGCTCGACTCGACTTGGCGGACAAGGTGATTCGCGTTCGGCTCGCGGCCACCGGTCTCGGCTTGGCGACGCTCGGCTACGGCGGTTCCGCAGTGGCGTTGCATTTCGCGTCCGCGACAACGCCGCCGGGAATTATGCGCGCGCCCTGGTGGTCCGACATGGCCGAGGATCCGGCAGGCTGGCGATATCAGCTGAGCGCGATGCCGCACAGCGAGACCACCCTGTCGATCGTCGGCAACACCGGCGTTGCGCTCGCGGTGCTCATCGCCTGCCTGGCCGCATGCGACGGATCCCGGCGGTTCCTTCGGGTGGCCACGCCCTTGATCGCGGTCGGCAGCATGGCGTTGACCGCCTACGTGTTCCACGTCGCCGCCATCGCCGCGCTCGGCTTCGATGTGCTGCCCGCCGGTTCGCTCCCGGTGCTGCTCGGATTGAGTGCGATCATCATGATGTTCGCGTATTGCTGGTCCCGCTTCTTCCACCGCGGACCCCTGGAATGGTTGCTCTACCGCGCCACCAGGGTCGCCGAGCGGGTGCGCTAGCTCGGCCCCTGTGCCTGGGACAGCGTGGACGGTAGCGTCGGCGGAATGAAGATTCGTGGGGCGGTCCTGGAGCGGATCGCGGCGCCCGTGCCGTTCGCCGAGTCGGCGCCGATAAGTGTGGGTGAGTTGGAGCTCGGCGAGCCGGCGGCGGGGGAGCTGCTGGTGCGGATCGAGGCGGCCGGGCTGTGCCATTCGGACCTGTCGGTGGTCGACGGTAATCGGGTGCGGCCGGTGCCGATGCTGCTCGGCCACGAGGCGGCGGGGCGGGTCGAGGCGATCGGTCCGGGCGGCAGCGATCTCGCGATCGGGCAGCGCGTGGTGATGACCTTCCTGCCGCGCTGCGGCGAATGCGCGGGGTGCGCGACCGACGGCCGGACGCCGTGCGTACCGGGCAGTGTCGCCAACAACGCCGGCGAACTGCTCGGCGGCGGGCGACGGCTGAGCCGCGACGGTGCCGAGGTGCACCATCATCTCGGGGTGTCCGCCTTCGCGACGCACGCGGTGGTGGACCGCAGGTCGGTGGTGCCGGTGGACGACGACGTGCCGCCCGAGGTGGCGGCCGTACTCGGCTGTGCGGTGCTGACCGGCGGTGGCGCACTGCTGAATTCGGCGAAACCGGGGCCGGGGGACCGGATCATGGTGGTCGGGCTGGGTGGGGTCGGCATGGCGGCGGTGCTGGTCGCGGTGTCGTTGGCGGCCGACGGTCACGAGGTCATCGCGGTGGACACTGTTCCGGAGAAGCTGGCCCTGGCAAAGGAATTGGGTGCCACCGCGGCGTACACGCCGGCGCAGGTGGCCGAGTCGGGTGTGCAAGCGGAGATCGTGGTGGAGGCCGCGGGAAACGTCCGGGCCTTCGAAACCGCTGTCGCCGCAACGGCTCCCGGTGGTACCACGGTGACCGTGGGTCTGCCCTCCCCGGACGCTCGGGCCAGCATTTCACCGCTGGGCCTTGTCGCGCAGGGGCGTTCGATCGTCGGCAGCTACTTGGGCTCGGCCGTCCCCGCCCGCGACATTCCGACCTATGTCCGGATGTGGCGCGAAGGCCGCTTGCCCGTCGAACGTCTGGTGTCCGCACACATCGGCCTCGACGACATCAACCACGCCATGGACGAACTCGCCGCGGGTCATGCCCTGCGACAGGTCATCGTTTTCGACTGATGAGACACCGTTCGGTCGGCGTCCACCGTGGCGATGAACCGACCGGCGAGTAGTCCACCCGTGACCACACGGGTTGCTGTAAAAAACGCCCCCCACCAGGTCTGGCGCCGCAGCGACCCGATAGGTACGCTGAACTGACCAGAATAGTCAAAGTGGTCGAAACGGGTGATCAGATGGCACGAAAGCGGTCGGAGCGACCAGATGTCGCATGGCCTCTCGCCGACGCGAAGGCCAGGTTGTCCGAGTTGATCGACACGGTGGAACGGGA
Source organism: Nocardia ninae NBRC 108245 (assembly GCF_007990755.1). GTDB lineage: Bacteria > Actinomycetota > Actinomycetes > Mycobacteriales > Mycobacteriaceae > Nocardia > Nocardia ninae. The sequence continues at coordinate 55,277 of NZ_BJXA01000033.1, read as the reverse complement.
GGGACCGCAGGTGATCAGCAAGCATGGACGTGAGGTCGCCGTTGTCGTACCGATCGACGAGTGGCGGCGCCGGAACGCGCGACAGGGCAGCCTGGCCGAGTTCTTCGCCGATTCCCCCCTACGCGACCCGGAGCTGGTCGTGACCCGGGACAGGACGGATCCGCAGCACCGCGACGTGACCCTGTGAGGGCCGTCGAGGACGAGCCGATGGGCTACCTGCTGGACACGAACGCCGTCTCGGAATGGATCAAACCCCGCCCGGACCCCGGACTGATCGAATGGCTGCACGACGCCGACGAGGAACGAATGTTCCTGAGCGTCATCACGATCGGGGAGATCCGCCGAGGCGTCGACCGGATGTCCAACGGGCGGCGCAAGGCGCGCTTGACCACGTGGCTGTCCGACCAGGTCACCGACCGATTCGACGCGCGACTACTGCCGATCGACCTCGGTGTCGCGCAGGCGTGGGGTCGCATCCGCGCCAGAGCCGAAGGCGCTGGGCATCGGGTCGACGCCGTGGACGCGCTCATTGCGGCAACCGCGGAAGCACACGGACTCGCCGTCGTCACGCGCAACGAGAAGGACTTTCGTGGCACGGGAGTGCAGGTGCTGTGTCCATGGCGGGAATAGCTAGGTGCGGCTGAGGAATTCGGTCACCGTGGCGACGTAGTCCGCGGTTCGACTGATCAGCAGGGAATGGCCACCCTCCGCGAAGGTGCGGAATTCACAGCCCGGGTGCAGGTCGCGTAAGCGTCCGGTGTGGGTGCTGGTGATCAGCGGATCGTCGTCCGCTCGGAAGATCAAGGTGGGTCCGGACCAGGCGGAACCGCGCATGAGCTCGTCCACCCCCTCGGCGAGCTCCAGCAACAGCCGATAGGAATTGGCGGCACCCGCACTGCCCGCCGCATCGGTGGCCGCCACCACCTGCTCGATCCAGAACTCGGCCTCATCGGAGTCCGCCCAGGTGCTGTGCAGCGCGGTACGAATCGCCGCCTGCGTCTCCGGCCACGGTGTCGCCACGGTGGTTTCGACCCGCATCCGCAGCCGGTCCACATCCTCCGGCCCGTACAACCCGGTACTCGACAAGGTCAGCGACCGGACCCGATCCGGCGCCCGACGCGATAGGAGTTCTGCGAACATGCCCCCCGCCGACTGCCCGACCACATGCGCCCGATCGACCCCCTCGGCATCGAGCACCGCGACCACACCGTCGACCAGCGCGGCAACGGACCCGACACCCGACGGGTAGTCGGGAGCGATGGTCCGGAACCGCGGAATCAGTGCGCTCGCCACGTCGAGCCAGCTGATACCGATTCCCGCGCCACCGCTGAGCAGCAGTACCGGATCCCCCGCGCCGCCGGTGTAGTACCGCCAATCATGCTGCCCGACACCAAGGTTCTTACTGTCGTGCGTCCGTAGGAAATCCGCTGCCCGCTGATGAATCGAAGTCACGCCCGCGACGGTAGGGCAGAGGTGCACCCCATCGCAAACATGCGCATATAGCAATGTGAATCACAGAGGTCAGCGGACCGCCGCCGCGGCACGGTCGATAGGCTGACACCGACGAAAGCGGAAAGAGGAGGTGCGGTGACCACACGGGTCGGAGTGCTCGGAGCGCGCGGCAAAGTCGGACAGGCGATCTGTGCGGCCGTGGAAGCGGCGGCCGATCTGGAACTGGTCGCCGCCGTCGACAAGGACGATTCGCTAGATGCGTTCACCGCGGCGAACACCCAGGTTGTCGTCGACTTCACGCACCCGGACGTGGTGATGGCGAACCTGAAGTTCCTGGTGCAGCACGGCATCCACGCGGTGGTCGGCACCACCGGCTTCGACGCCGCCCGCCTCGACGAGGTGCGCGGCTGGCTGGCCGACCGCCCCGACACCGGCGTGCTGATCGCACCGAACTTCGCGATCGGTGCGGTGCTGTCCATGCGCTTCGCCGAACAAGCCGCCCGGTTCTTCGAATCGGTCGAGGTGATCGAGCTGCACCATCCGAACAAAGCCGACGCGCCGTCCGGCACCGCGTACCGCACCGCGGGCCTGATCGCCGCCGCCCGCGAGCAGGCGGGCGTCGGCCGCAGCCCCGACGCCACCACGACCGAACTGGACGGTGCCCGCGGCGCCGATGTCGATGGCGTCCGGGTGCACTCGGTGCGCCTGGCCGGCCTCGTCGCCCACCAGGAGGTGCTGTTCGGCACGCAAGGGGAGACGCTCACCATCCGGCACGACTCCATCGACCGGTCGTCGTTCGCTCCCGGGGTCCTGCTCGGTGTCCGCGAGATCGCCGACCGCCCCGGCCTGACCGTCGGCCTCGACCCCTTCCTCGACCTGTGAACAGGTACGCGGCCCACGCCGCAGGCGAGGTGCGCGCGTGAACGCCGCGGACTCCGCCGCCGACGGCAGCGGACAGAACAGGGAAGTCGTCAAGGTCGTCGCGCTGCTCGCCGCGCTCGTCCTGGTGCTCGGCTTCTACTTCCTGCTCCTCGGCCGAATCTCGTTCAGCCTCATCGGGTCCGGTGACATCGCCGCGATCCTCATCGGCATCGGCGTGCTCATCCTGCCGTTCGTCGGCGTCTGGGTGGTCGCAGCCACCGTCCGCGCCGCCCTGGCCCACCAGCACCTGGCCCGCCGCATCCACGAGGAGGGCCGCGAACTGGACACCTCCGACCTGCCCCGCCGCCCGTCCGGCCGGATCGAACGCGACGCCGCCGACGCGCTGTTCGCCCAGGTCAAAACCGAATGGGAAGCCGACCCCGACAACTGGCGCGTCTCCTATCGCCTGGCCCGCGCCTACGACTACGCCGGTGACCGCACCCGAGCCCGCGCCACCATGCGCCGCGCGGTCGCGCTGGAGAAACTCGAACGCGACCAAGGGCGTTAGATTCGCACCGCTCCCCAGCTCCAGCCGCACGACCGCTCCCGCCTTCGCGAAATTCGAGCGACGAGACGCTGCGTTAGGCGCATTAGAGGGTGTTGGCGCCAGTGGATCCGGCGGAATTCGGCGCAACCCGCGCGGTACACCGGTCGCCGAATTGTCCGGGTCAAGACCGGTGAACAGGTGAAATTTCTCTCACCCGAGGATGTTTCACGCAAGGCGTGCAACGGGCGGCCGAGCCATCATGCGGGATTGCGAATACTTCGACCGCAATCCGCGCGCCACTCGACGCGCCGATTGGAGCAAAGATTGGCAGCCCGCCCCGGACCGGCCGCGCCGACCGGTGCCCACCGGTGCACCGCGTGGCGCGCACTAAGATCCTCGTGTGGCGCAGTTGCTGATCATCCATCACACGCCGTCCCCGCACATGCAGGCGATGTTCGAGGCGGTGGTGTCCGGCGCGACCGATCCGGAGATCGAAGGCGTGACCGTCGTGCGTCGCGCGGCACTGTCCGTCACTGCGTCGGATGTGCTGGCAGCCAATGGTTTTCTGCTCGGCACCCCGGCGAATCTGGGCTACATGTCCGGTGCGCTGAAGCATGCGTTCGACACGTTCTACTACCCCTGCCTCGATTCCACCCGCGGCCGACCGTTCGGTTGCTACCTGCACGGGAACGAGGGCACCGAAGGCGCTGAACGCGGCATCGAACGCGTCACCACCGGCCTCGGCTGGGAGCAGGCGGCCGCACCGGTTATCGTGTCCGGCGCGCCGAGCAAGGACGACATCCAACGGTGTTGGGAGCTGGGCGCGACCATTGCCGCACACGTGATGGGTACCTGACAGTTTTTGTCCCCGAAATAGCTGGCAGTGACAATCTCTGCCGAGGTCGAATGTGGAACGGCCCCGATTTCTGGTGTCTGACCATTCGGTGCTTCGGCCCGGCATACTGGCAGAACGTTGTTGCGGTGGGGATGTGACGAGTTTGCTCGGGAATGGAGATTTCAGGTGACGTTGGCCGAAGGGGGCAATAACGCACCGCGCCGGATCGGAGTGGTCGAAGACCACGAATCAGTAGCGATCGGACTGGCCGCAATGCTCGCGCCCGAACCCGATCTCGACCTGGTGCTGACCGCGGGCACGGTGCCGGAATTATTGGCCGCCGCTCAGGATCTACCGCAACTGGACCTGGTCGTCCTCGATCTGCGATTGGCCGATGGGTCGACACCCGAGGACAACGTGCGCGCACTGCGCGACCGTGGCATCGAGGTGCTGATCTTCACCGGCGCGGACAACGCGTTCCTCGTGCGCTCCGCCGCGCGGGCCGGTGTGCTCGGTGTGGTGCGCAAGTCCGAGGACGTGCAGACCGTGGTCGCGGCCGTGCGCCGCGCGGCGTCCGGTGAACAGGTGGTGACCACCGACTGGGCGGCCGCCATCGACGGCGACCCGCAGTTGTCCGACGTGGGCCTGAGCCCGCGTCAGGAAGAGGTACTCACGCTCTACGCGTCCGGCGAGAAAGCCTCCCGGGTCGCGCGATTGACCGGCCTGTCCGAACAGACGGTCAACGACTACCTCGGCCGCATCCGCCAGAAGTACGCCGACGCGGGACGTCCGGCGCCGACCAAGACCGACCTGTACAAGCGGGCAGTGGAGGACGGCTGGCTGCCCGTGCCCGAGCGGCATCCACGCGCATGAGCGCCGGCGAGGCACAATCGTGATCGCGTCCAGCATGCTGGACACCTCGAATGCTCCTGTGACACTCGACCGCATCGCGCCGAGTCGTTGGCGCAGGGGAGCGGCTCCGGTGCCGAAACGGAGCGCGTACGAGGGTGCGTCCGAACGAATTCTGCGCCGCTTCGGGCTGGCGATCGGCATCGCCGGGGTGATCGTCGCGGTGGTGGAACTGCCGGAGATCGCGGACCAGAGCCGGTTCATCGCGGGCGGCTGGACCATCCTGATGGTGGTGCTGGCGTTCGGGTTGTTCCCGGTGCTCGGCGCGGTGTCGATCGCGTCGAGCAGGCAGCTCATCCAGCTGGTGTCGGGTGCGGCGGCGGTGAGCTTCCTCGCGGCGATGATCGTGATCCCGTTCGCCTATCCCGATCCGGCGCCGGCCACCGCCTCGGTGTGGCTGTATCGCGTGCTCGCACTCGGTGTGCTCGCGGCCGTGCTGGCGTGGCGGCCGCTGTTCGCGGTCGCCTACCTGGTGATCGGTGCGGCGCTGTCGGCGTTCGCCAAGTCGCTGGTGGTGCCGGACGCGACGCCGGTGGTCACCTGGGCCGGCGACTTCGTGCGGGCGGCGGGCTTGTGCGCGTTGTTCCTGTGGTGCGCCATCTACGCCAAGGCCGCCGCGGACCGGGTGGACCGGGAGTCGGCGATCGAGAGCAGGCGCGCGGCTGCCGTGGCGGGTGCCGCGGCGCGCGATCGCGAACGGGCGCGCTTCGCCGCGCTGATCCACGATGCGGTGCTGTCCACGCTGCTGGACGCGTCCCGGGCGGGCACCGACTCGCCGGTGCTGCGCAGGCAGGCCGAGCGAACGCTCGAACAACTCGATGAATGCCGGGTCGGCGAGGTGGAGCCGAATCGGCTCGACGCGCAGTCGGCCACCGGCTTCCTGCGTTCGGCCGTGCACGAGGTCAATCCCGGGATCCGTTTCATCGCCCGGCGGTGGTCCGGTTTCGACGACCTCCGGCTGCCGGTGGACGCCGCGGGCACCATCGCCGCCGCGCTCACCGAGGCGGTGCGCAACAGTCTGCGCCACGCCACCGTGCCGGGCCGCGAGGTGCAGCGCACCGTCACGGTGACGATCAGCGCGGGCGGTATCCGGGTCGTATTCCGTGACGACGGTGCGGGTTTCGATTTGAGTCAGGTACCCGCCGATCGGCTCGGCATCTCGGTGAGCATTCTCGGGCGGATGCGCCAGCTGGCCGGCGGCGCGGGCTTCGTGGAGTCGCAGCCGGGCGAGGGCACCACGGTGACATTGGTGTGGGGTAGCGATGGCTGATACGGATACCGAATTCGGGCTGCGCGATCTACTCGGCCTGCGGGATCCGGCAGCCGGGCTCTTCCTGCTCATCCTGCAGGCGACGATCGTGCTGTACATGGTGCGCAACTTCGGCGACACGCCCCTGCTGGCCGCGGTGGCTGCCCTGGTGCTGCTGGCCGCGGCCGGGGTGTTGGTGCTGGTGGTGCCGATCGACCCGTTGCCGTTGCCCGCAACGATTTTCGTGGCCGCCTCCGGGCCGGTGGCGACCGCGCTCACCTCGTTCGACGTCGAGAACGGGTGGTCGGAGCAGGTGTGGACGGCGTTCGCGTCGTCCTACGTGCTCGCGGTGCTCGTGCTGCGCGGGCGGTTGGGCGCGGCGTGGCTCGGCGTCGGCGGTGTCGCGGCGGTGATCGCGACCGTCGGCGTGGTGAACGGGTTGCGCGGTGGCGTGGTGGCCGGCTCGATCGTGCCGATCTCCACGGTGGCCGGTGTCTCGCTGTTCGCGGTGATCATGCGTCCTACCCAGCGGTCGCTGCGGCTGCTGCGCGAGGAGTCGACGATGCGCGCCGCCGCCGAGGCCACCATGGCCGCGGAGAACGGGGAACGCGACCGCCAGCTGGCCCGCCTCGACAAGGTGGCCAGGCCCATTCTGGAGCGCATCGCCGACGGGGTCGAACTCACCGCCACCGAACGCGAACAGTGCAGGCTGCTCGAAGCCGAACTACGCGACGGACTACGCGCACCCCAACTCGTCACCGACGAGCTCAGCAGCGCCGCCCGTGGCGCCCGCTCGCGCGGCGTGGAGGTGGTCCTGCTCGACGACGGCGGCTTCGCCGGCGTCCCGCGCTGGGTCCGCCACCAGGTGATCGAAGCGGCGACAAAGGAATTGGACGCCGCCAACGCAGGCTCGGTCACCGTCCGCGTCCTGCCCATGGGCCGCCGCATCCTCGCCACCGTCCTCGCCAACGCCCCCGACCAAGACCGCCGCACCGAGATAGACGCAGCCGGCAGCATCAAGGTCTCCACCTAGGTCCGAACGGGACATGGTGGAGCGATCACACGCCGCCCCACCGCCACCGTGTCCCGGTGGGCGGCCATGTCCCGGCGAAGTCACGCGCGAACGCGCCTGGCAGTCGCGCCCGGCTCGAACGAGGGCGACGGTCGACGAACTTGCGGCGTCTGGCTCGAACGGGACACGGTGGCGGCGAATGTCGAGTGATCGCTACACCATGTCCCGCCAGGCGGAAGATTGTCGGACCCGCGTGGCATTGTTCGGAACATGCGGAAGATTAGTGCGGGGGTCGCGCGGCGGGTGGCGCTGGCGGCGCAGGGGTTTGCGGCACGGAAACCGGTGCGCGCTACCCGGCGGTCGGTGCTCGGTGTTGTCGAGAAAACGCAACTGTTGCAGTTGGATTCGGTGTCGGCGGTGGTGCGGGCGCATTACGCGCCGGTGTTCAGCCGGATCGGGGCCTACGACCGGGCGCTGCTCGACGAGGCGGCGTGGAGCCACAACGCGCGGCGGCCGCGGCGGCTGGTGGAGTACTGGGCGCACGAGGCCGCGCTGATTCCGGTCGAGGATTGGCCGCTGATGGGGTGGCGGATGGCGCAGTTCGAGCACGGCCGCTGGTCGGGGATGCGCAAGGTGGTGGAGCGCAATCCCACACTGGGCAAAGACATTCTGGACGTGATCACCGAGGTCGGCGCCTGCACCGCCGGTGAGGTCGAGCGCCATCTCGAACTGGACAAGCCGCGCCCCAAAGGTTCCTGGTGGAACCTCAGCGACACCAAGATGATCTGCGAACAACTCTTCGCCGCCGGTGCGTTGTCGGTGGACAAGCGCGTCAGCTTCGCCAGGCACTACGACCTCACCGAACGCGTGATCCCACCGGATATCCTGGCGCGCAAGGTTTCCGAGGAAGACGCGGTGCGCGAACTGGTGCTCCGCGCGGCCACCGCACACGGTATCGGCACCGAAACCGACCTGCGCGACTACTACCGACTGAACCGCAAGCAAACCGAACCGGCCATCACCGACCTGGTCGACGCGGGCGAACTGCTTCCGGTCGAGGTCGAAGGCTGGGACAAGCCGGCCTACCTGCGCGAGGGCACCCTCATCCCGCGCCGCGTCGAAGGTGCGGCCCTGCTGTGCCCGTTCGACCCGCTGATTTTCTTCCGCGCCCGCACCGAACGCCTCTTCGACTTCCACTACCGCATCGAGATCTACACTCCGGAACCCAAACGGGTGCACGGTTATTACGTCTTCCCGTTCCTCCTGAACGGCGAACTGGTCGGCCGAGTCGACCTGCGCGCCGAACGCGCGGCAGGTCGCCTCTCCGTCCCCGGGGCCTTCGCCGAACCCGGCTACGACACCCCCGCCACCGCGCACGCCCTCACCGAGGCCCTCCGCGACATGGCCGACTGGCTGGAACTCGACAAGGTCGTGATCGGCTCGCGCGGCAACCTCGCACCGCTCCTCTAGGTTCCGGTGCGCCTATGTGTCAGATGTCCCGTTTAGGCCCATATCCACGCATCTGATCACGCAGTGCCCCCGAGACAGCGCTGGACAACCACGAGTTCAGCGACTGTCCGCTCTGCGCGGCCGCCTCCTCGGCCTTGGATTTCATCTGTTCCACCAGGCGCAGCGTGACCCGGCTGATGTCGCCGGTCATCTCCTCGAAGGTGGGGTGATCGTCGGTGGACGGTTTCTTGCGCAGGTCGACCTTGGCCTCGGTGCCGTCGAAGGAGAGTTGCACGGTGCGATCGCCCAGTTCAGCGCTGAGTTCGGCGGCCAGGTCGGACAGCGCGGCAAGTAGCACCAGCCGGGCCGAACTCTCCGTCGCCGCGGCCAACGCCGCCGCGGTGGCCTGGGTCTTCTCGTCGCCGAGGGCGGCGGCCGCGATCAGGTCCTCGCGCAGGCGGGCGGTGTACTTGTTCAGATCCATGACATCAGCATGACGCCATTTTTGATGTCACGCAAGGACAGGCATGACATCATCGCCGCCCGAAGGGCCTCGACCCGGACAACCGGCCGGTCCGTTCGGTGGCGACGGTGTCGAGGGCGTTCCCTCGACCGGGTAGCCTTTCTGACCATGACGAACGGTGAATCGGCGCCAAGCGCGCGCTGCGTGCGTGCGGCTCGGAGGCGGCAGCATGTCTAACCACGGAGGCCCCGCCGATCAGGCCCAGCTGCGTGCGTCCGGCACCGTAGGCGTCGCGATGGTGACCCCCTTCGGTACCGACGGCAAGCTCAACGTCGATGCCGGAGTAGCGCTTGCGGCCCGTCTGGTCGACCGCGGCGTCGATCTGCTCGCCATCTCCGGCACCACCGGCGAGTCACCGACCACCACCGAGCAGGAGAAGGCGGACCTGCTGCGCGCCGTCGTCGATGCCGTCGGCGACCGCGCCACCGTGATCGCGGGCGCGGGCACCTACGACACCGCCCACTCCATCGAATTGGCCCGCAACGCGCAGCGCGCGGGTGCGCACGGCCTGCTGGTGGTGACGCCGTACTACTCGCGTCCCTCGCAGGAGGGCCTGCTCGCGCACTTCACCGCGGTCGCCGACGCGACCGATCTGCCGGTCACCCTCTACGACATTCCGCCGCGCTCGGTGGTGCCGATCGCCACCGAGACCATCCGCAGGCTCGCCGAGCACCCGCGCATCGTCGCGGTGAAGGACGCCAAGGGCGATATCAATGCCGGCGCGGACCTGATCGCGAACACCGATCTGGCCTTCTACTCCGGCGACGACACCCTCAACCTGCCCTGGCTGTCGGTCGGCGCGGCCGGATTCATCAGCGTCATCGGCCATCTTGTGCCAGAGCGCCTGCGTGAACTGCACACCGCCTACAACGAGGGCGAGGTGGCGCGCGCCCGCGAGATCAACGCGAGCCTGGTGCCGCTGAACGCCGCGATGTTCCGGCTGGGCGGTGTCGCGATGAGCAAGGGCGGCCTGCGCCTGCTCGGCGTCGAAGCGGGCGAGCCGCGGTTGCCGCAGTTGATGCCTAATCCTGAACAACTCGAGTTCCTCGCTGCCGATCTACGGGCAGCCGGGGTGCTCGAATGAGAGAGCGGAGCAAGCGAATCACCACACAGCGGAGCGAACGAATCACCAGCGCGTGCGCCTCACGCATGACGGCAACGAGCGTCATCGAGGTGCCCATGAGGAAGCGCGGTGACCGAATCTTCGGCACCGCGACCCTTGTCCGGCCGGAACCTAGCCGCAGCGAGGTGCAGGCATGACAGAACCAGTGGCCCGTCGGCCCCGCCGTACCGCGACCCGCACCGCGGGTCCGCCGCCGCCTGCTCCGATCGAGCAGCCCGCGCGTACCGAAAAGCCTTCGGCACAGCCCGAAGCCGCGGCCCCATCCACTGCCGCAGCACCGTCCACCGCTGGCGCGCAGCCGAATACCGCTGCCCAGCCGGATGTCACGGTGCAATCAGAGGTCGTCGTCGTGCAGACCGAGGTAACCGCGCAAGCCGACCAGGCCGCGGCGCAGACCTCGCAGCCGAGGAAGGCGCCCGCGGCGAAGAAGTCCGCACCGGCGAAGAAGTCGCCTGCCCGCGCCGAAGCGCCGCAGAACAACCAGCAGGCCCGGAAATCCGGCCGTGGCCGCCAGCAGTCCGGCCGGGGCCGCGCCGAACAGTCCGCGCCGCAACCGGATCCGCGCGCCGCCGCCCTGGCCCACGATCGCCTGGGCGCCCCGCCGAAGCTGGCCAAGAACGGCCTGCGCGTCTTCGCCCTCGGCGGCATCGGCGAAATCGGCCGCAACATGACCGTTTTCGAGTACGGCGGCAAGCTGCTCATCGTCGACTGCGGCGTGCTGTTCCCGGAGGACCAGCAGCCCGGCGTCGACCTGATCCTGCCCGACTTCCGCCCCATCGAGCACCGGATCAACGACGTCGTCGCGGTGGTGCTCACGCACGGCCACGAGGACCATATCGGCGCGATCCCGTTCCTGCTGCGGCTGCGCTCCGACATCCCGGTCGTCGGCTCCAAGTTCACCCTCGCGCTGGTCGCGGCGAAGTGCCGTGAGCACCGCCAGCAGCCGAAGCTGATCGAGGTCATCGAGGGCCAGCACACCACGCACGGCCCGTTCGACTGCGAGTACTTCGCCGTCAACCACTCGATCCCGGACGCGCTCGCGGTCGCCATCCGCACCCCGGCCGGCGTCGTGCTGCACACCGGCGACATCAAGCTCGACCAGCTGCCGCTGGACGGTCGCCTCACCGACCTGGCCGGTTTCTCCCGGCTCGGCGACGAGGGTGTCGACCTGTTCCTGGTGGACTCGACCAATGCCGAGGTTCCCGGCTTCGTCACGCCGGAACGCGAGATCGGCGGCGTGCTCGACACGGTGATCGGCAAGGCGCGCAACCGCGTGATCGTCGCCTCCTTCGCCAGCCATGTGCATCGCATCCAGCAAGTGGTCGACGTCGCGCAGAAGTACGGCAGGCGGATCTGCTTCGTCGGCCGGTCGATGGTGCGCAACATGCAGATCGCGCAGGACCTCGGTTATCTGACGGTGCCGGAGAGCGTGGTCGTCGACCTCGATCAGGCCGCGACGCTGCCCGGCGACCGGCTGGTGCTGATCTCGACCGGTTCGCAGGGCGAGCCGCTCTCGGCGCTGTCCAGGATGGCCCGCGGCGATCACCGCCAGATCAACATCCGCGAGGACGATCTGGTGGTGCTGGCCTCCTCGCTCATCCCCGGCAACGAGAACTCGGTGTTCGCGGTGGTGAACGGCCTGGCCAGGCTCGGCGCCACGGTGATCACCCAGCAGAACGCCAAGGTGCACGTCTCCGGGCACGCGTCCGCCGGTGAGCTGCTGTACCTGTACAACGCGGTGCGGCCCACCAATGCGATGCCGGTGCACGGCGAATGGCGGCACCTGCGTGCCAACGCCGCGCTCGCCATCGCGACCGGGGTGCCCGAGGACCGGGTCATGCTCGCCGAGGACGGCGTCGTGGTGGACCTGGTCGACGGGATCGCCTCGATCGTCGGGCGGGTGCCGGTCGGGCACGTGTACGTCGACGGCCTCTCGGTCGGTGACGTCGGCGAGTCGACGCTGTCGGACCGCCTGGTGCTCGGCGAGGGCGGGTTCATCTCGATCACCGTCGCGATCGACGAGACCACCGGCAAGGCCGTCAGTGCGCCGGAGGTCAGCGGGCGCGGGTTCTCCGACGATCCCGGCGCGCTCACCGACGCGGCCGAGCTGGTCGAGGCGGAACTGCTGCGGCTGGCTACCGAGGGTGTCACCGACATTCATCGGATCGCGCAGAGTGTGCGGCGCGTCGTGGGCCGCTGGGTCGCCGACACCTACCGTCGTCGCCCGATGATCGTGCCGACTGTTATCGGGGTCTGATTCTCGGATAGCGAAAGCGCCGGATGCCTTGGCATCCGGCGCTTTTCGGCTGTGCTGGTCGATCCTTGACGGGGGTGCTGGTTCATCCTTTGCAGGAGCGCCGGCGCACCCGCGTCAGGCGGACCGGCTCATTCCTGGCAGGCCGCGGATTCGATCTTCGCGCTCTTGACGATGTTGCACGCGAAGGTGTGGTCGACCTTCCACTCGCCGCCTTCGGAGACGAAGGAGACGAACGCGTCGTCGACCGGGGTGCCGTTGATGGTGACCTTGGCATCGGCCTTCAGCTTGCCGTCCGCCGGCTCGCCGACCTTGGTGATCTCCACCTGGACGCCCTGCTTCTTGGCGGCGTCGACGAGGTTGGCGACCAGGTACGGATCCTGCTCAGCGGCTTGGATCCAGCTGATCTTCTCCTGGTTGGGCACATTGGGATCGAACGCCTTGGTCAGGCGGTCGTTCAGCTGCTGCGTGGACGGCTTGGCCAGCACCGGCGAGGACGGAGTGGTCGGCGCGGAGCCGGTCTCCTTCTCACCCTTGTCGCTGCCGCCCTGGAGTTCACCGGCTTCCTTGGCGGCATCGGCGGTGGTGCTCGGCGTGGCGGATTCCTTGTCGCCGGAAGCGCAGGCGGTGAGAGTGGCAGCGGCGGCGGTCAGCACGATGGCCACGGCGGTCCGGAAGGTGCGGTGTTTCACGATGTTTCCCCTGAATCGATGCGCGGACGTCAGCCGTGGTTGGATGTGCAGTTCCAGTGCACGATGTAGGCGTCGGAGTTGTTGAGAGACAACGCTTTACTCTGTGCACGACCACGGGAGGCGGCGTAGGCCCAGCTGTAGTTGCCGGTGCGATTGGAATAGGACACTGCCCCACAGCCATTGGCGAACCAGACCACCGTCTCGCAGTCGTTCGCCCCGCAGCTGCGCACGGCCCGCGCCTGTGCGGACGAGGAATCCGGGTAGTCGTAGGAGTAGCCGATCAGCCCGGTGGACGTGGACAGCGCGATCGCGCCGTAGTTGTACGCCTTGGCTTGAGCGGTAGGCGCGCTGATAGCCAGCGCACAACTAGCGGCGGCCACAATGGCCGCACCAGTAACAAACTTCTTCACAGGGAATTTGCCCTTCTTGTTCATGAGGCCCACGACCCGATGGACCGAGTGACAAGGTACATAGCGAACACTCATTGCGCTACCCAAGAATTCGGGGCCTCGTTTCTGGGGGATGCTGAAATCCCGTGCGAATCAGGTGTGCCGAGGTCGCTGCGTGCGTCTCGGTGGGTATGTTCAGGGTGTGAGCATCGCGCAGCGGGAACGTCAGCAGCTCGTCGAGACGATGACGGCCGTCGGGCCGGAGGCGCCGACCCTCTGTGGCACGTGGACGGTGCGAGACCTGGCCGCGCACTTGGTGGTTCGCGAGCGACGGTTCGACGCCTCGCCGGGCATCATGCTGAAGCCGCTGGCCGGGTATCTCGAAGGGGTGCAGGCGAAGGTGGCGAGCCGGCCGTTCCCCGAGCTGCTGGAGCAGGTCCGGACCGGGCCGCCGTGGTGGTCGCCGCTGCGCCCGCTCGACGCGCTCGTGAACCTGACCGAGATGTTCGTCCACCACGAAGACGTGCGCCGCGGCACTCCCGGCTGGGCGCCGCGTGAGCTCGCGCAGGCCGACGAGGACAAGTACTGGCCCCTGGTCAGCCGGATGGCCCGGCGGTCCTACCGCAAATCGCCGGTGACGGTGGTGCTGGCGACGCCGGACGGCAAACGGGCGGTTGTGCGCTCGAAGCCGGGCGGCGAGGTGACGTTGAAAGGTAAGCCGTCGGAGCTGCTGCTGCACGCGTTCGGCCGGGACGAGGTCCTCATCGAGAGCACCGGCGAACCCGAGGATATTCGCAGGGTATTGGGGTTGGACCGTTCCGTCTGACCCTCGTTGAGCAGTCGTATCGGCCGAAATCTGAACTTCCGCCAGCCCGAGATCCAGTGCACACGGTCGATCCCAGTCGCACGGACCGTTCCGCAGACAATTGCTCAGTCGCAGCGTCTCCCATCGCAGTCTGCGGTCTGTGCGGAGCTCGGTGGGCCGCGGGAAGCATGCACGATCGGCTCTGCGACACGCGGAAGCGGCTCTGAGCGGGGGATTGATCACGCCGCCCTGGATCGGCGGCGACCTGGGCATCCGCACAGTTCGGCACTCGTGAGACCTGCGATACCAGTGTTGCGGATGGTCTGGAAGGGGCGTTTGCGGCTAGCCTAGGTCCATGGCAGGTAAGTCCCGCAGCACCACGACGAATACTCGGGCGCGGGCGGGATCGGCGCGGGGGCGGACCACGGCGGCTCGTTCCCGTTCGGCAACACCCCGCACCACCGCGACCCCACGCACCCGCCGCCCACCCGCGCGCAGGCCGGTGCAGCGGCGGTCGAACACCGCACCGCTCGCGGTCGTGAGCCGCGGGATCAGCGGCGGCTGGAACATGCTGGCGCGCGGTCTCGGCGCCACCACCCGAACCCTGAGCAAGGCCGGCGAGATCGAGCACGGCCACCGCCGCGACGGCATCGCGCTGGCGTTGATCGCGCTGAGCGCGGTGATCGCGGCCGCGGTCTGGCTGTCGGCGGGCGGTCCGGTGGGGCATTGGATCGGCGAGGCCATCCGTGCGGTGGCCGGATCGGCCTCGGCCGGGCTGCCGTTCGTGGCCACCGGCATCGCGGTCATCCTCATGCGCACCGAGGCACACCCGGAGATCCGGCCGCGGCTGGTGCTCGGCGGTCTGCTGGTCGGTCTGCCGTTCCTCGGACTGTGGCACGTCATCGCCGGTGCTCCGACCGACCCGCACGGGCGTTCGCGCGCAGCGGGTTTCGTCGGCTTCGTGGTGGGCGGTCCGCTCACCGACGGGCTCACCGCCTGGCTGTCGGTGCCGATCCTGTTGCTGGCCATCGTGTTCGGCGTGCTGCTGCTGACCGGCACCACGGTGCGCGAGGTCCCCGCCAGGCTGCGCGAGTACTTCGGCACGGGCAGCGGCGGCGACGAATACGGTGCGTACGAAGGCGAATACGGCGAGTACGACCCCGCGAAGTACGACGCGGACGGGTTCCCACTGCACGCGGCCAAACCGAAGCGCAAGGGCCGCACCCCGGTGGAGAACTACCCGCCTGACGAGTTCGGCGATCCCGACGCGGTGACCGAGGTGCTCGGCGAGCCGCCGCTGCGCGATGCCAAGCCGATCGCCGCCGAAGAGCCGGTGGCCAAGCCGAAACCGAAGAAGCAGCGCCCGGTCAAGGTCGAAGACCAGACGCCGCCGCCCCCGAAGCAACTCGAGTTCGTCGCCGACCGCGAGGTGGAGGGCGACTACATCCTGCCGCCGATGTCGCTGCTGACCGATGGCGATCCGCCCAAGAAGCGCAGTGCCGCCAACGAATCGATGATCGAGGCGATCACCGAGGTGCTGGTGCAGTTCAAGATCGACGCCGCCGTCACCGGTTTCGTGCGCGGCCCGACGGTCACCCGCTACGAGGTGGAGCTCGGGCCCGGCGTGAAGGTCGAGAAGATCACCGCGCTGGCCCGCAATATCGCCTATGCGGTTGCCACGGAGAATGTTCGGCTGCTCGCCCCGATCCCCGGCAAGTCGGCGGTCGGTATCGAGGTGCCCAACTCCGATCGCGAGTTGGTCCGGCTCGCAGATGTACTGAAGGCGCCCTCGACCCGAAACGACCACCATCCGTTGGTGATCGGGCTCGGCAAGAACATCGAGGGCGACTATCTGGCGGCGAACCTCGCCAAGATGCCGCATCTGCTGGTCGCCGGTTCCACCGGTTCGGGTAAGTCGAGTTTCGTGAACTCGATGCTGGTCTCGCTGCTGCACCGGGCGACGCCGGACGAGGTCAGGATGATCCTGATCGACCCCAAGATGGTGGAACTCACGCCCTACGAAGGCATTCCGCACCTGATCACGCCCATCATCACCCAGCCGAAGAAGGCGGCCGCCGCGCTGTCCTGGCTGGTGGAGGAGATGGAGCAGCGCTATCAGGACATGCAGGCCAACAAGGTTCGCCACATCGACGACTTCAACAAGAAGGTGAAGTCCGGGGCGATCACCGCGCCGCTCGGCAGCGAACGGGTGTACCGGCCCTACCCGTACATCCTCGCCATCGTCGACGAGCTGGCCGACCTGATGATGACCGCGCCGCGCGATGTCGAGGACGCGATCGTGCGGATCACCCAAAAGGCCCGCGCCGCAGGAATTCACCTGGTGCTCGCCACCCAGCGGCCGTCCGTCGACGTGGTCACCGGCCTGATCAAGACCAACGTGCCGTCCCGATTGGCCTTCGCCACCTCGTCGCTGACCGACTCGCGCGTCATCCTGGACCAGCCCGGCGCCGAGAAACTGATCGGCATGGGCGACGGCCTGTTCCTCCCGATGGGCGCGAACAAGCCGACCCGCCTACAGGGCGCGTTCATCAGCGACGAAGAGATCCACGCCGTCGTCGACTTCGCCAAGAACCAGGCCGAGCCCGAATACCAAGAGGGCGTCACCGCCGCCAAGGCGGGCGAGAAGAAGGACGTCGACCCCGACATCGGCGACGACCTCGACGTGTTCATTCAAGCCGTGGAATTGGTTGTCACCTCGCAGTTCGGCTCCACCTCGATGCTCCAGCGCAAGCTCCGCGTCGGCTTCGCCAAGGCAGGCCGCCTGATGGACCTCATGGAAACCCGTGGCGTCGTCGGCCCCAGCGAGGGGTCGAAAGCCCGCGATGTTCTCATCAAACCTGATGAGCTGGAGGGGCTGCTGTGGACGATCCGCGGTGGTGAGGGCGAACCCGCACCGGAAGAGTCCGACTGACCGTTGCGGGTCGGCGGCCGTGTCACGCGAGTCGATCAGCGCTGCCGAGCAATTCGGCTGACCGGTTCAGCAGGGGACGCCCTTACTGATCGGGGTGGCGGGCGCCGACCATACGCAGGGCCAGGTCGACGTAGTAGTCGCCGAGGTCCTCGGGGGTCCAGGCGCCGTCGTCGCGGTACCAGCGGGCGAGGTCGATGCCGAGGGACAGAATGGCGACCGCGGCCATATGTGGGTTCGGGTTGTCGAAAAAGCCTTCGGCGACGCCGTTTTCGATCAGGGTGCGGACCTCGGCGTCGATGATGTGGCGGATGTCCTTGATTTCGCGCTGGTGCTCGGGGCTGAGCGCGGCGAGTTCGTAGTTGATGATGCGGGCGACGGTGTGGGCGCGGGCGTGGTGGATCGCGAAGTCGCGCACCAGGGCGATGAGTTGTTCGCGGGGGTTCGTCGAAGAAGCGAGAGCGGCCTTGATGCGGGCCAGGGTGTCCAGGTGGCCGGTGCGCGAAATCTGGTACAGCAGTTCTTCTTTGGAGCGATGGTGCACGTAGATCGCCGCCGTGCTCAAGCCGGCGATCGAGGTGATGTCGCGGGTCGTGGAGCCGTGGAAGCCGCGTTCGGCGAAGGCAACCACGGCGGCGTCCAGCAGCCGCGCCCGAGTTTCGTCCGCGCGTGAGCGGTCCTCTGATTCGACCACGTGACAAGTCTCCCATCCATTCGGGCCGTCACCTGCCGGGCAGCCTGGCAGGTGCTGCACCCTGCCCCGGTACGGGGGACAGGGCGCAGCGGGTTCAGACCGCCAGCACGAGCTTGCCGGTGTTCGCACCGGTGAACAGCATGTTCAAGGTCTCGCCGAAGCGGGCGAGCCCGCCTTCGACCACATGTTCGCGGCTCTTGATCCGCCCTTCGGCCAGCCACTGCGCCAGCTGCGCACCGGCTTCGGGGTAACGGTCGGCGTAGTCGAAGACCACGAACCCAGCCATGGTGGCCCGGAAAACCAGCAGCGACATGTAGCGCGACGGTCCCGGCGGCGGCTTCTGCTCGTTGTAGGCCGAGATCGCGCCGCACAGCACGACGCGCGCGCCGCGGCGCAGGTTGGCCAGTGCGGCATCGAGGATCTCGCCGCCGACATTGTCGAAGTAGATGTCGACGCCGTCCGGGGCCACTGCACGCAGCTGTTTCAGCACATTGCCCGCGCGATAGTCGATGGCCGCGTCGAAACCCAGCTCCTCGGTGAGCATCCGGCATTTCTCCGGCCCGCCCGCGATGCCGATCACGGTGGCGCCCTTGGCTTTCGCGATCTGCCCGGCCACACTCCCGACCGCACCCGCGGCCGCCGACACCAGCACGACGTCGCCTTCGCTGAGTTTTCCGACGTCGAGCAGGCCGAAATACGCTGTCATGCCGGGTATTCCGAGCACGCCGAGCCAGGTCGGGCCGGCGGCGGCGTTCAGGTCTACTCGCTGCACGCCGCGGCCGTTGCTGATGGCGTACTCGGTGACACCGAAGGTGCCGCTGACCGTGTCGCCGACCGCGAAGTCCGGGTGCGTCGACTCGACGACCGTGGCGATGTCGAGGGATCGCATCACCTCCCCGATACCCACCGGCGGCAGATACGAGCGAACATCGTTGAGCCAGCCCCGCATTGCCGGATCCAGGGAGATGAAGTTGACCTTTACCAGGATCTCGCCCGGTCCGAGGTCGGGCAGTTCGGTGGTCGTCAGGTTCCAGGTGTCCGCGGTGGGCAGCCCGGTCGGCCGCTCGGCCAACCGGACCTGCTGGGTTTTCGTCATGGCGAACTCCTTCTGGAAGTAGTCGAATTCATCTGTGCGGCTCAGGCTTTCCGGCCCCAGGACGGATCCCGGCGGCGCAGTTCCCGCTGCGCGATGGTGCGTTTGTGCACCTCGTCCGGACCGTCGGCCAATCGCAGCGTTCGCACGTGCGCGTACATGCTGGCCAGCGGGAAGTCGTCGGAGACGCCACCGCCGCCGTGTACCTGGATGGCCCGGTCGATCACCTTCAACGCCATCTGCGGTGCGGCGACCTTGATGGCGGCGATCTCGGTGCGCGCGTTCTTGTTGCCGACCGTGTCCATCAGATACGCGGTCTTCAAGATCAGCAGCCGGGTCATCTCGATCTCGATGCGCGACTCCGCGATCCAGTCCTGGATATTGGCCCGGTTGGCCACGGGCTCCCCGAAGGTTGTGCGGGCTTGTGCTCGATCGATCATCAGGTCGAGGGCTCGCTCCGCCATGCCGACGGCGCGCATGCAGTGATGGATGCGGCCGGGGCCGAGCCGGGCCTGGCTGATCATGAATCCGTCGCCTTCGCCGGCCAGCAACGCGGTGCGCGGCACCCGGACGTTGTCGAACACCACCTCCGCGTGGCCTTCTCGATCCTGATAGCCGAACACCGACAGCCCGCGCACCACGGTGACGCCGGGCGTATCGAGCGGGACCACCATCATGCTCTGCTGGCGATGCACTTGCGCGTCGACGTCGGTCTTGCCCATGACGATGAGCACTTGGCAATTCTTGTGCAGCGCATTGGATGTCCACCACTTGCGGCCGTTGAGCACGTAGTCGTCTCCGTCGCGGTCCATTCGCAACTGGATATTGGTGGCATCCGAACTCGCGACCGCGGGTTCGGTCATGGCGAAGGCCGATCGGATCTCGCCTGCCAGCAGCGGCGCCAGCCATTCCCGCTTGTGCTCCTCGGTGCCGAACAGCGTCAGCACCTCCATGTTGCCGGTGTCGGGGGCGCTACAGTTGGTCGCCTCCGGCGCCAGATGTGCACTCCGGCCCATGATCTCGGCCAGCGGCGCGTATTCGGAGTTGGTCAGGCCGGGACCCCACTCCGGATGCGGGTGGAAGAGGTTCCACAAGCCACGCTTCTTGGCCTCGGTCTTGAGTTCCTCGAGAATCGGCGGATGGTAGTGCGGGTCACCGGATTCCGTCATCTGCGCGTGGAAGATCGGTTCCGCGGGATAGATCTGCTCGTCCATGAAGGCCAGCAGATCGTCGCGAATTCGGCGGGCCCGGTCCGAGAGCTCGAACATCTCTACTCCTGATCGTTGTTCGTCATGCGGGTTCACGGCACCAGAATCGCGACGCTCTCGGCCACGCAGGCCGGTTTACTCGCGCCCTCGATCTCGACGGTCACCGAGCTCACCGCCTGGTACCCGAGCTTCGCCGCCGTGAGCGAGACCAGCTCGACGCCCGCCCGCAGCCGGGAACCGACCGGGACCGGTGTGGGAAACCGAACCTTGTTGGTGCCGTAGTTGATCCCCATCGACAGGCCGTCGACCCGATAGATCTCACGGGCCAGCATCGGCAGCAGCGACAAGGTGAGGAACCCGTGCGCCACCGTCGTGCCGAAGGGTCCGGCGGCCGCCTTCACCGGGTCGACGTGGATCCACTGATGGTCTCCGGTCGCTTCCGCGAAACGATCGATCTGCTCCTGGGTGACGGTATGCCACCCGCTGTAACCGAGATGGGTGCCGACCGCTGTCGCCAGGTCGTCCAAACCATCGAATGTCCGCATTGCCATGGCTCCTTCGGCGATTCAGTTCTTGGGGCCGCCGGCCACGTAGATCACTTGGCCGGAGACGAATCCCGCGCCTTCGCTGGTGAGGAACGAGATGGTGTGCGCGATGTCCTCGGGCTGCCCGGCACGGGCGACCGGAATCGTCGCCACCACCGCCTTTTTGAAATCCTCGAAGGGGACGCCCATCCGCGCCGCGGTGGCCGCCGTCATATCGGTCTCGATGAAACCCGGAGCGACGGCGTTCGCGGTGACACCGAACTTGCCCAGCTCGAACGCCAGCGTCTTGGTGAAGCCCTGCAAACCGGCCTTGGCCGCAGCGTAATTGGCCTGACCGCGGTTACCGAGCGCGGAGGTGCTGGACAGGCTGACGATGCGGCCCCACTTCTGCTCGATCATGTGCCGCTGCACCGCGCGCGACATCAGGAACGAACCCCGCAGGTGCACGTTCATGACCGTGTCCCAGTCATCGACGGACATCTTGAACAGCAGGTTGTCGCGCAGCACACCCGCATTGTTGACCAGCACATTCGGCGCGCCGAGCTCGGCGGCGACGCGTTCCACGGCCTGCTCCACGGCTGCCTCGTCGGCTACGTCCGCACCGGCCGCGAGGGCCCGCCCGCCGGCCTTCTCAATCTCGGCTACCACTGCGCCGCAAGCGGTTTCATCCAGATCCAGCACGGCGACCGCCATTCCGTCGGCAGCCAGTCGACGCGCGACAGCCGCGCCGATGCCGCGCGCGGCGCCGGTGACAATCGCGATCCGCTGTGCATTGCTCATGTGTTGTTCTCCTCGCCAGTAATTGTCGGTGCGTATCGAAAGCCCGCGCCGCCGCCGAACGGTGTGCCGACGCCGCCGACGACCACCGGTCGTCCAGCTCACCTCGACGGAGAGCAGACACGCCACCGATGTCCTCGGGTACGCCAGCCGTTCGAGCGGGGAACGCGACTTACTAAGCGCTTGTTAACCTCATGTCACCATGCGTGACGCAGGCCTCGAAGGTCAAGGGGTGTTCGACGACAATCGAAATGTGACCCGCGACACATCTGCACCTAGCGCTCTCACCAGGCATTACGAAGAGTTCGGGTAGTTACCGCGGTGAGCAGGGGAGGACTCGAACCTGTCAAGTGGCCGGTGGTGGTGTCCCACAACCGCACCGTGCCTTGGCAGGGAATCGTCCCGGAGTCATGGCTTCGGGACGGTGAAGAATTCGGTTCGGACGGCAGTGAACAGTTCGCGATAGTCCATGCCGTAGGTCGTCGCCGCAAAACGCACGGCGTTGAAAGCGGCTTTGAGCGGGTCGCCGAACTCCGTGGCGGCGAAGTAGTCGCGATGGCCTGATGTTGCTGGATTTGTTCGCTGCTTCCCGGCAGTCCGGAGACGATGGTGACGGGGATGTCGGGGTCGGTGTCGAGGCGCCAGCGGGCTTGGGAGGCGTTGACGAAATCCGTTGGCGCTGTCGCGGATTCGACATCATCCAGGGCGGTCAGGGCGGTTCGGAAATCTGGGAACTGGGCCAAGCCTGCGTGTTCGAATGCGCGGTGTGCGCACCAGCGTGTCAAGGACCGGAGGCGGTCTTCGGGGAGGTTCTCGATGGCGTCGACCAAATCCCGATCCAGTCCGGCGAGGAACTGGGCGTCGTAGATGCCGAAGCCTTCGGTGAGTGCAGGGCTGGGGGCGCGGCCACCCCAGGTGCGGATGCGCTCGTGCACGGCTCGAACGGCAGGGTCCTCGTGCGGGACTCGTTGCACCCCACCGTCGGGATCGAGGAGGTATGCGTATCGGCGTCGATTGCCCCCACGCTGAATTGGTGGTGGCCGACCTGTACCGATCCCGTACCCGACATTGATCGCTTCCTTATCTACGCAGCCGCGGGCTGGCACCTGCCACCTCGAGGGTCGACCTTTGACGTAGAACTTATCGCCCTCGAGTACACGGTTCTTGGTAAAGAACCATGTCGTGATCCCGCCCCCGCGCGAGTTCTGTCTCCCCTGATCGTGTCGGTGGGCTCTGCCGAAATATCAACCGATGCTTGCTGTTTCATGACGGGGGCATCGGCCGGCGGGTGGTGACGAGTTCGGCGAGCTGGGCGAGCCCCGGGCGGGGTCGCCGATGATGGCGTTGCCCAGTGGTGCGCGTGCGGCTTGGTCGGAGTCGGGCGTGAGCAGGGTCAGTTCAGTGCCCTCGGGGAGATACCGGCCCAGTACTTCCTTTCTGAGGGGGCGGGTCAGCTCTGTGGACGGGTCTGGCGTTCGAGGGTGAAGATGAATGATTCGTAGTGGCCTCCGGTTCCGTGTTCGAGTCCGATTTCGCAGGTTCGGTTGTTGCACAGGTGGGCGTCGAAGTTTTGGCCGTCGAGTTCGTCGGCTTCGTCGTGGGTGGCGGCTTCGGTGAGTTCGGGGTGCAGGAAGCCGCGATCGCCGGCGAAGGCGCAGCAGGTGGCCTGTTGCGGCACGACGACCTCGGTCGCGAGTGCGGCACCGATCTCGGCGAGCGTGCCGTCGATGCCGAGGTGGCGGGTGGAGCAGGTGGGGTGCACCGCGACCCGGTCGAGCTTCTCGCCGACGGTGAGGTTGGGCAGCAGCTGCTGCTGAGACCAGGTGGTGGCGTCCATGATCGTCATCGCGGCCCGGTGTGCCGCGTTGTCGTCGGTCAGGTAGTCGGTGATTTCGTTGAGCACGCCGAGGGTGCAGGAGGCGGCGTCGATAACGACCGGCAGGGTGCCGGAATCGCTCCAGCGCCAGAGGTTTTCGATAATCAGGTTGGCCATGTAGGTGTTGCCGTCCTGGTATCCCTTGGAGTGCCAGACCGTGGCGCAGCAGCTGCCGCGTACATCCTCGGGAATCCACAGCGGCATACCGGCGCGGGCGGAGAGCGTGACCAGGGCTTCGGGTAGGCTCAACTCCCGCCGATCCTGTGGTGCGCGGCCGAAGATGCGGTTGATGCAGGCGGGGAAGTAGACCGCCGCCGCACCGTCGCGCTGGGTCCGCGGCAGGTGTGCGGGGGCCGCGGCGGGCATCTCGCGCAGCCAGCCCGGCATCAGCTCGGTGCTCACGACCAGGCGTAGTAGGCCGGTGATGGCCGTCATCACGGTGGCGCCCAGCAGGTGACCGCCCCGCACCGCCACCCGGGCCAGCTGTTCGACCCGGCCCCAGCGCTCGGCCACCAGCAGCGCTGTTTTCTCTTGTCGCGCGGTGTGTTCGGAGTGACGGAAGGTTTTCATCATGGTGCCGGTGTCTATGTCGAGCGGGCAGGCGAGTGAGCAGCTGCCGTCACCGGCGCAGGTTTCCACCGCGTCGTACTCGTACTGCTCGAGCAGCGCGCGACGTAGCGGTGTATCGCCGCCCTGGCGTTCCATCTCCCGGCGCACGACGATGCGCTGGCGCGGGGTGGTGGTGAGATGCCTGCTGGGGCAGACGTGTTCGCAGAAACCGCATTCGATGCAGTGCTCGATGGTGTCTTCCACCCGGGGCATCGACTGCAGGTGCTTCAAATGTGAGGTGCGGTCGCGGGTGAGCATGACGTCGGGCGCGAGCACCCCGTGCGGGTCGAACAGGCGCTTGATCTGCCACATGAGGTCGGTGGCTTTGTCGCCCCATTCGATCGGTACGAACGGCGCCATGTTGCGGCCGCTGCCGTGCTCGGCTTTCAACGAGCCGTCGTATTTTCCGGTGATGAGCTCGACCAACTCGTCCATGAATTTCGCGTAGTTGTTCTTGCCCTCGGCGGTGCTGAAGTCGACCATCAGGCAGAAGTGGAAGTTGCCTGCCGAGGCGTGCCCCTGCAGGGAAGGATCGTAGCCGTGCGTATCCAGCAGGGCGGCAAGGTCTTTCGCCGCCTCGGCGACCCGAGCCGGCGGCACGCAGACGTCCTCGCCGATCATCGTGGCGCCGACGGGGCGCTGCATCCCGACCAAACCACCCAGTCCCTCACGGAGCTGCCAATAGATGGCGATCTGGGCTCGGTCGCGGGTGAATTGACCTGGTTCGGTGAGTGCGCAGTCGGTCAGCACCGCCTCCACCAGTGGCAGCGTGGAATCCAATGTCACTTCGTCGGTGGCCCGCACTTCCACCAGCAATGCCGCTGAGCCTGAATGTAGTTCGGCCCAGGCCGGATTCGCCGCGGGTAGCTGCGCGCACGCACGTAGGGTGCGGCCGTCGAGCAGTTCGGCGACCTGGGCGCCGGCCGCGGTGAACTTCGGCACCGCCTCGGCGGCGTGTTCCAGGGTATCGAACAGCAAAAATGCCGCAGCGCGCGTGGGCAGCAGTGACACCGTGTCGAACACGGCTTCGGCGACGAATCCCAGTGTCCCTTGGGAACACACCATCAGCCGGGTGAGGATCTGTGCCGGGGTGGCGCCGATCAGGAAGCCGTCGAGCCGGTACCCGCTGGCGTTCTTGATGGCGAACTTGTGGCGGATGCGGTCGGCGAGCTCGGTGTCGGCCTCGATCTCGGCTTTGATCCGCAGCAGCCCCGCCGCCAATTCCGGCTCCGCGGCCGTGAGAACCGCGTCGGCGTCGTCGGCGCCGGTGTCGACGATCGTCCCCGACGGCAGCACAACCGTGACCGAACGCAATGTGGCCGAGGCGGTTTGGGTCACCCCCGCGGCGAAACCGGAGGAGTTGTTGGCGATCACGCCGCCCACCGTGCACGCATGGGCGCTGGCCGGGTCGGGCCCCAACCGGGTGCCGCGCCGGGCGAGGGCAGCGTTGGCTATGGCAACGGTGGTGCCTGGACGCACCCGTACCCGCTGTCCCTGGTCCTCGACGATCGTGCCGCTCCAGCCGCGCCGGACATCGATGAGGATGTCGTCTCCGGCTGCCTGGCCGTTCGGGCTGGTGCCCGCCGCACGGAAGGTCACGGTGTGCCCGCGCGCACGCGCGTATGCCAGCACGGCGGCGACATCCTGCGGGGTCTGCGGATTCACCACCACCTTCGGAATCAGTCGGTATGGGCTGTAATCACTGGCATATCTCACCAGATCGATCGCCCGTGCGTGCACTTTGTCCGCACCGAGCAGGCCGTCCATATCGGCCTTCAACGAGGCGGCGGAGCCCTCGGCCAAGGCCTCGGGCGCGGCGTCGGTAATGCGACCGGGCGAATCCAGCAGCGCCGGCGAGTGGAGAAATGGTTGCCACAATTTCACGATCAGCTCCTTCGATCCAACGAACCGGATAACGAATGCCGAGCATGGGATGAAAGCCGATCTCTACGCCGGTGGGGCGGCGCCCCGTTCAGTCGAGCGGAATGCTCATGGCGTTGTGGAACAGGTTGTCCGGGTCGTACTTACGTTTGATGGTCTGGAGCCGGGGGAAGTGCGCGCCGTAATAACTGGCGTACATGTCACGTCCGTGCAGCTGTTCTTCGAGGTCGTCGTCGCCGATGTAGCCGCCGACAGTGTGGGGGTACATCAGCTCGTAGGCCTCGCGGGGCCACCAACGGCGCTGCTCGCCGAGCGGGACAAGCTGTGCGGGGTCGTCGGTTTCGCCGGATTCGACGTCGGTGCCGAAGCCGAGCAGCCAGACACTGCCGCGCACTTTGACCGCGGTGGCGTCGGCCGGTAGTCCGGAGGCCGGGTCGAGGGCTTGCATCTGCATCCGGGCACCCTGGAGCGGCTGCCGGGCCGCGAGTTCACCGAGTTTCGCGATCACCTCGGGGGTGAACGGTTCGGGCAGGTGTGCGGCCTTGATCGCCTGGTAGCGCAGGTTCTCGTCGGCTTCGCGGCTGAGTTTGCCGGGTTCGGCCAGCCAGTGTGCCGAGGTTTGTGTCGCGGCTTGGGTGGCGATGACGTCGATGTAGCTCATCGGTTCGATGTCGGACTCGGTCGGTCGCGGCAGACGCGCGCGCATGTCGGCGATCATGGAGTCGCGCTCGGCGGGTGTGTCGGTGAGCAGCACACCGACCATTTCGAGGATGCCTTTCCAGATCACCAGCATCGGACTGAATGTCGTCGGTGCGTTGAGGGTGTAATCCTGTAGCGCCGTGAATGTTTCGACGAAGTCGATGTCGGTCAGGCGGTAGCGCAGCGAGAAATTCGCGGGCGCTTTCGGCGCCGTGTGCAGGCGGAGCACGAACTTGGTGATCACGGCGAACGATCCGGTGCCCGAGCCGCGCAGCGCCCAGAACAGATCGGAGTTGGTGTCCTCGTCGGCGATCAGCACGCGACCGTCTGCGGTGACGACCTCGACCTGCATGACGTGGTCGGTGAGGATGCCGTATCGACGCACGGCGCGCCCGTATCCTCCGCAGGTGGCCTGGCCGCCGACGCCGACGGGCAGGCAGTCGCCGCCGGGCACCATGAGCTCGCCGTGCGACCATGCCTCCCAGTAGAGATTGCCGAGCAGCGCACCGGGTTCCACGGTCGCGGTGCGTGCCCCCGGGGCCACGGTGACCTTGTCGAGGTGGATCAGATCGATCACCAGCGCGTGCCCGCCCCGGCCGCCCAGCCCGTTGCCTTCGATGGAGTGGCCGCCGGAGCGGATCGCGATCTGGGTGACGCCTGCCTCGCGGGCACACCGCACGACCGTGGCCACCTCGGCGGTGCTGCGCGGCCGCACGACCCCCAAGGGGTGAAACTGGGTCCGCACGTTCCAGGTCGCGCGGGCTCGGTCGTAGTCGGGATCACCCTCGAAACTCATCTGCGTCGAGGGCAGGTGCTGGTGGAGCAGCGTTGCGATGTCAGTCACGGCTATCTCCTCTCGATTTACATCAAAGTTAATGTAAATTAGACGGTAGCTAGGCAATTGCCACAAGGAGATGTGATGATGGTCCCACAAGATCAATCCGAAGGTACCGGATTCGTGAGCAGGTGGGACGGTGACGAGCTGACGACATGGATATCCTTTCTGTTCACCAGTCGCTTGCTGATCGATCGGCTCGACACCGACCTGCGGCGCGCTCACGGCCTGACCCTGGATGAATACGCGGTCCTGGTCGCCTTGGAGGCGGCACCGGATTGCCGCGTGCGGATGAACGATCTGGCCGAGGCGGCCATGCTCTCCCAGAGCAGGCTGTCCCAACAGATCAAACGCATGCAGGCGCGCGGTTTGGTGGACCGGCAACAGGCCGCGACCGACAAACGAGGCGTCGAGGTCGTACTCACCGACAACGGCCGCCGAGCCCTGCTCGCCGCCGCACCCGAACACATCGACCGGGTTCGCCGCCACTTCCTGCGGCACCTGAGCACCCGCGACCGCGCCGCCTTGACCAAGAGCCTGCGCCCGGTGCTCGATTCGCTGGCCACCTCCCCGGCCCTGACCCGCATGCTCGACCAGTCCTACCAGGCTCGCCCGCCACAACGACACCGCGCCGAGTCGGGTACTCCGCGCCGATCGATCGAGAAAGGACCGACATAACGCAGCGACCCACAGTCGATTGACGCAAGTCCGAGCAGAGAATCCGAAAGGACCGAGCAGCCATGGAACGTCGGAAATTTGTCCAAGCGGTGTCGGTGAGTTCGGCTGCGGTCATCGCCGCCGGATGTAGCAGCGACGACTCCTCCACTACGTCCCCGGTGTCGACCTCGGCCTTTTCTTACCCCGAGCAACCACCGGCGACCGACCCCACCAATACCGATGCCCTCGCGCCTTTTCCGGTGCAGCAGGCGCCCCGGCCGGTAGCGAAACCCCGAAGCTACGAGCTGTCGCTGCCCGATCACCGCGGTATCGACAGCTCTGATCCGACCGGGCTCGGCGTGCTCGAACTCGCGGCGCTGCTGCGCGCGGGTGCACTCACCAGCGAGCGACTGACCAGAGCTCTGCTGGACCGAGCCGAGGACAAGGACAAGGAGATCAACTCCTTCGTCCGGCGTTACCCGGATACCGCGCTCGCGGCAGCCAGGGAGGCTGACGCACGCCGCCGATCCGAGGGTGACCGGGCCTCGCTGCTGTGCGGAATTCCGTTGGCGCTCAAGGACGTATTCGCCGTGCGGGGCCGTCCGTTGACCGCGGGCTTGCCCACACTGCTCGGTGACAACGTCGCCGTGGGCGACTGCACCGTCTGGGCGCGATTGAAGGCCGACGGGATGCCGCTGCTCGGACACGTGCAGACCCATCAGATGGCGATCGGTTCGCTCACCGAACAAACCGCCAACCCCTGGAACTTCCACAAGGTGCCCGGCGGCTCCTCCGGCGGCTCGGCCGCCGCACTCGCCGCCCGATTCACCCCGGCGGCGTTGGGTACCGATACCGCGGGCAGCCTGCGTATCCCCGCCTCGGCCTGCAACGTGTGCAGCATCAAACCCACAGCCGGACTGGTCTCGGTGTACGGCACCATCCCCGTCGCCTGGAGCTTCGACAATGTCGGGCCCATGGCGCGCAGTGCCGCCGACCTCGGCCCGCTGCTCGCGGCGATCGCTGGATTCGATCCCTTCGATCCCCGCACCAACGGGGCCATCGATTGGCCCCAGTCCTACCCCAGCACGCCGCGTGCGTCCGGACTCGTCGGCACCCGACTCGGAATCCCCGCTACCGCACCGGCATTGGATCCCGGCGTGGCCGACAGCTACCGCGACATGCAGGCGACGCTGCGCTCGCTCGGCGCCGAGGTGATCGCAGTCGAGACTCCCGCCCCGATGAACTACCTGGACATGATCATCGGCCAGGGCGTGGAAATCGGTGCCTACCAAGCACAATGGTGGCCCGCTCGGCGCGACGCCTACACCCGATACCTCACCGAAAGCTTCGCCTTCCTGCTCGCCCACGAACCCAAGGCCATCGCCTACCACCAGCTGCTACGCGAACGCACCCGCCGCCAACAACACTGGTGCGCACTCCTGCGCGACCATGCCCTGGACGCAATACTGCTCCCGGTCCTCGGCACCGAACTCGTCGACCGCCCACCCTTCGGGGACTACGGCCCGCAGGAAGGCATGGCGATGTCACCACAGACCAACGACGCCAACTACTGCGGCTTGCCCGCCGTCGCCATCCCGGCCCAACCCAGCACGGTCACCGGCCTACCCGTCGGCGTGCAACTGATGGGCGCGCCCTATTCCGATGCCCACCTGCTGCAGATCGCCGTGGATATCCAGGCCCACACCGATTACCACGCCGCGAGACCACACATCTGACAGTTCGCCCGAGGACCGCGGGCATTGCGGCAGGCGAGGCTGCGATGCGCAGTGGTACAGCGACGCCGACTTACAGGAATGCTGGTGGCCCCACTCGGCCACAATACGGTTCGACAGCACACCCCGATATCAGAAAAGTTGGGGCTCGGCGGGAAACGGTCGCGATTCGAGGTCGCCGCCGCGCTGGGCTGATTAGAAATGCGGTTCGGACGCGGCGTTGTCCTGATTTCAATGCTCGGGTCGTAGTCTGTGCGAGGAAGTTCTGATTCGACCCCGGCCGCCGATGCCGGCGCATTATGCGGATACAGGAACGGGCTACTCACGATAGTTCGACTCGGAACGAGGTGGCTGAGCGTGAATACGGTTCGTGATCAGATTCGGAAGTTTCTTCGCGAGACCGGCGATTCGGTGGTGTTCGGTAATCCGGGTTCGACGGAACTGCCGTTCTTCGCCGAGTGGCCCGGCGAGCTGCGCTGGGTGATGGCGCTGCAGGAAGCCTCGGCGGTTGCCATGGCCGACGGCTACGCGCAGGCCAGCGGCGGACCGGCGTATGTCACGCTGCACTCGGCGGCGGGCCTGGGCAACGGGCTGTGTGCGGTGTACTCGGCCGCCCGCAACTTCAGCCCGGTCGTGATCCTGGCCGGTCAGCAGGCGCGGGAACTCCTCCCGTTCGATCCTTATCTGTTCGCACAGCAGCCCACCGAGTTCCCGCAGCCGTATGTCAAATGGGCCATCGAACCCGCACGCGCACAAGATGTTCCCCGCGCGATCGACCGGGCCCGCCACATCGCCATGCAGCGCCCCGCCGGGCCGGTATTCGTCTCGGTCCCCATGGACGACTGGGATGTTGCTACCGAGCCTGTGTCAGTTCGCCACGTCGGTGACAGATTCACCGGCGACACCGACGAACTGGCGGCGGCCGCCGCGAAACTGGCTGCCGCACAACGACCCGTGCTGGTCGTGGGTCCCGAGGTCGATCGCGACGACGCCTGGGGCCACACCATCGAACTGGCCGAACGAATCGGCGCGACCGTATGGATCAGCCCGCACGCCAACCGAATCGGCTTCCCGGAGAACCATCGGGCCTTCCGCGGACAACTCATACCCGCTCGCGACAAGGTGCGCGCGGCCCTCGACGGCGCCGATCTGGTCCTCGTCCTAGGCGCCCCGGTCTTCACTTATCACATCGTCGCTCAGGGTTCGCCCCTGCCCGAGGGAGCGGAACTGATTCAGCTCAGCGAGGATCCGGCCGCGCTGGCTCGCGCCGAGACCGGAACCGGGATCCGCACCTGCGTCCGAGAGGGTGTCGCCGCGCTGCTGGATCGGCTGCCGCCAGCTGCCGGTGATCGTCCCCGGGTCGAGCCGATCACCCACGAGCAGCCGCCGTTGACCGAACCGCCCACCGGCGAATACGTCCTACACCTGCTCGGCGACATCCTTCCTCCGGACACCATCCTGGTCGAGGAGACCCCGACGTTTCGCGAGGTGCGCAACCGCCACCTGCAGGTGCGCCGCCCGCACGGCTACTACAACACCGGTGCCGGCGGACTGGGGTGGGCGCTGCCCGCCTCCATCGGCATCAAACTCGCCGAACCGAACGCCCCGGTGGTCTGCCTCATCGGCGACGGCGCCATGCAGTATTCGATCCAAGCCCTGTGGACCGCAGCACAATCCGGCATCGCCCTCATCGTGATCGTGCTCGACAACGGCGGCTACGGCGCGATGAAGGACCTGGCCGCGCAGTTGGGGGCGACGCACCCGCCCTCGTTCGACCTGCCCGGCCTCGACCTGCCCGGCCTCGCCCGTAGCTATGGCTGCGTCGGCATCCGCGCCACCACCCCCGAGCAGGTCCGCCAAGCGGTCAGCCAGGCTCTGGCGGCACAGACCACCACCGTCATCGATGTCCCCGTCGCCGCTGTCACCGCCGATCTCTACTGACTCGTGATGTTCTACTGGCGTCGCAACCGGCGGAAAGCGTGACGTAGGCGGCCGCCACCGTGCTTGCCGGCCTGTCGAGGCGATCCCTGATCCGGCTGATCGGTGGAGTCCAACTGGATGACGATCCCGCCGAAACGAGCCTCCTGCATGGTCGCTGGGCGCCCGTCGATGAAACACCGGCCGGTTCGGCTGACCTCGACGCATTCTTCGTATTCGGGGCCGTCCGATACCTCGACCGTGTCGGCGTAGTAGGCGATCATTCCGCACGCGTGAGCCCGGCATCGTATGCCTCCAATGCCACGCGACCAGGCAGGATCCGCGTGCCACTCCGGCGGCGGATCTGGTCGAGCGTAACTTCACTGCGGCGGCGCCGAATCGGTTGGGGGTGGCCGATGCGACCCGGATCCCGTGCGGACAGTGCGTGTTCTGGTTGGCCGCGGTGCGGGATGCGTTTTCCAACCGGATCGTGGGTCGACCTATACGGCCTTCAAGTTCTCAACTCGGTTGGCCGACAATGGGATTGCGCAATCCGATGGGGTCGGTCGGCGATTCCTATGACAACGCGTTGGTGGAGAATTTCTTCTCCACACTCAAAATCGAACTGGTCTACCGCAACCCCTGGCGCAGCCGTGACGAGGCCGAGAACGCCCTGTTCGCCTATATCGACGGCTGGTACAACAGCCACCGCATCCAGAAGCAGCTGGGTTGCGATCACCGGACGAGTTCGAAGCCAGCTACCATCAACCGGCTCCAGCCGGAACCAGATAATCCGCTCTCCGGCTAGGCGGGGGAACCTCAGTGCCTACGTGATAGTGGGTTGTGGCTCGGCGTCGAATCGTGTTGACAGCCTTCGTCATAATGCGGCACCGGTGGCGGAGCCGCTGAGATACCTAATTTGCATCACTACATGTCGAGGGCTGAGCTCCTCGCCGTGCAGTTGAAGACGGCAGGACTCACTGGCACTTCACTCGAGGCCGATGGCAGGCGGGCGCGTCTGTACAGCTGGACTCGCGTTACTGGACAACGACGATCGGGTATTCGGGAATGCGCTGGTCGAGGCCGAGGCCGAGGTCGAGGCCGAGGGCGTTCGAGGTCGAAGCCGCCGGCCGTCAGGCAGGCTTGGTTGTCCCCAAGCGCCATCCAATGCTCGAGCGCCCTTGCTCGTGCTGGAGGCACTACAGCCTCGTGGAGTAGAGAATGTTCCGGGAGCGACTCGTCCGAATAGTCGCTGCACTTTCTACTACCACCGATTCCGGCAGGCTCGGCTGGCACCGTGACGGTCGTCATCTGCGATCCTCACGCAGCTGCTGTGGCATCAGAGTGCGACACGAGATCGCCTTACTCCTGGTCCCTACGCGGCAAGGGCGGCCGATGCTAGCACCGAACCCTGAGGGTGCGATCCAAAACCATTGTGGCTCTGTCGGTTTCGCTGTCGCGTCAGTCCGGTCGGTTCACATGTCTGGGCAAAGCGGGGCGGGTGCCAATCCGCAGCTCAAATGACGGATCTGTGGATCCGCGTACCGCCGGGCGAATCCGGTGGCATTGGAAGGGGCAATCCTCAGTAGCCTGGTATGCGCCGGATGCCATTGCCTCGCGTCACCGACGTTGTGCAGCCCGCGCCGGAAGGCGCGCTCGACGCAGCTTACCGCTGTCGTTGCCCAGCTCCACCGAGCTCTGGCTGGTGTCGCCGGTCCAGGTGCCTTGCCGGACAATGGAACTCACTGTAGCTTCGAAGTCGGGGAAGTTGACCTTGTTCGATCGGCGACAGGGAGTAGTAATGGCGATAGCACGATTGGCTGCAATATCACTGGATAGTGACGATCCGGTTATGCTGGGCCGTTTCTACCGTGAACTGCTCGATCTCGAAGTCTCTTATGAGTCAGCAGAATTGGTGGTGTTGAGGACTAAAGGTGTGGCGATAACCATTGAACGGATCAACAATTACCTCGCTCCCGACTGGCCGAACGACAAGACTCCTAAGCAGATGCATCTCGACCTATTCGTTGCAGACCTGGACGAATCGGAGGCGGCGGCAGTGGCGTTAGGGGCAAGCAAACCGGATACACAGCCGGCGCCTGGCAAATGGCGTGTGCTACTCGACCCCTCCGGTCATCCGTTCTGTCTGACATTGCCGCCTGCAACTACATAAGCGCTGTTTCGAACGGGCGCATCATGACTGCCGATTAGGAAGACTTTAAACGCGATGACGACTACTGAAGCCACCGACGAATACATCATCTCCGAGGACACCGCCGCGACGATGCTCGCGCATTCGCCTTGGAAGCGGATGGTAACGATCGGCGACAGCGTCGCTGAAGGCATCCGAGAACCTGTGCCCGGATACAAGGATCTATCGTGGTCGACGCGAATCGAAAACGTTTTACGCTTCGTGCATCCTGACCTTGCCGCGTTGAATCTTGGAAAACGAGACCTCATCACCGCCGAGGTCAAGGAGACCCAACTCGACGATGCTCTCAGTTTTCATGCCGATTTGGCCTTCGTCATCTGCGGAGGTAATGATTTCCTTCGCCCTGGCTTCAGCCCCGATGCCGTCCGGCGCGATTTGGAAGAGATGGTTTCGGCGTTGCGCGGTCAAGGTGCAGATGTAGTCACATTCGGAATGTTCGATATTGCCGAGGCTGGTCTGGTTCCAGAGAAGTATGCCGCATCCGTTAGCGCGGCGATCAAGACTCTCTCACGACTGACAGAGGACGTCGCCCGCACTTACGGGGCGATTTTCGTCGACTTCGCACCTCATCCGCTCGGCTCGGACCTCAGTATCTACAGCAGTGACAAGCTGCATCTCAATGCGCGAGGTCACGCGTTAGCCGCGACCGAGAAGATCAAAGCCCTGGCCGGGCACCTCGAACTCGTTGGACGGCGAGCTGCAACGGACGGCTAGAGACGTGACACCCTTCGAACATGAGGCCATTGGGAGATAGTTCGAACGGACCTTGGATCTCTATGCCCGGCATGCGCGAAAGATGCGGGCGCTGTTTCAGCCGCCGGCGACATCGGACTTCACGGAGACTGACGGATGTGGTGCGGACGGAGGGAACGGCCCCTTAAAGGCGTTGCTCGAGCAAGCGGGATAGGACGGCGCCGCCACCCGGCCTCGGCAGATCATCCACACGGCTGAGATCGACGCTGAACCTGGACGGCACGGCTGACCCCCGCGGTGTCAGGGCCGCCGAGGGTGCCCGCGGGTTCACCCAGCGCATCAGAGTCGGAACAGCTAGTCCCTGGCTCCGGTGACGGCGTCACCGGGTGTGCGCTTCTGCTTGCGTGCGGGCGCTGATGTAAGTGATCGGCGGCGATGAGCCGTAGTGCATGGATTCCTTCCAGGGCAGGCATCCTTGGATAACTGCGTGACGATCGCGGGCGCAGAAACGTCCGCTGTTCCAGCCTATGTGTTCCTTTGCCTACGCCTGTCAATCGCCAGCCTTATAGATATGTTGAACAACATGTTCAACTGTCCGACTTTGACACACGATGCCCGCCTGCCTAACGTCTGGCGTTAGCTGCTCAACTTACTCTCACCGTATCTATCGGGGGCCTCGTGGACACTAGGAACTGGTTCTTCACTCGGACAACACGAAATCTCGCGCGAGCTGAGTACCTGCTAGCCCTGGCCTGCTTGATATCGGCGGTTATTTACCATCGCGCCAATATCAATTGGGTGGTCGCGGTATGTCTTTATCAGTACATCGACGTTTTTGGCCTGTATCCCGGATCGATTGCGATGCGCAGGAGCAAAACCGGGCGCATCGGCAAAGTATACTACCTGCTATACAACATACTCCACAGTGCGGTGACGCAAGGCATTGTTGTGATCTCACTATGGTTGATCTTTGGATGGCACTGGGAATATCTCGCGATTCCAATTCATTTGTGCGCAGACAGGGGGCTTTTGAATAACTATCCGAAGCCCTTTTTCTTTCCGTGGAACCCGGAGACGTTGCCCGAGTTCGAGCGACTTCTGGGACGCAATCTCGAAAGCGGTAAGGCAGACATAGCCGCCGCCGTGTCTTCGTCGAAGCCGGGGACATGAACGAATATTCGGCGGGAATTGCAGAATATCGAATCAAAGGTGGGGAATTGGCTACAAAGATGACGTCGTCGCGTACTGGCGCGATTCCGCGCCCCCGGTGGCGCTTGCCTGTGCTGGGCGACCTGACCACGATGAATCTGATCACGCCGACCCAAACAACGATGGCCCTCGGTCGCGAGCTCGGCCCGATCTTCGAACGCAAGTTGTTGAACATGCGATTCGTGTTCGTTTACGATAGTGAAATAGTCGCCGAGCTATCTGACGAGACTCGGTTTGCGAAGAAGACATTGCCCTTTCTTCGCAGCATCGGGGAAGACGGATTGTTCACTGCCCACAACGATGAGCCAAATTGGCGTCACGCACATGATCTTCTGAAGCCGGGTTTCACCCAGGCCGCGATGCGTGGATACCACCAGACGATGCTCGACACGACGGCCGCCCTCGTGCGGCGGTGGGACCGCAGTGCCGGTCGAGCGGGTGTCGACGTGGCAGGCGACATGACCAAACTGACGCTGGAAACCATCGGGCGTACAGGATTCAGCTTCACCTTCAACGCTTTCGAGCGCGAAGAACCGCACCCCTTCGTCACTGCGATGATCGAATCGCTGGCCTACGCACCGCTGCGCTCGGTATTTTCTGTACCTATCATCGGTGATCTGCTGCTGCGCCACCCGGACGGGAAGGAAAAGGCCAGGCGGGACTACATGTTCGGTGTCGTGGACAAAGTGATTGCCGAACGTCGTGAGGCCGACCAGGACCAGAATGGCGACCTGTTGGAGCTGATGATGCGGGCCGTGCGCCAGAATGACCCGAATAGGCTTGATGAGCGCAACATGCGCTATCAGATGATCACATTCCTGGTCGCTGGACACGAAACCACCTCCGGGGCTTTGTCATTCGCGCTCTACTACCTGTCTCAACACCCCGAGGTATTGGCCCGAGCGCAGGCCGAGGTAGACGACGCGTGGGGGCGCACCGAGGTGCCAAGCTTCGAACAAGCCGCGAAGCTTAGGTACGTGCGCCGCGTGCTCGATGAGGCGTTGCGGCTCTGGCCCACAGCACCTGTCTACTCCCGCCAGGCTCGACAGGACACGGTCGTCGGTGGCAAGTATCCGATGGCTGCGGGCGAAAGCATGAACATCTTGATCCCGAATCTGCATCGCACGCCGGCGTGGGGACCGGATGTGGACCGGTTCGATCCGGACCGCTTCGCCCCCGATCGCGTACGCAACCGAGCACCCCACATCTACAAACCGTTCGGCACTGGTGAGCGGGCCTGTATCGGAAGGCAATTTGCGATCCATGAGTCCCTCATCGCGCTCGGCTCCATCCTGCAGCGTTACGACATCACAGCCGACCCCGGATATCGCCTGTGTGTCGCCGAACGACTCACCTTCATGCCCAAGGATTTCCGCTTGAGCTTGCGCGTGCGCAACTAGTACTCCAGCTATAGTTTGTGTCCGTCAGGTTTGCTACTTCGTGGCTGGAATTGGCCGGTTTGCCAGGCGGTGCTGGTGATATTCGTGTTGTACGCTGAGGTGGCTGAGCGCTTCTTGGCATCCCGTTCGTCGATATCGAGGATCGGTTTGCGGCCGCAGAGGGGCTACACTACGTCGTCACGCAGGTCGCCTCAGGCCGCGTAGGCATCTCAGAAGGCGCGAGAGGCGAAGTGCTCCACGAGTTCTGGAGCGGCGTGTTCGGGCATCGTCCAACAGCCCATCTCCGGCGGTTTCAGGGGCGGGTTACCCAGCCCGCGCGTGGTTTGCCGACGCGACCCTGCCCATACCCCTATCGACTCGTCGAACACATCTCGCCAACGATCACAGCTATGCCGGCCGCAGCGACTCATCGGATCAGTTGTCTTACAAACAAATTCGACATAATTCTGCGGCGCCACCATTCTCGGTCCCGACTAGGCGACCCCACCCCGAACTGGTTCCTGCTAGGTCAGATCAACCGCACAGCCAGCAACTACAACTCACGTACCAGCCGCTGGTGAGGTCGCCGAATCGAGTTAGCCGGCGGTCCGTCGCTGTTCGTCCTGACGCTGTGCCAGTTTGTTGGCGAACCGTTCCCAGTTCGCTGCATGTTGCATCGCGATACGTGTTACGGCGTCGTTCCGATGGGTAGGAACGTCGGCGATAACGGTCTCCCAATGCTCAAGCTGGAGAGGTTGCGAAGAAAGCAGGCGCAGAAGTTTCCGCCCGGAGTCACTGAACCGGATCGAAGGATCTCGTTGCAGGCCCTGAATGAGCTCGGCCAATGTCTCCGGCTCCCTGTCCACGACTCGTGCGGGTTGGCTCCGTCGTTTTTTGCGAGAGGACAAGGCGGACTCGCCTCGCTGGAGCCGGTCGCGTACGTCCTGCACGGTCGCCGGCGAAACGCCCGCCTTGCGGGCAACTTCCCGCAGGGAAGCTCCGGGCTGCTCGATGATCAACTGAGCGGCGCGTTCACGACCCGCGCTGGCGTCGACGGGACGGACACGTCCGTCCCGTCCTACCCGACTGTTCAACTTGGGAATTTCCTTGCTTGAGCGGCGGATCCCCGAGACAGTCTTCGCGGCCAGGCCTGTGCATGATGCGACTGCGCTGTCCGACCACTGTGGGTGAGTAAGGAGAATGCGGTGCGCGGCTGCGGTCCGCTCACCCAGGGTGAGTGGTAGGCCGTGGGTGGTATTGGCCTTCACGGCGAGGACGAACGCATCCGCTTCACTGCCGTCGAAGAATACGGCGGTTATATGAGTGTCACCACGAAGCTGTGCCGCCCGTAGCCGGTGCCGCCCGTCGATGAGACGCATGGACTCTCTATCCAAAACAATCGGCGGAAGCGCGGTCTCGAGGTCAGCCATGAGACGGATGTGGTCAGAGTTTTCACCGGAAAACCGAGGGCCTTCGACTATCTGCACGGATGCCACCGGCACTTCCACAGCGACGTTTGCAGACGCGTCTTCAGGAAAAGTGAGCGCGCTGATATTCTCAGCGGTGTTCATTAATTTGGCTTCCGCGCCTTTGCGAAGAGCTTTACCCAGATTTGTATCAGTCACAGAGGTTCTCCCAAGTACTACGCGAAATCCCGCCGAGTATGCGCTTCACTGCTCAGCAGGTCCCAGTCGTCGAGTTGATCGATCCATCGATCGGCCCCAGCTACAAGGCGCAACCTGTCGATTGCGAAGGGTCGGCATGAACCGACTGCAATTGATTCCGCATGTATTGTGCACTCCCTCCCTTTGGGTCGTTCGGCATGAAGCTCCAACGGAACTACACCGACCTCAGTGGCCCAGGACTCCCCGCCTGGACCGACTGGAGACTATCGGAATAAGCCAGGCGGTTCCAGGCAGATGGCGGCGATTCCGCAGGCCGGACTGCGTGATCAGTGATGCTGCTGGTCACCTGTCTTTACACACAGACCGGTTACCGATGAGTAACGTCATGGACTTGTTGAGAGGGGTCAACTGCCGCCAGTTTGGTGACATGGAGGTTCGGCCTGCGGGCATGGCCGGCGGCCGAACACGAAGTAAATTGCAATCGTTTGCGCACGGGTGTCGCCTCTTCGGCGATGTACTGGTACGGTCACTTTCAGTATCGCCTTCTGGAATGGCTACCGAAACGCAAGTTTCACGTTGTGTCGGCAGGGAGTCCGCGCAATAGAATGGGGAGGGAATTCGCTATGCAGAGCTATCCAGCGCTTATCGGCGGGCGGGACGGGGAACACACCGAATGGATTCATGCCGTGCACGCGGCGTCGATGCTCCGTGATGAAATGGCAGTTCTCAAGCTCAAGCGCCAGCTCGATCGAGGGAAAATATCCGCAACCGATGATCCGCGAATTCTAGGCAGGGTCGGCATCTGCGATCGAGACCAGATCATCGCGGCGAGCGCCGCCGCCAGAGCCGCCCAGCCCGCCTGGGCAGCAATGGGAATGGACACCCGGATCGAATTCGCTCGCCAGGTCGGCAAGATCGTTCAGTCCAACGCCGACCGATTCGTCGAAATCCTCACGGCGGAAGGACATCCCAAGAAGCTCGCCGAGTGGGAGGTGTCTGGCGCGATCAGCATGACCAACGAAGCGAGCCTGGAACTCTACCGCCACCAGATGCGTCAGATCTCCCATGTCGGAGGCCGTGAAATCCGGCTCGTGCGAAAGCCTGACGGCGTCGTGTGTGTCCACCCGCCGTACAACGCCCCGACGGCCAACTCGATCGTCTCACTGGGTGCGTTGATCGTAGGCAACACGATCGTAGTCAAGGCTCCGCGCAGCGCCGCGTTCGGCACCGCATGGTTCTGGCGCGAGCTCATCGCACCAGTTCTCGACGGCTTGGGCGCGCCTGCGGGCACCGCCAACATGATCTGCGCGGCTCCCAACGAGGCCCTCGATATCTGGCTCGACAGCCCCGATGTCGACGATCTGATGTTCTTCGGAGACTCCGAACGAGGCATCGAAATCGGACAGCGGTGGTCGGCACACGGGAAGAAGGCGGTCCTGGAGCTCGGCGGCAACGACGGCGTGCTGGTCTGGCGCGACGCGGATGTGGATCTGGCAGCCAAAGCGTTGGCAGAGTGCTTTTACGGATCCGCCCAGGTCTGCATCGTCCCCAAGTACGCGATCGTCCATCCGGACATCGCGGACGCTGTCGTAATGCGGCTGGTCGAAATCGCGAAGGAGATCCGGCCGGGATACCCCGAGGACGACGACTGCCTGCTGTCGCCGGTGTTAAAAGCAGAGGACTTCATGACGGCCCTCACCGACGCTCTCGCGCAGGGCGCAGAGTTGGTGTACGGCGGGAACCGGATGGAAGTAACCGGGGAGGTCAGCGATCTGGGCTACTTCGTCCAGCCGACCATCATCACGGTGAACGGCTTACAGGCAGCCGACCGCCTCGACGCCGTCCGACGCGAGACTTTCTTCCCATTGCTCCCGATCATCATCCCTTCGCCGGCCGCCGACGACGAGCTGCTCACCGAGTCGATCGCCTTCATCAACAGCAACCAATACGGGCTGCGAAACTCTCTGTGGACCGCCGACAGCGACGTCATCGATCAATTCTGTGAACGCGTAGAAAACGGCGGTCTGTTGAAGGTCAACGACAGCCATATCGGGTTCGTCATCGGCCTTCCCAGCCAGGGCGGCGCCGGCCTGTCGGGAGGCCCCTACGGCGAGGGAAACTTCCCGATCCTGCGAACGTCGCGACTACAGGGCATCAGCATCGCGTCCGACGTCCATCCCCGCTCCGCCGTCTTCGACACCAGCGTGTCCTGACCAACCGCGAAGCCTCCCGGCCGAAAAGACGTCGGCATACACCTGCCAAGGAGCGAAAGTCCTGTGATTCTTGATGAAGAAGCACTTCGAACGACCGAAGAACTGGTGCCCGGCCTGCTCGCGGATGTCGCCGCGTATTCCCTGATCGATCTCGAGGAAAACCCGTCGAACGGTATCGATGCCTTCCGGAAGTCGAAGGCACCCGGTCTGCTCGTCCCCGAGGTCCACGGCGGCAAGGGCGCGACGGCCCTGCAGGCGCTGAACTTCACCGTCGCGCTCGGCGCCGTCGCGCCGTCGCTCACAGTCGCCGCGACGATGCACAACTTCACGCTGGCGTCGATGCGAGCCTTCGAGGACAAGTTCCACGGCATGGAATGGGTGATCATGGACGCGATCGCCCATGAATCGCTGCTTGTGTCCAGCGCCGGCGCCGAAGGCCGTTCTGGCGAGGGACAGCTCACTCCCAAAACCACCGCTGTCCGCCGCGGCGACGACTGGGTGATCAACGGATCGAAGAAGCCGTGCAGCCTGTCCCGGTCGATGGATCTGCTGTCGGCCAGCGTCCAGCTGATCGAGGACGGGCACCCGCCCCGATTGGGCATGGTGCTCGTGCCCGCCAACGTCGACGGTATCGAGATCCGCCCCTTCTGGAACTCACCGGTCTTGCGGGGCACCGAGAGCGACGAGGTCCTGCTGAAGGACGTCGTCGTTCCCGATCAGCTGGTCATGAAAGTGGAAGAAGGCGACCGGATCTCGTTCGACGAGGTCCAGCGGATCGGCCTCACCTGGTTCACTCTGCTCGTCTCGGCGACCTATCTCGGCATGGCGACCACGCTGGTGCAGCGACTGTTCGAAAGCGGCAAGGGGACCGCGCAAGCGCGATCGGAGGCGGCCACCGAACTCCGGGCAGCGCTGCTGGGTTTGGAGCGCATCGCGATGACCTTGGACAGCCCGGCGAAGCCCCAGATGCTGTTCGACGCCCTGGTAATGCGGTACGCGGTGCAGGACTCCGTCCAGCGATGCGTCCGCAGAAGCACCGAAGTCCTCGGCGGCATGGAGTTCATCAACAACCCGGCCATCGGCTATCTCAACGCCGCGACGCAAGCCTTCGCCTTCCACCCGCCCACCAGAAACTCCATGTGGGGTGCCCTGGACGAGGCGTTCCGCGGCAACAGCTTGGAAATCGTGTAGCGACCCCGGAATCGGCTGTGTCGCACGAAGAGGATGAAACAACGTGAATGATATTGAAGATCAGAGCCATGTTCTGGCGCTGTGCTCCAAGCATCTCGGCCGCCGCCTAGCCGGCATTTCCAAGATGCTCGGCGGCAAGGTAGAGGCCGAGTCGTATGGGGCAGGCCTGACCACCATGGACGGAACGTCGTATGTAAACTGCGCTGGCTCAGGAGTTTTCCTCCTCGGAGCCCGCAACGAGTACGTCGTGGAATCGGTCATCAACCAGATCCACCGCCACCCTCTGTCTGCGCGGCTGCTCATTGATGAGACCAGCCCGCGCGCCGCCCAAGCGTTGGCCTCGATATGCCCGGAGGGCATCGACAAGGTTCATTTCGTGAGCTCCGGCACCGAAGCGACTGAAGCAGCGATAAAGCTGGCGCGCGCCAACGGATTCCGACGGCTGATCTCTACCACGAACGGCTACCACGGCAAGACGATGGGCGCGCTGAGCGTCACCGCGCGAGCCATGTACCAGGACGCCTTCAGGCCGCTCATCCCGGACGTCGTAGAGATCCCCTACAACGATCTCGATGCGCTGCGCCGAGTGCTCGCCGACAGCATCCCCTCGTGCTTCATCGTGGAACCGGTGCAGGGCGAGGGCGGTGTCATCGTCCCCAGCGATGACTATCTGCCCGGCGTCTCTGCTCTGTGCGCCGAATACGGCGCCTTCCTCGTTGTCGACGAGATCCAGACGGGCCTCGGCCGTGTCGGAGGAACGTGGGGGATCGACGGCATGGACGTCCATCCGGACGTGATGCTGGTTGGCAAGGTTCTCTCCGGCGGTGTCGTTCCGGTGTCAGCGATCGCATGCACCTCGAATGCCTACAAACCGTTCGAGAAGGACCCCCTGCTACACACGTCCACCTACAGTGGTGCCCCGATCTCGGCGGCCGCCGTACTGGGAACGGTTCGGGCGCTGCAGGTTCAGGATATTGGCGAACGGTCGCGCACGATCGGTCAGCGCTTGCTCGCGAGCTTCTCCAAGAGCTCGGCGGCGGCACCGGCCGGCACCGTAAAGGAAGTCCGCGGCAAGGGCCTGCTCATCGGGATCGAGTTCACCGATCCAGGGTTCGCTGGAGAAATGTTGCTCGGACTGATCGAGCACGGAGTGCTGGCGAACCATTCCATGAACAACTCTTCCGTCGTACGGTTCACGCCGCCCGCGATCCTCACCGACGACGAAATGAAGATCGTCGAGGCGGCAGTCAGGGACGCATTCTCCGGAATCACCAGCGCGGAAACACTTTTGAACCCTGGAGAAACCGTGCGGAGCTCCTCGGCTCCGGCGGTCGGCTGACGGAGGAACAACCCGTGACACAAGTACAGATCGAGTGCCTTGTCAAAGGCTTCCCGCGGCAGGAAG
The DNA here is from genome assembly GCF_007990755.1 of Nocardia ninae NBRC 108245. Taxonomy (GTDB): domain Bacteria; phylum Actinomycetota; class Actinomycetes; order Mycobacteriales; family Mycobacteriaceae; genus Nocardia; species Nocardia ninae. Next base: position 11,797 of record NZ_BJXA01000033.1, on the reverse strand, counting down.
TCTACGAGACGCTGAAAGACGCTGACGTGTACCGCCGGAACGCTCCGGACCGCGTCAAGTCCGTCGAGACGGCAGCCTCCCTCGACGGCAAGGGCGCCGTCACCGACTGGGAGGTTTACTTCCGCAATGGCCTTCTGGCCTGGTCGGAACAGGACTTCTATGACGACGAAGCGTGTGTTCTGAGCTTCGAGCAGATCGACGGTGATTTCGACACCTTCGAGGGGAGCTGGGTCGCTGCGGACGGCGACGAACCCGACGAGGTAAAGCTCGTATTCCGCGCTGACTTCGACTTCGGCGTGCCAAGCCTCGAATCGATCGTCGCGCCCGTCGCGGTAAGGGTGCTGACGCAGACGATGTCGAACATCGTCCTCCAGGTCTTTCCAGGCTCATCGATCGTGCAGTAACTCGTCCACACGGACAGATATGGCGGGGATAGGAACAATGACAACCATAACCTCCGATTTGGACACGGACTCCCTGATTGGCGCGCTCAGGAAAGCGCTCGTCGAACGGGAGTCGTGGAAGCGTCGCGCCGAGAAACTCGAGCTGCAAGCCTCGGATCCGGTGGTGATTGTGGGTATGGGGTGTCGTTTTCCTGGTGGTGTGTCGTCGCCTGCTGGGTTGTGGGATGTGGTGGTGGGGGAGCGGGATGTGATCTCGGGTTTCCCTGTCGATCGTGGTTGGGATGTTGAGGGTGTGTTCGATCCGGTGCCGGGGACGCCGGGTCGGTCGTATGTGCGTGAGGGTGGTTTTCTCGATGGTGCGGCGGAGTTCGATGCGGGGTTCTTCGGGATCAGTCCTCGTGAGGCGTTGGCGATGGATCCGCAGCAGCGGTTGTTGTTGGAGGTGTCGTGGGAGGCGGTGGAGTCGGCGGGTATTGATCCGCGTCGGTTGAAGGGGTCCAACACCGGCGTCTACACCGGCCTCACCTATCAGGGCTATGGGGCACACCTCATCAACGACCCGTCGAACGCTGTCGACGGTCTCATCGCGACCGGCAACACCTCCAGTGTCGCGTCGGGCCGAGTGTCCTATGTCCTTGGCTTGGAAGGCCCTTCGCTGTCGGTGGACACCGCATGCTCTTCCTCATTGGTCGCTTTGCACCTCGCGGCGCATTCGCTGCGCCGCGGCGAGTGTGACCTCGCGTTGGTCGCAGGCGCGACGATCATGGCGACCTCCTCCGCGTTCGTCGAATTCTCCCAACTGCAGGCACTGGCTGCGGATGGTCGGTGTAAGGCGTTCGCTGAGGGTGCGGATGGTTTCGTGCCTTCGGAGGGTGTCGGTGTATTGGTGGTGGAGCGGTTGTCGGATGCGGTGCGGTTGGGGCATCGGGTGTTGGCGGTGGCGCGTGGTTCGGCGGTGAATCAGGATGGGGCGAGCAACGGGTTGTCGGCTCCTAACGGGCCTGCCCAGCAACGTGTCATCCGCGCAGCACTGGCCGACAGCCGTCTCTCCGGCGCACAGGTTGATGTGGTGGAAGCCCAGGGAACGGGCACCCCGCTGGGCGACCCCATCGAGGCGCACGCGCTGATGGCCACCTACGGGCGTGAACGCCCTGAGGATCGGCCGCTGTGGCTGGGATCGGTCAAGTCGAACATCGGCCACACCCAAGCCGCTGCTGGGATGGCAGGGATCATCAAGATGGTCGAGGCGATGCGGCGTGGCGTCTTGCCGAAGACCTTGCACGCCGAAATCCCCTCGGCCGAGATCGATTGGTCCTCGGGCACAGTGCGCCTGCTTACCGAGGAACAGCCCTGGCCCCGAACCGACGAGCCACGGCGCGCGGGGGTGTCCGCCTTCGGAATCAGCGGCACCAACGCGCATGTCATCCTCGAAGAATCGCCTACAAATGTGCCGGAATCGCTCGCCCCGCAACCTGTTCCGGCGCGACCCGCAGTGATGGCGTGGGTTTTGTCGGGACGAAGTGCCGATGTCGTCGCACATCAGGCACATCGGTTGTGGACACGAGTGAACAGCGATCCCGAGATCGACCCGGCCGACGTTGGCATGTCGTTGGCCAACCGGACACAGTTCGAGCACCGTGCGGTCGTGATCGGCACCGACCGCACCGACCTCCTCGCTGCCCTTCAAACTGTCGGCGACGATGCACCCGACGACCGCGTGGTGCGCGGACATGCAGGCACCGTCGGCAAAACGATCTTCGTCTTCTCCGGGAGGGGCCCGCAGTATGCGCAGCCTGCAGTCGAATTACTCGACACCTCATCAGCTTTCGCCGAGTATCTGCTCGAATGTGAGCACGTTCTGGCTGAGTTCGTCGACTGGAGGCTCACCGATGTCCTACGCGGTGCACCGGGAGCTCCGGGCCTGGATCACGCCGGTATCGAAGCCGTCGCGCATTTCGCCGTCACGGTGGCCTTGGCGCGACTGTGGCAGTCGATCGGTGTGGGACCCGACGCCGTCCTAGGACACGCCGCCGGAGAGATCGCTGCCGCTAACATCGCCGGCACCCTCACCCTCCGCGAGGCAACCCACATCGTCGCGTACCGAAACGGATTGGCTGAGGCGGTGCCACAGATCAACTCAGCGCCTGCCACGATCCGCGAGTACTCCTCGGGCACGGGCGGAGCGCTCGGCGCTGGGGCGTCGGACGGGCGGCACTGGATCCACAACCCCAACGACGCGAAGAAGTTCGAACAGGCCGTGCTCGCCGCCCGTACTGACGGCGGCCGCTACTTCCTGGAGATCAGCCTCGACCCGTGCCTGGTGCCGAAACTCGCGGATATCTTCGACACCCGCCCGGAGCTTCCGACGACCTACATCTGCGGCAACCCGCGCCACGGTGCCGACGGATTGCAGCACATCCTGACCGCGGCTGCCGAGCTGTACTGCGCAGGCGGCAAAGTCGACTGGTCTCGCTTCTTCGTCGGCACTCACGCGGGCCACGTCGATCTACCCACATACGCCTTCGACCGCAAGCCGTATTGGCTGGAGCCGACCCGGCCCGCTGTTCCTGGCGCCAGCGCCGCCGGACCCGCGGAATCGGCGGTGAACCCCGACGACGAAGTGCTCGCGGCACTGGAAAAGCGATCATCAGAGGACCGCTACGAGGCCCTGCTGGAAGTCCTCTGCCGCGAGATCAACGAGACCTTGCGCAGCAGTGGCCACGAGACCATCACCGCCGATATCAGCTTCACCGATATCGGACTGGACTCCATATCGGCCGCGGAACTGCGGAACGGGCTGACCGCAGTCACGGGGCTGCGCCTGCCCACCAGCATCGCGCTCCGGTATCCGACACCGGCTGCGTTGACCGCGCATATCCTCGAACTCCTGGAAGAGACTGCGGCATGAGGGACAGAAGCCGGCTACACCACCAGATCGAGGACCCCGCCGTGACGCACCTCGCCACCGGCGTCGACGGTTACGGCACTGCCGCCGTACAGAACTGGTCGCACAACCCCAGCGGGTTCCTGGCCCTCAACCAGGAGAACAAGCAGTTCCGCGCAACGAACATCGATGGGGCGATCTTTTATCGAGAGATTGGGCGGTACTTCATCCAGCTCGGAGGACCGTTCACGGCGGCGGAGTCGAAGCCGGATTTACTGCGGGAGTTCGTCCAATATGCGCAGCGCCAGAAGAAGGATGTCGCGGCGATGCAGCTCCTGGCGGACGACGCGGCCGTCTATGCCGGCAACGGCTTTCACGTGAACCAATTCGGCTCGTCCTACGCCGTCGACCTGAACGGCTACTCGTTACGCGGAAAGAAGTTCGTCAAGCTTCGGAACAAGATCTCGCGCGCCGAGCGAGCAGGTCTCCAGGTTCGCGAGGTCACCCATGACAATGTCAGGGCCGACATCTCTGACATCGATCGACGGTGGCTCCGGACGAAAGGACGGTTCGCGCGTGAGATGGCCTTCATGGTGGGCGAAGTCGGCGGGCCGGTCCAGAATCTGCGCAGACTCTTCGTCGGCACGATGGGAAAGGAAACCGTCGGATACATCTCGTACTCGCCCGTCTACGGGACGCAAAGCGGATGGCTCCACGATCTGAGTAGACGTAACGAAGTCGCGCCGCCTGGGGCTATGGAGGCGATCAACTGGCACGTAATCAGGAAGATCACCGAGGAAGGCGCTGGATACCTTCATTTCGGCCTGACTCCGTTCACCGGCATGTCGGCGGAAAATCAATTCCCCACAAAGAATCCTTGGCTGGCATTTCTCCTCGACAAGTTATATGATCATGGAAGCCTGGTTTATCCTGCGGAAACGCAGCTTCAGTACAAGTTGAAGTGGGACCCAGTGATCTTGATCCCCGATTTTCTCGCTTATCGTGGATGGCTTACGCCCGGAAAGATCTCAGGTCTTCTGCGTGCCATCAATATGATATGAGTATGTGAATCAGGGAGGGGTACCCGAAGTGGCCTATCGGGAGTTGAGTCTCTCAGCTGGGGTAACGCCCACGCAGGTTCGAATCCTGCCCCCTCCGCTCTTGATTTCGGATTCTCAGTGCTGCGGTCCGATTATTCACGACTGTCGTGGATGGCATGTGTTCGGGGCTATTCCCGGACTTCTGTAAGGCATCATCACGCTAGAACTTACTAATTCAGGGAGGGGTACCCGAAGTGGCCTACCGGGAGTTGAGTCTCTCAGCTGGGTTAACGCCCACGCAGGTTCGAATCCTGCCCCCTCCGCGTTCGATTCCGTCAGTCCGAATGCTCCCCTGCGGGCATGTCCGGAGGCGTCCATGAAAAAGCGTCTTGCGGTGGCGGCAATAACCAATACTCTGGCGGGCGGGAACCCGCTCGAGGTGGTCAGCGCTCTGCGCGACCACGACAACATAGGGCTCCACGAGTTCATCACCCGAAGTCCTGGTGACGCGGAGACCATCGCGCACGAGCTGACAGGCGGCGGTGATATCGATGTCGTCGTCGCGATCGGAGGCGACGGAACCGCCGGCGAAGTCGCTCGGGGAATGTACTCGGCAGTCGGACGGCCAATTGGGTACCGTCCCAAACTGCTCATCGCTCCCGGAGGAACCGGCAACTCGAACTATCGATGCCTGTGGGAAGACAAGCCGTGGCTCGAGGTCATCGAGGCGGTCTTCACCAGTGGCGATGCCGTCTGCAAGCCCATCGATCTGGCGTGGATAGCGAAGCTTGACAAGCCGGCACTGCTCGGTATCTCAGCTGGCCTGTTGCCCGAAGCCCTCACGATTTCGCATTCCCTGCAATCGGACGGCAGGGAGAAGCTAGCCGAAGCGGCATTGATGGCACTTCAGTCCTACCAGGGGTACGCGGGCAGGGTGACTGTCGACGGGGAGCTGCTCGTCGAGACGGAGATATTGGCAGTCCTGATCGGCGGCAGCAGGTACCGAGGAGGCTTTCTCAACCTTCTGCCCAGATCGATCCTCGATGACGGGCTACTCGACGTATGCGTCGTGAACGCACGGATGGATCGGGAAGAATTTGCGATGGCGTGTGTGAACGGCACACTGGGCGCCGTGCCCGGAAGTCATTATCGCAGTGGGAAATCGGTGCGGATCGAACGGCTGGACGGGCAGTCGCTGAAAATCGATCACGATGGGGAGCTAGGGACCGTGGAATCGCCCGCCTTCGATATCGATGTATTGCCGTCCGCCATCGATGTTCTCGCTTCACCAACCACTCAGATTTGGTCTGACTAGCGAATTGTGTAATGGACATGAATATTGGCACTGACACCGGAAACTCGAATGTTACACGAGTGCTGATCATTGGAGCCGGGCTTTCTGGCATCTGCGTCGGCATCAAACTTCTCAAAGCTGGGATCACCGATTTCCACATCCTCGAGAAGGCTTCAGGAGTGGGCGGGGTATGGCGTTACAATACGTATCCCGGCAGTGCCTGCGACGTGAAGTCCTACACCTACTCTTCTCGTTTGCCCTCAATAGCGGGTGGACGCAGATGTATGCTCCGCAGTCGGAGATCCTGGAGTACGCCGAGCGTCTCTGCGATGAGAACGACCTCCGGTCTCGAATTATCTGCAACACAGACGTTCGATCCTACGAATACAATGATACCGAGGCGATGTGGTCGGTGACCACATCGGACAACACGGTTTACTCGGCCAACGTCCTCGTCGATGCGACCGGCGTGCTCCACATTCCCAAGGTTCCTGACATCGAAGGTCGGTCGCGTTTCACCGGGCCGGTATTCCACTCGGCAGAATGGGATCATTCGATAGACCTCAGCGGCAAACGCGTGGCCATTGTCGGCACCGGTGCCAGCGCCATTCAGATACTGCCGGAACTCTCGAAGTACGCCGCGAGGGTCGACGTATTCCAGCGCACCCCTCAATGGGTTCTGCCTCGGGCGAATCGACCGATCCGCTCGGTGGAGCGCGCGATGTTCCGAAGGCTGCCGTTATCACAGAAATTCCAGCGGTACCTGAACTACTGGATCCACGAAATCGTGGTGGTGGCGTTCTTCCACCCCTCCTTGATGAAGATCTTCGAGGTGGTTTCGAAGAGGTTTTTGGCCCGCCAGGTAGCCGACCCGGGCCTGCGCCGGTCGTTGACGCCGGACTACCGCGCCGGATGCAAGCGATTCCTGATCACCAGTGACTGGTATCCGGCCCTGCAGCGGCCGAACGTCGAGCTGGTCGGCGATTCCATCGCCGAGTTCGTTGAAACGGGGATACGGACCGCCGACGGCACGGTCCACGATCTCGACGCGGTGGTGTACTGCACGGGCTTCCGCACTGACAAGCGGATCGCGCTGGACTACGTCAAGGGGCGCGACGGGGCGCTCCTTTCCGAGGTCTGGCAGGACGGTATGGAAGCGCACCTCGGCACCACGGTGGCCGGCTTCCCGAACTTCTTCCTCATGATGGGACCGAACTCGGGCAGCGGACACCAATCCATCCTGTTCGCGATCGAAGTCCAGGCGCGCTACATCGTGAAGTGTGTCGAAATGATGAATCGCAATCGATGGCGAGCGATCGAAATCAAAGCCGACGTGCAAAAGGGCTTCAACAAATTCGTCCGATCGCGGCTGGCGGGATCGGTCTGGAATCGTGGCGGATGTACCAGTTGGTTCCTAGACGAATCAGGAGAGAACCGGCAGGTCTGGCCAGGCTGGAGCGTTTCCTACTGGCGGCAGATGCGTCGACCGGTGGAACAGCATTTCGCGGTGGCTTCGGAATCACTCCAGGGGAGTTCCGCAGCTGAGTTGCTAGGAAGGTAGAGAATGGCGACCGAAAATACCTATCTCGATGTACTGCTCCAGCGGTTTGAAGAGCTGGCCGACAACGTCGCCTACCGGTTCCTCCAGACTGGCGACGTGGACGGCCCGGTCGATGTCCTGACCTACCGTGAGCTGGGCCTGCGGACTCGCGCTATCGCGGGCTGGTTGCAGGAACACGGTCTCGAAGGTGAGCGAGCCCTGCTGGTGTATCCGCCCGGCCTGGACTTCATCGAAGGCTTCCTGGGCTGCGTCTCCGCAGGGGTGGTCGCCGTGCCGGTACCGTTGCCGCACGCGACCGATTTCGATCGCGCGATGCGACGGTTAGCACAGGTCATCGAGGACGCGGACGTGTCAGTCGTCCTCACCACCAACGCGGTCGAGGATATCTTGCAATCCGCGGGCGGAGCGCTCGGCGATATCGAGTTGCGGGCGAGGACAGTGGCCACCGACACGATCCCGAACTCGTATTCCTCGCAGCACCGTATTCCCCAGCTGTCGGCCGAGTCGATCGCGTTCCTGCAGTACACCTCGGGATCGACGTCGGCGCCCAAGGGTGTGGTTGTCACCCACGGGAATCTGCTGCACAATCAGTCGGCCATCTCGTTGGCGATGGGCCACACCGCTAATGGCAGCGACACGGTGGCGGTCAGCTGGCTGCCCATGTATCACGACATGGGCCTGATCGGCCCAGTGCTGGGTACCCTGTACTCGGGCGGCACCGCAATCTTGTTCTCCCCGTTGCATTTCATCCAGCGCCCCGAGCGCTGGGTCAAAGCGATCTCGCACTTCAAGGCAACCAACAGCGGCGGCCCCAACTTCGCCTACGAGATCACCGCCCGGCGGGTAACGCAGGATGTGGTCGAGTCGCTCGACCTTTCCCACTGGCGCCTCGCCTTCTGCGGCGCCGAGCCGGTTCGGGCGTCGACCGTGCGCCGGTTCGCTGATACCTTCGCGCCGGCCCGATTCCACCGCACTGCCTTTCAGCCGGTGTATGGCCTCGCCGAGGCGACGCTGATCGTCTGCGCCGTCCCCCTGGGGCAGGAGCCGACACTGCTGGCGCTTGCACCCCCGGACGGTGGCGGCGCAGGCAAGGAGGTCGTCGGGGTCGGTGTACCGGTGTCCGGCACAACCGTGGTCATCGTCGATCCAGAGACAAGTCGCGAGTGCCCAGTTGGGGCCGAAGGTGAGATCTGGGTTGCCAGCGGTTCGGTCTCGCCGGGGTACCTCAACGGTGTCGCCGCCAACCAGGATGTTTTCCAGGCGACGTTGGCCGATGGTCGTAGCGGATATCTGCGCACCGGCGACCTCGGATTCGCTGCGGACGGACAGCTGTTCGTCACCGGCAGACTCAAAGACGTGCTGATCGTCGACGGGCGGAACCTGCATCCGCAGGACCTGGAGCTCACAGCCGAATCGGCGCACGATAACGTCCGCCCCGGCGGGGTCGCCGCCTTCGCCGTCGACGACGACGAGACCGAGGGCATCGTCGTCCTCGCCGAGGTCCGAGCCGAGGACGACGAAACTCTCGAGTCCACCGCGGCCGCCGTTCGGCGCAAGATATCCGCCGAACACGGAGTGCGACTGCGGGCGGTCGTGCTCATCTCGGCACGGTCGATATTCAAGACCAGCAGCGGCAAGATTCAACGCCAAGCCTGCCGCGGCGCGTATCTCGATGGAGCACTGCCCAATGTCGTTGCTGTCGACGGCAATCCGGTACCCACCGCAAAGTCCGTGGACGTTGATCGTCAGGTCCAGGAGCAGACCATCGTTGCCGCGCCCGGCGCTGACGCCTCCGACATGCAGAGTCTGCTACAGCGAGTTGTCGCAGAAGCATGTGGCATCGCGGCAGAGGACGTCATGGCTGATCGGCCGTTGGTTGAGCTCGGACTCGGCTCGCGGCAACTCGTCGAGCTGATCGGGGTGGTATCCGACCAGCTTGGTCGCCCCCTGGACCCGAGTCTGATCTTCGAGCACCCCACGGTCCGGTCCTTGGCCGATGCCCTCGAGGGCGAGAGTCGCGAAGCTGTCGCGCCCACCACCGGACCGACCGACGACCAGCCGATTGCCGTGCTGTCCATGGCATGCCGGTTCCCGGGCGGCGCGAACACCCCCGAAAAGCTCTGGCAGATCCTGCATGACGGTCGAGATGTCATCTCGGATGTGCCGGCAGACCGGTGGGACGTCGACGGCATGTCCGATGCAGGCTTCCAGGGCGGCTTCCTCCCAGACGTCAAAAGCTTCGACGCTTCCTTCTTCGGGATCAGCCCACGCGAAGCCGAAGCCATGGATCCTCACCAGCGGTTGCTGATGCAACTGAGTTGGGAGGCGATGGAGCGAGCGGGCATCGTCCCAAAGCACCTGGAAGGCACCAAGACCGGCGTCTTCATCGGAATGTACGGCGGCCAGTACCTGGCAGGTATCGACCTGCGTCAACTCGACGGGTACGTCGCCACGGGCACCGCCACGAGCGTCGCTTCCGGCCGTATCTCCTACACCTTCGGGCTGCGTGGTCCGGCGATCACCGTCGACACGGCCTGCTCCTCTGCGCTGGTTTCGCTGCACCTGGCCGCCCAATCGCTTCGGCGGGGTGAGTGCGATGCCGCATTGGTGGGAAGCGCGACTCTGCTGCTGACGCCGAGCGCGCACGTCGAGTTCAGCCAACTCGGTGTGCTCTCACCGACCGGGCGCTGTGCTCCTTTCGCCGCCGACGCCGACGGGGCCGTGTGGTCCGAGGGTGGCGGGATGGTCATACTCAAGCGGCTCGATGACGCGGTCCGGGACGGCGATCCCGTGCTCGCGGTGATTCGCGGGTCTGCGGTAAATCAGGACGGACGAAGCCAAGGACTGAGCGCGCCCAACGGATTAGCGCAGGACGAGGTCATCTCCGCGGCGCTGCACGACGCTGGGCTCGCGGCCCAGGACGTGGATTATATAGAGGCTCACGGCACGGCCACCGCTGTGGGCGACCGCATCGAAGCGCGGTCGCTCGCGCGCGTCTTCTCCGATGCCAGCCGCGGCAACCCGCTGCGTATCGGAGCGATCAAGTCGAACATCGGACACACCCAAGCCTCGGCGGGAATCGCTGGGCTGATCAAGACGATCCTCGCTCTGCAACACAACGTTTTGCCCATTTCGCTTTACGCTGGTGAGCCTTCAGCCGACTGGAATCAGACCGGACTCGAGCTGGTAGCCACCGCCGAGCCATGGGATCGGCGCCCGGATCGTGTGCGGACCGCAGGGGTCTCGTCGTTCGGCATCTCAGGCACCAACGCACATGTGGTGCTACAGGAACCGCCGGCCGCCGCGATTCCAATGGCGATGACGAATCAGCGTGTCTCACAACATCTTCCGTTCCTGCTGTCGGCGAGAAGCCAGCACTCCCTGCGATCTATGTCGGCGAAGCTCCGCGACTTCGTAGCCGCCGATCCTGATCTGGCGCTGGCCGATATCGCGACCACCCTCGCCGTGTACCGTACGCACTTCGAGGATCGTGCCGTGATCGTCGCGCAAGACCGCGACGAACTGCTCGCAGGCTTGGATTCACTGGCGTCGTCGACCGCTGCAGACCACGTCAGCATTGCCTCTGAGGTGAAAACCCACACGGGCAAAGTCGCGTTCGTCTTTCCCGGACAAGGCAGCCAATGGCTCGGGATGGCCCGCGACATTTATCAGATGTCGGAGACCTTCCGCCGCGAGTTCGACCGCTGCGATCTGGCCTTCTACGAACATCTGGGCTGGTCGGTTACCAATCGCTTGATCAGGATGGACGACGCAGACGATCTCGCCCGCGACGAGGTCGTACAGCCCCTGTTGTTCAGCGTCATGGTGTCGCTGGCCGCTGTATGGCAGCGGCAGGGGATCCATCCCGATGCGGTCGTCGGGCATTCCCAGGGCGAAATCGCGGCTGCCTACATCTCCGGTGTCCTCCAACTCTCCGACGCTGCAGGCATCGTCGCTCGCCGCTCATCGGTCTTGTCTCTCACTCCGAGTAACGGCCGGATGCTGCTGATCGCGGCACCGATCGAGGACGTCGTCACAGCCGTCAACAACCTCGACAACGATGACGTATCCATCGCCGCGGTCAACAGTGCACGGGCTGTCGTGCTGTCCGGCGCGGCCGAAGCGCTCGAGACCCTCGCCGCCCAGTTCGAGCACGGCGGAGCCTTCACACGGCTCCTGCCTGTGCGATACGCATCCCACTCGCACTACATGGACCCCATCGAGGACGTGCTCAACCACGACCTCGCCCATATCCAGCCACAAGACGTGGACTCGACAATCACGTGGTATTCGACGGTGACCGGAGACCCGATCCGAGGCACCACCGCAACCGCCGGGTACTGGTTCAGAAACATCCGCGAGACCGTACAGTTCGGCATCACCGTCGAACGGATGATCGCCGACGGCTACCGCTACTTCCTTGAGATCAGCCCGCACCCCCTGCTCACCACAGACCTCGAGTCCATCGGTGACGGCGCCACAATCACGCCCTCGGTGTTCCATTCCCTCCGTCGGGACGTGGACGGGCCGCGGTGCATGGTGGCCTCTCTCGCGGGAATGCATCTGGCCGGAATTCCCGTCGACTGGAACCATGCTCTGCCCGCCGCGAAGCGC
>NZ_BJXA01000032.1 GCF_007990755.1 Nocardia ninae NBRC 108245 | reverse complement strand
GCCGGGGTGCGGCCCCGCATCGGGATCAGCAGCAGCACCGCGAGCGCGGCGCCGGCACCGATCGCACCCCACAGCGACTCCGTGGTGGCGAGGATGATCCAGACCAGCGTCGCGGCCAGCACCACCACCGGAACGAGCACCCGCAGCGGATAGATACGGAAGAGCCAGAACTCGGGGTCACGCAGGGTGTCATAGGCCGAGGGCCGGCCGGCATTCCGCGTCGAGGCGCCGGTGCCTTCCGCTTCGGTCGCCCCGGCGGGCCTGGTCTCGTTCACACTTGTCGTCACCGCGTAAGTCCCTGTCTGCCACCTGTTCGGCCACCGCCGATGGGCCATGAATTCATCGGTTCAGGGCCGTCCTGGAATTACGGTACCGTGTCGATGAAGATGGTTCTCGACAGTTCGATGGAGACCTTGTGCCGGCACAGCTGACTACCCGAGCCCAGGTCAACGGGTACCGATTCCTGTTGCGCCGACTGGATCACGCGCTGGTGCGGCGCGATGTGCGGATGCTGCACGATCCGATGCGGTCCCAGGTGCGCTCGCTGTGGGTCGGCGCGGTGCTCGGGATACTCATCATCGCCGGTGCGGCCATTCTGAGCTTCCTGCGGCCGCAGGGCGCCATCGGTGACGCGCTGATCGTGTCGGGTAAGCAGAGCGGCGCGCTGTATGTGGTCGTGGAGTCCGACAACGGCAACAAGACGCTGCACCCCGTCCTGAACCTCGCCTCCGCCCGGCTGATCACCGGCAGCAATGCCGAGCCGCACGGCGTGAAGGACAGCAAGCTCAACAGCATGCCGCGCGGCCCGATGGTCGGCATCCCCGGTGCGCCGAGCGCCCTGCCCGGGTCGTCGCAGGGCTCCCGCTCGGAATGGTCGCTGTGCGAGACGATCCCGCTGTCGCAGGGCGGCAGCGCGGCCTCGGCCACCGGCGGCACCACCACCGTCATCGCGGGCCGCCCCGCCCTCGGCGATCGGATCCGCACGGTCACCAAGGACGAGGCGCTGCTGGTGAAGCGCAGCGACAAGACCTACCTGGTCTACGACGGCAAGCGGGCCGAGGTCGACCCCGCCAACTCGGTGCTGATCCGCGCGCTGAACCTGACAATGCACCGCCCGCGCCCGATCGGCACCGGAATGCTCGGCGCCACAACGGAAGTCCCCGCGCTCACGGCCCCGCAGATCCCGCAGGCGGGCCAGCCGGGGCCGGGCCCGTTGTCGAAAATCCCGGTGGGCGGCGTGATTTCGGTGCGCGATGTCGGTGACGGCAAGCCGCAGCTGTACGCCGTGCTCGCCGACGGGCTGCAGCCGGTGAGCCCGTTCACCGCGCAGGTGATCCGGTTCGCCGACTCGCACGGGATGAGCGAGATCCCGACCATGCCGCCGGACGTGCTCGATCGGGTGCCGGTGGTACATGTGTTGCCGGTCAACGACTTTCCGGTCGAGACCCCGAAGATCCTGAACGCCGAAGACGCCCCCGTGGCCTGTGTCGCGTGGTCCAAGACGCCGGGCACCGCCCCGGCCAACCGCAAGACCGACGCGGGTGACGGCCCGGCCGAACGCGCCTCGATCACCCTGCTGGCCGGCGTGCGCGTGCCGATCGCGGAAAAGGCGAAGACCGTCGCGCTGGCCACGTCCGATGGCACCGGCGACCGGGTGGACGCGGTGTACGTCCCGCCGGGCAGCGGCGAGTTCGTTCAGGTGACCGGCATGGGTCCCGGTAGCCCGCGGCGCGGCAGTCTGTTCTACGTCGCCGACAACGGTGTGCGCTACGGCGTTCCGGATATGGAGACCGCAGGCGTGCTCGGCCTGGGGGACACCCCGCGCCTCGCGCCGTGGGCCATCATCGGCCAGATGGTGCCCGGCGCGAACTTGTCCGCGAAGGAAGCGCTCACGGCACGCGATCAGCTGCCGCTCGAGCCGCCACAATAGTCGGCGAGGTCAGCAGGCCCAGCGCTCAGCTCATCGGGCGCTGGGCCCGGTGGAGCGCCTGCGTCCCGTTGTGCGCCAGGAGAGTAAGCGCTCAGCCCAAGCAACTGGTTCCGTGGTGGTGGGTGCTCGCTCGGTGCGTAACGCGCTGAACGCGGGCTCGTGGAGCATCCGGCCGTGCAGTTGCCCGGCGTAACGCTCAGCCCGCGCGGCGCTCGGCCTTACTGTGGTCAGCCGGTGAAGCCGACGTTCAGCGAGGCGAGAATGCCCGTGAGCGCGGTATGCATATCCGGCGCCTCGATGCGCATCAGCATCGACTCGTCGATATTGGCCAGGTCCAGCGTCTCGTCGTTGGCCAGGCGGAACTCGCGCTCTTCCTCGGCGGCCTCGATGACGTTGCGGATGAACCGGCCGTTACCCGCGAGGTCGACGCCGCGGCGCGGCTGACCGCTCTGGTCGGTGCTCTGCATCGAGTAGAGCTGGGTGCAGGCCTTGACGAGCAGCTCGTGCGCCTCGTCGGACAGCTCCGAATCCCGCTTGTTCGCGATGACCTTGCCGATCTCGCCGAGCTCGTCGGGTGTGTACGACGGGAACTGCACTCGCTTGGAGAACCGTGATGCCAGACCGTCGTTGGCGGCGAGCAGGCGATCGATCTCGCCGTCGTAGCCGGCGATGATCACCACCAGCCGGTCGCGGTCGTTCTCCATCCGGGCCAGCAGGGTGTCGACGGCCTCACGGCCGAACGAGTCGCCGCCTTGCAGACCCGTCTGGATCAGGGTGTAGGCCTCGTCGATGAACAGCACGCCGTCCATCGCGCTGTCGATCAGCGCCTCCGACTTCACCGCGGTGCCGCCGAGGTGCTGGGCGACGAAGTCGACGCGCTTGGCCTCGACCACCTTGTCGGTCTTCAAGATGCCGACGCCGCAATAGATCTTGGCGACCACGCGGGCGATGGTGGTCTTACCGGTGCCGGGCGGACCGGTGAAGGCCAGGTGCTGACCGCGCGCTCCGGCGGCCAGGCCCTTCTCGGCGCGGATCTTGGCCATCTGCGCGCTCGACTGCAGCTTGGCCACCTGGGTCTTCACCGAGGTCAAACCGATCTGCGAGTCGAGTTCGGCGCGGGCCTCGGCCAGGATCTTCTTGGCCCGGTCCTCGGTCTCGGCCTGCTCGAGCTGCTTCATCGACGGCGCGGAGGCCGGATCCCACTTGTCGGTGCGGGCGTCGATCGTTTCCCGGGAGGTGACGCTGATCCGGTAGGTGCGGTCGCGCATCGCGGTGGTGTTCGCCTCGAAATCCGGCGCCTGCGAGTACACCTTCTCGAACAGGCCCTGCGCTACTTCTTCGTTGCCGGATTCGCGCAGGCACAGGCCGCGGCAGAACATGGCGGTGGACCGGGCCGCCGGAATCGGGCCCGCCTCGGCCTGTTCCATCCGCCGGATTGCCTCACCGAACAAGCCGAGCTGCGCGCACGCGGTGCCCACCATGACGTTCGCACCAGCCGCGAGATACGGGTCGTCCCACTCGGCCGACCCGGCCAGCACCGTCATCACATCGGGCCAGCGCTGGGTGTTGTAGTGCAGCACGCCGCGGACATAGGCGCAGATGCGGTTATCGATCTCGCGATCCGGGTCGCTCAGCTGGGACCTGCGGTGCGCGTCGAGGTCGTTGAGCACCCGCTCGGCCTCGTCGTACTCCTTGTCTGCGATGAGTTGCGCGGCCCAGGCGAGCCAGATCTCGGTGTAGCTGGCCAGCGGGTAGTCGATGTACAGACCGGGCAGGAACCGGCCCGCGAGCTCGCGCGGCCGCAGTCCGAGCCTGCGCTGCTCCCGGTACAGCGTGCTGGTGCTGGTCTTGTGCATGTTGAACAAGACGTCCTTGGTGAGCTCACCGGCGGCCGCGCGGCCGAGCCACGCGTCGCACATGGTGGGGTCCCACTCGGTGGCGCGCTGGAAGGCCAGCTTCGCGTACTCGAGGTCGCGCGCGGATTCCTGCCCTTCGATGGACAGTCCGAGCGACAGAATTCCGGCGTCGAAGGCGCGTTGTGCTTGGCGATTGCCGGTCATGGCTGTCGGACCCCGAAGTCTTCGTTCGTAGTAGTGGATAAGTTCTTATGCCCCCCAGACTACCGATCGCGCAGTGCCTGGTCTGTCCGTTACATTAGGTTCAGCTGCCGGGAGGTTGCAACGCAAGTGTTGTCTACATGAGAGTCTGACTGTGTCTGAGTCGTTCACTCAGAAGACGTTCCATGCAGTGCAATTGGGGCGTGAACAATCGCCAGTGGAGAGGCCGGGGGTCCGGGGTCGTTGATCGAGTCACCAACCAGTGGCACACGTGCCGCTGAGCCCGAGCTGAGTCGAGTATCCGTCATCGGCGGCAACACTCAGCTCGATGTCGGGCTGCCCGCAACCGTCCCGATCGCCAGCTTCATCGGCGACCTGGTGGCGTTGATCGAATCGCGCAATCCCGAACAGGTCGACGCCGAAGACGACTCGGTGCCGCTGCAGGCCCAGCACTGGACCCTGGCGCGCATCGGTCAAGAGGCCTTCGCGCCGAGCCGCACGCTCAACGACGCGGACGTGCACGACGGCGAACTGCTGGTGCTCCGCTCGGTCACCGCGAAGGAAGCGCCCGCGCTCTTCGATGACGTGATCGACGCGGTATCCCGGCTCACCACCGAGGAATTCCGCAGCTGGACCGGCAACTCCGCGCGCTGGATGGGCCTGGTCACCTCCGTGCTGACGGTGCTCACCGCGCTGACGCTGCTGGTGATCTCGCGCGGGCACGGCGATCCGATAGCCCCCGCGTTCGTGCTGTCGGCCGCCGGTATCGGCGCCTTCGTCGCCGCGGGCTTCGCCGCCCGCAAATACCTGGATCCGACGACCGCCACCTGGCTGTCGCTGGACGGCCTGCTGCTCTTGTTCGGTGGTGCCGCGCTTTTCGTGCCCGGCGCGCTCGGCAGTGCGCATCTGCTGCTCGCCTGTTCGGTGACACTGGTGGCCGCCGTGCTCGGCTATCGGCTCATCGGTAGCGGCGCCACCTTGTTCTCGGCCGCGGCCGCGGCCAGCGTGATCGGTGGTATCTCCGCCGCGGTGTATCTCATCTGGCATCCGGGCCTGCCGAAGCTGTCCGCTGCCCTGGTGGTCGTCGGCGTCGCGATGCTGTCGATGGTGCCGCGGATGGCCGCGGGCCTGGCCCGGCTGCCGATCCCGCCGGTGCCCACCGCGGGTGCGGCGATCGACCCGGCCGATCACGAACAGCGCCCGACCATCGAGGGCATCGGCGCGATCGGCGCCACCGCACTGCCCTCGGCGGCCGGTCTCGGCGAGCGGGCCCGTGCGGCCAATCAGTACCAATCCGGCCTGATCATCGCGTGCACGTTGAGCGCGGTGATCGGCGCGTTCGGCGCGGCGGACCCGCTGGGCGCCGCCCGCTGGCAGGGCCTCACGCTGGCCGTCGTCACCGGAATCATCCTGTGCCTGCGCGGCCGATCCTTCGCCGATCTCACCCAGGCTGCGACGCTGATCGCAGGCGGCATCGTCATCTTCGTGGCGCTGATCCTCGGTACGGCCATGGGCGACACGGACTTCCAGATGTTCGGCGTCGGCCTGCTGGTCGCCTTCGCGGCGGGCACCGTCGGCTTCGGTGTGATCGGACCGCACATCGAGGTCACCCCGGTGACGAGGCGGATGATCGAGATCTTCGAATACCTGCTGATCATCGCGCTGATCCCGCTGGTGCTCTGGATCATGAACGTCTACTCGATGGCCAGGAACATATGAGCGCAGGCAGCCATGAGACCTCGTGAGCGCAGCGAGCGATGAGATCTAGCGCCTTCCGTCGCAGCCTGTTGCGGATGGCCTGCGTCGCCGCGGTGATCGGCTTGGTGGGCGCGCCGGCGCCGCCCGCCTCGGCGATCTCGCGGCCCGTCATCGATCCGGGTGCGCTAGCCATCGCACAGGCGTTGAGCGGTCGCCCCGCGCCGTTGGAGCCGACCGAGCAGCGCGACCTGTGCGCCGAGCCCGCGCTCACCGGCCCCCCGCCGAACGAGCCGCCGATCGCGCAGCGGGTCCTCGAGTTGCCCTCGGCCTGGCAGTTCAGCAGGGGCGCCGGGCAGAAAGTCGCGGTGATCGATACCGGAGTGAACCGGCATCCGCGATTGCCGTTCCTGCAGACCGGCGGCGACTATGTCTCCGACACCGACGGCAGCGTCGACTGCGACGGGCACGGCACGCTGGTGGCAGGCATCATCGCGGCCCAGCCGAGTCCGGGCGACGCGTTCGCCGGGGTGGCGCCCGAGGCCGAGATCCTCACCATCCGGCAGCTGAGCCTCGCCTACGAGAAGAAGGACCGCGCGGGCGACCGGGCGCCCGGTGCCATCCGCGCCGACGGCTACGGCAGCGTGCTCACCCTGGCGGCGGCCGTGGTGCGCGCGGTCGACCTCGGCGCCACCGTCATCAACATCTCCGAAGTGGCCTGCAGCCCAGCCGGTTCCGATACCGCCGACTCCTCGCTCGGTGCCGCGGTGAAGTACGCCTACGACCGCAATGTCGTCGTGGTGGCCGCGGCGGGCAACGTCGAGTCCGATGGCCCATGCAAGAACCAGAACGAGGGCACCGGATGGGGCGCGGTCACCACCGTCGCCAGCCCGGCCTGGTTCTCGCCGTATGTGCTCGCGGTGGGCTCGGTGGACGCCGACGGTAAGCCGTCGGATCTGTCGCTGCACGGACCGTGGATCGGGGTCAGCGCGATCGGCCGCAATATCGTGTCGCTGGACAGCAAGCCGGGCGGCGTCGGCCTGGTCAACGGCGTGCAGACCACCGAGGGCATCCGTCCGGTGGACGGCACCAGTTTCGCGGCGCCGTATGTCGCCGGGCTGGCCGCCCTGGTGCGCTCCCGATTCCCGCATCTCGATGCCCAGCAGGTGATCGATCGCATCGTGCGCACCGCGCAGGCGCCGGGCACCGGCCACGACGACGCGATCGGCGCGGGCCTGATCGACCCGCTCGCCGCGCTGACCGCGCAACTGCCCGATCGTCCGGTGAACGCCGGAGCCGATGTCGGTCGGCTGATCGCCGCGCCGGTCGTCCCACCCGGTCCCGACCCTCGGCCGCGCCGGATCGCGGTGATCGGCTCACTGACCTGCCTGACCGCCCTGGCGATCGGTATCGCGGTGGCGATTCCGTTCCGCCGCAGACGCAGGGAGATCGACGCCGAATACGACCCCTAGCGACAGGCTCTGTGCCGACCGCAGAAAGCTCGACCGATCGAGGGACTCATGGCTATCGAAGGTTTCGTACGGCGCCCGCGGATAGCGCCGCCCCGGGCACCCGGTGGTGAGGTGGCGTTGACCGCGCCGCCGGAGATTCCGCGCGCGCTGCCTGCCCCGCTGATGATGAAGCTGATGCCGGTCGTCATGGTGGTCGCGGTGATCGGCATGATCGCGATGATGGCGATGATGGGCCGCAATCTGCTGGCCAATCCGCTGTCGATGATGTTCCCGATGATGATGCTGATGTCGATGGTCGGCATGATGGCGGGCTTCCGCGGCGGCACGGGTAAGCGCGCCGTCGAGCTCAACGAGGAGCGCAAGGACTACTTCCGCTACCTCGATCAGATCCGTAAAGACGTGCGGCGCACCGGCAGCAAGCAGCTGGAGACGCTGGCTTGGAGCCATCCGGACCCGGCCGACCTGCCCTCGCTGATCGGCACCCGGCGGATGTGGGAGCGCAGGCCCAACGATCCGGACTTCGGCCACGTCCGCGTCGGTATCGGCAGCCACCGGCTGGCCACGAAGCTGGCCAGGCCGGAAACCGGTCCACTGGAAGACCTGGAGCCGGTCTCCACCGTCGCGCTGCGCCGGTTCGTGCGTACCCATTCGGTGGTGCACAGCTTGCCGACCGCGGTGTCGCTGCGCGCCTTCCCCGCGATCAACATCGGCGGCCCGGCCGAGGACGCGCGCATGCTGACGCGGTCGATGTTGATGGAGCTGGTCACCTTCCACGGGCCCGACCATCTCGCGGTCGCCATCGTCTGTGCGGACCCGGACGGGGCCTGGGGCTGGGCGAAATGGCTTCCGCACCTGCAGCATCCGACCCTGCGCGACGGCATGGGCTCGGCCAGGATGATGTACACCTCGCTGGGTGAGCTGGAGACCGCGCTGTCGGCCGAGCTGATGGAGCGTGGCCGTTTCATGCGTAACCCGCAACCCACCCAGGGGCGGCTGCACCTGGTGGTGATCATCGATGACGGGTACGTCAACGGCAACGAACGACTGATCAGTGAATCCGGCCTGGATTCGGTGACCGTGCTCGACCTCACCGCACCGGAGGGTGGCCTCGCGGCGCGCCGCGGGCTCCAGCTGGTCGCCGCGGACGGCGACGTGTCGGCCCGCAGCGCGGCGGGCGTGGAGAAGTTCGCCACCGCCGACGTGGTGACTTCGGCGGAGGCCGAGGCGTTTTCGCGGGCGCTGTCGCGATACCGGCTTGCCACGGCGGCCCAGATCGTCAGTCTCGGTGAGGGTTCGACGGCCGATCCGGGGCTGATGGCGTTGCTGAAGATCCCGGACGCGGCGCAGATCGATCCGGCCAGGGTATGGCGGCCACGCACCGCGCGGGAGCGGCTGCGCGTGCCGATCGGCATCACCCCCGACGGCACACCGGTGGAGATCGACATCAAGGAGTCGGCCGAGAACGGCATGGGCCCGCACGGCCTGTGCATCGGCGCGACCGGCTCGGGTAAGTCGGAATTCCTGCGCACGCTGGTGCTTTCGCTGGTCACCACGCACTCGCCGGACGCGCTGAACCTGGTGCTGGTCGACTTCAAGGGTGGCGCGACGTTCCTCGGATTGGATTCACTGCCGCACGTCGCCGCGGTGATCACCAACCTGGAAGAGGAACTGTCCCTGGTAGACCGCATGAAAGACGCGCTCGCCGGTGAGATGAACCGGCGCCAGGAACTGCTGCGGTCGGCGGGCAACTACGCCAACGTGACCGACTACGAGAAGGCGCGGGCCGCGGGCGTGCCGCTCGATCCGCTACCGGCGCTGTTCGTCGTGGTCGACGAGTTCTCCGAACTGCTCTCGCAGAAGCCGGATTTCGCCGAGTTGTTCGTGATGATCGGCCGACTCGGCCGCTCGCTGCACGTGCACCTGCTGCTCGCCTCGCAGCGGCTGGAGGAGAACAAGCTGCGCGGCCTCGAGTCGCACCTGTCCTACCGAATCGGTCTGCGCACCTTCTCCGCCAACGAATCGCGCGCGGTCCTCGGCATCACCGACGCCTACCACCTGCCGAGCGTGCCGGGCGCAGGCTATCTGAAGAGCGACGCCTCGGATCCGTTGCGGTTCAACGCGAGTTACGTGTCCGGTCCCTATGTGGCGCCGGTGGGCACGGTGACCGGTGAGGACGGCAGTCCGGTCGGCGGCCAGCGGCTCGCGGTGTTCACCGCCGCGCCGGTCGAGATGCCGGAACCGGTGGAGGACGATTCCGCACTGGATCTGCCGCCGTCGCCGTCGAACCCGCTGCTCGAACTCCCGCCGCCGCCGTCGGCGCTCAACGCGCCCGGTCCGGACGAGGGCATTCCGGACTCGCTGCTCGACGTGGTCGTCAAACGGCTGACCGGGCACGGCCGCCCGGCGCACGAGGTGTGGCTGCCGCCGCTCGAAGAGTCCCCGACCGTCGACATGCTGCTGCCCGACCCGGACTGGCGCTCGCCGGTCAACCGGCACGGTCAGCTGTGGATGCCGATCGGCGTGATCGACAAGCCGTACGAGCAGCGTCGTGACGTGCTGACCATCAGTCTGGCCGGCGCCCAGGGCAATGTGGCGGTGGTCGGTGGTCCGCAGTCGGGTAAGTCGACCACCTTGCGCACCATCATCATGGCCGCCGCGGCTACCCACACGCCGCAGCACGTGCAGTTCTACTGCCTGGACTTCGGTGGCGGCAGTATGGCGGGCCTGGTCGGCTTGCCGCACGTCGGCTCGGTGGCCGGCCGGCTCGACAGCGACCGGGTCCGGCGCACCATCGCCGAGCTCACCTCGCTGATGCGTCAGCGCGAGGAACGCTTCGCCGAACTCGGTATCGAGTCGATGGCGGAGTTCCGGCGGCGCAAGTTCGCCGCGGCGGCGCACGTGCCCGACGGCGCGGCGTCGGCGGGTAATCCGTTGGCCGACGACCGATTCGGTGACGTGTTCCTGGTGATCGACGGCTGGGCCGTGATCCGCGAAGAGTTCGACGTGCTGGAGCCGCAGATCACCGCCATTGCGGCACAGGGCTTGTCGTACGGCATCCACCTCATCATCGGCGCGTCCCGGTGGGCCGAGATCCGGCCGGTGGTCAAGGACCAGATCGGCACCAGGCTCGAGCTGCGCCTCGGTGATCCGACCGACTCGGAGATGGGGCGGCGCACCGCCTTCCAGGTTCCGGTGGGTCGTCCGGGCCGCGGTCTCACCCCGGAACAGCTGCACATGCTGGTTGCCTTGCCGCGGTTGGACTCCAACTCCGATCCGGAGTCGCTGGCCGACGGTGTCACCCTGGCGCGTCAGGAACTCGCGGAGTTGCACGCGGGCAGGCGGGCGCCGGAGGTGCGCATGCTGCCGCTGCAGTTCAACCGCGACGACCTGCTGGCCATCGCCAGGGAACAGGGCATCGAGCTCAGCCCGACCAGGGTGGTCGTCGGTCTCGGCGAATCCGAATTGCAGCCGCTGGTCCTGGATTTCGGGACCGATCCGCACTTCATGGCCTTCGCCGACGTCGAATCCGGCAAGACCACGCTGCTGCGCAACATCGTGACGGGCGTGGTGGAGAATTCGACGCCGGATCAGGCGAAGATCATCATGATCGACTACCGCCGCACCATGCTCGGCGTGGTCGAGGGCGAACACCTCGCCGGATACTCCACCTCGTCGCAGACCTGTGGGCCGATGATCGCCGAGGTCGCGGAGTTCCTGTCCAAGCGGATCCCCGGTTCCGACATCACCCCGCAGCAGCTGCGCGAGCGCAGCTGGTGGGAAGGGCCGGAGATCTACATCGTGGTCGACGACTACGACATGGTGGCTACCGGCGGCATCAACCCGTTCGCCGCGCTGATCGAATACCTGCCGCAGGCCCGCGATATCGGCATGCACTTCGTCGTCACCCGCCGCATGGGTGGCGTGTCGCGCGCCCTCTACGACCCGATCATCGGTGGCCTGAAGAACCTGTCGGTGGACACGCTGGTCATGAGCGGCTCCCGGGACGAGGGCAAGATCATCGGTGAGATCCGGCCCAGCAAGCTTCCCCCGGGCCGCGGCACGCTGGCCTCGCGCAGCAAGGGTCAGGAGATGGTGCAGATCGCGTATATGCCGCCTACCCAGTAGGAGTGGGGCCGCCGCCGAGTCGGGGTAGCCGTGGGCGAGCTGCCGCCGCGGTGGTGGCTCGGTGGGCGATCACGCGGTACGGGTCAGTTGTTGGGTTGGCCCGCAGCGAAATCAGCGATTGGATTGGGTGGGACCAAGCCGAGGTTCGGGGTGGTCCCGGTGACGCGGGCGGCGGGGACCGTGACCGCGGCGTCGAAATCCCAGCTGTCGGCGCGACGTTCGAACAGGGCGCGGGACGGACCGGTCGCTATCGGGCCTGCGATGCGCGCGAATTGGAAGCCCGCTCTGCGGTAGTAGTCGTGCAGTTCGGTGTTGGTGGTCCAGGCGTCGAGCCGGACCCAGTCGCGCTCCTGTTGGCGCGCAAGCCATCCCGCGTGGGCGAGCAGTCGTTGGCCGATGCGCTGTCCGGCGAAGCGGAGGTCGACGATCATGTAGTGGACGACGACCGCGTCGGATAGTTCCCACGGCGACCACAGCCCAGGGTCGGCATGGCGGTTGACGGTGATCGTGCCCGCGGGTTCGCCCGCGACCTCCGCGATCCAGGTCTCGCCCGCGTCCATCGACCGGCCGACCGAGCGCGCGAAGATCTCGATGGGTAGGCCGCGACCCGCGACCGTCCATTGATCGGAGCCGCGCGTGGTGAGCCACGCGGTGCGCTGCAGGCGCAGACGGCAGATCACGCCCAGATCACCAATTGTCGCCTGGCGGAGCATGATACTCATGCCGTCGCGATGCCCGGTCCGTACGGCACGCCCAGGGTGCGCCCGATGACGGCCAGTCCTTCGGCGTCGCCGAGCTGGTAGGCCAGCCGGTTACTCGCGGCGATGGAACGGTGCCGGGTGGCCCTGGTGACCCGCTCGTGGTTGGCGCCGATCCGCAGATGGTCCAGCAGGATCGTGCCCGCCGCCACGCCGAGCACGGTGGCCTCTTCGGCGGTGGCGGGCCGCGCCGTCAGCGTGTCGCGATGGGCGGTCTCGGCGTGCCCGCTGACCGCCAATCGGCGGGTGGTGCCCTCCGGAATGTCGTGCGGCGAGTCGATTCCGGTGGCCTCGGCCAGGTCTCGCGGATAGAAGCTGACCTCCCAGGACCACGGCTCGTTGTCCAGATACTGGACGACCGTCCTGGCCAGCACCCAGGAGTCTTCGGGCACGCCGAGCCACAGCGCGACCGAGGGACCCGCAGGCTCCATCTTCGCGCTGAACTCCTTGGACGGCGTCCGGTGCGCGGCGCGCGCGATCTCCTCGAAGATGTCGTGCGGCGACTTCGGCCGGTCGTGTCGGATATGGTCGGTGACAACTGATTCCAGAACTTCCTGGTTTCGCACGATGGTGCCGCGGGAAGTCGCTGTGTAGACGAGATTTTCGGTGACAAGCACCTGAATCGCATTGCGAGCGGTGGTCAGTGAGACCTGCATGTGCTCGGCCAGCTCCGTGTGGCTGGGCAACCGATCACCCGGTTTCCACTTGCCTGCGCGGATCTCCTCGCGGAGGAGGTCTGCGATCCGGTGGTACGTCGGACCGTCCGCCATCTTGCTCCTCGGTTGGTCGTGCAGGTAACGAAGTGTACTCTTCGTGACTTCCTACGGCCCGGTAACGCTTGACAGGTGCCTTCAGAGGTTTATTGTAATGAACGTCCTGATCCGGTGTTGTGCGGCGATGACGGCGAGGCAACGTGGCAGGTTCGGATACAACAGTCGTAATGGCTCTTCCCGGCACCCTGCGGTGTGCCGATTCGGTGGTGCAGTCCCATGCTCCTGGACTGCTTCCCACCTCGGATCTACTTGTTCGGGCGTGTCGTGGACACCGCGTGGTCGGCGGTCCGTTGCTCTGGTTCGCCCGCGATCTCGCGGTGCTGCACGAGCGGCGACTGGTCGGCCGCGGTGGTTCGGTGGACACCGACCCGACGGTGGTCCTCGAAATCGAGCGCCGCAGAGTCGAATTGGTCATGGCCATCGATGACTGGGTCGCACGCAGTGTGCCCCAGCACCGGCTCGGTGCGACCCTGCACACCGAGACCGTCGGCGCGGTCATCGACCGCCTCGCCGAGTCCTCGGTGCGCGCGCACCACGCGCTGATGACCCTCGACGCACACGACGAAAGACTGCACGGCGCTTGGCATCACCTTGCCGAACTCGCCGATGCCTACGACGATCTCGTCCGCGACATTCTCGCGGGCAGACGTCGTCTCCCGGAGTGGTAGCTCCGCCCTTACCGCCAGACCGCTAGCCCGCGAACGGTTTTCGCGCGCGGTCGTTTCGTGAGGTCTCGCAGACCTTCCGTACCTGTCACAAGGACTGTAAGCCCTGTGAGAGGTATGGACGGTCTGTGCACCGAGCGGTTGGATGCGGCTGATGTGGTTGTGTTGCCGGGCATTTCGAGGGTGGGCAGAGTCATATGGTCGCTGCTGAAGATCTGTTGGCGACCATATGACTCTGCTCGATCGGTAGCCCGAGGGTCGGCAACCCAGTTGTCACGTGACGGTGTGACACGGCGGTGTTTCAGGGTTGATAGCGGCGGTGATCGGTGGCGAAATCGTCGGCGATGGTGGCGGCGAGTTCGACGTAGGCGCGCTTGGTGTGTTTGTGCAGGCGGTGCAGATCGATCTCGGCGCCCTCGGACATGTGCGCGTCGAACGGGATGATGTGCACTGCGCGGCAACGGGACAGGAAGTACTCCCGCAGCTGTTGGATGCCGACGTTCGGTGATCCGGCGCGCGGCGAGTTGATCACCACCACCGCGTTGCGGACCAGGTGATCGTGTCCGTGCAGCGACAGCCAGTCCAAAGTCGCTGCGGCACTGCGGGCGCCGTCGATCGCGGGGGAGGAGATGAGCACCAGTGAGTGAGCCAGATCCAGCACGCCCGACATCGCCGAATGCATCAGTCCGGTACCGCAGTCGGTCAGGATGATGTTGTAGAAGCGCTGCAGGATCCGGGCGACCGCACGGTACTCCTCCTCGCTGAACGCCTCCGACGCCGCCGGATCGCGTTCGCTGGCAAGCACTTCCAGGCGACTGGTGGCCTGCGAGGTGTGCCTGCGGACATCGGAGTAGCGCTGGATCGACGGGTCGAGCAGCAGGTCACGCACGGTGGACCTGGTCTGCAGCGGCACCCGCTGCGACAGCGTGCCGAAGTCGGGGTTGGCGTCCACCGCGATCACCCGGTCGCCGCGGATCGAGGCGAAGATCGAGCCGATACCCATGGTGGTGGTGGTCTTTCCGACACCACCCTTCAGGGACAGCGTCGCGATCCGGTAGTCGCCGCGCACGGGTTGGCGGATCCGGGCGACCAACTCCTGCAACCGCAGTTCCTCCGCGGACAATCCAGGATTGATCGCGCCGCCCGACACGTGATGCACGGCCTTACGCCAGCCGCTGCCCGGCGACTTCTTGGCCCGGCGCATCGGCACATCGTCCAGTGATGGCGGCGGACCCGACTGGTATTGCACGCCAGGCTGGTACTGCCCACCGACCGGTCCCGGCGGACGACCCCACTGGCCCGGCGGTTGCGGCGGCGCGGGCGGTGACCCACCCGGCGCCTGGCCACCGACCTGTGGTCCGGCGAATCCGCCTGGCGCACGCGAAGGAACCTCGGGCGCTTGTGGTCCTGGCTGTTCGTTGCCCGGTGCTTGTCCGCCCGCGGACGGTGCTGTCTGGCTCGGGGTTTGGGCTGCTGGTGCGGCTTGGTTGTGCCATGGAACGCCGGGTGCGGGCGGGCCGGGCTGTTCGTTGCCTGGTACTTGTCCGCCTGCGGATGGTGCTGTGTGGCCTGGGGTTTGGGCTGCTGGTGCGGCTTGGTTGTGCCAAGCGACACCGGGTGCGGGCGGTCCCGGCTGCTCACTGACCGGTGCTTGCCCACCGACGGACGGTGCTGTCCGGCTCGGGGTTTGCGCCGCCGGTGCTGCCTGGTTGAGCCACGGGACGCCGGGTGCGGGCGGGCCGGGCTGTTCGCTGCCGGGTGCCTGCCCGCCGACCGACGGTGGCCGACTGACGGATTCGTCTGCCCACACCGGAGCCGCGGCGTTGCGCCACGGCTCGCTCGGTGCCGGTGGCGCGGGCTGCTCACTGCTCGGGGCCTGACCGCCGGTCGCCTGCGGCGGGTATCCGATCGGGCCGCCGGATCCGCTCTGATTCGCCGGCGCGTACGGCCCAACAGGTGGCTGCGGGAGGTCATTCCGGGGCTGCGGCTGTCCGCCGGACCGCTGCGCCGACTCCTCGGGCACACCCGGGAGCCCGTCGATCTCGGCGGGCAGGCGGTGTCGCCCGCTGGCGGACGGCCGGGTTGCTCCGGTGTTGGAAGAGGGCACCCAACCTGGTGCTTGGAGCGAGTTGTCGCGTTGTGGCTGACCGGATTCCGGGCGCTCGGTGCCCGGTGTAGCAGGTTCGGCGGGTCGGGCGGGCAGCGGCGGTAACGCGGTGCCGTTCGCACCTGGTTGCACGGCGGCCGGGCCGCGCTCAGGCCCGCCGACGGTATCGTCGGGTACCGGCTGTCCCGCTGTCGAGGTCGGGCTCGACGGTGCCGAACCCGCAGCCGGCCCACGGCTCGGAAGTTCCTGACCCGGCTGGACGGCGGGAGGTGTCGTCGCACCGGCAACGTTCTCCGCGCCCGGCTGCTCACGATCCGGTGCTTGCGGCGCACGTCCCTGCGGCCCGGTTACGGGCGCCGCCGGGGGAACGACGCTGTCACCGGGCGCGCGGCCTTGATCCAGCGGCCCGGGTCGGGTGGGCGGCGCCGAAGGTGTTGGCGCGCCCGGTCGTTCGGCGGCGTTGTCACCCGGTGCCTGCGGTACCCGGCTCGCGGCAGGCGGTTCTTGCCCGCGTGCCGGTGCGTCCGGTCGTGCCTGTGGTGTCTGTTCGGCGGACGGAGTCGTCGACGAGCCGCCTTGCGCCGGTGGCGGACCGGGCAACGGCGGAGGATCCGGCAGCGGTGGCCGACGCGGCGGTGCGGCCGGTGCGGTCGTCGCCTGCTCGGGCCGCGGTCCGGCCAGCCACGGCGGCGGGCCATCGGGCTCCGGCGGTGCGTAACGCTCCGCGGGGGCCTGCGGCGCATTGGTCGAGGCTTGCGGCGGTGCGTCCGGAATGGCTGAGGATGCCTGCGGCGGCGGATCCGGAAGCGCGGGTGGCGGCGGCAGATCGGGCCGGGTGGGCTGTTGCCGGGTGGTCGGGTCGTTCGAGACGGGCGGCTCGGTGACAGCGCGGCTGCCCAGCGGTTGGAAGGCCGGGGGCGGCGGGCCGGGGTTCCGGGTGGGCAGTCCCTGTGCGGGTCCGCCGGTGCGCTGCGGCGGTGCCTCGGTCCGCGCAGCCGGTGCCTCCGGACGCTGCGCTGGTGCTTCGGTGCGCTGCGCCGGTGCTTCGGTACGTTGCGGCGGACCGGCCTGCCACACGTCATCCGTGCGCGGTTGGACGTAGGCATCCAGCCCGGGCTGACGCCACGGGTCCGCGCGCGGGGTATCGGGCTGCGGCGGCTCCGGCGAACGGGAACCCGCATCGGGTGTGCGACCGTGCGGGCCGGCCTCGGGCTGCTGCTCTTCGGTGGCCGGGGTGTCGTTCTTGTCCCGGCGCCAACCCTTACGCTTCTTCTCTTGACGTCGGCGGCTGGGTCTCTCGTCGATCACATCGTCGGAGGGAAGGTTCTGCACCGGCGCTTCGTAGCCGACCTGTGTGACATCACTCTCGGACAGCCACGGCGGCAGCATGGGGAGGCCGTCATTATTGCGGCTCACGATTCCACCTCGCTAGCGCTCGGTTCCATCGTGCCCGGAGGCGCTGCATGGGAGGTTCGCTCGCTGCGCTCGCTCACGGATCCCCCTAGATCTGCTCGACCCTCTATACCTGGACAGCGGTCAGTTTACGCGACGTCCGGACACCACAGAGGGGCAGGAGGCCAGGGCGCTGCGGCCCTCGATTTCACGCTCTGATCGGGGCGGAAAGAGTACCGGCGGGAGCTACCACCGACACCCATTTTTGCCGGAACCATCCGGTACCGGTAAGCTGGAGCGGCGGTGCACCTATGCGCCGACTGTTTGCATGTCGTCGGTCGGTTTCGGCCGATTGATCCATGTAAGCAGAAACAAGCCAAACAAACCAGGTTGAGCGTAACCGGGATCGCGGAGGACATGGCGAAGAAAGACGGGGCCATCGAGGTCGAGGGTCGAGTTGTCGAGCCGTTGCCCAATGCGATGTTCCGGATCGAGCTCGAGAACGGTCACAAGGTTCTCGCGCACATCAGCGGGAAGATGCGGCAGCACTACATTCGTATCCTCCCCGAGGACCGCGTGGTCGTCGAGCTTTCCCCATACGACCTGTCACGCGGCCGGATCGTCTACCGCTACAAGTAAATCGAATCGGGCGATCTCTCCTCAGCGGAGTGTGCCCGGGTCGATTCACTTCGGTGAGGTGAGAAGTTCGCCTGGCCGTGCAGAACCGTCGCTCGACAGAGCGGCACAACAGACTTCCCCAGCGAAAAGGCTGGGGAAAAACTGTGTTCACACCCGTGTGAACCACAACAAGATTGGACGGACGTGAAGGTTCAGCCGAGCGTCAAGAAGATCTGCGAGAAGTGCAAGGTGATCCGCCGTCACGGTCGGGTCATGGTGATCTGCGACAACCTGCGCCACAAGCAGCGCCAGGGCTGATCAAGCGGGAGGCAACTCCCAGCGATCACCAGCCGGGCACCGATCACTGATCGGCTTGGCCAACTAAAGAAGAACTCCCAGCTCCAGCCGCACGCTGCGGTATTCCGGGTTCGCCCGGAAGGCGTGTGCGCCAACCACCGGTACGGAGGCCGGTGCCCCACCAAGACGAGGGGACGGACAGGGAGCAGACCTCCGCAACAGCTAAGGAACCTGCCACATGGCACGTCTCATGGGCGTTGATCTCCCGCGTGAAAAGCGCATGGAGATCGCGCTGACTTACATCTACGGCATCGGCCGTACCCGCTCCAAGGAGATCCTCGCGGCCACCGGCGTCAGCCCGGACCTGCGCAGCAAGGACCTCAGCGACGATCAGGTGACGCAGCTGCGTGACTACATCGAGACCTCGCCCGAGCTCAAGGTCGAAGGTGACCTGCGCCGCGAGGTGCAGGCCGACATCCGTCGCAAGATCGAGATCGGCTGCTACCAGGGTCTGCGCCACCGTCGTGGGCTGCCCGTGCGTGGTCAGCGCACCAAGACCAACGCGCGCACCCGCAAGGGCCCGAAGCGCACCGTCGCCGGCAAGAAGAAGTAGGGGATAACCGATGCCTCCGAAGTCCAGGGCCTCCGGCCCCAAGAAGACCCAGAAGTCGCGTCGCCGGGAAAAGAAGAACGTCCCGCACGGCCACGCGCACATCAAGAGCACGTTCAACAACACCATCGTGTCGATCACCGACCCGGCCGGAAACGTCATCTCGTGGGCGTCCTCGGGCCACGTCGGCTTCAAGGGTTCGCGCAAGTCGACCCCGTTCGCCGCGCAGCTCGCCGCCGAGAACGCTGCCCGCAAGGCGCAGGAGAACGGCGTCAAGAAGGTCGACGTCTTCGTGAAGGGCCCGGGTTCGGGCCGCGAGACCGCGATCCGTTCGCTGCAGGCCGCGGGCCTCGAGGTCGGCACGATCTCCGACGTCACCCCCCAGCCGCACAACGGCTGCCGTCCGCCCAAGCGTCGTCGCGTCTAGCGGGAAAGGAAAGAGATAAAAAATGGCTCGTTATACAGGCCCCATCACCCGCAAGTCGCGTCGTCTGCGCGTCGACCTCGTCGGCGGCGACCAGGCGTTCGAGCGTCGTCCGTACCCGCCCGGCCAGCACGGCCGCGCGCGGATCAAGGAGAGCGAGTACCTGCTCCAGCTGCAGGAGAAGCAGAAGGCTCGCTTCTCCTACGGCGTCATGGAGAAGCAGTTCCGCCGGTACTACGAAGAGGCCAACCGCCTCAAGGGCAAGACCGGTGACAACCTGCTGCGTCTGCTCGAGTGCCGCCTGGACAACGTCGTGTACCGCGCCGGTCTGGCCCGTACCCGTCGTCAGGCTCGCCAGCTCGTCAGCCACGGCCACTTCCTGGTGAACAACCGGAGCGTCAACGTTCCGAGCTTCCAGGTGACCCAGTACGACATCATCGATGTCAAGGAGAAGTCGCTGGGCACGCTGCCGTTCCAGGTTGCGCGCGAGACCGTCGGCGACCGGCCGGTTCCCGGCTGGCTGCAGGTCATCCCGGGCCGTCTGCGGATCCTGGTGCACCAGCAGCCCGAGCGCGCCCAGATCGATGTGCCGCTCTCGGAACAGCTCATCGTCGAGTACTACTCGAAGTAAACGCTGCTACACGGTGCGTGATCTGCTGCTACCGGCAGATCATGCACAACCCCTAAAACGAGGCGTCAAATAGCGGGCGCCCAAACAGGAGGATGATCCTAAATGCTGATTTCACAGCGTCCGACACTGACCGAAGAGGTCGTTGCCGAGAACCGCTCGAAGTTCACCATCGAACCGCTCGAGCCGGGTTTCGGTTACACCCTGGGCAATTCGCTGCGGCGTACCCTGCTGTCCTCGATTCCGGGGGCCGCGGTCACGAGCATTCGTATCGACGGCGTGCTGCACGAGTTCACCACCGTCCCCGGCGTGAAGGAAGATGTCACCGACATCATCCTGAACCTCAAGGGTCTGGTCGTGTCCTCGGAGGAGGACGAGCCGGTCACGATGTACGTGCGCAAGCAGGGCCCCGGCACCGTCACCGCCGGTGACATCGTGCCGCCGACCGGCGTCGTCGTGCACAACCCGGACATGCACATCGCCACCCTGAACGACAAGGGCAAGCTGGAGATCGAGCTCGTTGTCGAGCGCGGTCGCGGCTACGTCCCCGCCGTGCAGAACAAGGCGTCCGGTGCGGAAATCGGCCGGATCCCGGTGGATTCGATCTACTCGCCGGTGCTCAAGGTGACCTACAAGGTCGAGGCCACCCGTGTCGAACAGCGCACCGACTTCGACCGTCTGATCCTGGACGTGGAGACCAAGAACTCCATCAGCGCACGGGACGCGCTCGCCTCGGCGGGCAAGACCCTGGTCGAGCTCTTCGGCCTGGCCCGTGAGCTCAACGTCGAAGCCGAAGGCATCGAGATCGGCCCTTCGCCGGCCGAGGCGGACCACATCGCCTCGTTCGGTCTGCCGATCGAGGACCTGGACCTCACCGTCCGGTCCTACAACTGCCTCAAGCGCGAGGGTGTGCACACGGTGGGCGAGCTCGTCGCCCGCACCGAGTCGGACCTGCTGGACATCCGCAACTTCGGCCAGAAGTCCATCGACGAGGTGAAGGTCAAGCTGCACGCGCTCGGCCTCTCGCTCAAGGACAGCCCGGCGTCGTTCGATCCTTCGTCTGTGGTGGGTTACGACGCGAGCACCGGAACGTGGAGCGACAGCGGCACGTTCAGTGACACCGACGGTGGCGAGCAGGACTACGCCGAGACCGAACAGCTCTAGGCCAGACGCGGGGTAGGCACCCCGGCCCGGCCTCACACAAGGAGAACCAACAATGCCCAAGCCCAAGAAGGGTGCTCGCTTCGGCGGGTCGGCGTCGCACCAGAAGGCGATCTTCGCCAATCTGGCGACGGCGCTCTTCGAGCACGGTCGAATTTCGACCACCGAGTCCAAGGCCAAGGCACTGCGTCCCTACGCCGAGAAGCTTGTCACCAAGGCGAAGGCAGGCACCCTTGCCGACCGTCGCGAGGTGCTCAAGGTGATCCGCAACAAGGACGTCGTGCACGAGCTCTTCGCCACGATCGGCCCCTCGTTCGAGGGTCGCGAGGGCGGCTACACGCGCATCACCAAGACGCTGCCGCGTAAGGGTGACAATGCGCCGATGGCCATCATCGAGCTGGTCCGGGAGAAGACCGTGACCAACGAGGCCGACCGCGCTCGCCGTGTCGCCTCGTCCAAGAAGACCGAAGAGGCCCCGGCCGCTGAGGTTGTCGAGGACAAGGCCGACGACGCTGTTGCCGAGACCGCTGAGGTCGAGGCTCCGGCTGCCGACGAAAAGGCCACCGAAGACAAGGCCTGAGGATGCCCGACGTTCGCGTCGGAATTTCTGATCGAGCCCGCCGCCCGCTTTCCGCGGGTCGGCGGGTTCGTTCGTTGACCAGGAGATCGAAGTGAGCGCGGAGGACTCGATGCTGTCGGCTAGCTCGTCGTCGAACTCGGCTGGCCCGGAGCAGGTTTCGGCTGTGCCGAGGCAGGATTCGGCCGAGCCGACGCGAGATGCGGCGCCGGTCGACGCGATCGCGCGTCCGGCCACACGGTTCCGGCTCGATATCAGTTACGACGGAACCGATTTCACTGGCTGGGCGCGCCAGCCCGGCCTGCGCACCGTGCAGGGCGTGCTGGAGGAGTCGCTGAGCAAGGTGTTCCGCGAACCGGTGCCGCTGACCGTCGCGGGCCGCACCGACGCCGGCGTGCACGCGGAAGGGCAAGTCGCCCATTTCGATACGACCGCCGAGCTCGACCCGGCCAAGCTGGTGCACCGGATGGCGCGTTTCCTGCCGAAGGATGTGCGGATCAAGGAGGTTCGCCTCGTCCCGCCCGAATTCGACGCGCGCTTCTCGGCGATCCGCAGGCACTACGCGTACCGGCTGACCACCGCCCCCTACGGCGCCGAACCGCTGCAGGCCCGCAGCATCGTGGGCTGCCGCCACGACGTCGATATCGATGCGATGCGCGCGGCGTCTCGAAAGCTCTTGGGCCTGCACAACTTCGCGGCTTTCTGTCGCCGCCGCGAGGGCGCGACGACGGTGCGGGAACTTCAGCGCTTCGACTGGCACCGCGACGGCGACCTGCTCACCGCGTATGTCAGCGCGGATGCCTTCTGCTGGTCCATGGTTCGCAGCCTGGTCGGTGCCGTGCTTGCGGTGGGTGAGGGGCGCCGCACGCCGGATTGGGTCGGCGGGCTGCTGAACGAAACCGAGCGCTCCAGCTCGGTCACCGTGGCTCCCGCGCACGGTCTGAGCCTGATCGCCGTCGACTATCCCGCCGCCGCGGATCTTGCCGCGCGCAACGCGCAGACCAGGGAAGTACGCACCGTGCCGTCGGGCGAAAGTTGTTGCGGGGGCTGAATTCCTGGCGGACGCTGCGCCCGCGCCGCACAACCGGCAGGCGGCTGCGGCGCGGGCGCCGAGTCGTTCAGTTGGACGATCCGGCTTCGATCGTCTTCTGCTGCGCCGATCCGCTGGCGACCTCGATGCGGCGCGGCTTGGCCCGTTCGGCGATCGGAATCGTCACCGACAGCACGCCGTTGTTGTATGTGGCGCTGATCTTTTCGGCGTCGACGTTGTCGCCGAGGCTGATCTGGCGCATGAAATTGCCCGCGAAACGCTCGGAGGCGATCCACTGGACGCCTTCCTCGCTGGGTGCGCTGCGCTGCGCCCGCAGGGTCAGGGTGCCGTTGTCCACGCTCACATCCACCGAGCCGGGATCGACTCCGGGCAGGTCGGCGTGCAGGACATAGTGGTCACCCGCTTTGAACAGATCCATCGGCATGAATCGCGGGGCGCGGGAGGAACCCGCGGTCTCACCGAGCAGCTGGCGCGCGACGGTGTCCATGTCATGGAATGGATCGAACCTCAGCACAGCAATCACCTCCATTTCACCTGTGGCGACGCCTGCCACCGCGGTAGGCGCCGGTAGCTGTGCACCACCAAAGTTAGCACTCTCGAATCGAGAGTGCTAACGATTCGGGGCAGGAATTTTTATGGATCCGGCCGGAATAGGAAGGGCGGCACGGTGGTTCCGCAAAGCATGACAATCGAGGGCCTCGGACGATTCGGTGTGTGGCGGGCGTACAACCTCTTCAGCCCGGAAGACGCGCGGGAGCTGGAGAAATCCGGCTATGGGACGCTCTGGCTGGGTGCGTCGCCGCCCGGTGATCTGTCGACCGTCGAGCCGTTGCTGGCGGCGACGGAGACGATCAACGTGGCTACCAGCATCGTGAACATCTGGGCCGTGCCCGCGAAGGAGGTCGCGGAGTCGTTCCACCGGATCGACGCGCGCTTCCCCGGCCGCTTCCTGCTCGGTATCGGTGCGGGGCACCCGGAGCACACCGGTGAGTACCGTAAGCCCTACGACGCCCTCGTCGAATACCTCGACGTACTGGACGCTTTGGACGTGCCTGCCGAGCGCCGCGCCGTGGCCGCCCTCGGGCCGCGGGTGCTGAAGCTGGCCGCGCAGCGGTCCTTGG
Organism: Nocardia ninae NBRC 108245; assembly: GCF_007990755.1. Classification (GTDB taxonomy): domain Bacteria; phylum Actinomycetota; class Actinomycetes; order Mycobacteriales; family Mycobacteriaceae; genus Nocardia; species Nocardia ninae. Next base: position 69,526 of record NZ_BJXA01000032.1, on the reverse strand, counting down.
GCGCGCTGCCCTATTTCGTGCCGTCCACGCACACCGCGCGGGCCCGGGCGGAGATCGGCCCGGACGCGCTGATCGCGACCGAGCACAAGGTCGTACTGACCGACGACCCGCAGCAGGCGCATGCCGTCGCAGAGGGGACCGTCGGGTTCTACCTGGGCCTGACGAACTACGCCTCGAACCTGCGCAGGCTCGGCTTCACCGACGAGGAACTCACCGACCCCGGCAGCCGGGTCTTCGACGCCGTCATCGCGCACGGCAGCCCGGAGCACGTCGCCGCTGAGCTCACCGCGCACCTGGACGCCGGTGGCAACCATGTTGCGGTGCAGGTCCTGAACGAGGACTACCTCGCTGGGCTGCGCACGCTGGCACCGCTGCTGAACGGCTGAGCCGGCACAGCCGCAAAAGTTCTGCATCGCACCTCGCGCAAGGCAACAACCTTGTGCGAGGTGCTTTTACGTGAAGGTCTCCACCGCCTAGATCGGGGAGAGCCCTGACACTCCTAAGGGACTGTTAGGAAGGGGCTCTGGGCATTCCCTTGCCGCTGTGACAGCAGACACACTCGGTCTCGGCTGACGCGCTGACGCGTCGAAGAAGGAGATCTTGTGACTACGACAAAGCCCGTGGGCGAGCGGCGGGTCGTCGCGAACGTGCTGCGCGGATCCATCGGCAACCTCGTCGAGTGGTACGACTGGTACGTCTACGCCGCGTTCAGCATCTATTTCGCGAAAACGTTCTTCCCGTCCGGTGATCCGACCGCGCAGCTGCTGTCCACCGCCGCGGTGTTCGCCGTCGGCTTCCTGATGCGCCCGCTCGGCGGCTGGCTGCTCGGCCGCTACGCCGACAAGTACGGACGGCGTTCCGCGCTGACCCTGTCGGTGACGGTGATGGCGAGCGGCTCGCTGCTGATCGCGGTGACCCCCGGCTACCAGACGATCGGCATCGCGGCGCCGGTCCTGTTGCTGCTGGCGCGACTGCTGCAAGGCCTCTCGGTCGGCGGCGAATACGCCACCAGCGCAACGTATCTGTCCGAGGTGGCCTCGGCGGGCAAGCGCGGGTTCTACTCGAGCTTCCAGTACGTGACGCTGGTGGCCGGCCAGCTGGTCGCCTTGGGCGTGCAGATCATCCTGCAGCAATTCCTCGACAAGGCCCAGATGTACGACTGGGGCTGGCGCATCCCGTTCGTCATCGGCGCGGCCGCCGCGCTCATCGTGATGTGGCTGCGGCGCAGCATGGACGAGTCCGCGCAGTTCGAAGCGGCGGCGGCCGAGTCGGTTCCGCTGGTGAACAGCGTGGGCGACGCGGTCACAGCGTCGAGCACCGCGCCGCGCGGCTCGCTGCGGATGCTGATGCAGTACCCCCGCGAATGTCTGCTGGTGGTCGGCTTGACCCTCGGCGGGACCGTGGCTTTCTACACGTACACGACGTACATGCAGAAGTACATGAAGCTGAGCGTCGGCATCCCCGAGGAGACCGGCTCCTGGATCAACTTCTTCGCCCTGCTCGCGTTCGTGGTGTTGCAGCCCTTGGCGGGTGCGTTGTCCGACCGGATCGGGCGGCGCAAGCTGCTCATCTTCTTCGGCGTCGCGGGCACGCTGCTCACCGTGCCGATCATGACGGTGCTCGGGCAGACCAAGAACCCGATCGGCGCGTGGGCACTGATGATGGGCGCGCTGGTGATCGTCACCGGCTACACCTCGATCAACGCCATCGTGAAGGCGGAGCTGTTCCCGACCAAGATCCGCGCGCTCGGCGTCGGCCTGCCGTACGCGCTGACCGTCGCGATCTTCGGCGGCACCGCCGAAACGATCGCCTTGACGCTGAAGAAGGCGGGCCACGAGTCGGTCTACTTCTGGTACGTCGCGGGGTGCATCGCCATCTCGCTGCTCACCTACCTGTTCATGCGGGAGACCTCGGCCTCCTCGACCATCGAAGCCGAACAGGCCGCCGCCGACGCCGTAACTGGGACCGGTGTCGGGACGGCCGAGCCGGAACGTCGGCTCACCACTGCGTGACCGACGGCCCGGCGCACGCGCCGATTCGCCCAGCGTGGGAAGATCGGCGCGTGCGGCTTGCGGTGGTCGAAGATGACGACGGCGTCGGTGACGCGCTGGTCGAGGCGCTGAACGCCCGTGGTTACCGGGCGGAGCGCAAACGGCGCGGCGCGGACATTCTGATGGCGCACCGCGGTTACGACGCGATCATTCTCGACCTCGGGCTGCCCGACGGGGACGGGTTGCAGGTGCTGCGGCAGTTGCGTGAGGTGAGTCAGGTGCCGGTGCTCATCCTGACGGCGCGCAGCGACGAACGTTCGATCGTGCGCGGGTTGCGCGGCGGCGCCGACGACTATCTGGTGAAGCCGCCGCGGATCGCGGAATTGATGGCGCGGCTGGAAACGGTCACCCGGCGGGCGGCCGCCGCGGCGCAACCGGCGCAGGCGGTGGTGGTCACCGGTGACGTGCGGGTGGATCTGCAGGCGCGCCTGGTCGAGGTGGCCGGTGCGCCGATCACGTTGACGCAGAAGGAATTCGAGCTGGTGCAGGCGCTGGTGGAGCGGCCGGGCGCCGCGGTGAGCCGCCAGCAGCTGATGGACCGGATCTGGGGGGACGCGTTCGTCGCGGTGTCCCGGTCGCTCGACGTGCACATGACCGGGTTGCGCGCCAAGCTGAATCGGCCGGGACTGATCACCACCATTCGCGGCTACGGGTATCGGTGGGGGCAATGACCGGGGGCAGGCCATGCGGCGCCGCCTACTCATCGCGCTGACCGTGTTCGCCGCGATCGCGGTGCTGGCGTTCGCCGTGCCGCTGTCGTTGACGGTGGCGACGAGCCGGACCCAGCAGCTGGTGCTCGCCCGGTCCGGCGACGCCGACCGGTTCGCGAATCTCGCCGCGGCCGCCTCGACCTCGGGGGATAGCCGGGCGCTGTCCGACGAGGTCGGCCGTTATCACGAGCTGTACGGCGAAAACGTGCTGGTGGTCGACGCGAAAGGGGCGACGACCGCCAACGGCGGCGCGAGCATCGACGACCCGGAGATCGGTGCCGCGGTGGCGGCGGCGCGGCGCAATCAGCGTCCGCACGCGGTGGCTCAACTGACCCCATGGGGTGCGCCGACCATGCTGGTCGCGCGCCCCGTCGGCACCGGGGTACAGGTGAGCGGCGCCGTGGTGATCCAGGCGTCCACCGCGCGTGCCCGCGCCGACATCGCCCGCACCTGGGCGTTGATCGTGCTCGGCGGTGTGATCGCGATGGCGCTGTTCACCTTGCTCGCACTGACTTTGAGCCGCTGGGTGCTGCGGCCGCTCGGGGCGCTCTCGCACGCCGTCGCCGATCTCACCGCGACACTGCCCAAGCCGCGGGCCGAGACGGTCGCCGCCAAGCATCCGGCGTCGATCGCCACGCATCACGGCGGTCCTCCCGAAATGCGTGCTGTCGCCGAATCTTTCGACGCAATGGCGCTGGCCGTCGCCGATTCGGTGGACGCGCAACGTCAACTGGTCGCCGACACCGCGCACGCCATGCGGAACCCGCTGGCCGCGTTGACGATTCGACTTGACTCGCTCGAGCCCGCGGTACCGGACAAGGCGGCGAACACCTTTCGCAGCGCCGCGGCCGAGGTCGAGCGGCTGACCGCGCTGCTCGACGGCCTGCTCACCCTCGCCGTCGCCGAAACACCCGCCGGCTTCGACGCGGCCAGGCTCGCTGCGGACGAGAACCATTGCGACGCGGTCCAGGTGGTCGCCGACCGCTTCGACGCGTGGTACTCGGCGTACGACGCGGCGGGGCAGGAACTGCGGATCGGTCCGTCGATCGAGCACGCCGACGTCGCGGTCTCCGCCGACGCGCTCGCCCAGATTCTCGATGTGCCACTGAGCAATTCGTGCCGCTACGCGGGATCCGGTGCACGGACGGTGCTCACCGTCGCGGGCGAACCCGGCTGGGTCACCCTCACCGTCCACGACGACGGCGTCGGTGTGCCCGCCGACGAGATCGACCGGCTCACCACCCGCTTCTTCCGCGGCTCGACCGCCGTCAGCGGCGGCTCCGGCCTCGGCCTGCCCATCGCCGCCGCCCTCGCGCAAGCTTGTGGTGGGACCCTCACCGTCGAAGCGGTCCACCCGCACGGACTGGCCGTCCACATCCGGCTGCCGGCGGAGCGGCCATGACGATGCACCGGAACTGGTTGATGCGGGGGATATTCGGTGTGCTGCCGGCTCGGTGCCGCAGTCCGTATGCGGCTGCTTTCGGCGAAGCGCGCCTAACCGAACGCCGGAACCGGCGACCGATGCTCGGCACGGTGGACGAGTACCGAACATCGGTGGCGCCATGATGACGATGGGACGGCGGGGATTTCTGGCGCTGACCGGCGTGGCCGCGGTGGGCATCGCTGGGTGCGGACCGAGTGCGGGCGGGCCGGTCGTGCGGTTGGCCTCGGGCGAGGTGGGCGGGTTCTATTACGCCTTCGCGGGGTTGCTCGCCGCCGCTGCCGCGCAGGAAGGCGACGTGCGGATCGAGCGGGTGACCACGTCGGGGTCGCAGGAGAACTTGGCGATGCTGGCGCGCGGGCAGGTGGATGCCGCGCTGGCACTGTCGGATTCGGTGGGGGATACGACCGATCGGGTGCTGGCGCTCGGCCGGGTGTACGAGAACTACCTGCAGCTCGTGGTGCGGTCGGACAGTGTGATCGGCAGCGTCGCGCAGTTGCGTGGCGCCCGGGTGAATCTCGGTGCCGACGGGTCCGGCGCGGCGTTGACCGGTGACCGGATCCTGCGAGTGGCCGGGCTGAATCCCGAAGGGGACGTGCAGGTTTCGCATCGGCCGCTGCGGACGGCGATGGCCGAGCTGGCAGCGGGGGAAGTGGACGCGTTGCTGTGGGCCGGTGGTGTGCCGACGAGCGTGCTCGAGATCCCGGCGCGCATGCGGCTTGTCGACATGGGGGACTTGGCCGTGCCTATGCGTGAACGGTTCGGACCGGTGTACGACCGGGTGGAGATCCCCGCCGACGCCTACCCCGGGGGCGTCGCCGTGCACACCATCGGCGTGGCGAACCTGCTGCTAGCCGCCGCGTCCATGCCCGAGGATGTCGCCGCGTCGATCGTCGAACTCCTGGTGTACCAGGCTGATTCGCTGGTGCCCACCGAAGCGGCAGGCACACAATTCCTGGACGGTCGTTCCCTCATCGGCACTGCCCCGATCCCGCTACACCCCGGCGCCGCCGACGTCTATCGCCGCTGGCACGGCTAGCCTCCCGGCAGCAGGGTTGCCGCCGCAACGTCTGGTCGCGGAACCAGCGGCCGCAGCTCTCGCGCAGGGCTCGCTTACGGTTCGACGGTTCAGCGAGGGGGTGTCAGGACCGGACCAGCCGAGCGATGGCGTCGGTGGCCTCTTTGATCTTTGCTTCCGCCTCCGGGCCGCCCGCCACCGCGGCGTCGACCACGCAGTGACTGATGTGATCCTCGAGCAGTCCCATCGCCACCGCCTGCAGTGCCTTGGTCATCGCGGAGACCTGGGTGAGGATGTCGATGCAGTACTTCTCCTCCTCGACCATGCGCTGCAGTCCGCGCGACTGGCCCTCGATCCGGCGCAGTCGCTTGAGGTAGTCGTCCTTCGCGGTGATGTAGCCGTGCGCGGCGTGATCGTGCGCGGCGTGGTCCTGGGGGCTGGATGTCACCATGTCTCCTCGCTGGCTGCCGGTCTACGGTCGAACCGGATTCATACCCCCCTAGGGTACAGTTTTCCGCCCGACTTGTCAGGTCAGCGCCTGTTCCACGGGGTCACGCGGCCGAGCAGCGACCCGATCCTCGGCTCCACCACGCGCCAGCGCGATACCGCAGACCGCGAGCACCCCGCCCGCCATCATGGCCGAGTCCACCGACAAGGCTCTACCTGGCGTGCGCTCGGAGTTGCGGTACCCGTTGATCGGCGGACGTCTCGGGGACGGGAGAATCGGGGCATGAGTTCGCATGCCAGGCCTGCGCTCGCCGTCATCGGCGGCAGCGGCTTCTACGATTTCTTCGACAACGAGGCGACGCACGTCGAGGTAGAAACCCCGTACGGGGCGCCGAGTGCGCCGGTTGCGATCGGCGAGGTGCAGGGGCGGCCGGTCGCCTTCCTGCCGCGGCACGGCAAGAGTCACGAGTTCGCTCCGCACACCCTGCCGTACCAGGCGAACATGTGGGCGTTGCGTTCACTCGGGGTGCGGCGGGTGTTCGCGCCCTGCGCTGTGGGCAGCCTGCGCGGGGACTGGGGTCCCGGCACGGTGGCGGTGCCGGACCAGTTGGTGGACCGGACCTCGGGCCGTCCGCAGACTTATTTCGACGGCGGTGGCGTGCACGTCTCCTTCGCCGACCCGTACTGCGATGACCTTCGTACCGCGACGATCAAATCCGCCGACGATGTGCTGCCGATGAAGGGCGCGGGCACGATGGTCGTCGTCCAAGGCCCCCGATTTTCCACCAGGGCGGAGAGTCGCTGGTTCGCCGGGCAGGGCTGGGACCTGGTGAACATGACCGGTCACCCCGAGGCCGTGCTCGCCCGAGAACTCGAGATGTGCTACGCCGCAGTCGCTTTGGTGACCGATCTGGATGCGGGCCTGGAGGAGGGTACCGGCGTGCACGCGGTCGATGTGTTCGCCGAGTTCAAGCGCAACCTGGTGCCGTTCAAGGACCTGATCCGCCGCTCGGTGGCCGCGGTCACCGAGACCGACACCTGCGATCGGTGCCGCGTTCATACCGGAGTGTCGCTCCCGTTCGAGTTACCCTGACCCATGCGGGGGTGCCGAACAAGGGTGCGGTGAATGAGAGTGCTGGTCACCGGCGCGGCCGGTTTCCTCGGAACACACGTGTGCAAGGCCGTGTCTTCCGCAGGTCATGAAGTAGTCGGCATCGATCTGATGCTCGACACCGTGCACGGGCCGGACGCGCAGCCGCCGGACGGTGTTTCGCGGGTCGATGTGCGCGACGCCGACGCGCTCGCGCCGCTGCTCGCGGGCATCGACGTCGTCTGCCATCTCGCCGCGGTCACCGCGGGCGCCGGTCCGGCCGAATTCGCGACACACAACGATCTGGGCACCGCCGCGTTACTCGGCGCCATGGAGCGGGCGAAGGTGCGCCGCCTGGTGCTCGCGTCATCGATCAGCGTGTACGGCGAGGGCCGCTACCGCAGCGTGCGCGGCGGGCCGTTCTTCCCCGGGCTGCGCAGGCGCGCGGATCTGGATCGGGGCATGTTCGACCATCGGGCTCCGCGCACCGGCGACGTGCTGACCTGGGAGCCGGTGGGGGAGGACGCGCCGCTGCGCCCGCGCGGCAGCTACGGCGCGAGCAAGGTGGCGCAGGAAAACTATGCCTTCGCTTGGGGTTTGCAGGTCGGTGGCGCGGTGACCGCGCTGCGGATGCATCAGGTCTACGGTGTAGGCGCGCGGGCCGGGATGGTGGGTCAGGTGCGGGCCGCGCTGGATGAGGGGCGGGCGCCGCATGTGTTCGAGGATGGCGGGCAGGTCCGGGATTTCGTGCACGTGCGCGATGCCGCGGTGGCCGTGCTCGCGGCGGTCGAGCGGGCGCTGCCCGGGTTCGTTCCACTGAATATCGCGTCCGGGCGGCCGATCACGTTGTGGGAGGTCGCCTCGATCATGGCGAAGGCGTGTGGTGGTCCCGCGCCCGTGGTGACCGGGCAATACCGGATCGGCGATGTCCGTCATTTCGTCGCCGATCCCGAACGGGCCAGGCGCACATTGGGTTTCAGTGCGGTGGTCGCGCCGCAGCAAGGCTTGGCCGAGTTCGTGGCTGTGCCTGCGGAGGCCGCGGCAGGCTGACAGGTCACGGGGTTGCGGGCGGTTGGTCAGTGGCCGACGGTTCCTCCGGTTGCGGGTCGTCGATGATTTCCAGCTGAACCAAGGCGAATTCGGGCACCCGCGCGCCCGTCGTTCCACCGGGCAGCGGTGAGGCCTCCAGGTCGGCGACGAGCCAGTCGCCGGTATCGGTGGCCATCCGCACCGCCGCCAGCGTGACCCGCTCGGCACCGGAGCGGATGTCGTTGCGGGCGCAGACTATTCGGTCCCGATCGGCGGGGTGTGGCACGGTGCGCTCGTCGGTGCCGCGGCCCCAGCGCAACCCGGGCACCGGCTCGGTGACCCAGCGGATCAGCCGCACCTGGGCCAGGTCGACGATGGCGAGGTAGAGGTTCGGCTGTGCGCCGCGCAGTAGGTCCAGGGTCGCTGCCTCGAACGATTTACGCTGGGGCGCAACACTATCGGTGACATCGACGGCCAGACCCAGCCAGCGGTACCGGTTCTCGTCGGGGTTACGCGCGGCGAGCAGCAGCGTGCGCGGACCGGTCCGCGCACGCACGGTCGCGGTGTCGAGCCACCGGTCGCCGGGTGTCGATCTGGCCAGCGTGGCTACGAGATCGAGTGCGCCGTCGAAACGTTCGATCAGCTCGAAGGATTCGGCACCGATCCAGACGATGCGGCCGTCCTCGAAATGCGGCCCGAGGTCGTAGGGGAGGGCTTCGATCCGCCGGGCTCGCGCGTCGACCCCGAACGCGGCGACGCCGACCGGCGGTGGCGGATCGCCCGTGCCCACCCACAGCCGGACGGCATGGACCCGTTCGTCGGGCCCGTGCAGGGGCACCACCACGATGCGCTGGCCTGACCAGTCGTGCCGGGACTGCGGCAGCTGCTGGTCGACGACCGTGCCGCTGGTGTAGGCGGTGGCGATGAGGGGTTGTAATCGGGTGGAAACGGCGCGCTGGAACGACTTCCATTCCCGGGGCGCCGTACCGACCGCGAGCAGCGACCAGGTGTCGACGTGTCCGAGCGTTTCGATGAGCAACCAGCGCCCGAGTATCACAAATCCCCCCTCCCGAGTCGAACCCTATGCCACGGTCAGGCTGATAGCCAGTGCATATCGTGCCTGACTCGCCGAGGCCGACCGTGGACAGGGTCCGCTTACCCGCCTCAGCCGGTGAAGGCGGCGGCGTGCGCCTGCGCCCACTGTTCGAAGGTGCGTGGCGCGCGTCCGGTGACTTCCTGCACGGTGGGGTGCAGCGTCGCCTCGTCCAGGGTGCCGCCGGCGAAGAAGCTCAGGAAGGCCTCGACGTAGTGCTGCGGCATGGTCGCGCTGAGTTCCGCCCTGGTCTCCTCGGTGCTCAGGCCCTGCGCGACCAGCGGCCGGTCCAAAGTCGCGGCGAGAATGGCGATCTGGTCGGCGGGCAGCAGGGCCTGCGGGCCGGTCAGTTCGAGCGTCCGGCCGTCGAGGTGGTCGCCGGTGAGTGCCAGGGCGGCGACGGCGGCGATGTCGGCGGGGTCGATCGCGCCGAACCGGACCTCGGGGAACTGCACCCGCACCACGTCACCGGCCGCGAGTTGCGGCAGCCAGCGCAGTGCGTTCGACATGAACGAGCGCGGCCGCAGAAACGTCCAGGCCAGTTCGGATTCGCGCACCGCCCGCTCGGACAGCGTCATGTAGCGGGAGACGGCGTTGTCCAGATCCTGCAGTGCCGCCGAGGCGCTCGACAGCAGCACGACCCGTTGCACCCCGGCCTTTTTCGCGCGGTCCAGCAGGTCGGCCTGGTTGTCGTAGCCGGGCAGCAGGAACAGCGCGCGCACCTCGTCGAGGGCGTCGACCATGGTCTCCGGCCGGTTCAGATCGCCGGTCACCGCCTCGACGCCCGCGGGCAGCGTGGCCGTCGCCGGATCGCGCACCAGCGCGCGCACCGGCGCGCCGGACTCGCTCAGCGCCGTCACCACCTCGCCACCGATGTTTCCGGTAGCGCCGGTTACCAAGATCATTTTCTTCTTCCTTTCGGCCCGCCCCGCGCGCGTTAAGCTCACGCGATGGACACTCCGTTGCGGCTCGAGGTCATCGTGGCCAGCGTGCGTCCGGAGCGGTTCGCTCCGGTGGTCGCCGACTGGTTCCTGGGCACACTACGCGCGCATGACGAGTTCGACACGGGCGTCATAGATCTCGCGGACACCCCGCTGCCGACCAGCCTCACCGAGACCCCCGAGGTCGCCGACTACCGGGCCAGGCTGGCCGCCGCGGACGCCTTCGTCGCGATCACCTCCGAGTACAACCACGGGTACCCGGCTTCGCTGAAGACCGCGTTCGACACGGCGAAACATGAATGGCGCGCCAAGCCGATCGGTTTCGTCTCCTACGGCGGGCTCTCCGGCGGCCTGCGAGCCGTGGAGCAATTACGTCAGGTGGTGGCTGAGATCCACATGGTCTCGATCCGCGAAACCGTCAGCTTCCACCAGGCCAAGAAGCAGTTCGACGCCGCCGGAGAAACGCAGGACGGTGCGGCCATCGACGCCGCCGCTCGTATGCTCCGCCAGTTGTCCTGGTGGGCAAGAACTTTGCGGGTGGCACGGAACGTCGACCCCTACCCGGGCTGATCACCGCAGTTGCGCGCCGGCTCGCCTGCCGCGCACGAAGTTCTTGGCAATCTGAGGCGTGCCGCGCCAGAACGTGGAGCAGTAGGTCGAGTGCCGGTGCGAACTGGTACGCATTCGCCGCGCCAATGTGCCTGCCGTGCAACAAGTAACGCGCCGCGCACGAAATCGTGCACGGCGCGTCACCAGGTGCGCTACGTCAGCATGCGCTCGCCACCGCTGCGCCGCGGTGTGCGCCCGTGACTACCAGCGCGCCATATGTACGTACTCGAATCGATCTTTGTCTGGCTGCTGGTTATAGCATCGGCTGATATTCGGATGCTGCGCCTTGAGCTCTTTACGTGCACTCTCGCAATCTCGCGCGGTCTTGCAGACGACCGCGGAATTCGCGATAGTGCAGCTCGACGGAATCGCGTTCGCTACACCAGGATTCAGCGCCGCCGAAGCGATGCCGGCGGCCAGCAGCGATGCAAACGCATAGATCGAAAACTTCATGAATGAATCCTCCCCAGAACTCCCCATTGGGGCGGCTCCAACCGAGCCGCCTATCTGGACGCTAGTTTGCCGATCTCTTGCCGTCAACTCTTGCCGTCGATGCAGTATTTACCCGCGGGGCTGATTCATCCCCTGAATTGGCTTGCGCACAAGGGAATTTGCGCGACTCGTCGGGGCTGGCTCCCGACCTGTCGATGGTGCGGTACGCGGCGAAACAGGAGATGCGCGGCGTTAGCCCGTGGCACCGACCGGTGCGCCGCGACGCCCGCGCGGGTGGCCGATGTAGGTGGCTTCGCGAGGGATGGAGACCAGGGTGAGGTCGACCTGCGCCGTGCCGGTGCGCAGGATGACGTGGTTGCCGATCGCCGCGGGCTGGTGGATGGACAGGTCGGGGCGGGTGGCGGGCCAGCCCATCGGGTCGCCGGTGACGTAGATGGTGGTGACACCCGCGTGCGGGGCTGGCGCGAGGACGCCGTCCACCACGGTCGCGGTGAAACCCGCGTCGGACTGGTGAGTTTCGACCGCGAGGGTCAGGCGCTCCGGATTGCCGATGGTGGTGACCAGGTTCTCCCAGGCATGCGCCCGGTCGGTGCGGATCAGAATACGTTCGCCGACCGCGAGCGCGCGGAACACCAATTGCTGTGCGAGATAAAGCTCCCCGGCCACATAGACGGTCGAGATGCCCGCGCCGACGATGCGGACCGCGACGCCGTTGCCTTCGTCGTCGGAGCCGATCAGCTGACCGCAACCCGAGGACGGTAGGTGCAACGCGTCGATCACGTCGATCGGGTATTCGCTCATCGGGACGGTGGCGTCCACGCCCGGAACCGCGAGCGGCAGGTGCGCGAGCAGCCCGTCGCGATGCCGGCCGTTCATCGACACCATGCCCGCGAGTTTGTAGCGCTCCGGCAGTTCCCGCGCGGTCAGCCGCCATGCCGCACCGATGCTCACCGACTCCGCCGAGCTTCCCGGCCGCAGCCGCACCGCCACCGTGGTGCCGCGCGAGGGCGCCACCCACAGCTGGGCGAGCAGATCCGAACCGAGTCGCTTCGGGTCGACGGCCATGCCGATGTTCACGCTGTTGCCGATTTCGGCGTAACGCCACCGATGTTCGAGGGTGCGCGGATCGAAACCGCTGGTGATCTGCAGGACCGCCTTGCGGATTTCCGGTGCGGTCAGGATGCGGGCGTTGCAGTCGGCGTCTTCGAGCGTGCGCATGATGCGCTGGGTCGCGATGGTGACCGCGCGCGACGCGCCCTCCGCACCGCCGCCGCGCCGGGCCGCCGCCTCCGGGCACGCGACCGCGTCGAAGCTGATCGCCAGCCAGACGGTGCGATGCGCGGTCGCGGGCAGCGGCCCGAGCAGCGATTCGTAGATCTTCCCCGCGGGGGTGCCCGATCGGCTGCGGTGCCCGTGGCTGACGATGTCGATGCCGCTGAGCAGGATGTCGTGCTGATTCAGGCATTTCGCCAGTTCCGGCAGCGGCAGCAGGTGCGAGGCGTGCACGGTGTTGCGGGCGATCCGGGTCAGCCCACCGGGCGGGGCGAGCACCTCGACGACCGTCACGACTCGGCTGCCGTCCCAGTACAGCCCGAGCGAACGTCCGTCGGCGCCGCGGAAGTCGACGGTCTGGCCGATCGTGTAGTCCCGCTTGGTGAGGTAGCGCCACCAGGTGGCGATCCAATCGAGCACGGTGCGCTTGGCGATCGGGATCAGTGGAATCAGTGCGACGACGATGCCCACCCCGAGGGCAATCAGCGGTTGCAGTCCGGCAATCAACGCGACCGCCCCCGCGATGAAGCCGATCACCTGCGCAATCAACAGATTCTGCAGCGAGATTCGGCCAAGGAGCGGCCGTGGTCCCGCCCCGGCAGGTTCCGCCATCGTCGTCCCCCAAGTACCCGGTGTCGGCCCATAATAGTGGGCGAGCTGAACAAGAGTCCTCGGGAACTGTACTGTGTTGCGCGAATGTGAGCACTGTTCGGGGGAGGAATAATGCCTTCAAAACCCACCACTCGGTGGCAGGTGAGCGGCTACCGCTTTCTGGTTCGCCGGATGGAGCATGCGCTGGTCCGCCGGGACGTGCGGATGCTGCACGACCCGATGCGTTCGCAGTCGCGGGCCTACGCGGTCGGCCTCGTCTTGGCGATCGTCGTATTGGCAGGTTGCGGCGTCCTCGCACTGCTGCGACCGCAAGCCAAGATCGACAACAGCAAGATCCTGATCGCCAAGGAGTCCGGCGGCGTCTACGTGGTGATCGGCGATGTCGTGCACCCGACCCTCAACCTGGCCTCGGCCCGGCTGGCCGCCGGTGACGCGTCCAAGCCTGCGGTCGTCAAGGATTCCGAGCTGGGCAAGAAGCCGCGCGGCCAGCTCATCGGCATCCCCGGTGCGCCTGGTTCGCTGATCTTCGACAAAGCAGGAAAAGGGCGGGCCTGGACCGTCTGTGATTCGTTGAAGGCAGACGGCAGCGACGACCGCAGCACGTCGGTGTTGATCGGCGACCTCGAACTCGGCGACAAAGCAGCGGAAATGGGGAACGACAAGGCGCTGCTGGTCAAGGGCAAGAGCGCGACCTACCTCGTGTGGAACAAGACGCGTGCCCGGGTCGACATGAACGACCCGTCCGTCACCGGACCACTGAAGATCCGCGGTGCAACGCCGCGACCTATCAGCGAGGGCCTGCTGAATTCCATTCCCGAAGTGAATCCGATCGTGCCGCCGAAAATCGACGATCCGGGTGGGCAGCCCGACGGGTACTCGATCAACAATCTGAAGATCGGCACCGTTGTTCAACTCGGAGGTAAAGCTGATCAGAATTACGTGATCCTGCGCGACGGACTGCAGCAGATCAATCCACTGACCGCCGAAATTATCCGCAGTTCGCAGCCGAATCCGGGCCACAACACGGCAATCGGCGATTTCGAGGCCAACCAAACGCGCCCGTCGAAGGCGCTGAAGGTGGACACGTACCCGGCTGCCGCGCCGACGATCGTCCAGGCCAATTCCCGTCCGGTCAGTTGCTTGTCGTGGAAGCCGATCCCCGGCGCGGCGGGTAATGCCGATGTCGCCGTGCGCGCGACCCTGTCGGTGATCGACGCCAGCGATCTGCCGATGTCGAGCAAAGCCCAGCTGGTACCGCTCGCCCAGGCCGACGGCAAGGGTGACAACGTCGACTCCGTTTACTTCAAGCCCGGCTCGGGCGCCTTCGTGCAAACCACCGGCATCGAACCGGACAGCCGCCGCAAGGACAGCATGTTCTACGTGTCCGACACCGGTGTTCGCTACGGCATCAAGAACAACGATGCGGCGAAAGCGCTTGGTATGGACCCGGAATCGGGCGTTACGCCGGAACCCGCGCCATGGCCGATCGTGGGTCTACTCGCCGGCGGGCCGACGATGGGTCGCGAGGAAGCCATGGTCGCCCACGACGGTGTAGCCCCTGATCCGAACCCGGCCAAGCAACCCGTCGCCGCCAAATAGTCGGCTAACGGCCGTCCGCGACAACCGTATTCGAGCCGTCGGAGTTGTTCTGCAACGCGGCAACTTCGGCGCGCAACGAACGGAGCTCCTCGACCAACACACCGATCTCCCGATCCGTGCGGTCGGCGGTCTCCTCGACGGTCTTCAGCTGATCGATCACCCAGCTGGTCGTGGTGCCGATGGCGAAGGAGATCAGGCCGATGCCGAAGGTCATCAGCACCAGGGAGATCAGTCGACCTTCCACGGTGACTGGGTAGACGTCGCCGTAACCGACCGTGGTGACCGAGACCGCCGACCACCACAGCGCGTCACCGAAGCTCAGCACCTTGCTGCCTTCCGCGCCGTACTCGGCGTCGAAGAAGGCCAGGCTGCACAGGAACAGCACCAGTATCGAGCTGGTTCCGACGAACACCGACAGGCGAGACCGCTGAGTCAGCGATTGCCGGTTCAGGGTGCCGAGCACCAGCACCGCCGCTCGCACCAGCCGTAGCGGGCGAAACGGCGGAATCAGCACGATCAGCAACTCCATGGGATGGTTGCGCAGGAACTCCCACCGTCGAGTGGACAACGCGAATCGCGTCCCGAAGTCGATCGCGAACAAAGCCCAGATCGCAATGTCGACCCGGCTGAGCCACGCGTCCAGCTGTGGCGAGGCGCCGGTATCCAGCACATACCAGGCGTAGACGGCGAGAAACAGCACGGCGAGCAGCATCATCGGCACGCCGGTGGCCTGCTCCCACGCCTCGCGCCGGCTCAACCCCTCGGTATCGGGCGTGCCGTCGGCTGCTTGTTCTTGCTGCTTCATGGGGACTACCTGCATTGATCGGATCCGGCACCTTATGTACCGCAGTTCGCTGTGCAGACGCTACATGCCCCACGGCCATTGCTCGGTCGAACCCGCGAGTCGCCGATCGGAGCCTTCTGCGTCGGCGGGACACGCTCGGATCCAGAAAAGTATCAACCAGATCGATTGATCAGACGGGCCGCGGCGGAATTCGCTGAGGCCCTTCTGGATCACATGTCGTCGCCGGTGACACCGAATCTGCGGCGGATCGGGAAGGACGCGAGCATGCCCAGCGTGAGCAGGATCGCGACGGTTGCGCTGCCGATCAGGGCGATATTGCGGGCTCGGTTGTCCGGCGGCGGTGGGGGTGCGGGAACTGCCAGCTGTACCTGCTTGGGTTCGGCAGGCCGTTTCGGCGGAAGGGGTTTCGTGGTTTCGGCGGTGAGCGCCGCAATCGGATCGATCGCGCCATAGCCGACGTAAGGGTTCCAACCTTCACCTGGGGCGTGTGCGGTGGCCTGGATACGTTTGATCACTTCGAGTGCACTGAGTTCAGGGAAGCGGGCGCGGACCAGCGCGACAACTCCGGACACATAGGGCGCGGCGAAGCTGGTGCCCGCCAGCGGGACCATCCTTTCGCTGTCGTATATGCCGGTGATGGTGCCGTTGCCGCGCGCGTCGAGCGAGACGATGTCCTCGCCGGGCGCGGCGACTCCGACCCATGGGCCCGGCACGGTGAATTTTGAGGGCGCGCCATCCTTGTCGATGGATCCGACCGAAAGGACATAGTCGTCGAAACGTGAAGGTGTGACGTTGGTAGTGACGTTCTTCCACGGGTCGCTGTTCGGACGGAGCGGGTTGATGACGTCCGGGTTGCTCGGCTTGCAGTTGCCATCGGTATTGCCTGCCGCCGTCACTACCACGGCATCCTGTTCCAAAGTCGCGTAGCGCACGGCGGCACCGACCGCGTCGTCGGCTGGTTGCGTGCTACCGGGTACGCACAAGACCAACGAGATGTTGATTACCGAAGCATTCATATCGGCGGCTCGACGGATCGCAGAGGCGAGCGCGTTGACGTTGCCGTATCCCTTTGGCGGATCTTCCGGTTTTCTGTCCTGTCGGCCCGGCACGTCGTAGAACTTGCTCGTCTGCCGAATCGACAGAATGCGCGCGTCGGGTGCGACTCCTGAAAAGCCTTGCCCCTCTACGTGTTTCGCCCCGATGATGCCCGCTACGACCGTCCCGTGGCCGTCGCAGTCCTCGCTCACACCGTCGCCGGGCTCCGCCACATAGTCGCCACCCGCATCCAAATCGGGCAGGCGAGGATGACGGGTGACACCGGTATCGATGACCGCTACCAGTTGGCCTTCGCCGCGGGAAAACTCCCAAGCATGTTCGAGGTTGAGCGCAAGCTGCGGCAGGGGGGTGGCGGGGCCATCCCCGCCCTGCTGGGTAGAGGCGCAGGGAGTGTTGGCGGGGTGTTCGGTCTTGTCCGGCGGCCGTGCCGGGTCACCGGGCGGCAGCAATGCCGGATTGACCGGCGGCGGCCGATCAGCATGTGCCACACCCTGACTCGCTCCCACCCCGAACGAGACACTTAATGCGAGCACCGCCGCTGCCGCACCGGTGCGCAGGATCCGGTTCACAGCCCGCGGACGAGGGAGTAGAGGCTGGCCACCCAGAAGACCAGGGGGAGGACGGCGGCTACGAAAGCGTATTCGAGGAGTTCGACGCCGCGGCGCATCGGCGGGGTGGCCGACTGGTTCGGGATGATGATGCCGAGGATCAGGGCTGAGATGAGGATGACCATGGCGGCGCCGAAGACGGCGAGGGGCTGGTCCATCGCGAAACCGGCTCCTACCAGCATGATCAGCACGATGCCCGCGCCACCCGCGATGAGTACGACGGCTTGTTCGGCGCCCGCGTAGGTGCGGCTGCGGAACATCAGGACCACCGCGCAGACCAGGGCGAGCGCGATGCCTTGCCAGTACGGGTTCTCGGCTTCCGGGTCGGTGCTGGCGAGCGCGCCGACGACGGTGACCAGGGTGGTGGCGGCGACCAGGCCGGCCAGGTACATGCGGGCCCGCTCGGACTTCACCCGCAGTGCTTCCATGGTGGGCAGCGCGCGGTGATCGTCGGGGTCGTCTTCGGTCGGGTCGATCGGGGTGCCGGGCGAGGGGACCGGCGGCAGTGGCAGTTTGGCCAGCAGCATGGAGATCCGGGGTGCCAGGGCGAGTCCGGCGAGTCCGAGGGCCGCGGCGCCCGCGCCGATCGCGCGTTCCGGCTGCCCGGTGAGCATCCCGACCAGGGCGGCAGGCACCGCGTAGAGCGCGAGGGTGGCCGCGCCGATGAACAGCGCGAGGCCGACGCCGCTGACCCGCCACGCCAAAACCGCGGTGGCGCCGAACAATACGGCGCCGAGCAGGATGTGCGGCCAGCCGTAGTGATCGGGCACGTAGAGCATGCCCGCGGTCAACGCGGGCGGCAGCGCGCAGCCGCCGAGCACGAGTGCGGTCGAGGTGTCGCCGTACATCCGGCTGAGCACCATGGACGCGATGACGAGCAGGATCGCGACGGCGAGCGCGACCGAACCGCTGACCCAGGAGGGCAGGGCATCGGGGGAGAGCAGCAGACCGAGACAGCCGACGAGCATGGTGAGCGCGGCGAGCACCGAGCCGGTGATCCGCGCGACCTTCGGGGTCCAACTGCGGTAATGGTCGGTGTCGGCGATCGCGACGTTGTACATGATGTCGTCGAACAGCGGCGTCGGTGCGGTATGCGAGGCGCTCTCCAGCATGAGCAGCTCGCCGTCGCGGACACCGTGCTCGCCGAGGCTCAGCGAATTGGAGAAGGGGGGATGACCGATTCGGGCGAGCACCCACTCGGCCGGCTCGAAGCGCTCGCCTTCGTTGTCGAAGTCGTTGCTGCGGCTGTGTTGTGCGACCATGTCGACGACACTCGGGATCACCAGGGCAACAGGCACGTCGACCGGGATCGCCATATCCACCTGGGTGTGTTTGGCGAGAATCGTCACCCGGGCGAGATCTGGTGCGCGGACGATGCCGTGCGCGGAGTTTTCATCGATGTGGTCAAGTCGCGCGTGCGTCAAGCTTCCCCCAACTCGTCTTCTACCTCGTATTTTCGCAAACTCGAGAGCCGACGTCGAGTTTGCGAACCCACGTTTCGGGCAGCAGAATGCTGGTCGAACTGTACGACATGTCCGCTGCTGCCTCTACACTGAGCCGGAATCACAGCAGTCGAGGAGGGGGATTCTCGCACCATGAGGGAGCGTCGCGTCCGAATCATGTGCCCGCGCATTCCGGCGCCGGGCGGTAGCGAGGTGCGGGAATGAGTACCGTACGGTTCCAGCGCCGCGCACGTAGAGAGATGCCGCGCTCGCCCGGCGGTGAGGTCACGCTGCAGCCGCCGCCCGAGATCCCCCGGGTGACCCCCGGCAATCTGCTGATGAAGCTGATGCCGGTCGTGATGATCATCGGCATGGTCGGCATGATGGCGCTGCTGTTCACCCAGGGCGGCGGCATCGGATCGAACCCGATGAGCATGATGTTCCCGCTCATGATGATGTTCTCGATGGTCGGCATGTTCGCAGGTCAGGGCGGCGGCAAGGGGGCCAAGGCCGCCGAGGCGAACGAAGATCGCAAGGACTATCTGCGCTACCTCGACCAGGTACGCCGGGACGTGGACAACACGGCCACCCAGCAGCGCGCCTCGGTCGAGTGGAGCCACCCCGAACCGGGTCTGATCTGGATGCTCGCCGGCACCAGCCGCATGTGGGAGCGCCGCGCGGGCGACAAGGATTTCTGCCACGCCCGCATCGGCGTCGGCGGCCAGCGGCTGGCGACCCGCCTGGTCGCGCCGGAGACCGGACCGGTCGAAGAGCTCGAGCCGATCGCGGCCGTCTCGCTGCGCCGCTTCGTGCGCGCGCACTCGACCGTGCCCGACCTGCCGACGGCGATCGCGGTCAAGGGTTTCGCGACCATCGCGCTGGACGGCGACCGGGTCGAGGCCAGGGACATGACCCGCGCGATGTTGTTGCAGCTGTGCATGTTCCAGGCGCCGGACCAGGTGCTCGTCGCGGTGGTCTGCGGCCCGGACACCGCGCGGGAGTGGGAGTGGACCAAGTGGCTCCCGCACACCCAGCACCCCGACGCGCAGGACGGCATCGGCACCCAGCGCATGTTCTACGGCTCGATCCGGGAGGCGATGGCCGGGCTGCAGCCGCTGCTCGGCAACCGGGTCCGCTACTCGCGTAACCAGCCTGCCAACGCGAACATGGTGCACATCGTCATCATCGTGGACGGCGGACTGCTGGAAGCCGAGGAAGATCAGCTGCGCGAATCCGGCTACGAGGGCGTCACCATCATCGACCTGTGCGGGTACGCACCGCGACTGGCGGTCTCGCGCGGCATCAAGATGATCGTGGAGAACGGTGAGTGCGTCGGCCGCGGCGCGACCGGTAACCAGGAGCGCTTCGCGCTGATCGACCGGATCAGCCCGCAGCAGGCGCAGCAGGTGGCCCGCAGGCTCGCGCCGTACCGGGCGGCGACCCAGCGCAGCAGCGACGTGGAAACCGATGACTCCGAGGTCATTTCGACCTGGAGCCAGCTGATGGGCCTCGGCGACATCGGCTCGTTCAACCCCGAACACGCCTGGCGGCCGCGCTACGGCCGGGAGCGGCTTCGGGTGCCGTTCGGCGTCGGCGCCGACGGCCTGCCGGTCGAACTCGATATCAAGGAAGCCGCCGAGAACGGCATGGGCCCGCACGGGTTGTGCATCGGCGCAACAGGTTCCGGCAAGTCGGAGTTCCTGCGCACCCTGGTGCTCAGCTTGCTCGCCACCCATTCGCCGGACCAGCTCAACCTGGTGCTCGTCGACTTCAAGGGTGGTGCGACCTTCCTCGGACTCGACAGCGTGCCGCATGTCGCGGCCGTCATCACCAACCTGGAAGAAGAAGCCGACCTCGTCGACCGCATGAAGGACGCGCTGGCCGGTGAGATGAACCGCCGTCAGGAGGTACTGCGCGCCGCGGGCAACTTCGCCAACGTCTCCGAATACGAGAAGGCCCGTGCGGCAGGCGCCGACCTGGATCCGCTGCCCGCCCTGTTCGTGGTGCTCGACGAGTTCTCCGAACTGCTCACCCAGCACCCGGATTTCGCGGAACTGTTCGTGATGATCGGCCGGCTCGGCCGCTCGCTGCACGTGCACCTGCTGCTCGCCTCGCAGCGCCTGGAAGAGGGAAAGCTGAAGGGCCTGGAGAGCCATCTGTCCTACCGGATCGGCTTGAAGACCTTCTCCGCCAACGAATCCCGTCAGGTGCTCGGCGTGCCCGACGCCTACAACCTGCCGAACAATCCCGGTGGCGGTTACCTGAAGTCGGACTCCGGCGAGATCGTGCGGTTCCAGGCGTCCTACGTCTCCGGCCCTTACGTCGGCGGCGGTTCGCAGCGCGACATCACCGTCGCCACCCAGTCTGGCGAGATCGACATCAAGGCCCGGCCGTTCACCGCCACCCACGTGGATTTCCGTGCGGTGGACCGGGTTCCGCTGCCCGCCGAGCCCAGCGCCGCCGACCAGCAGGCCGAGGACGGCGAGCAGGTCTCCAACGTGCACATGCTGGTCTCGCGGATCAACGGCCACGGCCGTCCCGCGCACGAGATCTGGCTGCCGCCACTGGACGAGGCACCGACGCTGGACCAGCTGATCCCGCGCTCCATCCTCACCGGCGAATACTCCGCGGTGGCCACGCTGCGCGCCCCGATCGGCATCGTCGACCGGCCGTACGACCAGCGGCGCGACCCGCTGGTGGTCGACCTGTCCGGTGCGCGCGGCAACGTCGCCGTCGTCGGTGGCCCGCAGTCCGGTAAGTCGACCGCGCTGCGCACGCTGATCATGGCCATGTCGCTGACGCACACCGCCGAGCAGGTGCAGTTCTACTGCCTCGACTTCGGTGGCGGCACACTGATGAGCCTGCAGGGCCTGCCGCATGTCGGTTCCGTCGCAAGCCGATTGGACGCGGACCAGGTCCGGCGCACCGTCGCCGAGATGACCACCATCGTGCGGCAGCGCGAGGCCCGATTCCGGCAGCTCGGCATCGAGTCGATGACCGAGTTCCGCAGGCTGCGCGCGATGGATCCGTCCAGCAGCCCGGCCGCGACCGGCGCGCACGAGGACCCGTTCGGCGATGTGTTCCTGGTGATCGACGGCTTCGGCTCCATCCGCCAGGACTTCGAGATGCTCGAACAGGTGATCATGAACCTGGCGGTGCAGGGTCTGTCGTATGGCGTGCACATCGTCATCGCGCTGAACCGGTGGGCGGAGGCGCGGCCCGCGCTGAAGGACCAGATCGCCACCAGAATCGAACTGCGCCTCGGTGATCCGATGGATTCCGACCTCGGCCGCAAGTTCGCCTCGATGGTTCCGCAGGCCCGCCCCGGCCGCGGTATGACGCCGGACTGCCTGCACATGCTGACCGGTCTGCCACGGATCGATGGCAGTTCGGACCCGACCAATATCGGTCAGGCAGTCGGCGAGGCGGTCTCGACCATCGCCCGCCTGACCCCGGGCCGGCCGGCCCCGCCGGTGCGCATGCTGCCCGAGGAGCTGCCGCGCGAGCAGCTGCTCTACCTCGCGGGCGACTGGCCGTCGCAGGTCGATCAGTCGGTCAAGTGCATGCGAATCCCGATCGGTATCAACGAAGCCGAGCTGGCCCCGGTCTACCTCGACTTCACGGTGAGTCCGCACTTCCTCGTCATCGGCGACACCGAGTCGGGAAAGACGACGCTGCTGCGGTCGATCGTCGAGGGCATCGCCGCATCGAACACCCCGGACCAGGCGCGGATCATCATGGGCGACTACCGACGCTCGATGCTCGGCACGGTGCCGGAGGGTTACCTCGCCGGCTACGGCTCGACCGCACCCCAGTTCACGCAGAACATGGCCGATCTCGCCGCGTACGTCAGCAACCGGACGCCAGGTCCCGACGTGACGCCACAGCAGCTGAAGGATCGCTCATGGTGGAGCGGCCCCGAGCTGTACGTCGTCGTCGACGACTACGACCTGGTGGCCACCTCCAGCGGTAATCCGGTCCAGGCGTTGGTGGAACACCTGCCGCACGCCCGTGACCTCGGCTTCCATCTGATCATCGCGCGGCGCTCCGGTGGCGCGGGACGTGCCATGTTCGAGGCGACGCTGGCCAGGATGAAGGACCTCGGGTCGGCCGGCCTGATCATGAGCTGCAGCCGGGACGAGGGTGTGCTGATGGGGACGACGCGGCCGAGCCCGATGCCGCCGGGCCGCGGCACGTACGTCACGCGCAACAGTGAGGGTCTGATCCAGACGGCCTGGATGCCGCCGCAAACCTGATGGCTACCGTCGAGCTGGTGGTCACCGACACGCGCGTCTGGGCGCGTGGCGCGACGACGCACTGGGACGTGGCACCGTCGATCGTGTTGGGCAGCAACGGGTTCGACCTGGTGGTCGGGGAGTCGCTGACCCCGCCGACACAGGTGAGTTCCGTGGTGCAGTACGTGCCCGCCGAGGCCGTCGCGTTGCTGCCGCGCGTTCCGTCCGTGGTCGACGGTCTGGTCGCGGTGTTCGGCGCCGTGTTGGAGAATTTGCGCGTCAGCGCGCCGTGCGAGCGGATCACGGTGATCTGTCCGACGGAATGGGGTGCGTCGCGTCGTTCCGTGCTCGACCAGGCGGCTCGGCGGTTCACCACGGACGTGGTGTTCGAGGAGTTGGCGGTGCGGGCCGTCGCGTCGGACGAGGGCACCAGCCACAGTCGGCGCACATTGGTGCTGGAATTCGGTGCGCTCACCACCACGGCCAGCACGGTCATCCGCAGCCATCAGGGTGTACACGTCGAATCGTGTGAACATGCGCCAACTCTCGCGCTCGCCGAGATACTGCCGGAATCCAGCGGCTTCACCACCCTGTGCGCGCTGCTCGACCGGCTGCTCGATGGTCAGCCTGCCGATCTGGCGCAGTCGGTGGGTGTCACCGATGCGGCGAAACTCGATGTACTTCGCGCGGCCGTGCAGCAGCGGTGTGGACCGGGTGTCGCGCTGCGGGCGCTGACCGGGCCCGATCTGATCCGCGGGCACCAGACCGAACCGATCCAGCAACCGGAGTTGCCGGCCGCGCTGCCGCAGACCGAATGGATGCAGCCGCTGCGCGAACGTGCTGCGGCGCAACAGCCTCGGCGCAACGGGCTCGGTTATGTGAGCGCGGCTGTTGCTGCGATTGTCGTTGTCGGTGCCGCTATCGTCGGCGGGGTTGTGCTGCTGAATGGACCCGATGACGGTCCGACTGCCGCGCCTGGCACCTCGGCGCCGAGTAGCGAATCGGTGCCGAGCAGTACCGCCGGCCCGCCTAGCAGCACTGTTGCCATCGGGCCGGAAACGTATGGGCGCATTCGTTTTCAGGTGCCGGCTGGTTGGCATATGGCGTCGGCTCCCGACACCAGCGGTAGGTCCCGGGTCGAGCTGTCCCCGGACGATGGTGCCCGGCTACGTGTCACAGTGACGCAAACGCCGGTAGCGCCGGGGTCGAGCTATGAGCAGGTTGCGGCGCGGCTCGAGACGCAGATGAAGCAACGGCCGGCCGGGGTGATGTCCGAGCTCAAACGCGATGTCGTCTACGGGGGACGATCCACTCTCGCGTATACCGAACGGCCCGGTGACGGTTCTACTGTCCGCTGGCATGTGCTGCTGGAGTATGGAATTCAGGTCAGCATCGGCTGCCAATATGCCGACAACAATTGGCAGGCGCTCTCGACTACGTGCGAGACCTTCGGTAGTTCGGTCCGCGTGATTCCGTGAATTCTGGTGCGGTAGCACTGCGGCAGTTCACATAATTCGGGCCCCCGGCAATATGCTTGCCGGGGGCCCGAATTGGCCGAGACAGGATCTCAGAAGAGGTTTGCCAAGCTGGTGTCGGTGGCCTGCAGATCGGTGTTACCGCTGCTGACAGCCCGACCGGCGGTCTCCAGCGTGGCGTTCAGCTGGGTGACGCTGGTGTTCCACTGCGACTGGAGCTGAGCGAAGGCCTCGTTGGCGTCACCCTTCCAGTAGTTGGTCACGAAGTCGGTGACCTGCTTGTGGAAATCCTCGAGCATGGCCGTGATGTTCCGCGCTTCGGCCACGATGGACTGCGCGCCAGCCTCGACCGCGCCGAAGTTGGAGGAAATTGTGCTTGGGTCGTTTGCTACCATCTGGAGCTTCTCCTTGGTATCTGGTGGTTCGGCTGAGCGATCAGGGCAGGTTCAGGCTGGAGGCCTGCTGTGCCACCTGCTGGGCGAACTGCTCGTCCTGAGCCGCGAAGGACTTACCCGCCTTGCTGAGCTTGTCGGCGGTCTGGTCCAGCGTGTCGTTCAGCTTGCGCGCCTGGGCGAAGTAGTTGTCCATCAGCGCATCGAACGCCGCCCGTGCCTGGCCCTGCCAGGTCATGGTCGTGTCGTCCGACTTCTTATCCAGCAGGGTGATCGCCTTCATCAGGTCAGCGTGACGATCCCTGGCGTTTTGTGCGAACTTCTCGATGAGGATTTCGTTCGCTTCGAGCTGTCCTGCCATTTTGGCTCCTTCTCGGTTTCCCGTCTCGGCCAACGGCAGAAGCCCCCAGTTGGCCTGTACATCTGATTGGACGCTCGGTAGGTCTGATCGGTTCCATCCGACTCGAGAAAGTTTGGATCTCCCCCAACGGAGACCAGACTCCAGCGTCCTTCGACCTGCCCGCCCGTGCTGGCGGGGCCGCGTATGGGCCGCTCGTCAGGCTATGGACGTGGTCGATATGGCATGTTTGCAGCGCCAGCGCTCGGCTCCCCTCCTTCCCCCTGCTCGCTGATGTTCTGATTGGCGAGTGGGCTGGCTGGTTGTACCTTACCCAACCACTATGGCTCCCGCTACAGCAGATCGTGGGTATATCGGCAAGGAAAGAGCCGGGGTGTGGCCGGAGTCGACGTACTACTGGCTGTTGGCGAGCAGTGCGTACTGAGCGGCCGCGCGCTGCTGTGTGTCCTGCAGTTGGGTGCTCCAGACATAGCCCACGTAGTTGCGGTACCGAACGGCGCAAACCCAGTCCCTGACGTACCCCTCCGTCGGAAGCTCGGCGCATTTACTGTTCGGAACTCTGGGCGGTGCCTGACTCGTATCCGGTGCGTCGAGAATCTTCGACCAAAGAGCCTGCGCCGAGTCGATATCCCGCGCTCGGATCAGAATGGCTCCGTCCAAGAATCTGCCGATGCCCTTACCGAAGCTTTGGGCGATTCCCCTGGTGTAGCTGTTCGTTGTCGACGAGTAGGCGCTCGAGAAGACGAAACGTTCACCGTGTGCGTAAAGATCTTTCGCCGCAGTGCGGTCTGTCTGCCAATGTAGAAATCCTTGCAGTTTGTATGCCGCGAGACTGCCGACACTGGGTATATCGAGTTTGCCTGGATTGAGGATTCGACGAATGTCACCCTCGGGGTCGAGGTCCAATCGCAGGGCCTGTTCGGCCGACAGGGGCGCGAGGGTGTCGAGCATCGGCAGCTGTGCCGTGTAGACCTTCTCGGCAAGGGCGGTCAGGTCGGCGAGGTCGGGCCTGGCTGTGGAGATAAAGGTATTGACCACATAGTTTCCGTGCGCGACGACCGAACCGATCGTCGGAGTGCCGGGCCGCCAATGGGAATGCGCCCGTGGGTGCTTCGCGAGCTGCACACGCTCGTTCTGGTCCGAAGCCACGGAGAAGTCAGCCTCTTCGAATTCGGCCGCAGCCCGTTCTGCGGACCCTGGGTCAGGAAACTGCATGACCGCCACGGTGGTGAGCGTCGCATCCGGCGCCACGGCCACGTGCGGCTCCGCCCGGAAATCGCTACTACCGGAAGCGAATCCGAACAGCATCTTGTGCCGAGCCGCGATCGATACACCCGGTTCCGCCAGGACGTTCTTGACATCGTCGGGCTTGGCGATTTCCTGCACGCCGGTGCCGTAGCGCAGCTTGGCGTCGATATCGATACCGGTCACCACATGGTTTGCCAGGCGCGAGATCGCCAGTGCTGTTCCGCGGCGCACCGAGTGCGCGTATTCGGAGTAGGTATCCAGCGGCTCCGTAGAGTATTGGCCGACGTCGAGGGAACGGACATCTATCTCACCTGGCTGCGGTGTCCCGGTCATCGGCGCGCCGCACCCGGTGGCGATGAGCAGCACGAGGGCAGCGGGCACGTGCCGCATACGTAGGTTGATCATGCGGCTCATTTCGCTTTCGTGAGAATCGCGTACTGCGCCGAGATCCGTTGCTGTACATCGATCAGCTGGCCCGACCGCACCTCTGCGGTATAGCGGTCGTAGGACACCACGCAATGGAATCTGAGGACGAGCGAATTCTTCGCCCGGAACTCACGGCAGCGTGCGTCGGGCAGATTCTTCGGCGGGTCGATCCGGCGATATAGTTTGCTCAATTCACTGTGCCGGTCCCGAATGAGTTGCGCGCCTGCTGAATCCTCGGCCCGGTAGACGTTTCCGGCGGAGTTCGCTATCCAGTCGACCCCGGCTTCCTCGAAGAGCTTCTTATCGCTCAGCGGATCATCGCTCATATGGAGCGCACCGGTGCGGTCGTAGAGGCCGGGAGGATTGCTCCAATCGTCTTCTCTCGGTCGAGTCAATGAACGCCCGAGCATGCCGTCGCGGTCGAGAGGGACATCTGTCAGCTTGTCCCGTGGCGTCGGGCGGAACTCGCGAAGCCGGGTACCCACCGTATCGAAGCTCTTCTCGGTGAGCGCGACCATGGCGGGTAGATCGGTGGTCTCGAGCAGGATCTTGGCTCGATCTCTGATCGTGGTGTAGATGACGTACTGCCCGCTCGCCTGGAACGCGTAAAGCTCCTGAGTCCCCGGTTTCCAGAACGCGAATGCATCCGGACGGTTGCCGATGGCGACGGGTGCGCTCAGTCCCTTCTTCTCGGCGACTGCCTGTGCGAGAGCCGGTGCGGCCAGTGTGGCGGCCTGCTGATCGGAGAACAACAGCACGGTATTCGTGAGTGACGTGGCGATCAATATATCGCTCTCGGAATATCCGAGGCTGTAGAAGCCCGCTATGAAGCCTGGTGTGATCGCCCGGAAAGGGTCGGCGGAAAGTTCGAGGGCATAGACGGTTTCGATGAATCCCAGGGTGACGTTGGTGCCGGAGCCGGACTGGACGGTGAATCGCGGGTCGATGTCCATCGGCAACGGAACAAAGCTGGCGAGGCGTTGGCCTTCGCTCAATCTCGCGCGGTCGAATCCGGGCTTGCCGATTTCGCGTGGTGCGGTTGCGTAGCTACCAACGTCGAGGTGGCTGACATCAACGACCGGCGTCGGCGGCGGTGAATCCGACCCACACCCAGCTGCGCTCACCGACAAGGCGACCAGTCCGGCTGCCAGCATTCTGAGTGGTCTCCGCATCGTTCCCTCCATCGACCGGCAAGCGGAGGGCATCCGACGAACAGCGATCCCCCCGGAATACGTTCGCGCGCTGGTCAAGCCTGCGGCGACGACGTATCGCAGTCGGCAACATAGCATTCGAAGTGGTTGCCCCGCGATACCGCTCGGGCTACTTCACCCGCTTCTGCAGCAGCGGCACCAGCTTGTCGAGCAACACCTGCTCCGAGCCGGCACCCCAATTGCGGAACGCCGCTACAGCTTCGGCATCGTCCAGCGGGATGACCGTGGCCCGAGTACCCGCGACCTGATAGGGCAGTCCGCGCAGCCCGCCGCTGCCAGCGTCTTCGTCGGTCCGCACCGCTAGCACGAAGCTGTCCGCGTTGACCTCGAGCGACTCGGCGTTGGGCAGCACGCGCAACGTCTCATCACCCTGTTTGGGGTAGTTGGGGTTATAGACGAAACCCAAGTCTTCGAGGAACTTCGTCTGCGCCGAACCGCCCAGGAAAATCGAGACCTGTTTGCTCCGTGGCACATCCACCACGGTGATGGTCTTGCCGCGGAACGCCGGATTGGTAGCCCGGGCCTGTTCGATCGACGGCAACGAACTCACCGCGACGGTCGAACCGGCCGAGACAGTGCCGGTGGCGGCACTGGTATTGGCGGAGTCGTTCCCGCCCAACGTCCAAATCCCGATGCCTACGGCCAAGGCGACGACGACTGCACCGGCACCTGCGCCGACGAACCACCGTTTCCGAGAACTGGGCGGAGCGGACACCACTGCGTGTGGTGACGAAACCGCTACGCGCGGGTCGGTATTCGGCCGCGGATCGAAGACCTGGATGGGATAGGTCGGCGAGGTGTTCGTGGGGGCGGGATTGTGCCCCGGGATGAGCGCGCTCGCGGCCGCGTCGGTGAATTCGCGGCAGGTGTTGTACCGGTCGGTGGGGTCTTTCGCCAGCGCCTTGGCGAAGACATGATCGATGGCGGGCGGTAGCCCGGGGTCGACGGCGGTGGCCAGCGGGGGTGGCTCGTGCAGGTGGCCCATCATGACCAGCGCGGGTTGCGTTGCCGGGTAAGGGTTTCGGCCGGTGAGCAGCTTGAAGAAGGCGCAGGCGAGGCTGTAGATGTCGGCACGATGGTCGAGGTGGCCGCCGACCAGCTGTTCGGGCGGGGCGTAGGCGATGGTGGCGACGAAGCTGCCGGTCTGGGTGAGTTCGGTGGTGTCGTCGTTGGATTTGGCGACGCCGAAATCGGTGAGCAGGACGCGTTCTTCGTCACCCTCGCTGGAGGAGAGCAGGAAGTTGGCGGGCTTGACGTCGCGGTGCAGCAAGCCTTTTCGGTGCGCGTAGTCGAGGCCTTTGCCCACCTCGGTGGTAATGCGTAGCGCGCGTAGCGGATTCATCGAATGCCGGTCGCGGGTCAGTTCCGCGGAGGCGTCGGTGCCGTCGACGTACTGCATGGCGATCCACAGCCGGCCGTCTTCTTCGCCACGGTTGTAGACCGACACGATGTTCGGATGGTCGAGTCCGGCGGCGAGATTGGCTTCGCGCTCGAAGCGGGTGCGGAATTCGTGGTCGTTGCTGAGTTCGCCGCTGAGCACCTTCAGCGCGTCCATCCGCGGCAGGCTGGGATGTTTGGCCAGGTAAACGGTGCCCATGCCGCCCGCACCGAGCACGCCCTGGATGCGGTACCCGCCCACGATGGTGCCGGGGCTTATCGCCATGATCCACAATCTCCTGAGTCGGTGCTCCCCACGCGGCAGCATACTGGACCGCTCGGGATGGGACGGCGGCGTCGCATTACCGGCTGTTGGCGAAGATTGCGTACTGCGCGGCGGCGCGTTGGTGGACGTCGAGCAACTGGTTGCCGGTCACGAATCCCGCGTATTGGCGGTAAGCGACGACACAGGTGAATCGCTTCATCTCGAAGTTGAAGGCCTCTTGCCTGTGCTCGACGCAGGCCGAATCCGGCACATTCGGTGGTGCTGCGGCATCGTTCGCGACCGGGGCGGGTGTGAGCCTTTCGGCGACAATTCTCTTCGCCGCCGCCGCGTCGGGTGTGCGGGCCACGATTGTTCCGTCGGATACGGCGAAGCGGTCGGCGTTCATCGCGCTGAAGCGCTGTTTCGCGACGCTCAAATCATCGGCGTACTGGACGATTCCGCGCAAATTGTAGAGCGCTTGCGTGCCTATCGCCGGTCGTTCGAATTTGTTCGGATTCAATGCGCGGCTCAGCAGATGATCCGGGTCCCATGGCAGCTGATAGGTCTCTTCTTCGGTGAGCGGCTTCAGCTGGTCCAGCACCGGAAGCTGAATGTCGTAGGTCTTTTCGGCGAGCGCCGTCAGTGCGGGCAGGTCCGGCCCGTTGGAGGAGACGAGCAGTGCGACGACATAAGGGCCGTGGGCGAGGGTGGTGCGCAGGAACGGCGCATCCGGCCGCCACTGTGCCCGGGCCGCCGGGTACTTGGGCAGCGGCACCCGCTGGTTGTCGCGGTTGGCGGCGAGGTCGGCGTCATGGAACTCGGCCGCTGCCGCCGTTGCCCGCTCGACGTCGGGAAACTGCATGACCATCGTCGAGATGGTCGTGGTGTTCTGCCGGGTCTTGACCGGCCAGCCGGACGGAATGATCGACGTCTTCTGATCGAAACCGGTTGTCCGGAAGCCGAACAGCAGTTTGTGCCGCGCGGCGATCGGTTTCAGGTCGGGTTCGATGCCGAGTTCGGACGGCAGCGAGCCGCGGGTGATCTCGAACGGCAGCTGGCTGTATTTCAGTTTCGGGTCTATTTCGTAGGCGGGTACCACGTAGTCCGACAACCGCATCGCCGCGATGTGCGGCATGGTGATGAAATCCGGTTTGTAGTCGTCGTCGTGCGCATTGAGCGGCTCGGTCGGGTAGGACCCGGTATCGAGCGTGCGAATGTCGATCTCGGCGGGTTCGACGGTCCCGGGCATGGTGGATCCGCAGGCCGTGAGGCCCGCCGCGAGCAAGGCGGCGAAGGGGATCAGGAACGCGCGCCTCATCGGGCATTCACCAGCACTGTGTATTCGGCGGCGATCCGCTGTTGGGCGTCCAACAACTGGTGCGACGCGGAGAACGCGGCGTAGCGGTCGTAGGACACCGAGCAGTAGAAGCGGATCGCCAGGTTGCCGCGCCCGATGTACTCCTTGCATTCGGCAACCGGCAGGTTGGCGGGGGAGTCGGCCTTCTTGAATCGCTTCGTGAGCCCACCGAGGTCTTGCTGCAATGTCGTGGCCGCGGCGGCATCACGGGCCCGATAGAGGTCGATCCCGTTCGCCGCGAAACGGTCGACGCCCGCTTTCTCGATGTCGCGCAACACCTCGGCGGCGTTATTGGCGAAATGGATAGCGGTGCGGCCGTGGTACGCACCGGGCGGATTGAGCCACGAGTCCTCTCTGGGGCGTGCGATGGTGCGGTTCAGCATGCCGTCCAGATCGATCTGCAAGTTCATCAGCTGGTCGGGCGGGGTCGGTGTGAACTTGGTGATGGACGGAACCACCGTGTCGAGGCTCTTCTCCACCAGCGCGATCAGGGCGGGCAGGTCGACCTTCTCGATATAGATCTTCAGATAGTCGTAGACCCACGTGTAGACGACGAATTTGCCGGTGGCGAACCATGATCCGATCGACTGCTGGTTCGGCTGCCAATGGGCATATGCCGCCGGATATTTCGGGATCGGCACGGCGGTGTTGCGCTCGCCTGCCTCGTAGTCGACCCGTTCCAGCGCGGCGGCCGCGTCCTTGGCCTTCTGTTCGTCCGGGAAGACCATGACCGCGTTCATCAGATCAATGCCTCGGTTCTCGGCCTCGGTGCGGCCGAAGCTCTGAAAGCCGGCGACGAAATCCGGGGCGGCCTCGGCGAATCGGTCCACCGCCATCACCTTGCCGAGGGCGGCTTCCGGATCGACGAACACCGTTGCCATGAACGGATTGCCGTGCACGAAGCGGGGATCGATGTCCAGTGCCGCGGGCACGAAATTGCCGAGCCGTTCCGCTTCGATAATTCGAGCCTGGTCGTGACTTTTCACGGCGCCTAACTGACGCGGCTTCGTATCGTAATTTCCTACATCGAGCCTGCTGAGATCGATGGACGGAGGCGGGTTGTTCGCACGCTGCTCGTCGGACCCGCAGCCACCGCTGACGACCACCAGTGCTGCCGTCGCGACCAGGGCATACGTCGTTCGGCGCGGCATCGTCTTCGCGTGCGGCTGCAAGGTCCCTCCCCTGACGGACTGTGGTTCCCGCGGAATCCTACGTCACCGCGTGCCGCGGCACCCGACCATAATGTTGCGGACCGCCTCACAGACTGTTCGCGAGCAGCGCGTATTCGGCCGCCACCTTCTGCCGGACATCCGGTTCTTTGTCGCTGGTGACGACACCCACATAACGTTTGTATGCGACGTAGCACCGGAACTTGTATTCGCGTTCCGGATTGCCCTTGCTGTTGAGCTGCAGACATTTCGCACCGGGCACGTCCTTCGGCGCCCCCAGCGTGTCGTAGTGTGCGCCTTCGCTTTCCATCAATCCGGCGGCCAGTTCCTGGGCGGCGGCGCTGTCCCTGGTGCGCGCGACGTAGCTGTCGTCGGCGATGGCCTGGCGGTCCACGCCCGCCT
Source organism: Nocardia ninae NBRC 108245 (assembly GCF_007990755.1). Lineage (GTDB taxonomy): Bacteria > Actinomycetota > Actinomycetes > Mycobacteriales > Mycobacteriaceae > Nocardia > Nocardia ninae. Next base: position 37,335 of record NZ_BJXA01000032.1, on the reverse strand, counting down.
CTTGGATCAGGCGCAGGTGTGCCGATTCGTCGTCGGCCCGGTGCACCATGTGGTGCGGGCCGAAAATAGCGAAGGTGGCGGTGTCGGGGGTGCGGTTCTTGCGGTCGCTGACGGCGACGCGGGCGAGCAGCCCTTCGGGGTCGACCGGCAAGTCCTTGATCTTCGCCTGCGGCGTGGCCTGGAACTTGTCCAGCTGGGTCAGCTCGGCGGCGAGGGATTTGTCGACCCACTCCACCAGGTCGGTGCTGTCGGCGTGGGGGCGCTGGATGAACAAGGAGATGACGAATTCCTTGTGGGCCATGAAGGTGCCGACGGTGGGAACGCCGGGGCGCCAATGGATGTAGGCGTCCGGGTATGTGGTGGACGGTAGTTTGCGGTTCTCCGGTGAGATGGCGATGTCGACGTCCTCGAGCTCACGCGCGGCGAGCTTCGCGATCGCCGGGTCCGGGAAGCGGAACAACGCGATGGTGACCGCGGTGGCCTCGGGGGCCGGGTTGGTCTGTCCCTCGGGGTCGGGGCGATCGGCGCCGCTGGCGGCGTAGCCGGTGATGAGTTTGCGATCGTCGAAGACCGGCTTGGAGGACTTGGCGACGAAATCGAGCGCCTGCTCGGCGTCGGCGACCACGGCGCTGCCCCGGCCGACCTTCAGCGACGGGTCGATCTGCACGGTCGGGACCACCGCGTCGGACATTCGCATGCCCTCGACCAGCGCGGCTTTGTCGCCCGCGTCCTGGTCGTACCGGTGGCGGTCGACCGCGTAGGTGCCGACTTCCAGCTGGCGTACGTCGATCTCGCCCGCGGTGGCGGTGCCCGGCACGCCGCCGCATCCGGTCAGCAGACCAGCCACTGTGATACACGATGCGACCAGCGCGATACGTGATGTCCGAACCATGACCGGCCCCTCGTTTCCTCCACGTGCTGCCACTGAAGTTACCGGACGGACGCCGGGCAGGGGGCCCGATAGTTGTGGGATTGCAATACCCTGGGTCGTGTGCAAACGACCCCGCAACGCCCGCTTCGCCGAGGCCGATTCCTTTGATGGACCGGCAGGTCGAGGTCGTTGTCGGTAGTCACGCGGTGGCGCGCGTCGCGGGGGCGGTGGTGGTTGTCGCGCATCGCGGACGGGGCAGGCCGGCCCAGGATTCGCCGGCCGCGCTAGCCCTGGAATCGCTGGCCGAATTGGTTCGTACGGCCACCGAGCACGAGCCGAACGGGCCGGGGGCGTTGGTGGCGCGGGAGGCCACGCGCTGGTTGATGAAGCATGCCGAGCAGATCAGCCCGGGGGAGCCGATCGACTTCGGGATTCTGTCCCGTGCAGCGAACGGCGGGGTGGCGATTTTCCTGCACGGTGCGGTGACTGCGGTGCTGGCCGGGGACGGCGCGGTCGAGCGGTACCGGGGCAGTGACGCGGCGTTCACCGTCGATCGGGTGGCCAACGTGCCCGCTCGGGCCGTCGCGTTGTTCGTCGACGACGCGAAGGGGCGTATTCCCGAGCTGCCTGCGGAGCGCGGCATCGGCTGGCTCGTCGAGGGCATCGCACAGGCGGGTGGCGCGATCATCTGGTCCGACGGGGCGCGGGCCCGGTCCGGCGCGGTACGTGAAGGAGCGCATCGGCGCAACGAGGAGGCGCCGCTGCCGACCGCGCGCATCGACCACGACCCGCCATCGGAGTCGCAGCGAGAAGCGGAGCCGCCCACCGGAAGTCAGGCGGCGACCGCCGCGCACCGGACCGGCGGTACACCGGACCCGCAGCACGCGCCGACCCAGCTGCGCGGTACCACCCCGGCCCCGCCGCCCGACCCGGACCTGCAGCGCCGACTGGAAGCCACCGCGAAGTCCACCGCGCTCACCGTCAAGGTGATGGGATTCAAGTGCGCCAGAGCGCATCCCAGCGACCCACGGGCGGCGTTCTGCACGGTGTGTGGCATGCCGGTGGACCAGACCCAGCCGTTGATCGAGGTGGTCCGGCCGCCGCTGGGCATGCTGATCCTCGATGACGGCATATCCTTCGTGCTCGCCGCGGACGCGGTAATCGGCCGCGACCCAGAGCATTCCGATGCCGCGCAACGTGGCCTGGTCCCGTTGCGGGTGGAGGACTCCTCGGGCGGCATGTCCCGCGCGCACGCCGAGATCCACCTCATGAATTGGGATGTGACCGTCGTGGATCGCGGCTCGACCAATGGAACCCGCACCCGTTTGCCCGGCTACCGCGACTGGATTCGCCTGGCCCCCAACCAATCCATGGTGCTGGTCCCGGGCGCCGAGGTCATGCTCGGTAATCGTGTGCTGCGCTTCGAGCCGATGGCCCCGCCACCGTTCGGCGGATGAGAAGCGAACCCATCTTCAGGTCAGGAATACCTTGACATGCAGGTCTTTTCGCCGTTGATCACGCCGGCGCGGAAGGCGTCGACGCGGGCGAACCCGCTGCGCACGGTGTTGCCCTCGGTGTCACTGGCCGCCAGGCCGTCGGTGAGCAGGCCGGAGACGGCTTCGTCGAGATCGCCTGCGGCCAGGCTGATGTCGCCTTGGCCGGAGCTTCGGCCCGGCTGGGCGAGCTTGCCGGTGATCACGCCGGACAGGCAGGCCGCGCGCAGGCCGGTCTTGGCGCCGACGAGCTGCTGACCCTGGTTCTGCTGCACCGCAAGGGTGTAGCGGGAGATGAAGACGATGTAGCCGTTGTAGTCGCCGGTCACCTTGAGCGGCAGGGGGTCGTCCACATCCCAGTTGGAGGCACCGCGCTGGGCGAGGGCGGGGATGTCGGTGCCGATGGTGTTCTTCTCGGGGCAGTAGCTGACCGGCTCGGTCGGCACCCCGTTGCGGCAGGTGATCTTGGCGCCGGAGTAGTCGTAGGTCGGTGACGGCTTGGTCGGCAGCAGCGCGGCGAGGGCCTTGCTGAGCTCGATCAGCGTTTCCTTGTTGATCTCGTATTCGCCGCGGCCGGTGTCGTCCTTGAAGTCCTTCGGTAGATTGCCGCGCCGCTGGGTGATCTCGTCCATATCGATGCGCTTGCAGCCCTTCGGGCCGTCGGTGAAACCGACCTGCACGGCGGTGACGCGCTCGAAGGCCGAGCCGTGCACGCTCTCCGGATCGTCGGGGTCGGAGTCGCGGATGGCCACGGTGGCGGCGAGCACCGAGTTGAGGCCGTCGGAGGTATTGATGGTGAAGTGCTTGGACTTGCCCTCCGCGACCGAGCGCATGAACGCACCGGCGAAGCAGTCCGCCTGCTGCTCCTTGACGATCACCGGATCCTTGGCGCCGACCAGCTTGGCCATGGTCTGCACCGCGTGCCCGTACTCGTGCGCGAGCACCATGACCACGGCCATCTTGCCGAAGGTCTCCGTCATGGCGGGCAGCAGCACCGAGCGGTCCCAGCCGATGGAGTTGTCCAAGCGGCAGTACGCGGCGTTCACCAGATGAAAGGTGGTCTCCTTGCAGAATTCGACGGAATCACTGCGCGGCGCCTTCGCGCTCCAGGAGATGAGCTTCTCGACCGGCTGAAAATCGGCGTTCTGGAACTCTTTGCCGAACTCGGTGCGCCAGTAGGTCTGGATGTCCTCGACTGCGTTGAGGGCCAGGGTGTCCTCGGCGCTACCGTCCCCGTTGGTCGCCTTCAGCGAGCTGTCCTCGACGCCGGGCCGGGGGCCGCTGGGACCGCTGGTGGTTGGCAGTCCTGCCACTTTGAACGGGTCGTCGTAGATCGAGACGGCACGGCCGTCGATGAGTCGGGTACAGCCCGCGACCAGCAGCACGACGATCAGCGCGGCGGTAATGGTCGCCGTCGCACGGACTTTCGGCAAGGATCCCCCTCATCGGCCGGTATCGCGTTCACATCGGTCGCCGGATCGGGGTATGAGGCGCGTCGGGGGCACCGCCGATGTCCGGGTGATGGAATAGTATCCGCTGCATGTCTTCACCGGGGGCGCAGACCATCACCGTGCGCCATGATGGAAACGAACGAGTCTTCGATTCGAGCCAGCAGGTCACCATGGGTCGTGCGCCGGAGGTGACGCTGTTCGTCGACAGCCCGCTCGTTTCGCGGGTGCACGCGACGCTCGCATGGCAGGGTAGCGCCTGGGTGTTGTCGGACAATGGAAGTACCAATGGCGTGTTCGTCGACGCGCGCCGGCTGACCCAGGCGGTCTCGATCGATCGGCCCACGCAGGTGCGGCTCGGCGACGCGATCAGTGGACCGTTGCTACATCTGCTGCCCGCTAATCCGCAACCCCCGCAGCGCCCTTCGGTACGGCCACCGCAGTCGGGTCAGCAGCCGATGTCCGGCCAGCCGATGCCGGGTCAGCCGATGCCGGGCCAGCCCATGCCTGGTCAGCCGATGTCGGGGCAGCGGCCCGCCCAGCAGTTCCAGCGGCCGGCTTATCAACCGCCGCAGGATGCGCCGCCGCAGGTCAATATCAATATGACGACCCGGGCCGACACCTCGAACATGCCGCCGGTGCGCGCGCGGGCGTCGACCGCGGCGGTCGCCAGGGCCGATCGGCTGCCCGCCGGGGGCCTGTCGATCGGCCGCACCACCGACAACCAGATCGTCGTCAACGATCCGCTGGCCTCGCGCAAGCACGCGCGTCTGGTCGCGGCCGCCGACGGGCTGACCATCGAGGACCTCGGCTCGGCCAACGGCACCTTCGTCAACGGCCACCGCCAGCAGCGGGCGGTGCTGCGCGAGCGCGACATCATCACCATCGGCAACATCGACTTCGTCGTCCAGCAGGGCACGCTGGTCCTGCGGCAGAAGCCGGTGGCCGAGCAGGGGCTCGCGGTCCACGGGGTCGGGTTCACCGTCGAGGGCAACAAGCAGCTGCTGGTCGACGTCAATATGCAGGCCAGCCGGGGCACGCTGACCGCGCTGATCGGTCCGTCCGGCGCGGGCAAGTCGACGCTGTCCAGGCTGATCGCGGGTACCACGCAGCCCTCCGGTGGTGTGGTCACCTTCGAGGGCCGCAACCTGCACGCCGAATACGAGGCCTTGCGCTCCCGGATCGGCATGGTGCCGCAGGACGATGTGCTGCACCGTCAGCTCACCGTGCGCCAGGCGCTCGGCTACGCGGCCGAGCTGCGGCTGCCGCCGGACAACAGCCGGGCCGACCGCCAGCAGGTGATCGACGGTGTGCTGAAAGAACTTTCGCTGACCGAGCACGCCGACACCAGGGTGGACCGGCTCTCCGGCGGCCAGCGCAAGCGCGCGTCGGTCGCGCTGGAACTGCTCACCGGACCGTCCTTGCTTATCTTGGACGAGCCGACCTCGGGCCTGGATCCGGCGCTGGACCGGCAGGTGATGGTGATGCTGCGCGAGCTCGCCGACGCGGGCCGCGTGGTGATCGTGGTGACGCACTCCATCGCACACCTGGACATGTGCGACCAGGTGCTGCTGCTCGCGCCCGGCGGCAAGACCGCCTACTGCGGCAACCCGGCCGGCGTCGGTGCCGCGCTCGGCACCACCGACTGGGCAGAGATCTTCGCCAACGTGGCGGCCAATCCAGATCAGGCGTTCGCCGCCTACCGATCCAGGCAGGCGTTCGCGCCACCGCCACCCCCGCCACCGCAGCAATACGGGTCCGCGGGCTCGCCGCCGCAATCCAGTGGCGGCAAACAGTTCTCGACGCTGTGCCGCAGGCAGATCCGGTTGATCCTGGCCGACCGCGGCTATCTGTCGTTCCTGGTGATCCTGCCGTTCATCCTCGGCGCGCTCTCACTGGTGGTGCCGGGCAAGGACGGTTTCCAGCGCGGGGCGTTGAAGGCGTTGCCGGACGGCACCTTCGTGCCGACCGGCGGCGGCGAGACCCAGCAGCTGCTGGTGGTGCTCATCCTCGGCGCCTGCTTCATGGGGTCCACGCTCACCGTGCGCGATCTGGTCGGTGAACGCACCATCTTCCAGCGGGAACGCGCGGTCGGGTTGCTGCCATCGGCGTACTTGTCGGCGAAGATCGCGGTGTTCAGTATCACCGCGCTGCTGCAGTCGGCGGTGCTGGTCGGCATCGTGCTCGCGGGCAAGAAGCGGCCGGGCGAGGGTGCGGTGCTGGCCTCCGGCAGCGCCGAGCTGTACATCGACATCGCGTTGACCGCGGTGTGCTGTGTCGTTGTCGGCCTGCTGCTTTCGTCGCTGGCGAAGTCGAACGAGCAGGTGATGCCGCTGCTGGTGGTCGCCATCATGGTGCAGCTGGTGATGGCCGGCGGGTTGATTCCGGTCACCGGTCGCGTCGTGCTCGAGCAGGTGTCCTGGCTGTTCCCGGCGCGCTGGGGGTATGCGGCCGGAGCGTCGACGGTGAACATTCGCGAGGTGTTCCTCAACGCACAGCCCGACACCCTGTGGCAGCACACGGCGAGCATCTGGGCGTTGGACGTCGGTGTGCTGTTGCTGATCACGCTGGTGCTCGCCGTCATCACCTGGCGACGGCTGCGACTGAAGTCCTCGGCCGCGTGATGGGCGAGCGATTTTGCGGCCCCGACCGGGGGCTCCGGACAACAGCAAGCATCTCGGCCACACACCAGGCACACTTATGCCTGTGACGGTGCGAGTAGGGGCGGTACATCTCGGCTGGGATGTGGTGTCCGTGGCCGCGGGTGGCGGTGGCACACCGATCCGCCCGGTTCAGGTGGAGGGCATGTGGACACCGCCGGCATATTTGCTGGCGGATTCGTCGGGACGGTTGCACACCGCCGGCGTGGACCGGCAGCGCCCGGACCTCGGCATGGCCATCGCCGACGTGCGCGACATCCTCGGCCACCCGCAGATCGTGGTAGCCGGCGCGACCTGGCCCGCGGAGCTGGTGTTCCGGGCCCGCATGTACAACCCGCTGGCCGCCATCGGCAAGCACCTGCGCGGCAAGCCGGACCTGGTGGCGCTGCCGTACCCGGACGGCTGGCCGGACGAGAAGGTCGAGGTGTACGCCGCGCTGGTGGAGCAGCTCGACGTGACCGTCGAGCCGCTGCCGGAGAGCATCGCGCTGTCGGGGTACGTGCGCGCGCTCGGACTGGTGCATCCGCCGGATCAGGCCAGGCCGCACGGCATCGGCGCGACCGGCGTGTACTCCGACGGCCGGACGATGCTGGTGGTCGCGGTGCACGGCGACGACGAACAGCCGACCGAATCGGTCGACGTACCGGTGACCGTCGAGTCCATGCGCGACGCCAGGTCCGCGGACAACGTGGTGATCGAGGTGATGGCCGCGGCCCGCTCGATCGGCGCGGACACCTCGACCGTGCTGCTGTCGGGCAACGTGTGTTTCAACGACGCGCTGCGGTTGGCCTTCCAGAATCATCTCGGCCATCGGCTGCAGGTCGCCGATCATCCGATGCACGCACTGGTGCTGGGTGCGGCCCACCTGTTGGTGACCGATACCGAATCGGCAGAGCCGGAGCCGGTGGGCAGACATGCCGAGCCCGCGCAGCCTCGGGTGGATCCCACGCAATTCCAGGACCCCGGCCCGCAGTTCCGCGATCCGGCCGGGCACTACCGGGCCGAGTCCGCGCCGCAGCAGGCCGCGCCCGGACAGCGCCAGGCCGGTGCCGCGCATCGGCAGGCCGAATCGGCACAGCGCCAAGCGGAGTCGTCACAGCGCCGAACGGACTTGCCGCAACCCCACATGGATCCGTCGCCGCCGCGAACGGTGCCGCCGGTGCAGTACGGGCCTGGCTACCCGACGACCGGCGAGGATCCGACTACGCGGATCAGCCGGGACGAGGTGCCGCGCGGGCTTCCACCGAATCTCGCCGAGCTGGGCGGCCGCTTCACCCGGCCGCCGGGGCAGTACCCCGAGAACCAGCCGGCTCGGCCGCCCGCCGATCCGGGTAGCCAGGGCGGGCCGCCGCCCGGTCAGCGCTCGTATCAGGCGCCGCAGTCCGATGCCGCGCCGGAGCGGCCCAAGCCGTGGCAGGAACCCGAATCCGACGACGACGAGGACCGGCCCCGCAAGGGCAAGCTCTGGAACAAGATGAAGGACAACCTGTTCGGGGCGCACACGGTGGTCGGCGCGGTGGCGCTGGCCGTGGTCGCGCTGCCGGGCGGCGGTGATCGCGTCGAGCTGACCGCGGCCGAGGTGACCCTGACGGCGGCACCGGGACCACTCGCCGCGGCCGACCCGATCGCCTGTCCACTGACGCCCTACGTGACCAACGAGGTCCGGCCGGGCATCTCGTCCGCCCGCGGGCATGCGTCGGGTGGCCGGCGCAACGATCGGGGTGTCGTGGATCAGGACTGTGAGCAGCCGGGCATCGACACATTGCGCTACCTGCTGCCCGGGCCGCGGCGGGCCATTGATCCCGGTCCGCCGATCCAGATCTGACGCGATTTAGACCGTCCGATCCGGGCTGGTATTGTGGCTCGTTGGCGTATGGATGGCCGGGCAACCGGCTGTGCAATCGAAACCCGGGTCTCCACCGGCCGCCGGGAGCTTCGACCACATGCCTGGCCGGCAACACCGACTACAGACAGGGAAGCACTGTGCCTACGTACAGCCCCAAGGCGGGTGACGTGACCCGTCAGTGGTACGTCATCGACGCCACTGACGTAGTGCTCGGCCGTCTCGCCGTGCAGGCAGCGAATCTGCTGCGTGGCAAGACGAAGCCGACCTACGCACCGAACTTCGACGGTGGCGATTTCGTCATCATCATCAACGCCGAGAAGGTTGCCATCAGCGGCAACAAGAAGGCGGACAAGCTGATCCACCACCACAGCGGGCACCCGGGCGGCCTCAAGTCGCGCACTGTCGGTCAGGTGTTGGAGAGCCGTCCGGATCGGCTCGTGGAGAAGGCCGTCAAGGGCATGATCCCGAAGAACAAGCTCGGCAACGCGATCGCGGGCAAGCTGAAGGTCTACGCAGGCCCGAACCACCCCCACGCCGCTCAGCAGCCCATTCCGTTCGAGATCAAGCAGGTGGCCCAGTGACCGCTCCTGAGGAGTTCAACGAGGAAGCCGTTGTCGAGGACTTCGACGCCGTTGAGGTTGTCGAGGACGGCGAAGGCTACGAAGAGGCCGAGGTCGCCGCGGAGACCTTCGCCCCGGTCGTGATCGACCGCCCGGTGCAGACCGTCGGCCGCCGTAAGGAAGCCGTCGTCCGCGTGCGCATGGTGCCGGGCTCCGGCAACTTCGTGCTCAACGGCCGCACCATCGAGGATTACTTCCCGAACAAGGTGCACCAGCAGCTGGTCAAGTCGCCGCTGGTGACCGTCGAGCGGGCCGAGAACTTCGACATCGTCGCCCTGCTGCACGGCGGCGGCCCGTCGGGACAGGCCGGCGCCCTGCGTCTGGCCATCGCCCGCGCGCTGATCGAGGTCACCCCGGACGACCGCCCCGCCCTCAAGCGGGCCGGCTTCCTGACGCGTGACCCGCGTGCCGTCGAGCGTAAGAAGTACGGTCTGAAGAAGGCGCGTAAGGCGCCGCAGTACTCGAAGCGCTGATTTCGGCCTCGTCGACCACCGTCATCCGGCACCCTGGAGGTGCCGGGGGCGGTGTGGTCGTCGGGCAAGCTGTACGAGAGCAGGCGCCAGCACGGCTGGTCGCCTGCTCTCGTGCTGTATAGAATTTGCGGCGCCCACGGGCCCTACGTGGTTACACAGGCTGCCTCCTCCGGGCCTGACGCGGACGCCGCAGATCAACCCGCGGCGTTCTCGGGGCCCTCTGTGGCAACAGGCTGTGGCCTTCGGGCGCGCCGCGGATCCACCGATGAGGGGCTGAGGTATGGGACGTTTGTTCGGCACCGACGGAATCCGTGGGTTGGCCAACGAGTCGTTGAGTCCGGAACTGGCGCTGCGCGTTTCAGGTGCGGCCGCCCAGATTTTGAGCAGTGGCAAGAAGCGTCCCCTCGCGGTGGTCGGCCGCGACCCGCGAGCCAGCGGTGAGATGCTCGAGGCCGCGGTGACCGCGGGGCTGACCGCCGCCGGGGTGAACGTGCTGCAGGTCGGCGTGCTGCCGACGCCCGCCGTCGCCTACCTCACCGGCCTCTACGACGCGTGCTTCGGCGTGATGATCTCCGCCTCGCACAATCCCATGCCGGACAACGGCATCAAGATCTTCGCGGCGGGCGGGCACAAGCTCGACGACGCCATCGAGGACCGCATCGAGGCGCTGCTCGCCGAGGACACCCCGCTGCGGCCGACTGGGCGCGCCATCGGGCGCGTGGTCAACGCGTCCGGCGCGCGCGACCACGGAGTCGCCATCCCAAAGCAGTACAGCGTCGCGAGCACGCACGAGCGGTACGTCGAGCATTTGGTCGAGGCGACCGCGCAGGATCTGTCCGGGCTGACCGTGGTGGTCGACTGCGCGCACGGCGCGGCCGCCGAGGTCGGGCCCGCCGCCTTCCGCGAGGCGGGCGCGACGGTGATCGCGATCAACGCCGAGCCGGACGGCCTCAACATCAACGATGGTTGCGGCTCAACGCATTTGGACACCGTGCGGCAGGCGGTGCGCGAGCACAACGCCGACCTGGGCTTGGCCCTCGACGGTGACGCCGACCGGTGCCTCGCGGCCGATGCCGACGGCAATGTCGTCGACGGTGACGTCATCCTGGCGATCCTCGCCCTCGACATGCACGAGGCCGGTGAGCTGGCCGAGGACACCCTGGTCGGCACCGTGATGAGCAACCTCGGTCTGCACATCGCGATGCGCGAGGCCGGAATCACCTTGCTCACCACCGCCGTTGGCGACCGGTACGTGCTGGAGGAACTGCGTCGCGGCGGCTTCACGCTGGGCGGGGAACAGTCCGGGCACGTGATCTTCCCGAAGTTCGGCACCACCGGCGACGGCGTGCTCACCGGCCTCAAACTGATGGCCAGGATGGCGCGTACCCGGCGCAGCCTCGCCGAGCTTGCCACCGTATTGCAGACGGTGCCACAGGTATTGGTGAATGTGCCGGTCAGCGACAAAGCCGTGGTCGCGGCGGCGCCCGAAATCCGCGACGCGGTACAGGAAGCCGAACGCATCCTCGGTGATTCCGGCCGAGTCCTGCTGCGTCCCAGCGGAACCGAGCAGCTGGTCCGGGTGATGGTGGAGGCCACCGATCCCGCGCAGGCCAGGCAACTCGCCGACGATCTCGCCAAGCGCGTCGCCTCGGTCTGAGCCACGCCGGTTGGCGGCACATCGAGTGATGTGCTGCCGGTCAGGTGGTTTCGGTGAGCTTGCCGAAGTCCATGTGCCAGCGACGGGTGGACTGGACGGTGTCCAGCATCCGCCGATCATGGGTGACCAGCAGCAGTGTGCCGGTGAAGGATTCGACGGCCTGCTCGAGCTGTTCGATGGCGGGCAGGTCCAGATGGTTGGTCGGCTCGTCCAGGACGAGCAGGTTCACGCCGCGGGCCTGCAACAGCGCGAGGGCGGCGCGGGTGCGTTCGCCGGGGGAAAGGGTTTCGCAGGCGCGCAACGCATGTGAGCCGCGCAGCCCGAACTTGGCGAGCAAGGTGCGGATCTCCGCGTCCGGCCAGTCGGGCATCTGCGCGCCGAAAGTGTCGGCCAGCGAGGTGGTTCCGCGGAACAAGCCGCGGGCCTGATCGACCTCGCCGATCTTCACGCCGGACCCGAGCGAGGCAGCTCCGTTGTCCGGCTGAATCTTTCCGAGCAGCAGCGCGAGCAGGGTGGATTTGCCGGAGCCGTTCGCGCCGGTCAACACGATCCGGTCGGCCCAGTCGACCTGGATGCTGATCGGGCCGAGGGTGAAATCGCCCAGGGTGACCGTAGCGTCGGACAGGGTGGCCACCACCGACCCGCTGCGGGGCGCGGCGCCGATGGTCATCCGCAGCTCCCACTCCTTGCGCGGTTCCTCGACCACGTCCAGGCGTTCGATGCGCCGTTGCGTCTGCCTGGCCTTGGCGGCCTGCTTCTCGGTGGACTCGGCGCGCATCTTGCGGCCCGCCTTGTCCGAGTCGACCTTCTTCGGGTCGCGCACCTTGCGGCGGGCGTTGCGCACACCGTGTTCGAGCCAGTTGCGCTGCATCTGGGCCCGCGCCTCCAGGCCGGCCTTGGTGTCGGCGAACTCCTCGTAGGCCTCGCGCGCGTGCTGGCGGGCGATCTCGCGTTCCATCAGGTACGCCTCGTAGCCGCCGTCGTAGAGGCCGACCTGCTGCTGGGCCAGATCCAGCTCGACGATGCGATTCACGGTCCGCGCCAGGAACTCTCGATCGTGACTGATCACCACCAGCGGCACCCGGACACCGGTGACGAACTGCTCCAGCCGGGCCAGGCCGTCCAGGTCGAGATCGTTCGTCGGCTCGTCCAGCAGCAGAATGTCGAAGCGCGACAACAACACCGAGGCCAGACCCGCGCGTGCGGCCTGGCCGCCGGACAGGCCGGTCATCGGGGTGTCGAGGCCGCTGGGCAGGCTGGCGATCAGGCCGAGATCGGCGGCGATCTCCTCGGCGCGCTGGTCCAGATCCGCGCCGCCGAGGGCGAGCCAACGCTCGAGCGCAGGCGAATACTCGTCTTCGCCGCCGTCGGCGATGCGCTCGGCGGCCGCGTCCATGGTGCGCTGGGCTTCGGCGACACCGGTTCGGCGACCGAGGAATTCGAGGACCGTCTCGCCGGGTACCCGTTCGGGTTCCTGCGCCAGATAGCCGACGGTGGCGTCGGGTGGGCTCAGGGTGATGCTGCCGGTGGGGGTGTGCCGGTCCGCGAGCATGCGCAGCAGCGTGGATTTGCCCGCGCCGTTCGCGCCGACCAGGCCGATCACGTCACCCGGTGCCAGGGTGAGATCGAGGTCGTCGAACAAGGTGCGTTCGCCGTGGCCCGCGGAGAGGCCGCGCGCATGCAAAGTGGTACTCACGACTCCGCCTCGCTGGCGCTCGGCTCCGTCGCGCGCACCGGCACGCTGTATTTTCGGTTCACTCGCTGACGCTCCCTCACTTCCTTAAGTCTGCCGTGTCAAGCCTGCCTGCCATGCACCCGGTCGGACTTACTCGGGGTCACACCCTGAACTGGGGTACGGGGAAATCAGGGTAGGTATCGGTCCACGGAGCGATGCGCGACCAGGCGCGGCTGGGCAGAGTGGAGTTCGAAGAGATCACCACCAGAGAGGGAAGATCATGACCGCACCTGCCCGCCGTTTCGCCCGCTCCAGCCACGACAAGTGGATCGCCGGAGTCTGTGGCGGCATCGCCGAGTACCTCGGCTGGAATGCCAATGTCGTGCGCCTGCTTTTCGTGGTTTCGTGCCTGCTGCCCGGTCCGCAGTTCATCCTGTACCTGGTGCTGTGGCTGCTGATGCCGAAGAAGTGAGGCACAGGGGGCTGCGTCGAGCTCCCATGGATGTCAGGATGGAGCGATAGCGCTGTTGTCGGGTGACCGGATGAACAGCATCACGAGTCCTGCTGAGGAGGAGTAATGATCACCTCGGGTGAATTGCCGGGTCTGGAACTGCCCGGCATCGACGCATCCTCGTCGCTGGATGGTCTCGGCGCGATCGAGCTGCACCACCCCACCCAGGACATCGACGGTGACGGCACCCTCGACACCATCACCACCAACGGTGCCGACGCCATGCAGGTGTGGACCGACTACGACCACGACGGTCTCGCGGACCATGTCACGGTAGTGGAGAAGGACGGCGACTACGCCGCCTGGGAATTCCATCGGCATCCGGACGGGTCGTCGGAGTGGGTGCGGACCGACCACGGGAAGATCGGCAGGTAGTTCCGTCGGCGGGGTCGTCGCGACCCTGCGGATTCGATGGAACCGAACGCCGGGTGCGCGCGTCGAAGGAAGTATGGCGGCACTCGGCGAACACGGAGGGGCGTAGATGACCGGCGATCCGAGCGGCATGGTCGGGGTCCAGACGGGGGAGTTGGGACGGCTCGCCGCCGATCTACGGATATCCGGGCAGGTCGTGGCGCAGCGATCGAAAGACGTGACCGACAACGCGTTCGGACCCGGCGACGCCGGCGCGCACTACGCCGAGCACGGCAAGCAGATCCAGCAGGGCTTCGAGCGCATCGGCAGCTGGATGCGGAGCTGGGCCGAAGCGACGATCACCACGGCGGACGCGCTCGGCGCCTCGGTCGTGCGGTACTCGGACACCGTGCAGGAGACCGCAGGCGACATCGCGAAGGCCGGCCGTGACATCCAGCCCTGAGCTCCGGGACGCCTACACCGCGACGGCAGGGGAGTAGCCGTGGTTTTCACCGTGCCCGCACACGCGCCGATCAAGGAGTACCTCGACATCGGCTCCCGAAGTCTTGTGTACTTCGAACATTTCGAGCCGCGCTACCGTCGCGCCTTCGGTGACCCGCCCGCCGACCTCGCGAGTTACGCGCAGCTGCATCAGCGCTTCTACGAGCAGAACGGGCTGAACGAGGACAAGCTGTACAACGCCTCCGCCAGGCTGCAGGAGGTACTGCAGGACGCCGGGGTGCAAGTGGACAGCCAGCGCGTTTCGGCGCAGGCGCTGCCGTCGCTGTGGCAGGGGCAGGCCGCCGATGCCGCCATCGACATGCTGAATCAGCAGGTCGGGCGGGCCGACGCCGACTGGAAGACGGCCGGGACGGCCTGGCGGGCCCTGGCAGGCTCGATCGCCGCCTTGCGCAGCGCGGTGAAGATCAAAGCCGATGTCGTGGCGCACATCCTGGAGCATGGCGAGGCGGTGAAGATCGACGGGAAGACCCCGGAAGACGTCGACGACATCATCTCGGGCACGTCGATCTCCTTCAGCAACATCACCCAGAACAGTCTGCTCAGCAAGCTGTGGCGGATCTTCCCGGAACTCGCCGAGGGCAACGTCGCGCAAGACATCGTGCTGTTGATTCCGGGCACCGACTATCGGGATCGGATCCAGCAGCGGTGTCGCGACTGGCTCGACAAGGTGTTCCAGCCTGACTACACGGCCAAGGTGCGCAAGTTCACCGATGTCTGCGACCTGACCGATCAAGGGGTCGAGAACGTCTATGAACCGCTTATCGGTGCGCTGAATCAGGTGCCCGACACGGCTTATCCGCGTCCGGCTGGGATGCCGGAGCAGCCGAAGAACGAGGGCGCGCCGAAGGACACCGCGCTGCCCACCCAGCCCGGAAATCCCACGGCGCCAACCGTTCCGGCCGGCACACCGGCGACACCTGCCTCGCCCGCGCCGAGTGCGCCTTCGTCGCCGAGCACGCCTTCGTCTCCCGCTTCACCCTCGGTACCGAGCACGCCCGCTTCGCCATCGACCCCTGAATCGCCGTCGACGCCTGCTTCGCCGTCGAACCCGGGCACTCCGGTGACACCCGGCGTGCCGTCGACACCGACCGTGCAGCCGCCGAACACATCGTCGCTGGAGGGCCTCCCGGCGCTCAGTCAGGTAGCGAATCAGCTGTCGCCGTTGGCATCCGGGATCGGTGACCTCGTCGAGGCGGGGATCAGTTCACTGACCGGGATCATCAAAGACGGCGTCGACGGCGCGGTACAGATGGTCGAGGACGTCATCGATCCGAGCCAGGCGGACCGGGATCACGACAGTAAGCCGGATGGTAAGCCCGCCGCCGAGTTCGATGTCGCCGGTAAGCATCTGAAGTTCGAGATGGGTCCGGACGGCCAGCTGACGTTGATGATGTCCGAAGCCGACGGGAAGACACAGGAATTCAGTCTGCGGCTCGATGAGCACGGGATGCCGATCCTCGAGATGAGCGAGCCGAAAGATGACTCGCCTGCGGACAAACCGTCGTCCACCGATCCCAGCCAGTCCGCGCCCTCCGCAGAGAAGCCGTCTCCCACCGACTCGGTGCCGCCCGCGGGTAAGGTGCCCAGCGACCCCAGCCCCGCCGCGCCGCCCACGGACAAGTCGTCGCCCGCCGAACCCGCTCCGGCCGCACCGGAGCAGAAGAAGTCGGTCGAGCAGCCCAACGCTGCCGAGGAGAACACCGGCCAACCGGGCGGTCGCCCCGGTGCCCCGCCCATGCGGCGCGAGGAAGACGGCGAGCACACGCCCAAACGCATGCCGGGCGAACAGAATGCGGAGGCGCCCTTCGACAGCGGCGCGGAATTGGCCGAGGCAGGCCCGATGGGCGACCTGGCCGAAGCGGGTCCGCTGTGAGCACGCCACCGCGCAGTGGGGAGCCGGAGGCCTGAGGTGCGGCCGAGTCAGGTAGTGAGCGAGCGCTCGGTCAGCCCGGTGCGCTCGGATAGTGGTCGGGTCGAGCGGCGGTGCGGAGCCGCCAGCTGATATCCACCTGCGGATCGGGGAGAATCGACATCGTGAGTTATGCCGAGGAGATCGAGCGCGTCGCCGAGGAATGCCGCCGCCGCTCGGCACAGCTGCTGGACGAACTCGACGAGATCAACCGCAAGACCGCGGACACCAGCCGGGAACTCGCCGATAAGTCCGCCGCCGACCTGCGCGAGTTCTGGACAGCGCACTCGGACGAGCTGGAGAAGGCACGCGCCGAGGCCGAAGAGAAAGAACGCCTGGAAACCGAGGCCCGCGAACAACGCGAAGCCGTCGCCCGCTCCATCGCCGCCCGCAAAGCCAACCGCGACGTGCTCCCGGTCGACCAGGAAGACGAAGAAGCCGCGTTCTACCAGCGCGAAACCTGGCTGATCTAACCGCCGAGCCGACGGCCCAGGTGGTGTGATTTGGCATCGAGGCGTGTCGCGCCCCAGCCGCCAAGGTGATCGCGCCGGTGGCGCGCTATCAGTATGGCGACACGGTGCACCCAGCCGCCGACTGCCCACGTGGTGCGATCCAGCGTCGGTCACGTTGTGTCCGAGCTGCCGATACGGTGCTGGCTCTAGCGGCGGAGCAAGCTTGCGAGCTGACCGACCTTCAACTTCGGCGGCTTGGTCTCGTCCTCGGCTTCCGGATCGACGACCACCGTGTGCGGGATCTCCGCCTCCGGGTCGGCGAAGGGACGGTAGGTCTTGTCGCCGGCGACGGTGGCGAGCAGGTAGCCCGCGAGCAGGGCTCGGGTGGTGCGGGCGGTCTTGGATTCGTGCTTGCCCGCGCCGACGGCGGCCAGCACGCGGCGACCCTCGATGATGCCGTTGTGCGAGGCGCCGTCGATCGCCCGGAACACCGACGGCCCGCCCCATGCGGTGGCGAGCGGGATCGCGTTGGAGCTGACCGAGGCGAGATCGGTGGCACCGGCGAGAATCAGCGCGGGCGTGTCGAGGTCGGGTGCGAGGTTCTCCGCGGACGGTGCGGTCGGCGCGGGGAACAGTGCTGCGACTGCGGCGACCTCCCGCTGGGTCGCGGCGATGACGGCGGCCCCGGCGCCCATGCCGTGCCCGACCAGGGCGAGCCGGTCGGGGTGCACGCTGATCGAGCCGTCACCGAGCCGCACGCCGGTGCAGATGTCCAGGGTGGTGAGCAGATCGGTCGCCAGGCCCAGGTGTGACGGAATCGGTCCGCGCTCGGTATCCGGCGCGGCGGCGACGAAACCCCAGGATGCGAGATGCTCGAGTAGCGCACGGTAGTTGGCGGCGCCGGTCAGCCAGCCGTGCCCGAACGCGACGGCGGGCAGGTTGAGCCCGGATTCGGGCGTGAACACCACCCCCGGCTGCCCGGCGATCGCCAGATTGCCGCGCAGCACCCGATGGGGGCCGCGGCTGGTCAGGGTGCTCAGGAGCGATTTCACAGACGCCGACACGACGAGAACGTTATCCGATAAGTACTCTGGTGAGCCATGTGCGGAATCGTGGGGTACGTCGGATACCGGGACGCGCTCGGCGTAGTCGTTGACGCGTTGCGCCGCATGGAATATCGCGGCTACGACTCCGCGGGTGTGGCGATCGTCGACGGCGCGGGCGCGTTGGCAGTGGAACGCAAGGCAGGCAAGCTGGCCAATCTGGAGGCCGAACTCGCCGAAATCGGGGTGACGCGGTTCGCGGGCACCACCGGAATGGGGCATACGCGCTGGGCAACGCACGGCGCGCCGACCGACCGCAACGCGCACCCGCACCGCGATGACAGCGGCAAGGTCGCCGTGGTGCACAACGGGATCATCGAGAACTTCGCCCCGCTGCGCCGTGAGCTGGAGGACGCCGGCGTCGAGTTGCGCAGCGACACCGACACCGAGGTCGCCGTGCACCTGGTGGCCAGGGCTTATGCCGAGGGGCCGACGGCAGGCGACTTCGCGGCCAGCGCGCTCGCGGTGGTTCGCCGGCTGGAAGGCGCGTTCACGCTCGTCTTCACCCATGCCGATCACCCCGATCTGATCTTCGCGGCGCGTCGGTCGACACCGCTGGTGGTCGGCGTCGGCCGGGGCGAGATGTTCATCGCCTCCGATGTCACGGCGTTCATCGAGCACACCCGCGAGGCGGTCGAGCTCGGGCAGGACCAGGCCGTGGTGATCACCGCGGACAGCTACACGGTCACCGACTTCGCGGGCGACGACGCGACAGCGCGCACCCGCCCGTTCACCATCGACTGGGATCTGGCCGCCGCCGAGAAGGGTGGCCACGACTACTTCATGCTCAAGGAGATCGAGGAGCAGCCCGCCGCGGTCGCGGACACGCTGATCGGGCATTTCGCCCACGATCAGGACGGCGGCGGCCGGATCGTGCTGGACGAGCAGCGCCTCGCCGATCAGGAGCTGCGCGACTTCGACAAGGTCTTCGTGGTCGCCTGCGGCAGCGCGTATCACTCCGGACTGCTGGCCAAGTACGCGATCGAGCATTGGACCAGGTTGCCCGTCGAGGTGGAGCTGGCCAGCGAATTCCGTTACCGCGACCCGGTTTTGGATCGTTCGACGCTGGTGGTGGCGGTTTCGCAGTCGGGCGAGACGGCCGACACGCTCGAGGCGGTGCGGCACGCCAAGGAGCAGAAGGCGCGCGTGCTCGCGATCTGCAATACCAATGGCGCGCAGATTCCGCGTGAGTCCGACGCGGTGCTCTACACCAGGGCCGGGCCGGAGATCGGTGTCGCCTCCACCAAGGCGTTCCTGGCGCAGGTGACCGCGAATTACCTGGTCGGGCTGGCTTTGGCGCAGGCGCGCGGCACCAAGTACCCGGACGAGGTGGCCCGCGAGTTCGCCGAACTGGAGGCGATGCCGAAGCTGGTGGCCCGCGTGCTGGAGACGGCACCGCAGGTGCGGGCGATCGCGCGCGAGCTGGCACACGTGTCGACGGTGCTGTTCCTCGGCCGTCACGTCGGGTACCCGGTGGCGCTGGAGGGTGCGCTCAAGCTCAAGGAGCTGGCGTACATGCACGCCGAGGGTTTCGCGGCGGGCGAGCTCAAGCACGGCCCGATCGCGCTGATCGAGGAGGGGCTGCCGGTGATCGTGGTGATGCCGTCCCCGAAGGGTCGTGCGGTGCTGCACTCCAAGCTGCTCAGCAATATTCGGGAGATCCAGGCGCGCGGCGCGCGCACCATCGTGATCGCCGAGGAGGGCGACGACACGGTCCGCCCGTTCGCCGACGATCTGATCGAGATCCCCTCGGCGCCGACGCTGTTCCAGCCGTTGCTCTCGACGGTGCCGTTGCAGATCTTCGCCGCCGAGGTGGCCCAGGCGCGCGGCTACGACGTGGACAAACCCCGCAACCTGGCCAAGTCCGTCACCGTCGAATAGTCCGTTCACCGAAACGCCCCGAACCATCCAGTGGTTCGGGGCGTTTCGCGTTCGGGGTGGACTCGCCTTCCGCTGAAGTGGCACAGTGCGAGTGATGTTTCTGTCGCGGGCCGCTCACGACACCGAACCCGGCGACACCCGGCACCCGGCATGCGGGTCAGGGACGGGCGACTACCAGGGATTCTGCTGGGGCCGAGGCCGTTTCGGCGGTGGACCGGCGCTCCAGGACACCGGACCAGACGGCCAGGGCCAGCGCGGTGAGTACCAGGACGACGCCGACCCAGTTGGGGGCGGTGTAGCCGAAACCCGCGGCGATGACCAGGCCGCCGAGCCAGGCGGCGATGGCATTGCCGAGATTGAAGGCGCCGATATTGACCGCCGAGGCCAAGGTCGGTGCGCCAGAAGCCTGGTCGAGCACCCGCTTCTGTAGCGGCGGGACGGTGGCGAAGCCGAGCGCGCCGATCAGCACGACGGTGACCGCGGCGGCGATCTTGTTGTGCGCGGTCAGGGTGAACAGGGCGAGCACCACGGCCAGGCCGCCGAGGGACAGGTAGAGCATCGGCATCAGGTGCCGGTCGGCGAACTTGCCGCCGATCAGGTTGCCCGCGAAGAAGCCGAGTCCGAACAGCACCAGCAGCCAGGTGACCGAGCTGTCCGCGAAACCGGTGACCTCGGTCATCATCGGCGCGAGATAGGTGATCGCGGCGAAGACACCGCCGAAGCCGAGCACGGTCATCGCCATCGCGAGCAGCACCTGCGGGTTGCGGAAGACGGCGAGTTCGGTGCGCAGCCTGGCGTCCTGCGGCGCGGGCTGTTCGGGCACCAGCAGCGCGACGCCGACCAAGCCGATCAGCCCGACCAGCGCGACGATCAGGAAGGTGAGCCGCCAGCCGAAGTGCTGGCCGAGCAGGGTGCCGACCGGCACGCCGACCATGGTGGCGACGGTGAGTCCGGTGAACATGATTGCGATCGCACCGGCGCGCCGCTCCGGCCGCACCACGGTGCCCGCGACGACCGCGCCGATGCCGAAGAACGCACCGTGCGCCAGCGAGGCCACGATCCGTCCGGTCAGCATCAGTCCGAAAGTCGGTGCGACGGCAGACAATACGTTGCCGGCCACCAGGAGCAGCAGCATGCCGAGCAGCATCCGCTTGCGGGCGACCCGCGTGCCGAGCCCGGTCATCAGCGGCGCGCCGACCACGACGCCGAGCGCATACCCGGTGACCAGCATCCCGGCGGTGGGGATGGACACCGCGTAGGTGTCGGCGATGTCGGGGAGCAGTCCCACGACGACGAATTCGGTGGTGCCGATTCCGAATGCCCCGAGTGTCAGGGCGAGGAGTGCGAGCGGCATGAGCGGGAGCCTCCACGATAAGTTGCGCCTGAGCCTTACGGGCGTAAACAATAATTGCAGACGCGCGATAATTGCAAGCGCGGGCTATCGCGATAGTCATCTACCCTGGAGGGACAATCCCTACGCGGAAGGAACGCAATGACCGCGGATGCCGCCCTGACCGGCTTGGCCGATGGCTGGTACGCACTCTCGCTGCTGCACGATCGGATCGAGGCGCACATCGAACGGGCGCTACAGGCAGGCCACGATCTGAGCGTCCGCGAGTACTCGCTGCTGGTCGTGCTCAGCCGGCAGCACGACGGGCCGGGCGGTCACCTACGGATGAACCAGGTCGCCGAGGCGGTCGTGCTGAGTCAGAGCGCGACGACCCGCCTGGTCACCCGGCTGGAGGACCGCGGGTTGCTGCAGCGCTACCTGTGCCCCGACGACCGTCGCGGCATCTACACCGACGTCACCCCGCCGGGTCTGACGCTGCTGGAACAGGCCAGGCCGACCCACGACGCCGCGCTCGCGAGTGCCCTCGGTCAAGCCGCCGCCGATCCCGAGCTGGCACCGCTGGTGGCGGCCGTCGAAGCGCTCAACACCAGCTCGGCGCGCAGTCCGCGCACTCGGCAATACCGACCCGTCTGACCCTGTCTGGCGGAACAACTCTGCGCAACCTGGTCCCGCTCGGCGCAAGCCGTGAAGCGGTCTCGCGAGGCAGAGTGCCTTGCCCGCTCGACGCCGGCCGCGCGGTCAGGCGTCGGGTGGGACGTGGCGCAGTCCTGGACTACTGAACGGTGATGGTGCCGCGCATCTCGGGATGCAGCGAGCAGAGGTAGCGGTAGGTGCCCGGGACGGTGAAGGTGTAGCTCCAGTCGCCCTTGTCGATGATGGGGCTGTTGAGGCCCATGGCCTTGTCGCCGATGCCTTGCACGGTGTGCGGGGCCTTGTCGGCAAAATGCCAGGTGACGGTGTCCCCGGTCTTGACGGTGATCTCGGCGGGGGCGAACTTCATGTCGTCCACCGCGACCGTGACGGCGGCCGGTTTCGTATCGCCCGGCGGCGTCGTGGCCGAGGTCGTCGACTGCGGTGACCGCTTCGTGGTGGTCGCGGCGGAATCCGTGTCGCCGCCACCGCACCCGGCTACCAGCAGCGCCGCGACCAGCGCGCATCCGGTGACTACCTGCGTTGACCTGGCACGGCGCTTGACCATAGACATGATGGCCAAGCGTAGTCTGCTGGAGTTGCGGGCCTGCGCGGCGCTCTCGGCGCCTCGGCACACCCGCGGTGATCGACAAGCAGTGCCGAACAACCCAGTGGAGGATCGCCCATGTCCACGCAGCGGGGCTATTTCACCGCCGACGAAGTGCGCGCGGCCGAGGCCGAGCTGTTCACCCGGGTGCCGGACGGTGTCCCCATGCAGCGCGCGGCCCACGGCCTGGCCACCGTCGTCGCGGGCGAGCTGCGGGTGCGCACCGGCGGGGTCGCCGGACGCTCGGTCACCCTGCTCGTCGGCTCCGGCGACAACGGCGGCGACGCGCTGTGGGCCGGATCGATGCTGCGCCGCCGGGGGGTCGCGGTGACCGCAGTACTGCTGAACCCGGACCGCGCCCATGCGAAAGGTCTTGCGGCGCTGCGCAAGGCTGGTGGACGGGTGCGCGACGAGGTCGGCGCGCCCGACTTGGTGATCGACGGCATCGTCGGCATCTCCGGTCACGGTGCGTTGCGTCCGGACGCCGCGGAACTCGTTGCCGCACTGGAGGTCCCGATCGTTGCCGCGGATTTGCCCAGCGGGGTGGATCCGGATACCGGCGCGATCACCGGCCCGGCCGTCCGCGCCGCCGTCACCGTCGCGTTCGGTGCGTACAAGCCGGTGCACGTGCTAGCCGCGCCGCACTGCGGGCGAATCGAACTGGTGCCCATCGGTTTACAGCTGCCGGAGCCGAAGCTGGCGGCGCCGGCGCCCGCGTCGATCGGCGCGAGCTGGCCGGTGCCGGACGAGCACGACGACAAGTACACCCAGGGCGTCACCGGCGTCTGCGCGGGCAGTGCCGACTATCCGGGTGCCGCGGTGTTGTGCACCGGTGCCGCGGTGCTGGCGACCTCGGGCATGGTCCGCTACGCCGGAACCGGCAGCGCCGACGTGCTCGCCGAGTTCCCGGAAGTCATTGCCACCCAGCACGTCTCGGAGGTCGGCCGGGTCCAGGCCTGGGTGTTCGGTCCGGGCGCGGGCACCGACGCCGACGCCCGCAAACGGCTCACCGAGATCCTCGCCACCGACCTGCCCGTCGTGGTGGACGCCGACGGCCTCACCATGCTCGCGGCAGAACCCGAGCTGGTACGCGGACGCTCGGCCCCGACCGTATTGACCCCGCACGCAGGCGAATTCGCCCGGCTGACCGGCGCGGAAATCGGCGCGGACCGAGTAGCAGCGGCGCGCGCACTCGCCGAGGACTGGCGGCTCACCGTCCTGCTGAAGGGCCGAGCCACCGTCGTCGCCACCCCCGATGCCCCTGTCCTCGTCAACGAGGCAGGCGCATCCTGGGCCGCCACCGCAGGCGCGGGCGACGTCCTCTCCGGCATCATCGGCGCCCTGCTCGCCGCGGGCCACACCCCCGCTTGGGCCGCCGCATCCGCCGCCCGGGCCCACTCGCTCGCCGCCAACCTCGCCGCGCACGAAGGCCACCCTGAAGCCGCCCCGATCTCGGCGACCCCCCTACTCCACCACCTTCGTCCCGCTATCCGCACCCTGCGGTCCCTCGCCCGACCCGAGCTCTGACACAGCGGAGCAGCACCTTCGGCAGGGAATTCGAGCCCGCCAGCACGGCGGATCTGACACTGTCGCCGCAGCTGGAGGTCGCATCTCAGTGCGTAATAGTCCATCGGGTCCGCTTGTGCCACAGGACACGGCCGCGGCCACTCACCGCAACCCGCCATGTCCACGCGAATAGACTCCACAGAACACCACGGGACAACTGATATCGAAAGCACATGGGTAACTCCATGTACTTACATCAACTAGCTTCCGGTTGGTGTCGTTGTCAAGGACCTCCCAGCGTTGATGTGGTTGATTGCATAAGTTCCTGACCAGCTGATACGGCGAAATCTTGACCAGCACCGGCTGTGATGTTGGTGGCTACCGTTGGCGCGTGTGGATGTCGTTGGTAGACGTCAGCCATTAAATGGCGGGATTGATGACAAGCCGCGTCATATGAGCAGCAACCACGCCGCGCACGCCGCCATCTGCTGGGGCCAGTGCCAACGCTGGCACGACTTGACGCCACGAGTGGACGCAGAGCCGTCCTTCTCGCGCTGGGCAAGCCGACGAAGTCAACGAGAACCAACACCCGCAGTTTGGAGCGTGACTAATCAGATACGGTCAGTCGATGTTTGCACTCGTGGTGAAGTTCAGTCTGATCGACGCCGAGAAGGCGGCGGGTTTTGACCAGCTCGTCGCCGAGACCGTTGCGCGCATCGCTGAATCCGAACCCGGCACTCTCGTCTACGCGACCCACACTGTTGAGGAAGAGCCTCTCTCACGGATCTTCTACGAGGTGTATCGCGACCGGGAAGCGTTCGACGAGCATGAGCGCCAGCCGCATACTCGCCAATTTTTGAGCCAACGCGACGAGTACATCGCGTCACACCGCGTTGAGGTTCTGACACCGAGGGCCACTAAGGGACTGCCAGTAGCCGAGTAGCTACAACCGGTCGGCCAACCCGCACCACACTGCGAACCCATGCAATGTTTCGACCGATAGCCGAATAGCTACAAGCGGTCAGGGTCGTATCTGTGCTGACGTCAGACATCGAGCCCCAGCTTGGCGGCCAACTTCTCGGCGTCCCGCCGAACTGTCTCACCGCCATTCTCGACCAGATCGGGCACCACGGACCTGGCGAACAGCGAGAACCCGAACGTATCAGGGGATTCGTTGCTCGCTTTGGTGAGCAACGAGACTGCGGCGAGGGGCTCCTCACGCATGTAGTGTGCCCGTGCCGTTTCCGAGGTATGGAAGCTTCTGCGGGTCGCCGACGGCATCTTGGTCAGGTCGACTTTGGCGGCCTGCCGGATCGCGTAGCCACTGTGCATGAGGTCTGCCTGAATGGTGATCATGTAGGCGTCCACCATCGGCTGCCCGAACATCAGCCACGGGTGAACATAGTTCTCTCCAAGCGCCTTCGCAGCGCGATCGGCCTCGTCCCAATGGTGCAATGCATCGCCTTCACGCCCAATCTTCGCGTACGACAGCGCCATCGCTAGGCGAAGCAGACCCCACATCGCGAGATCGTCGCCCTCCTTTTCTGGATTCAGCAGCTCGCACATCTGTCGCGCCAGATCGACCCGAGCTTCGGTCTCTTCGCCCGCGTCCCGATAGACGTGGTTGACATACCAGGCAGCAGCGGCCATCGCGTGAGGATTGTCCGCATCCTGCGCCGCAGTCATCGCCCGGTCACCTGACATCAGGATGAGGGATGCGGGTGGCTGGAACGAGAGATAAAGCTGCGTCAGGTGGTAGACCTGCGCAAGGGTGGCCTGGGCTTTGCGCCGGTCGTTGCCGTCCATCTGACGCACCGAGACTCGGACATCGCGCAGTAGGTCGGGGAGGATCGTCGCTATTGCCGAACGTTGGTATGCGGCCCCGTGCCACAGCGCCCATGCTTGGCGCGTTCTCGCCGAGATTGCCTCCGGCGTCAGGTCCTCCTCCGAGCTGCGCGGCGACGTCGGATACGAGACCAATGCCTCTGTGACCAAAGGCAGCTTGTCGTGAGATGCCTTCGAATACAGTGACCGCGTCAATGGCTCGTCGCCGGTGAGCTGCGTCAGGTCGGGGATATCGAGGATCTCGGCCAGCTTGATCAACATCGGCAAGCGGGGCTGTTTGAGACGCCCCTCTTCCAGGTGCCTAACCCAGCTCGCCGATCGTCCGGCGAGTCCGCCGAGCACTGGCCGGGTCATGCCCGCCTGCTCCCGTGATCGTCGTAGGCGTCGGCCGAATTCGTTGTCGCCACTCATGATGCAAGTCCAGAGGTAGGGGCTGGGGAATAGGCGCACAGTTTGTGCGCATCACCCATTGTGACACGGGCCACCGTAAGTGGGTACCCGACGTCGGACCTCGTCCCGGTCGCCCCCGACCACCCCGGACGCCTGTCGAGAAGCTGCCGTCGGCTGCACTCCAACACACCACACACCTGGGGTGTCAGGTGCGTTCAACCGACGAGCGAGGAGGCGTAGGCGATGGGTTCGGAAGACGAAGAGAGCCGCGACGACATGACGCCGCAGCAGAGCTACTACGCGGAGTTGTTTCATCTTGAGCAATTCGGCACCCCGGAGCAGGTTGCCCAGTTCTCGGCTGGTGGGCCGCCGCCGCCCAGGAAGGCGGACGGGGTGACCGGCAAGATCCTGTTCTACGAGGCGAACATGCCCACACTTGAGGAGTTCGCCGGGCTGCTCGCGGAGATGGAAACGAGCGGCTGGATTACCAGTGAAGTCCGAGAGAAGGTCGAGGGGCTGCCGCGTGCGCAGGGTGTTGCCGAGCTGAAAGTCCGCATGGTCGAACCGGATTGCGGCCAGCCATCACCAGCGGCCGGGACCGAGTGACCCGGCATGGGAAACAGCGAGCTTCTCCCTGACAACCGGGCCGCAGCGCTGGAGTCACAGCGCCGGTTCTATCAAGTCACGTGCGGGTTGCCCGCCCGAGTGCGGCCTGACTTGGCACGGGTCGTGTTCACCGTCGGCAGCGTCGGGGCGGTCATGATGCCCGCCCACCTCGGCACACGGGTCAGAGCGGGCCTGCTCGTCCCCGACAAGGAGCAGGTCGTACCTATCGTTTCGCACCCGCGCTCGAAACGGTGGTGGTTTCTGGTGCACCCGGACATACCCCGTGCGGCGGCGTTGCTCGCCGAATTGTTTCGCCATCACGTCTCGGTCGTTCCGGTCGGTTACGAGGTCGCGTTGCCGTCGCCTTTCGGTTCGGAGATCGGGCGTCGAGAGTGGGTGCGAGAGCCCAGCAGCGGATTCCGGCCGTCAGGGGTGTTAGTTGTCGAGGCGACTCGTGCTTGCCTGTCGCCGCTGAGGCGGTGAGCCCATGCAACCCATCGCTATCGGGTGTCTTCGGCTCACCCCCTCGCCCCAGTTCTCCCGCTTGTACGGCGGCACGCTGAGGCTGATGGCCGCCACGCACGGCTATTTCCTGATGTCGGTAATCGAGTTCGACCACAGCGGTGACGCGCAGACGCACAACGCGCTGATGGCCGACTACATCCGCGCGGCCAAGGCCGAGGCCGTGCTCGCCGCGGGTCTCGAGCATCTCGCCGGAGGTGAGCACGCGATCACCGAACTGTGTGTCTTGGTCACCCCCGAGCAGACCTATCCGCGTGGGCATCACTGGCCATCGCACGTTCCCAATGCGGGGAGTGTGCGATGAGCGCGCTGTCCGATGAGGATGTCGAGGGTTGGTTGCGGAGCAAGCACGACGCACTCGTGCAGGGCTTGGCCGAGGTACTCGAGGTCGAGGCCGGCCTCGCGGAGAAGATCGGTTGCCGTCTGGACGGAACCAGCCCCAGCCACGCGAATGAGATCGCGCTCTACCGGACAACCGAAATCGCGGGGGTGTGATGGCAGATGCGGCCCAGCACCCCGCCTCGTCGTATCCGGCACATTCACATCGAATCCGGTGCGCTGAAACTGGATTTCGCCGCGTCGGCCGAGCAGGCCGCCAATGTCGCCGAGGAACTGGCCCGGGGCTGCCCGGAATTCGTGGTGAGCGTGGACGACGAGGTCCACCCTGATCTGCCGTCATTGCCGTGCGCCGACCTCTGGGACTAGCCCACCGCCGCGTCCTGCGCACCTATCGCCTCGCCCCAGCAACCTCCCAATCCGAAAGGCCCTATCCCCCATGCCCGATGACCGACCCGTGTACACCGTCTATGGCTTGAGCCCGGATCGACCGATCGCCGTGAGCCTGCCCCCCGTCGAGGCCACCGGCGGCCAGCCGCTACCGGATGCGGGACCGTTTCTGCGGGTGTGTGCCGGGGTCGCCGAACCGAGCACGGCGCTGCTGCGGTGCGTGCGGGAGTTGGTGGGCATGTGGCGCTATGCCTACCAGCAGCAGCCACAGGACAAGACCGAGCTCGACAAGTTGCTCAATCTCGCGGTGTACATGCTCGACCACGAAGCGAGCGGTCACACGAAAATGATTGTTCCCGAACCTGATTCGCTGATCAGCCCGTCGTCCTACGGCGACTGGGCGGCCTGGCTGGTGTGGAAATACGTGCTCTACGCGCTGCGGCGGCAAGACCCAGCCCATGCCGATCGCGACGCCGCCGAATTGTTGTGGTGCATCGAGGCGTTCAACCACCTGGTCGCTGACGTGCGAGCGGGGCGGGTGCGCCTACCCGAGGCCGCAGGGGTGTTCCCGCCGAAACCGGTGTCGCCGGACAGTCCGGGCAGCGACACCGCGACCACCCGCCCCGCCGCGAGCGACAACAACCCAAGTCACCGATCACCCGCCGACCGCGAAAGCCAGCACCGCTGATGCCGACCAACCGCCCCCGCCCTATCCGTACCGGCCAGCCGCACCGCACCCGTCGCCATCTGCTCGCTGCCGCCACCCGGCTGCTCGCCGATCCCGGCTACACCGCCGTGAGCAGCGATCGCATCGCCCAATACGCCGGATACACCCGAGGCGCGGTATACCGCCACTTCCCCAGCAAAGCCGACCTGGCCAGCGCCGTGCTCGACCGAGTGTGCGAGCTTGCCATCACCCGGACCACCCGCCAGCTAGCAGCACTACAACACGACGGGCACCTCAGGACCTTCGAAGAATTCGTCCAACTGGTAACCAGCTGGATCGAGACACTCGTCCGGGACCCGAGATGGCTGCGGGTGGAAGTGGCACTGGCAACCGACCGCAGGCGGCACCCGGGCGAACGCGGCAGTTGCTCGAGCACCTCACAACGGTTCACCCGCCTCACCACCACGTCCAGCTCGGTGTTGACCGCCACCGCTGCGGCCATGGGCCACAAACTCGCCGTCGAGCCGGACACGATCGCGATCTGCCTGGCGGCAACGGTACTCGGCATGACCATCGGTCGCGACGACCCTGACGCCGCCGAGACGATCGAGCCCCTCGTGCGACACCTGCTGCGTAGCAGCGAATCTCACACCAACACCATCTGATCGACGCAGTCGAGGTAACCCTTGGCGCGGCAAACACGATTACCGCGCCTGCCCGACGAAGGACTGTAGGAAGGGCTGTGATCATGATTTTTCACCGAAAAACCTGGAAAACGTGGAGCCGCAATGGGGTATTCCATGTGAGCTATCGTCGGCCGAGGCATGTATGCGAATGCGGGGGCGAGCCATGGCTGAATCTTTCGCAATGCGGTGCCGTACGCATCAACGACGACTCGGGCGATATTGAGTTCGTGTCGTGCCGGTCGTTGTGGTGTGCGCTGGAGTGGGTCGCTTTGCTCGACGGGCGCATCGTGCCGCACATGAACAAGCTCGGCGGCACGTGTGCCTGGTCCGGGTTGCGTGTCGTGGACGACAGAGACACATGGCCCGCAGGCAGGTTGCAACCCCTGGAACAGGGTCTCGACTCTCCACCCTCAATCGACGGAGGGGCGTCCTGTGAAGGTGCCGCGCGCCTGACTGCGGCCCGGCAGGAAAAAAGTCAGCATGAGTGAGGACACCTCGAGCGCGGTCCGGGACTGCGAGTGCGAGCCGTGGATAAAGTTGTCGCACTGTGGAGTTGGAATGCACGACGGGGCGGGTCGACTGTTCAAGGTCCGCTGCCCTTCGATTCTTTGTTCGGGGATGGTTCCCCTTGTCGACGGGAAGATCAGTTTGCACGAGGGGACGGTTCCGGGTGCGTGCCCGTGGATCGGTATGCGGGTGGTCGATGACACCGCCGATCTCGACCCTGACTACCTGACCAAGCTCCGATCGAAGCGGGTGCTGTGAGCGTGGGGATCTTCGAGGTTCTGCGGCGGCGGGTGACCATCGAAGCCGCCCGTGCGGGGTACGGGATACGTCGCCGGAATACCCCGCCCTACGGGTGGGAGTTGTTCAGCGCGAACGAGCACGAATCAGTGGTGTCGGGGGCGGCGCTGGTTCATCTCGAGCGCTGGCTGGCCGACCGCCGAGCGAACACCAGCAACGGCACCAGTAACGGCAACGGTGGTGATGGCGACACACCCGTATTGCGGTTGGCGTCCACCGACCGCCCGTGGGCGGGGTCGGAGGAGTACGAGCAGGCCAGGGCCGAGTTCCGGGGTGCGGCTACGGTTTGGGAGGAAGCGGGAGAGCCACAATCCGGTCCGATCCTGGAACAGCTCGCCGCGGCACGTGAACGCTACCTCTGTGCTACGCGCCCCGAGGCTGTCAACAGTGAGGTCCACGTCGGTACAACCACGACGGGCAAGCATGGCTTTACAGCCCCACCGTGCGTGTCGGATCCAAATTAGGCTGTGTTCGGCTAAATCACTGGGACCCAAGCAAACCTCGAAGCCCGTACAGTCTCGCTCCTGCTATATGGAACGCATACCAAATTGCCGGGGGTGGGGCGCCTACCCCAGGGCCTTGGGCAGCGAGTAGCTAACGGCCATCACGTGTTATGCCTCGAGTACGGTCCGGTCCTTGCCCTGTACCGCCGCGCTCAACCCCCGGCGCATGGCCGGGCGGCTCCAGTACCGCCCCTTGCGGGTGAACTGCCTGCCCTAACCAGGCGAGCCTTTCCGCCTC
The DNA here is from genome assembly GCF_007990755.1 of Nocardia ninae NBRC 108245. Lineage (GTDB taxonomy): Bacteria > Actinomycetota > Actinomycetes > Mycobacteriales > Mycobacteriaceae > Nocardia > Nocardia ninae. The sequence goes on along the minus strand of NZ_BJXA01000032.1, from coordinate 6,782 downwards.
CGTCATACGGCTTTGGCGCTCCTTGAATGCAGCGTCTCGCGCCTTGTTCAGCTCCGACAACTTGGCGGCGCGCTCGCGTTCTTTCGTGGCTTCACGTTCTGCCGCTTCCCGTTCGACGCTGGCCGCGTCGGCCAGCTCGGAAGCAACTCGGCCACCAATCTCGACAGTTTCTCGCTCCTGGGACTGGCTAGGCGCTGGGAATGGGAATTCTCTCGCCACCCGTTCGGCGGATTCCCTTGCGACCCGGTCCCGTTCGGCTTCCGATGCTGCGCGTTCCCGCGCTACCCGCTGGAGTACGTCCAGCGTTTTCCGTTCCTGCGCTACTCGTTCAGGGGCATCGGCCCGCCCCCGCGCGGCAGCTTCCCGAAACTGCTGCATTTTGCGGTTTTGCTCAGCACGTTCCTTCGCCAGCTCGACAGCTTTCTGCTGCGCTACACGCTGCCGTTCCTTCTCTGCCCTCTCCAGCGCTCGGGCCTCTTTCTCCTTGGCCCGCTTCTGCTTCTCGAGATGCTTACCGATCGTGAGCGCTAGACGCCGCTGCTCACGAGTGATTTCCTGGACATCGAACTGACGGCCCCATTTCTTATTTAATTCCTGGAATCTGTCGAGTACCTCACGGTCAACCCTAGCGCCTTGGACTACTGTCCAATTTATTTGATAACCCAGCTTGAGTAAGTGCTCCTCTTTTTCGAGCTGTGGAAGCGCCTTCTCCTTATCGACCCTGCCCGCTTTATACTCGTTCCCGTCTCGGAGCAACACATTAGCCACATCGTGAACCCTGGGACCTTTGGGCGTATCGTGGCGTACTTCCTTCTCGTAGCCGCGCTCTGGTGTCTGACCGCGCAGCAGAGCCATGCCGTCGCGGAACCGGTTGCCCATATCTCGAGAACGCTTCCATTGATCCCTGGACTTGCGGTAGCCCTCACGATCCCTGGCATTGAGCCCTTGAAACCATTTCCCGCCGACATATCGGGTGTAGTCCGTTTCTAGCCTGTCGTTCCATTCATAACTCATGGCTCCCCCAGAGCCTTGCACAGCTAGAGATCAGGCTGGGTCACTCGATCAGAGGTGGCCGACCGGATGCGACCCACTTCCGATAAGCCTCCTGACTGTTCGAGAAGATCCCAGAAAGGTAATCTCCCCAATTCCGATGCACGGTAGCGGTCGTCAAATTGGCAACGTCCAGATACGCGTCAACCCACTCATGTCGGATTGCGGGACCAAAGCTCATATAACGGCCGCCATTCATGCTCGGAACATTGAACCAGCGTCCCTCAAAATTCCTGCGGAACACTTCACCGATAAATCGGGTCAACTGGTCCGCCACTCGATGATTCTCCGAAAGCATGGCCTCATCCACTGTCGAGAATCGTTCCAGCACGAACCGCTCGACATGATCCAATCCCTCAACCGTCCAAGGATTGTCAGGCATGTCCGGAGCAGTCTCGTTCAGGAACGCGTCAAGCTGCGCGTTCATATTCTCGGGCTTGAGCCATTCCAGCCACTTCGGGTCCTGTTGGTCCTGTTCTATCTGCTCAAGCTCAGCCTTCGTGTACGCCCTAACTTCGCCCACATCTACCCCTTCTCGTCATGGCCCGAACAGGCCAGTATCCCCCGTCAAGGTCGTAGCGTCCGGGGTTCATCCGACTTGAACGTATCGTTAGTCGACTTGACACGGGGCTGAGTCGGTTTTACAGCGTGTCGGTGGCCCGTGTCGGGCTTTCGGGTGTGCTGGGGTTTCGGGGACCGGCGTAGGGCTTTGGGATTGCGGTTGTGAGCAAGATGGTCATGTCCTCGACCATGGGAGCGAAGCTGAGCCAGTAGGACACGATTTCGTTGTTCGGGGGGTGTCGGACGTGGAGCAGGGAGTCGCTGTCGCGGCCGTAGTTCACGTCGACACTTGATGCCCACATGCGACGAAATTCGTTATTGGGGCCGAGATGGCGTAGGAGGTCGCGGGCTTGTTGGGAGCGTCGATAGCGGCCGAGGATTGCTTTGATGTAGGCGATATTCCATGCGGCCTCCTTCTCCCAGTCGACCCAGACTTCCTGTGCGATGGGGCTGAACAGCCACTCGGCGATCGAGCACGTCTTCTCGAGACCGGGCATTGCCGATAGGAAGAGTTCGTTGCAGGCCAAGACATTCCAGAACGGGTCGAGGTATGCGGCGAGATCGCCGCGCTGCTGAAGGTCGTCGAGATGGCTCATCCAGTCGCGGTTCGAGGTCACTCGTTCGCGGAGTCGTTGTGTTGGCATCAGATCTGCTGGGGGAGAACGTAGTTCGCGGAGGTGGCGTGTTAGGAGCGAGTCGACGTCATAGCCGTAACCGGAGGCGAGCGCGTCCAAAGTCTCGAGCTTCGGTGTTCGCTTGCCCGCCTCGATTTCGTAGAGGTAGGAGTAGCTGATGCCGTGGCACTCGTGGGCGGTCAGGCGTGTCAGCCCTAAGCCTTCACGGATCAATCGCAAGGTGGTTCCCAACGTAGGGATGGTCGGTCGTGGCACGGTGGTACGTGCACGGTATGGACGGTGGACCATGCGGAGCCTCTCCTTTCATCTGGTTTCGCGAGGCGGGCGGGAGGCGAGCAAAAGTAGGCAGCGTTTCGGTGTGGGGGTACCGGGCGGCAACTCCGGCGGGGCTTCGGGCACTGGTGTAAGTCGCGGCCCCGCCGGAACCGTTCGGCGATTCGTGGCGGCCGGGGTTCAGGTGAGGTGGACCGGGAGGGTGGTGTGTCCGTTGGAGATGAAGCTGTTGATGGTGGCCAGTTGTGCGGTGTTGTCGGCAGCCAGGCGCATGTTGGGGAATCGGTCGAACAGTGCGGGTAGTGCGATGGTGGCTTCTAGTCGAGCCAAAGGGGCGCCGAGGCAACGGTGGACGCCGTACCCGAAAGACATGTGGGCCTTGTTGGTTCGGTGGATGTCGAAGTGGTCAGCGTCGGGGCCGTAAGTGCGCGGGTCGCGGTTGACTGCGGCGTAGGAGACCAGGATCGGGTCGCCTTGGGCGATGATGACTCCGTCGATGTTGATGTCTGCGACCGCGTAGCGCAGGGGAACATAAGCGGCGGGTGCTTCGAGGCGAAGTGTCTCCTCGACTACGTCGGCCCAGCAGGCTTGGTCGGCTCGCAGGGCACCGTGCTGGTCGGGGTGGGTTAGCAGGGCGAAGATCGCGTGGTCGAGCAGGTTTACGGTGGTTTCGTGGCCAGCGCTGATCACCAGCAGCAGAGTGCCGATGAGTTCCTGCTCGCTGAGTCCGGAGCCGTCGGGTTCGCGATGACCGATCAGCTGGCTGGTCATGTCGTCGCCAGGGTGGGCGCGTCGGTAGGCGACCAGATCGGCGAACAGGCCGTATATCCGGTCGTTGTTGGCTTCGGATTGTTGCGAAGTGCGCGGTGAGGTGTCGAAAAGTTCATCGGCGCAACGTCGTACGGGTGGATAGAGGTGGTGGGGTACGCCCACCAGCTCCGAGATCACCCGGATAGGTAACGGGTAGGCGAAAGCCTCACGTAGATCGACCGACTCGCCATGGGGAGTGCCGGCGAGCTCGGAAAGTAGCTCGTGGGTGATGGCTTCGATCCGGGCGCGCATGTCCTCGGTGCGTCGCGAGGAGAAGGCGGGAGAGATGATTCTGCGCAGTCGGCGGTGATCTGACCCGTAGGCATTGAACATGTTGACCGGCGACACCCACGGGTATAGCGGCCACGCGGAAGTGATTTCACCGCTGATGAACTCGGGCCAGTGCTGGCGAGGGTCCTTGGATACTCGGGCGTCGACCAGGAGTTTCTTGAGCAATTCGGGGTCGGTGATCGCCCACGCCCGGACCTCGCCGGGCAGCTCGACCAGAGACAGGGGTCCGCGGGCACGGAGGCGAGCAGCTTCGCCGTGGATGTCGGTTCCGTTGGGGTCCAGTACGATGAGGCTGGTTTGGTCGTTCATCAGATCTCCTGAAAAGGGCCGGAGTGCCCAACTGTCGCGAGCGCTCAGCTCAGGTTGTATTCGACTGTCACGCAATGCTATTCAGATTTCGGAGAGCAAATCGACCGGGATCTCGTACGGAAGTGCCGGATTTTTGCACAGTTTGGCCTCGGAGCTGGGGCCAGCGCTCTCATGCTGCGGGTCAGGGATTGCCGGATTCTTCGACATTGCGTGCCGGATTTTTGCACCCGGGGTTCGTCTGGTGGACGCACCGGCGCACCGGCGGCAGACTGAGGGGTTGGTTCGAAGCAACGGTGCTTGGAATCGACTTACCTGAACCGTGTGGAGGATAGATAGGACAGGGGCACCGTGACCAGCCAACGCTACGAACTTCGGCGCGAGTCCACCCTTTGGGTCCCCAAGGGCGACCGGTCCGATTTTTGGGCTGAGCGGGTCCAGGAGAATCAAGGTCGCATCGGTTTGAGCTTCGACTTCGGCGATCACCGAGACTTCAACGGGCGGACATGGGTCCAGGAGTGCGGCAATGATGTGCTCATCGAGTTCGCCTCCACCATGATCAATTACCGTCGCACCAAACAGCACGTTCGTACCGACGATGACCGCAGTGGTCGGCTCCTTATCGTGCGCGAAGGTCGTATGGCTCTGAGGCAGAACGACGACGTCACTGTGCTGGAACCTGGCGAGGTAGGTCTGTACTCGATGGGTCGTGATATGGATGTTGCTCACGACGACACCGCTCGGGCGGTTGTCCTCAGCATTCCTGACAGCGATCCCATCGCCACGATGCTCACCGACCAGCCGCCGCTGAAGATGGATGCGCACCGCCCTCTGCTCGGGACAGCCGTCGGGATGGTGAATTCGCTTGTCGAGCATCGCGAGACGATGACGGGCAACGACTTCACGCAGATCAACGCCTACCTGCGCCAGATTCTGGCGAGTTCGCTCGATGACCGCCAGGCCCCTGAGCTATCCAGGCTGGAGCGACTGGCGCAGGAAGTGCTGGTCTACATCGAAATCAACTCCGATGATCCGACCGTCACTCCCGATTCGATTGCGAAGCACTTCTGCTGCTCGTTGAGCCAGCTGCACAAGGCGCTGAGAACTGCTTCGACCACGCCCGCGAGAATGCTGCGCGAAACCAGGCTGAAACGAGCGAGGCGTCGACTCGAGATCGGTACCGGCACTATCACTCAGATAGCATTCGGCTCCGGTTTCGGTTCGGCCAGTGCCTTTCGCGAAAGCTTTCGCCAACGGTACGGGCAATACCCCGGCGAATGGCGCATGACAGCCGGTCATTGATCCGGATCTCAGTGCCGCGTTGTGCCGACGATAGAGATCGGGCACGCGGATCAGCGCATCGACCGTGTACTGCGCCGGTACCGCAGTCTTGTGGGCCGGGAGTGCGTGGCCTGCGGCCTTGCGATGCAACCGGTTGTGATGGCTCGAGACTCGAGGGGAGAACCGCTCGGCCTGCGCCACTGATGACGCTGGGGCACGGGCCTTGGCTCATGTGCCAGCCGGGTCTGGCTGTCGGTTGCCTGTAGGCAGTCTGGCCGGGTGTGCAGCAAATGATGTCACTAGGAAAATACTGTCACGTTCCTATCGTCAAAGGTGGCGCGAACTCCCAGCGTATGGCCGCTATTGCTAATTGACGAACTGATCGTTAACGAAAAGTTGGATAGTGAAACCTCTAGATTGCAGGTCGTTTCCCGGTTTGGATGAGAAGCGCAAGTCCCAAACCGATTGAAAGGAAACCGCATTGGATCCCTTCCAGATACTTGCGTGGATAAATGCTGGACTGTCGCTGGCGTCCAGCGGCCTGTCTGTCGCCGCGCAAGTGTTGTCGCTCGTTCTCCCGTTCATCTGACATTGACACCTAACTCCTGAGAAGTCGCCTCCCAGTGGCGCATTCGCTCCTGGGAGGCGCTTCGCAAGCGCGAGATCACACGCAACCCATCCCACCCGAAATCTTCACCTTCACCACGAAGGGCTATTTGGCATGTCCAATTCTTTGAACACTCGACGCCACCGTGTAACCCATTCGCGAGACAGAATCAGCGAGCCTGGGAATCGTAATCGGCTGTGCTCGAACGCTTCCCGTGGAAGTAGGTCGGTGCTCGCGAGCACGCTGCCCATGGTCATCGTGCTGGTCGCGGTAGCGGGTCCGGCCGTAGTCGCAGAATCCGGTTCCGGCGCTGCGATGCCGGTCGTGTTGTCGGCGGCGATCGGTGCGCCCGCAGTGATCACTGATCAGCCTGGTGTCACCGGTCCCACGCAGCCGGGCACCGCCACCCCACCTCCTCCTCCGCCCCCGGAACCCGCCCCGACCCAACCGCTGTACTACTCGCAGCCGCCCGAGATCCGCAACGAGTCCGGGACCCGCCCGCCACCATCAACGGACCAGCCGGTGGAGCCGATCGCGCTCGAGGACCTGCACCTGCCCGAACCCGTGGCCCCGGTAGCGCCGATCGAGCCACCGGAGAACACAATTCGGATCGGACAGTGGGAGGCACCGCGACCGGACTGGCTACCTCCGGAGTACGCGGACGCGATCAACGACACTGCCGCAGGCGCTGAGGCGCAGGTCGCGACGGCCCTGGATTCGATCGGTATCCCGGCCGGGCGGTCAGATCGGGTCAGCGGTGCGACCTTGGGTGGTGCCGCGCTCGGTGGTGCTGGTGGTGCGGTCGTCGCTGGCGCACCGGCTGCGGCTCTCGGCGCGATTGTGGGCGCTCTCGCTGGTGGCACCGTAGGCGGAATCGCCGGTGCTCTGGTGGGCACGGTGATACCGGTACCGGTCCTGGGAACAGTGACCTCCGGGGTTGCGGGGACCGCCGTGGGGGCTGCGGCGGG
>NZ_BJXA01000031.1 GCF_007990755.1 Nocardia ninae NBRC 108245 | reverse complement strand
GGCAGTGGCGTCGGTGGCGGCAGTGGCGGCGGTGGCGGTAGTGGCGTCGGTGGCGGTGGCGGTAGTGGCGTCGGTGGCGGTAGTGGCGTCGGCCTCGGCGTCAGGGCCCCGAGGTAGCGCCACACCAGCCACTGCCGGTCCGCTTCTCCGTTGCCGCTCGCGCGCTCGTTTCCGCTGAGAGACCTACGCCGCCACGAGTGGGCCACCGACTGGTGCTCGATCATCAATCGGCCAGTCAGTGCGTGACGGCCGGGCGAACGCGTGCGGTCAGCCCGCCAGCCCCACCGGTTGCGGCGTCGTATACCCATGCGCCGCAGCCACTTCCACCGACAACAGCCGACCAGCGTCCGCAGTCACACCGTGCGCGAGATCGTGGTGGACGGCGCACGCCTCTTTCCAACCGAGCTCGGCGATGGCGCGAACGTATGGATAGGTGGCGTTGGTGAGCGCGACGGTAGCCGTGGGCGGCACCGCACCCGGCATATTCGCGACACAGTAGAACAACGAATTGTGCACGCGGAAGGTGGGATTCGCGTGGGTGGTCGGGTGCGACCCGGCGAAGCAGCCACCTTGATCGATCGCGATATCGACCAGCACCGAACCGGGCCGCATCTGCGCGACCAGCTCGTCGGACACGAGTTTCGGCGCACGAGCCCCTGGCACCAGCACCGACCCGATGACGAGATCGGCGGCGGAAACGGCCCGCTGAATCTCGGCGGCATTCGACGAGACCGTGGCGATCCGCCCATCGAACCGAGCATCCAACTCACGCAACCGAGGCAAGTTGGTGTCCAGCACGGTAACTCGCGCACCCATTCCAGCGGCGACCGCAGCCGCGTTGGACCCGGCGACCCCACCGCCGAGCACCACCACATCGGCGGGCGGCACCCCCGGCACCCCACCGAGCAGCATGCCCGCCCCACCCAGCGGCGCCATCAGGTGATACGCCCCGACCTGAGCCCCGAGCTTGCCCGCAACCTCGCTCATCGGCGCGAGCAATGGCAGCGACCCGTCGACCGCCCGCACGGTCTCGTAGGCGATCGCGGTGATCCCGGAACGCAGGATGGCGTCGGTGCATTCCCGGGACGCGGCCAGGTGCAAGTAGGTGAACAGCACCTGCCCGCGCCGCAGCCGCGGATACTCCTCGGCGATCGGCTCCTTCACCTTCAACACCAGCTCCGCCGACCGCCAGACCTGGTCGGCGGAGGGCACCAGCCGCGCCCCCGCGGCCGCATAGTCGGCGTCGGCGAACCGCGACCCGACCCCCGCCCCGGCCTGGATCAGCACCTCGTGTCCCTGCGCCGCCAACTCCCCGGCGCCCGCAGGCGTCAGCGCCACCCGGAACTCCTGCTCCTTGACCTCCCGTGGAACTCCGATCCTCATACCGCCATCGTGGACCCCGCAACGGGCACACGCCACGAACGACGCGCGGGCGGCACACGATGATCATGAGACCGCCCGCCGACGAGCGGTTTCTGCGCAAGTTGATCAGACGGCGATCTCCACGCCGAGCGGCGGAATCAGCAACTGTTTGTCCCGCCCGGCGTACTCGAACAGCCGCCGCAGCCGATCCAGCGTCTCGCTGAAATGCACCCATCCTTCGCCGTGCACCGGCACGATCACGGCGTCACCGAGCACCTCGGCGGCTTGCACGGCGGTGCGCGCGTTCAGCGTGAGATCGGTATCGCCGAAGTGCCCGACATTGGCCGCGCCGACGAACAGCACCGCGACATCGATCCGGCCGATCCGCTCGACGATCTGCGCGACCCGATCGACCGACGCGTTGTCACCCGAGACGTACACGGTCGGCTGACCGTCGGCCTGCAGCACGAACCCGGTGACGACCCCGGTCAACGGCTCGCAGCCTTCGGGGCCGTGCAGCGCGGGCACGCCGGTGATCCGAATGCCGGAGATTGTCACGGTCTCCCAATTTTCCAGTCCCCGAACACCATTGATCCGCTCGGCGGCACCGGGCGTGGAGAGCACGGTCTGCGCGGACTTCAGGAATTCGCGCCCGGAGTTGTCCAGGTTGTCGGCGTGCTCGTCGTGCGAGAGCAACACGACGTCCACCGGACCGACCTGGTCGGCGGGCACCGCAGGACCGGTGAGCTTGTGCAACGTGACCGGACCCGGGTAGTCGCCGGGCGCGTCGAAGGTGGGGTCGGTCAGGAAGGTGTGGCCCGCGTAACGGAGGCGGACGGTGGGTCCACCGATGTGCAGAACATCGAGCTGATTGGTCATGTCATCGAGCTTGTCAACCCGACAACACACCCGACAGTGGCCCGAGAGCCGCCTATCGCTAAAATCGGGCCATGCACACCGTAGCCGTCCTCGCCTATGACGGCATGAGCCCCTTTCACCTGTCCGTACCGAGCCTGGTGTTCGGCCGCGTCGGCGTCCACGGACCGGCGCTGTACCAGGTGGACGTCTGCGCCGAGAAGCCCGGAAGTCTGCGTACCCCAGCAGGTTTCGACATCGAGGTGCGACACGGACTCGACCGGCTGATCCGGGCGGACACGGTGGTGATCCCGGCCTGGGAATGCGACCTGCCCGTCTCCGACGACCTCCGCACCGCCCTGCATCAGGCGCACGCGGCGGGCGCCAGGATCGTCGGCCTCTGCCTCGGCTCCTGGGCGGTGGCGGCCAGCGGGCTGGCCGACGGCCGCGAGGTGACCACCCACTGGGCGGCCGCCGCCCAACTGGCCCGCGCCTTCCCCGCGGTCCGGGTGCGCGCCGACACCCTGTGGTCCGACCTGGGCGACGTGGTCACCTCCGCAGGAGTAGCCGCCGCCCTCGACTGCTGCCTGCATCTGGTACGCACCGACCTCGGCAGCCGCGTGGCCACCGAACTGGCCAGGGACCTGGTCACCGCGCCGCACCGCAGCGGCTCGCAGGCCCAGTACATCCCGATCGCGGTCCCCGACGCCGCCGACGACGACCCCATCGAACGCGCAATGGTCTGGGCGCGAACACATCTCGGCGAATCGATCGACCTCGACGGCTGGGCCAGGGTCGCCCTGATGTCGCGGCGCACCTTCACCCGCCGCTTCCGCGATCGCACCGGCAACAGCCCGCAGCAGTGGCTGCTGCACCAGCGCACCGACCGCGCCAGGCTGCTGCTGGAAACCACCGACGACACCATGGACCGCATCGCCACCGACACCGGCTTCGGCACCGCAGTCAGCCTGCGCCACCACTTCCACCGCATCCTCGGCACCAGCCCGGCCGCCCACCGCGCGTTGTTCCAGGGAGCACGGCTAGGTTCGTCGGCATGAGGATTCAGATCGGTGAGTTCGCCCCGGAGATCGACGAGGCGGCGTGGGTCGCGCCGAACGCAACGGTGATCGGCCGGGTACGGCTCGCGGCCGAGGTCAGCGTTTGGTACAGCGCCGTGCTGCGCGGGGACCTCGAAGAGATCAGCGTCGGCGAGCGGACCAACATCCAGGACGGCTGCGTGCTGCACGCCGATCCCGGCTTCCCGCTCACCGTCGGCAGCGGAGTGTCGGTCGGGCACAACGCGATCCTGCACGGCTGCACGGTCGGCGACGACGTGCTCGTCGGCATGGGCGCCACCGTGCTCAACGGCGCGGTGATCGGCGCGGGCAGTTTGATCGCGGCCAACGCGCTTATTCCGGAGGGCGCGCAGATTCCGCCCGGGTCGCTCGTCGCCGGAGTGCCGGGCAAGGTCCGGCGTGAGCTCAGCGAGGCCGAGCAGGACGGCATTAGGCTGAATGGGGCTGTGTACCTACACAACACGGCGAATCACCGTGCCGCAAAAGAGGTGTGAGACAGCACACACTGATCAAGCGTCCAGTAGGAATCGCTGATAACATTCGGCCAGCGTGCCCGGTGACCCGGGGTCTCCTGCCGACACGGTTGTCGTGCGGCTTGTAGCGCAGTGGTCAACCCACCTGGGTCGGTGGGCGCAGAAGCGTGCAGGCAGGAGGTTTCACGATGATGGCGTACATGCAGTCGAGTATGCACCGGTCCACGGGGCGGATCAGCGTGGCCGACATTGCCGCCCAGCCGGGCGGCATCGAGGCATTACAGCGACGAGTCCACGAATTGCGTTCCAGCGGTGTGGATTTCGCCGCCAACGCGATCGAGCAGGAGATGGCGGCGCTGGACTTACCGCGCCAGTGATCGCCATCCCACGGTCACCGCGGATCATACGGCGGTGACCGTGGCCAGCCCGGCCGTGGTGTGCTGATCCAGCGCCATCAGCGCGGCCCGCACGTGCACCGATTGCCAGCCACCATCGACCCGGCGCAGTCGTACCGTGCCCTCCGTGCGGTGGCGCGCCAACTCCCGCGACATGGCTTGCGCGGCGACCAGATCGTCCGGATGGATCTGTGGCGCGGGCTGACCGGGTAGATCCGCCCAGGCGATATCCGGCATCGGCGGCCCGATCCACCGAATCAGTTGCAGCGAACGCAGATTCATGATGGCCCGGTACTCCCCCGGCGCCGTGGAGGCCTCCAGCAGTTGATACTCCAGGATCATCGGCGGCGGCGCCGAGGGCACCGCGGTCGCGGCACCGATGTCCTGGGTCACGCCGCGGAACAAGACCTCCTCATGCCCGTCGGCATCGGGCTCGATAATGATCCGGCAGGCGAAATGCCCTGCACGCAAGGCGTCGTCGTCGCGGCGGACGGTCCACACCGCTTGATGCTCGGTACCCGGCGCGGAGTTCACGATCTTCGCCAGCGCCTCGCTCTCGTCCCGATTGGTGACCAAGCGGGTGAACGCCCCCGCGATGGCAACCTCGGCCGCCCGGTCCTCGGGCGCGACACCGTACAGATCGAGCAGATCCACGCTACGCACCGACCGATTGGTGGTGAGGTTGAAGTACCACGCCCCCACCGGTTCTCGCGGCGGCAGCGACTCCCGCACCGGACCCACCCACAGGCGGACGGCATGCGCCCGCTCCGGCGTGATGAGCAGCGGCTCGGCCCGCACCGTGCGCCTGCCGTCCGTCGACACGCACGCGACCGGTTCACGGGTCCGGCAGGCCTGCGCGAGAGCGGCTTCCGCGTCCGCGAGCGACAGCGGGTTGCGCACGATATTGCGCAGCGGCACGAAGGACTTCGGCGTGGCACCGAACGCGATCACCTTGCCCGGCACGCCCGAAAAGCATTCGACCAGGATCCATTTCGCCATCAATCGTGTCCGATCGATCGCGTCCGATTGGACTCCATGACGAGAAGCGTTCGACCAGTTGCCATTTCACCATCATCCGTTCCCGACCGCGCGGGTGCGCACGGTCAGGAACGAAATACCATGTCCAGCACCCGTTCGTGATACGAGCCGGCGAACCTTGTGACCAGGTCCACAAGAAGGGCGTCCAGTCCGACGAGCACCTTCGCCTCACCGCGGGCGGCGCCACGCAGAATCGTCCTGGCCGCCGCGGCCGGGCTGGTGCGCGCGACGTGCCCCTCGAAGCGGCGCGCGACCGCCGCCGCGTCGATGCCGGGTGCGACGCTCGCCGACCGCGCGATGGAGGTGAGCACGCCGCCGGGATAAACCCCGGTGACCCGCACCATGCCGCCCGCAGCCCGCATGTCCTGGCGTAACGAGTCGGTGAACCCGCGTACCGCGAACTTCGCCGAGTTGTACGGCGCGTGCTGCGCCACGCCCACCAACCCGAACGCCGAGGACATGTTGACCACGTGCGCCCGATCGGCGGCCAGCAGATACGGCAGAAAAGCCTTGGTGCCGTTGACGACTCCCCAGAAGTCCACGTCCATCACGTGCTCGAAATCGCTGAACGGTGAGTCCGCCACACTGCCGACATGCAGGATTCCGGCGTTGTTGAACAGTGCCTCGACCCGTCCGTACCGCGCGGCGGTCGCCGCGGCATGGGCGAGCACCGCTGCCCGGTCGGTGACGTCGAGCGTGCTCACCGTCGGCTCATGGCCCACCTCGGCGCAGCGTGCGCCGGTCTCGGCGACGGCGTCGGCCGACTTGTCCGACAGCGCCAACAGGGCGCCGTCGGCGGCCAAGGCCAGGGCCAGTTCGCGGCCGATGCCGGAGCCCGCCCCCGTGATCGCCACCACCCGGTTCGCGAAATATGCCACGGCTCAACCCTTTCCAGCCCACTCGACATCCAAATCGGATATCCACAAAGGCTAACCAGACAAAGCTGGACGCGCGACCTGGACGCCAATCCGGCGATCCTCGGACGAGCCGCCGGACGCCGGTGAAATAATGAAGGTCCATCACCCGCACCGTCGCGACGCCATCCCGCACGCCGGCCCTCGCACGAATCGACTGGAGACCAGATGCCAAGTGTCCCGCCCATGCTGCAGCGCATCCTGGACAAGCCCGTCGCCGACGGCGAGAAGCTCCTGGAAAGCGCGCTGTCGGCCTTCCTGGACTTCGGCATCAAGCGGACCAGCATGGGTGAGATCGCCCGCCGTGCCGGCATCAGCCCCGCCACCCTGTACCGCCGCTTCGAATCGAAGAACGAGCTGGTCGAAGCGGTGAGTGTGCGGGAAGCGCAGCGCTTCGTCACGATGATCGACAAGCAGGTACGGGCCGTCAGCGGCTCCGAGGACCAGCTGGTGGAGATCTTCGTCGCCTTCATCACCGCCATCGCCAACAACGAGCTGCTGCGCCGCCTGCTGCGCACCGAACCGGACCTGATCCTGCCCCGGCTCACCACCGACGCAGGGCCGATCCTCGCCGTCGGCCGCGGCTACCTGGCCGAAAAGCTGCGCGAACTGCGCGACACCGAGAACACCCACGATTTCGACGCCGACCTGGTTGCCGAGATCATGGCGCGGCTCGCACTCTCCCTCGCCCTCACCCCCGACGGGCTCATTCCGGTCGCCGACCGCGACGCCGCCCGTGAGTTCGCCCGCCGCACCCTGCTGCCCATGGTGGGCGTGCACGTCACCGCATAGCGCTCAGATCGCGGGCAGCGACACCCCGAACGCCGCCGCCACCCGCTCGTCCAGCTCGGCCCGCGCGGCCGCATCCGGCACCCGGCCGTCGACGAACTCGCGCGCCAGCTCGACGACGGCCACCGCAGACGTCGAACCCGGATTCGGCAGCGGTAGCCGGGCCACGTACTGCGTGATCCACCGGCGCCTGCCGGAGTACAGCCTGTTCCCACATACCGTGTCGTAGAACCGCAACCCCAGTGCCGAATTCGCCACGCCCATCAGCAAATACGCGAGCAGATCCGCGTCGGACGGCGTCCCGGCCAGATCGGGTAGCGAGATCCAATAGCAGTCACCGTTCACCACCGCACCCGACCGATCGAGCGCGAACCGCGGCCGATCACTGATATCCGGAAACACCAGCTTCGGCTCACACCACAACTGCGGACGCTGCGGCACCCAGATCTCGAACCATTCGCGCCCGCTCGCGCCGAGGTAGTGGCGAGCGGACAGCGTGTCCTTATGGGTGCGTAGATACTCAGCAGCACAGGGGAATTCGTTCAAATCGATCGGAGTGCGACGCGGCTGACGGCAGTCGTAGGGATACAGCACGCGGGTGTCGCTCGCTCGGACGATCCGCCACGGTTCGAGATCATGATGCGTGATCAACTCGAGCAATAGCTCCGGTTCGGGAGGCGGCTCGACCTCAGCCCACCGATCCGAGATGAACACCCGATCCGCAGTTGTCTTGATACCCACCCGAATCCGGCCAACCTCCCCGAACGTTTTCCAGGTCGCCGCGGCGATGGCGTTGAGCCAGGCATCGACCTCGGCATTGGACATGCGCCACGCGGTCTCGGGTTCCGCTGTGCGCCGGACGATTGCGCGAAGCGGAGCCGCTGGCGATGCGGGTGATGGGGCTGGGGCGAACGGCGGTGTCGCAGACAGCGGTGCAACCGACTGCGGCGCGGCAGACACGGGTTGGGTGGACGGCGTTGCGGCCAAGGGTAGTTCGGCGGCAGGCTGCGGCGCGAAGGACAGCAGCTGCGCTGACGGCGCTGCGGCGGCGGACAGCAGTGGGCGGAGGGGCTCGCTCTGCCCAGCAACGCCCGCCCCGACGCAGGCGGCAGAAAACTCCTGCGCTCCAGACTTTTCCAGCATCGGCTGGCCCGTCACCAACGTGCCGACCTCCACCGCGAAAGTTCGCCCATTGTGCGCGACGAGGCTACAGCGGTCGCCGGTCAGCGCGTCAAAAAGGTCTATGTCCGAGGCATTTTCGCTGACAGCCGTCTCATATGCCGAGGCGTAACGGCATTCCCCGCCGCACTCGGTACGCGTGGCGATGGTGATCGCGGGCAGTACAGCTGCCTCGAAGAGTTTGGTGTCCCCCAGGTCGTACAACTCGACCGGCGCCAATTCGGCAAGCAGCAACCGCCGAATGTTGGCGCCCGCCTTGGTGGTCAGGAACCTGTTGGCGCACAACAACCCCAGCGCACCACCGGGGCACAGCAGCCGCGGCAGCGTCGCGACGAACGGATGCGTCAGATCGATCCGCCCGCGCAACCCGAACTGCTTACTGAGCAGCTGCGCGGTGGCCCCACCCAACTGCTGGGTCCGCACATACGGCGGGTTCGTGATCACGGCGTCGAACGATGCCGCCGCGAGCTCGTGCGACGCCGTGAGGAAGTCCCCGACATGCCAGTCCACACCGGCTCCCGCGTCCCGCGCCCGCGCCACCGCGAGCGCCGCAGCGTCCAGGTCGTACCCGGTCGACTCCACCCGAACCCCGGGCAGCCGAATCGCCGCCTCGTCCCGCAGCGCGAACAACAGCTCCCCGTCACCACACGCCGGATCGAGCACTCGCAAGACCCCGGATTCCGGCCGCTGCACGTGTGTGAGCAGCCGCTGCGCCAGAAACCGCGCGAGCACCGGCGGCGTGTAGTGCCGACCGTGCCGCTTGCGATCCCGCGCGGCGGGGGCTCCGAAAGCCATGCGCTGGATTCTGCCTTGTCAGAGAGCTCATGACCCGGCAATGCCAGCACTCCATCCGACCGCCCAGTTCGACGGTGGCCCCCGCCCGCACCACCGCACCCGCGCCCTCTTCGACATCCGCACGCGTGTCAGTGCGGCAAGTCGGCGTGCGGGAACCTACAAACTGTGCGGCTGTTCGCCGTAATGCCGCGAGGTTCGGCCCCATTCCGCCACAACCTTTTCGATGCTAGCGTTCAGTCTCAAAATAGAACCAAAATCGAGGAGCGGGATGACGACAGCCGATGTGGATACCGAGCAGTACACGGCATTGGCCAGGCTGCTCGACGAACGCTGGACCTGTCGGCAGTTCCGCGCCGATCCCGTCTCGCACGAGGTCATCGAGAAGCTGCTGCGGGTGGCACAGCGCACCGCCTCGTGGTGCAACACTCAGCCGTGGCAGGTCGTGGTGACCGAGGGCTCAGGCACCGACCGCTTCCGCGAGGAACTGCTCACCCACATCCAAACCGCAACGCCGGAGCCGGATTTCGCGTTCCCCGCGCAGTACACGGGTGTGTTCCGGGACCGCAGGCGCGAGTGCGGTCTGCGGCTGTACGACAGTGTCGGCATCGGCAAGGGCGACCGCGAGCAGACGATGCGCCAGGCGCTACGCAACTTCGCACTGTTCGACGCACCGCACGTGGCGATCGTGACCACCGAGGCCGATCTCGGCGTCTACGGCGCCGTCGACTGCGGCCTGTACATCGGCAACTTCCTGCTCGGCGCGCAGAGCCTCGGCCTCGGCGCGGCACCCCAGGCGGCGCTGGCGTCGTACGCGCCGTTTATCCGCACCTATTTCGGCATACCGGACAACCGCCGGGTGGTCGCCGGCATCTCGTTCGGCTACCCGGACACCGAGCATCCGATCAACAGCTTCCGCACCTCACGCGAGGACGTGGATCAGGTAGCAACCTGGTTCACGGACTGATCCGATTCGAGGAGTCCCGGCCCAGGCTCCGGAACCACATCCCGCGCCGTCAGCTCCTGACCGCACACATCGCATTCGAGCCCCGCGTGCGCCTCACCCGTGCACCCCTGATGGGTGTAGCGCACCGGCGCACCATCGGGCGCCATGTACGTATCGCCCCAGTCCCGGATAGCCATCAGGATCGGGTAGATGTCATGCCCCTTCTGCGTGAGCCGGTACTCCTCGTGCGCCCCCACCGCAGCCTTCTGCTTCACCAGAATCTCGTGCTCGATCAGCCGATCCAGCCGGTCCTGCAACCGACTACGCGAGATACCGAGCGCACTCTGAAACCCGTTGAACCGCCGAATCCCCGAGAACGCGAACTTCAGAATCAGCAACGTCCACCGATCGCCGAAGATCACGAGCGGCCGCGTGATGGAACACGGCACGTCGGCAAGCTCTTCATAGCGCACCTCCCGATGCTACCGACGGCCCCACCTCGCCAGTCGTCAACGATCCGCACTACCTCGGGGTCACGCGGCACCCGCAGAGAGTGCGGATCCCGAGAACGAGTGCAGCTGTTGCTCGCAAACCCTGGGATTCCGTGCCGATTTTGCTGCCGTTTGCGGTTCGGGAGAAGCGTTACAGGACAACGAAACTGGGCCCCGGGGTGTACCCCGGGGCCCAGCTGGTCGCTCAGTTCAGAGCGGAATGTTCTTCAGATGACTGGCCCGCGAAGGAGCCGCAGCCAGCGCGGCGGCGATAGTACTGCGCGTCTTGGCCGGATCGATCACCTCATCGACCACACCGATCGCAACAGCCCGCTCTACACCACCCGCAATGCGCTCGTGCTCAGCAGTGAGGCGCTCGTGCAACGCTTCCCGCTCGTCATCGGGCGCGGCAGCCAGAGCCTTCTTGTGCAGAATGCCGACCGCAGCCTTGGCCCCCATCACCGCGACCTCGGACCCGGGCCACGCGTACACCGCCGTCGCACCCAGCGCACGGGCGTTCATCGCGATGTAGGCACCGCCGTAGATCTTCCGGGTGACCAATGTGACCCGGGGCACGCGCGCTTCAGCGAACGCATGCAGCAACTTCGCACCGCGGCGCACCACCCCTTCCCACTCCATGCTGACGCCGGGCAGATACCCCGGGACGTCGGTGAGCACGACGAGCGGGATACCGAAGGAGTTGCACAGCCGCACGAAACGCGCCGCCTTCTCGGCACTTTCGGAGTTCAGGCAACCACCGAGCCGGATCGGGTTGTTGGCGAGCACGCCGACGGTGCGCCCGGCCAACCGGCCGAGACCGGTGACGATGCTGCGCGCGTAACCGCCCTGCAGTTCCTCGAACGAGCTTTCACCGTCGACGTTGTCGAGCAGCTCGTGGATGATCGGCTTCACGTCGTAGGCGCGCTTGGCCGATTCCGGCAGCATCGCCTTGAGGTCGACGTCGCCGTGCTCGGCCGCGACCAGATCGAACTCGCCCTGTTCGGCGAACATCGACACCAGGCGCCGCGCGCGGTGCACCGCATCGGCCTCGTCGTCGGCGACGATGTGGGTGACGCCGGACTTCTTGCCGTGCGTCGCCGGTCCGCCGAGGGTGGCCATGTCGACCTGCTCGCCGGTCACGCTGCGCACGACGTCGGGGCCGGTCACGAAGATGCGGCCCTCGGGGGCCATGATCACGATGTCGGTGAGCGCGGGACCATAGGCGGCGCCACCGGCGGCGAAGCCGACGACCACCGAGATCTGCGGGACCAGGCCGGACGCGCGGACCATGGCCTCGAAGACCAGGCCGACGGCGTGCAGGGCCTCGACACCCTCGGCCAGACGGGCGCCGCCGGAGTGCCAGATGCCGACGATCGGCAGGCTGGAGTCGATGGCGGTGTCGATCGCGTCGACGATGTGCTTGCACCCGTCGACGCCCATCGCGCCACCCATCACGGTGGCGTCGGAGCAGTAGGCCACGGTGCGGACACCGTCTACCTCGCCGATGCCGGCGAGCACACCCGACTTGTCGCGCGGGTGGAGCGGAAGAAGAGTTCCGGGATCGAAGAAGCGCTGCAGTCGACCGAGCGGATCACGCGGATCAGACGCTGTGTCTTGTTGAAACGCGGGAGCAATGATGGTCATCGCGTTTTCTCCTCACCTGAATGAGTGCGCCGCAACCGCGGCTGCAGAATGTCGAACCCGGCGGGACCAGGCCTGATGGCCCGATCCCGCCGGGGTCGCTGTGCAGTCGATTCGATTCAGGCGGCTATGCCCGACCGAAGGCGAGCGCGACATTGTGCCCACCGAAACCGAAGGAGTTGTTGATCGCGTACTCGATCTCCTGGCGGCGTGCCTCGCCGTGAACCACGTCCAGATCGATGGCCGGATCCTGGTTCTCCAGGTTCAGCGTCGGCGGGACGATGCCGTCCCGGATGCTGAGCACAGTGAGCACGGACTCGAGCGCGCCGACGGCGCCGATCGAGTGTCCCAGCGCGGATTTCGGGGCGTACACCGAAGCGTGCTTGCCAATCGCCAGGTTGATCGCGTTCGCTTCGGCGGTATCGCCGATCGGGGTCGCGGTCGCATGGGCATTGACGTGGGTGATGTCCTTCGCGGTCAGACCAGCGGTCTGCATCGCGCGGGTCATCGCCCGTGCCGCACCGACGCCATCGGGGGCGGGCGCGACGAGGTGGAAGCCATCGGAGGTGATGCCGGCACCCAGCAGGCGAGCGTGGATGGTGGCGCCACGGGCCTTGGCGTGCTCCTCGGTCTCGACGACCATCAGGGCACCCGCCTCACCGAAGACGAAACCGTCGCGATCCTTGTCGAACGGACGCGAGGCACCCTTCGGATCGTCGTTGCGGGTGCTCATGGCACGCATCATGCTGAATGCCGCGATCGGCACCGCGTCGATGTAACCCTCGACGCCACCGGTGACGACCATGTCCGCATCGCCCATGACGATCATCCGCCATGCGTTGGCGATGGCCTCGGAGCCGGATGAGCATGCCGAGACCGGAGTGACCACTCCTGCCCTGGCCTTCAATTCGAGGCCGACAACGGCCGAAGGACCGTTCGGCATGACCATCTGCACAGCCAACGGCGAAATCTTGCGATAGCCACCGCTCTTCAGCTTGTCCACCGAGTCGATGAGGGCGTCGCCGCCACCCAACCCGGTGCCGATGGCCACACCCAGCCGTTCCGGGTCGACCTCCGGGCTGCCTGCGTTACGCCAGACTTCGCGACCGAGAACGGTCGCGAGCTGCTCGACGTACGCCATGCGCCGGCACTCGACTCGGGTCAGCAGGGTCTCGGGCCGAACCTTCAGGTGGCCGCCGATGCGGACCGGAAGGTCGTATTCCTCGACGAAGGAATCCTCGAGAACGTCGATACCGCTCTCGCCGTTGAGGAGTCCCTTCCACGTCGCATCGACATCACCAGCGATCGACGTGGTCGCCGCCAGGCTAGTGACGACGACGTTGGGGAAATTCCCGTTCAAAGTGGAAGGAGTGGTCACAGTGTCGGCCCTACTCGGCGTCGAACTTGGCCTTGAGCTCCGCGGCCGCGTCAGCGTTCTCGGCCTCGAGCTTCTGGATGTAGCCGACAGCGTCGCCGACCGTCTTCAGGCTGGCCAGATCCTCGTCCGGGATCTTCACGCCGTACTTGTCCTCGGTCTGCACCGCGATCTCGACCATGGACAGCGAGTCGATGTCCAGGTCATCGACGAAGGACTTCTCGATCGTCACCTCGGAGGGTTCGATACCCGTCACCTCTTCGATGATCTTGCCGAGTTCCTCGACGATTTGTTCCTGGGTCAGAGCGGCCACTTCGTGGCTCCCTTCTTGGTTCTTTGTAGGGCTCGTACTGTTTTCGGAACGAGACGGACGATGGTTACGTCCGCTCGGTCACAGCCGTGCATATCGATGCATGGCCGCGCAGGAAAGCTAGCCGGAGATGCTGACTCCGGCCAACGCGGGGAGGTCTTCCGGGGTCTTCAGGGCCAAGGTGCGCGTGCCCTTCAGTTCCCGTTTCGCAATGCCGACCAGGGTGCCCGCCGGCGGCAACTCCGCCACCATGGAAACCTCTGCCTGCCTTACGGTTTGGGTGCACAGGTCCCAGCGAACGGGCCGGGTGACCTGAGCAGCAAGCTTGGCGACCGCGTCGCGTCCCGAGGAAACCGGCTTGCCATCGAAGTTCGACAGCAAAGTCCTGGTCGGGTCGTTCGGCACGATCTGCGCTATGGCATCGGTCACAGCCTCCTGGGCCGGTGCCATGTACGCGGTGTGGAAAGCACCCGCGACGGGCAACGCGCGAACCCGCGCCTTCTCCGGCGGGTTCGCGGCGAGTTCCGCCAGCGCGTCCAACCGGCCTGCGGCCACGATCTGGCCCGCCGCGTTGCGGTTGGCCGGAATGAGATCGAGTTCCGCGAGCCGAGCGAGCACGGTGGCCTCATCGCCACCGAGCACCGCGGACATGCCGGTCGGTTCCAACGCGCACGCCTTGGCCATCTCCGCTCCGCGGATGGCGGCCAACTTCACCGCGTCATCCGGGGAGATGACCCCGGCGACGGCGGCGGCGGCGAGTTCACCGACCGAGTGCCCGGCGACGATGGTAGCGGCCGGAAGTGAATCCGTGGGGATTTCCGCGTAGGCGAGCAACGCGGCGGCCACGACGAGCGGCTGGGTCACGGCGGTATCGGTAATCTCTTCCGCCGTCGCGGTGGTGCCGAGGCGAACGAGATCCAGGCCGGAGGCCATGGACCAAAGGATAAGCCGGTCAGTCGCGCCAGGGAGATCGAGCCAAGGCGCGAGCATGCCGGGAGTCTGGGACCCCTGTCCAGGGGCGAACAACGCGATCACACCCCTAAGAGAACACTGTGAGGCGCCTCGCAGGAGATGTCGACGCGAATGAAGCTTGCCCTCGCGTTTTGTGGGAGTCCCACAAAAGGCCACGTGAGTCGTCCGGATCGAACAAGCCAGGGATTCCGTTACAGGCCCTCGCCGCCCGATGCGAAATGAGTGGCCTCTGGGGTTGGTGTTGACGTTTCGTTACGGGTTCGTGTCAAACGACCCACTGTTGCGGCGATCCGGAGCACATACGCGTCCCGCGGGTTCATCGGATCACGACCCGTGATTTCGGCAATCCGTTTGAGGCGGTAGCGAACGGTATTTGGATGGACGTACAACTGACGCGCACACGTCTCGACCGCTCCACCGCAATCCAGATAGGCCTCGAGGGTGTCCGCCAGTGACGATCCCGCCGAGGCCAACGGAAGGACAAGATACTCGTTCAACGCGTCGATCGCAGCTCGATCGCCGAGCAACGCGCGTTCGGGCAGCAATTCGGTTGCATGCACCGGGCGTGGCGCGCCCCGCCAGCCCACCACGGCCTCCATACCGGCCAAGGCCTCGACCGCGCTGGCGTGCGCGGCACCCAGCGTGCGAGTGGTCGGGCCGATCACCACGGGGCCATCGGAGAAGACCTCGGCCAGCAGGTCCGCGAGAAACGGCGATATATAAGAGGACTCCCCGAGGTGACCGCTCACCACCATCACCAGCCGGGTGCCCTGTACTACCGCGAGTGCGGCCCGGCCGTGCCGTGCCGCGATGGCATGCACCGAACCCACCGACGACACACCCTGTTCGCCGGGCGGTGTGCCGACCAGCACGGTGGCCGGTGCGGTGGCGTCCCAGTTCAACGTGGCGGCCCGCGACAGCATGTCCGGACCGGTGTCGCCACGCACCACGGCGTCGACGACAAGCGCCTCCAGCCGGGTGTCCCACGCGCCGCGCGATTCGGCGGCGCTCGCGTACACCGAGGCGGCGGCGAAGCCGAGCTCACGCCCGTACCGCAACACCGCCTCGGTGAGCGCGACCAGCTGCCGATCGTTGCGCGCCAGCGCGGGCAGCCACTGTTCGAAGAACTCCATGGCCACCCGGACCATGTCCACGGTCTGGCGCAGCGTCAGCCGCCGCGCCAGATCCTGCGGAATCACCTGGAACGCATCGAGACTGAACCGGATATCGCTATCCGGGTCCTGCAGCCATTCGAGGAAGTTCACCACCGCGGTCTGCACCAGCATCTGGACACCGGCGCGTTGCGCGGCATCCAGATCGGCGAAGAACGGCAACCGATCCTGCATCGACCCGACCGCCTCCGTCGAGAGGCGTCCGGAGAACTGCTTCACGCGTTTGAGCAGCGTGTCCGGGAGTGGGTCGCGGGTTTGCCGGTTCGGGGAGAGCGCGCCCGTCGGCAGATACACCTCGTGCTCGGAAGAGCCCTCGGAGATCCGTCGCGGCCGCGGCGGTTTACGGTCCACCATTCAATCGTCCGCTACTCGCCGTCTCCATCGGAACTCGACGCGTTCTTCGGCGCGGCGTCGACGTCATCGATGCGGTACTTGGTCGCCGCCTCGATCACCTTGGCACCGTCGATCTTTCCGGCCTTGGCGAGGCCCGAAAGGGCTGCCACCACGATCGATTGCGCGTCGACATTGAACACGCGACGAGCGGCGGCCCTGGTGTCGGAGAACCCGAAGCCGTCGGTGCCGAGTGTGATGAAGTCGCCCGGGACCCACTTGCGCACCTGGTCCGGCACCGCACGCATCCAGTCGGTCGCGGCGACGTACGGGCCCTCGACGCCGGACAGCGCCTCGGTGACGTACGGGACGCCGTGATCCTCGTCGGGGTAACGCAGTGCGGCGATCTCCCGGCTCAGCGCCTCCTTGCGGAGCTCGCCCCACGAGGTCACCGACCAGACATCGGCCTGCACGCCCCAGTCCTCGGCGAGCAGCGCCTGTGCGCGCAGGCCGTCCGGCACGGTGACGCCGGAGACCATGATCTGGGCGCGCACGTCACCCTCTCCCCCGCGCTTGTACAGGTAGAGACCCTTGAGCAAGCCGGCGATGTCGACGTCTTCCGGCTCGGCGGGCTGCTGGTACGGCTCGTTGTAGAGGGTGATGTAGTAGAAAATGTCCTCGCCGCCGAAGCCGCCGTCCGCCTTGCGGGTGTCGGTGCCCGGCAGCGCGTACGGACTCGGTTCCGGGGTGCCGCCGCCGTACATCCGGCGCAGGCCGTCCCGGATGATGTGCGCGATCTCGAAGGAGAACGCCGGATCGTAGGTCACCACAGCCGGATTGGTGGAGGCGAGCAGCAGCGAATGGCCGTCGTTGTGCTGGAGCCCCTCACCGGTGAGCGTGGTTCGCCCCGCGGTTGCGCCGAGTACGAAGCCGCGCGCCAGCTGGTCCGCGGCGGCCCACAGGCCGTCGCCGGTGCGCTGGAAACCGAACATCGAGTAGAAGATGTACAGCGGGATCATCGGCTCGCCGTGCGTCGAGTACGAGGTACCCACCGCGGTGAACGACGCGGTCGAGCCTGCCTCGTTGATGCCCTCGTGCAGGATCTGCCCGACGGCGCTCTCTTTGTAGGCAAGCATCAACTCGGCGTCGACCGATGTGTACAACTGGCCGTTGCGGTTGTAGATCTTCAACGAAGGGAACCACGAGTCCATACCGAACGTGCGGGCCTCGTCGGGAATGATCGGGACGATCCGCTTGCCGATCTCCTTGTCCCGCAGCAGCTCCTTCATCAGCCGCACCAGCGCCATGGTGGTGGCCACGCTCTGCTTGCCCGATCCCTTGCGCACCGACTTGTACGCCTCGTCGCCAGGCAGTTGCAGCGGCTTCGCCGTGGTGCGCCGTTCGGGCAGGAACCCGCCGAGCGCCTTGCGGCGATCGAGCATGTACTGGATCTCGCGCGACTCCATGCCCGGGTGGTAGTACGGGGGCAGGTACGGATCCTTCTCCAGCTCGGCGTCGCTGATCGGAATCCGCTGCAGGTCACGGAAGTCCTTGAGGTCCTGCAGGGTCAGCTTCTTCATCTGGTGCGTGGCGTTGCGGCCCTCGAAGTGCTTGCCGAGGGTGTAGCCCTTGATCGTCTTGGCCAGGATCACCGTCGGCTGACCCTTGTGCGCCATCGCGGCCGCGTAGGCGGCGTACACCTTGCGGTAGTCGTGGCCGCCGCGCTTGAGGTTCCAGATGTCCTGATCGGACAGGTCCTGCACGAGCGCCTTGGTGCGCGGGTCGCGGCCGAAGAAGTGGTCGCGGACGTAGGCGCCGTCGTTGGCCTTGTAGGTCTGGTAGTCGCCGTCGGCGGTGGTGTTCATCAGATTCACCAGCGCGCCATCGCGATCCGCGCCGAGCAGCGCGTCCCACTCACGGCCCCAGATCACCTTGATGACGTTCCAGCCCGCGCCGCGGAAGAACGACTCCAGCTCCTGGATGATCTTGCCGTTGCCGCGAACCGGGCCATCGAGCCGCTGCAGGTTGCAGTTGACCACGAAGGTCAGGTTGTCCAGGCCCTCCAGCGCCGCGACGTGCGCGAGCCCGCGCGACTCCGGCTCGTCCATCTCGCCGTCGCCGAGGAACGCCCACACGTGCTGATCGGAGGTGTCCTTGATGCCGCGGTCGTGCAGGTAGTGGTTGAACCGCGCCTGGTAGATGGCGTTCATCGGGCCGAGGCCCATGGACACCGTCGGGAACTCCCAGAAGTCCGACATCAACCGCGGGTGCGGGTACGAAGGCACCCCGTGGCCGGGGCCGCCGTGGCTGTACTCCTGCCGGAAGCCGTCGAGCCGGTCGGTACCGAGCCTGCCCTCGAGGAAGGCCCGCGCGTAGATACCCGGCGAGGCGTGACCCTGGATGAAGATCGAATCGCCACCGCCGGAATGATCCTTGCCGCGGAAGAAGTGGTTGAAGCCGACCTCGTACAGCGCCGCCGAGGACGCGTAGGTCGAAATGTGGCCGCCCACACCGATGCCGGGGCGCTGGGCGCGATGCACCATGATCGCGGCGTTCCAGCGGATCCAGGCGCGGAAGCGCCGCTCCACCTCCTCGTCGCCGGGGAACCACGGCTCGTTCTCGGTGGGGATGGTGTTGACGTAGTCGGTAGACGTCAACGCGGGGATGGCGACACGGCGTTCACCGGCCCGCTCCAGCAAACGGAGCATGAGGTAACGCGCTCGGCCGGGGCCCTCACGATCGAGCATTTCATCGAACGACTCGAGCCATTCGCTGGTTTCCTCCGGGTCGATGTCCGGTAGGTAGGACGCCACCCCTTCGCGGATAACCCGAACACGCTCGGTCGGCTGGGCGATCGATCCGTTCGGATCGCGCCCGGCCGGAGCGGCGGAGTCGGATCCAGCGGGTTGCGCTGGAGCGGAAGAGTGGATCAGGTCGGTCAAATCTGCTCCTCGTACAGGGGTGGACATGCGGATAGCGTCGGTATCCCCGAGTGGATTCGCGTGGGTTTGCGTACCACTCGTTTACGTAAGGTCGGGGCGCACCCTCCATCCTTGCCGATGGTGTGCCCCAGGTCATCATGTCAGCAGGAAATCCAGTACCGTGCGCTGGGCAACATGAGCCCAGGCCGCTGTAGTTTTCGAGCGCCGGCGAGGCGCACGTCATACGGGAGGACGATGAAGACGCTGGACCCGCGCGGGTTCGGATTGGTGTGCGCGACCGGAGCGGTCGTCGTCGGCTTGGTCGTGGCCGGTTGCGCGAACCGGGTCGAGGGCACAGCCAATCCCAACACCGCAGATCTAGCGGCCTACAAGACCGAGGCAGCGGCCTCGTCGGCCGCGGCAACCTCGTCCAAGCGCGCTGCGGCGCAGACGAAGGCGATCACCGACAACTGCAGCCAGTTCCCGACCACCACCGGTGTCGGGGTCTCCAAGTACAACGAATTCGTCGACGCGCACGACGCCAACGCACCCGACTACGCCGCCAAGCGCGAGCTTGCCGCGTCAACCCTGGATGACGCCGCGAACAAGGTGGAGACCGGAGTCAACACCGCCAAGGACTCGCTGCCCGGCGAGTTGGCCACAAAATTTACCGATTACGTCACAGCGGCTCGGGCGCTCTCCGGCGAGACCCGCCGGATGACCTACACCGCGCCCGTCGGGCCGCTCAACGAGGCAAGTAGGCGGGTCAACGACGCACGCAACGCCGTCCGAGACGCCTGCCCGAAGCGCTGAAACGGTCCGTGACACAACATTGTCACGCGACATTCCGGGCCATTTTCTTCGGATCGGCTTGCGCTGGCGGCCATAACCATGTTCGCTTGCAACTACCTATTGTCGGGAGTTGAGGAGGACACCACCGTGGTCGCCGCGGCGGACGCGCAGAACTACGCTCAGAAGCTTGGCATTACACACGGCTTGGTTGTCCAGGAATTGGGCTGGGACGAGGACGTCGACGACGACTTGCGAGCCGACGTCGAGGAATCCATCGGCAGCGACCTTGTCGACGAGGATTCCGATGAAGTAGTCGACGTCGTGCTGCTCTGGTGGCGTGACGGGGACGGTGATCTGGTCGACGCACTGATGGATGCGATCGGTCCGCTTGCCGACGAAGGCTTCGTCTGGGTACTCACGCCCAAGACCGGACATCCAGGCCATGTCGAACCAAGCGAAATCGCTGAATCCGCACCCACCGCCGGTCTGACTCAGACCTCGGCGATCAGCCTGGGTACCTGGGCGGGCAGCCGCCTGGTCCAACCGAAGGCGCCCTCGAAGCAGCGCTGACCTACCTTTCGCTATGGTGTCGCCGGGCGGTGATCGTGCCGCCCGGCGGAAACCCGACACGATGGAGGATTTGCGATGCCGCTCGAAGTTGGCACGGTCGCGCCGGATTTCACGCTCAAGGATCAGAACAACCAGGACGTCAGCCTGTCGGACTACCACGGCAAGAAGAACGTCCTCATCGTCTTCTACCCGCTCGCCTTCACCGGCATCTGCCAAGGTGAACTGTGCAAGGTGCGCGACGAACTCCCCAAGTTCCAGAACGACAACGCGGAGATCCTCGCCATCTCCGTCGGCCCGCCGCCCACCCACAAGATCTGGGCCGCCGAACAGGGATACACCTTCCCCCTGCTGTCCGACTTCTGGCCGCACGGCGCCGTAGCCCAGGCCTATGGTGTCTTCAACGAAAAATCCGGCTACCCCAACCGGGGCACCTTCGTCGTCGACCGCACCGGATACATCCGGTTCGCCGAGATGAACGGGCCCGGAGAGCCCCGTGACCAGGCGGCTTGGGAGAAAGCGCTCACCGCGCTAGATTCATAACCCGGTCGGTAACGACAAGGGCGTATAGCTCAGCGGTAGAGCTCTGGTTTTACACACCAGCGGTCCGCGGTTCAATCCCGCGTGCGCCCACCCTCTCTATCCCCGTAGATGCCACGAGGTATCTACGGGGGGGTCAGCCGCGATGCGGCCGGTACAGCAGGCGCACGACGCGGCCGCCGAGCACAATCGCGATCGATGAGAACAGGCTGGCCTTGGCCTCCCGCAGGCTCCAAGTGGGCACCTGACCGTTGCGCATCCAGTCGTCGAGGATGGCCGGAAGCGTAAAGCTGAGCCGGAAGCCGGCTCCGGGATCGACGGGCACGATCTCCCAGTCCCGGCTGAGCGGCCGGTTGTCACGGCGGTCACGGGGATACTCGAAGTTCACCCAGATTTCAGTGGTGGACGGGTCCTCGACGTACTCGGCGAACGCTGCGCGGTTGTCGACCAGCAGCACGAGAACGAATGGCGCGGAGGGGAAGCCGAGGACCAGGTCGTCCAATGTGACTTCACCGAGCCGGGCCATGATTGCTGCCAGCCGATCGATCGGCAGTTCGCGCGCAGACGGCGAGTCCGCGTCGTACACGTAGTACTCGTCGTATATTTCGTCGCGCAGTCGCGCCACGTTCAGCCCGGCCAGTTCCCTGTCGTCAGCGACGGCGAGGCCGAAGGTAGGGGCCGGGAAGGCCGATTCCCCGGCGTACCCACGCATCTGGTGGATGTGGGCGGCGAGGTCGGGGAAATCGTCGTCGTCGACGTTGGCCGGCCAGGTGCCCAAGGTGTGGCGGAGTGCGTGCCGAATTTGATTCAACGGGAGCGAAGCGAGCTCGGCCTGCGTGGCCAGGTCTACGATCCCGGTGGCGATGTCATCGGCGGCGGCCAAGAGCGCATCGAAACCCGGATTCGACAGGTCGATCAACGAGATCTGCTGTGCTAGAGCATATTCCTGCGCCGGCTTGGTGAACCCGCTGGCTGAGAACAGGGCGTACTGGTATTGGTAGCGCTTCATCGGGATGTGATAGGCCCCGGGTGTCTGCGTGCTGTAGTACTCGTTTACATCACGGATGGTTCCGTAGGCATTTCGCGCGACCTCGATTCCCGTGCGGTCACTCCGATGCTTGGCTTCGACGAATAGGCGCAGCGGCAGCGAGAACGGTAGCGGCAGATCCAGTTCGCCGAGCACATCGACTTGGTGGTTCGTGCCGCGCCCGCGGACCAGCAAGCCTCTTCCGCTGTCTTTCAGCGCCTCTCGGTCCTGATCTGCCGCGACGAGGAGCCGATAGCCGTTGTCCTGCAAGAGCCTCGCCAGGAGTTCCTCGAGCACATACCCCCGCACCGTCTCCACTTTGATCGCCAAGTTGTCCCCTCCGTAACAATTGCGACTGCCGAGTATGCGTCATCGCATCAGTCACTGTACCGAGTCAACGGGGCCGTGTGTACGGAAGTTGCACTGCAGCAGCTGATTCAAGGGTGCATTGCTTCCGTATCAGCAATGCGGTCCGCGATGAGGCATATCTGAAGGTCTACGACGACATCGAGTCGGAGTGGCCGATATGGATCGACCTGCAAGTGCCACATCCACCGACTCAGGATGTCAGTGCCTCCAAGGTAGCGAGCGGTTTCCCTGCATTTACATTGGGACAGCTGGGCAGTTGGCTATTGATAGTCGAAGATCACCGGTTTGACGTAATTCGGCAGGTCGCCATAGCTAGCCCGCGTTGTCGAAAGCCTGGACTGAAACGGTGAGACCTCCGATCTCTAACGTCTAAGCGCATCCGACCAGGAACTTGCGCGCGCTCCACGTGGAGTCATGATTGCCTGAAATCTGAGTGCCAGCAGGAGAACCTGGGCGTACGATCTACTGCTATGTGAGTCCGGCCGACCGAACCCCAATCCCACTGGAGCCGATCATGCGGATACTGCCAGTAGTCGCTCCTACCGCCGAGCAACTCGAGCTGCTCACCGTAAATCAGCACGGAGTTCTAGTAATCAAGGGCGCAGCAGGCAGCGGAAAGACGACTACTGCCTTGCTTCGTCTGAGGCATCTGTGTGGAACTTGGAGTGCGCGGCATCGACGGTTGGGATTGGGCACCCCGGTGAAGGTCTTGGTGCTGACCTATAACCGGACTCTCGAGGGATATATAGCCGAGCTGGCGCGGCAGCAGGTACCCACTAGCGACAACATCGACTTACAGGTGACCACATTCGCGAAGTTCGCAGGTGATCTCGTCGGCGCGAATCCTGACGACTATGCCGACACAATTCTGGCGCGATTGCTGTCGACGTTCAGTATGCCAAGGAGTTTCCTACAGGACGAGGTGCAGTACGTACTTGGTCGCTTTGAGTTCGACAAACTGGAGGACTACGTAACAACGGTTCGGGAAGGACGTGGAGCTTCGCCCCGAATGGCGAGCCCGGCACGACGGCGACTGCTCGACGAAGTCATCTACCCATACCTCAAGGAGAAGCAGGCTTACGATGTCCGCGACTGGAACGATATCGCTGTTTCAGCAGGCAAGGCACCCTGCCAGCAGTGGGATGTCGTGATCGTCGATGAGGCCCAAGACTTCTCGGCCAACCAGGTTCGCACGATCCTCAAACACCTCGCCCCCGACCATTCGATCACCTTTGTGATCGATGCCGCTCAACGGATCTATCCGCGGTCGTTCACATGGAAGGAGGTCGGACTACAGGTCACTGGTGCGTCCAGCAAGACGTTACGGCACAACCACCGCAATTCCCGTGAGATCGCTGCATTCGCGCGTGGAGTTATCGACGGCATGACGGTCGGTGACGACGGAGTTCTTCCGGATTTCGATGTCGCCATTGAGTCCGGCCCCATGCCGGTCGTACTCGTCGGCACCTACTCTGCGCAATTGCAATGGGTTTTGGACAATATCATTTCCGCCGACAACCTGTCGGGCGAATCGGTCGTTTTCCTGCATCCCAAGGGCGGTCGATGGTTCGACTATGCAAGACGGGAACTCCGCAACAACAATATTCCTCTCGTCGAACTCACCCGAAGCAGAAGCTGGCCAGCCGGCAACGAGAATGTTGCTTTGAGCACTATTCACTCGGCGAAAGGTCTAGAGTTCGACCACGTTGTCATCCTCGGACTGAATCAGCAGGTCACCCCGCATGGCGACGGCGAGGGCGACGTCGGATTGGAGACCTTGCGCCGACTGCTTGCAATGGGCATCGGTCGAGCACGCAGGACCGTCACCCTGGGATTCAAAGCCGGGACGGAGTCCTCGCTCGTCGAATTCCTGAATCCCGCAACATACTTGAGGATTAACCTGTGAGAGACGAGATTCTTCGTTTCGTTCGTGAACATGGAATATCAGAAGTTGTGCACTTCACCACCAACTGCGGGTTGGTCGGCATCCTTGCCACCGATGCGCTCGCCTGCCGCGACAAGCTGAACGAGAACAACTACCTGGAAAAGGTCCTTCTACTCAACTGCCCGTCGCGCAAAGATCTTGACTGGACCGGGTACGTGAACATGTCTATCTCGGTTGTGAACAGCCGGATGTTCGGGTATTCGCTAGGCTGGCATGATACCGAGAGAGTTTGGTGGGCAGTCCTGTCGTTCACCCCTGATATCCTCGCCGACGACGGGGTGTGGTTCACCACGACAAACAACACCTACACGGACACCGTGCGGCGAGGGCAAGGCCTGGCAGGTCTGAAAGACCTTTACAGCGAAGCGATTCCGTGGGGCTACCGCGGCTCCGTTAGTCGACGTGGGCCTGGACATCCCGCTGATCGCCCAACCAACGACCAAGCCGAGGTCCTATACCCCGGTGCGGTGTCACTGGCCAAACTGCAGGCCATCTATGTTCGCCGGGAGGAACATCTGGACGAGATCGAAGGCTTGATTGCGGCACTACCCGCCGCCCGACGAGTCCCCGTCAGCTACCGACCCGAGGTATTTCAGTGAGCAAGACCGGAGATCGTGCCGAGCGAACCGTCTCCTCCATGCAATGGGCTGCATGGGCCGACGCGCTGGGCTGGATCTCCGAGCTCACCACTGCGGAGAACCTACGCCGACGCACCAAGGGCCGGCCACTGACCAAGCCGTATCCCTGGCAACGACAGGTCGGCGGACGGATGGGCGTGCGAGTCGACCTCCCTGCCGGGTGCTACTCCGATGACACCCAACTGCGGTTAGCTACCGCACGATCCGTGTCCTCACGAGGGTTCGACGTCGAAGCATTTGCCCGCGTCGAGCTACCTGTCTGGCAGTCCTACGCACTGGGCGGAGGGCGCGCGACGAAGGCAGCTGCCGCCGGAATGAGCAAATCGAACGCCAACTGGGCAACCAACTTCTACAAAGATTGGGAAAACTCTGGTGGAAATGGGGCCGCAATGCGCATTCAGCCCCACGTGTACGCGGCCGCCGACCTTCGCTCCTTCGCCCATCTCGACGACGTCATCAAGAACGCCGTCGTCACCCACGGCCATCCCAACGCCCTTGTGGGCGCCGTGCTCCACGCAACAGCCTTGACGATGGCGCTTGCTGAACAGATCGCGCCGGGACCTGACAGATGGCCGGAGCTCCTGGCTACAACCCGGCACGCATTCCGCGCCTTTGAGCGATGCCAGGAACTGGCTTCATACTGGCGGCCGCAGTGGGAAACCGTGGTGAGCGACAACCTGGAACGCGCTTGGACAGACACCGTTTTGCAAGCCGAACGTATGTTCAATGCCGCAAGAGAAGTATTTGATGTGCTGCGAGTCGCAACGGACGAATCCGCATCGACACACGGCTACGAACTGCTGGTCAAGACCCTGGACCTCGACAACCCGCAAACCCGCGGCAGTGGGCTCCCCACTGCGGTTACGGCCATCGTTCTCGCCGCTGCGCTCCCGGACCACCCAGCCAAAGCCGCGACGCTCGCTGCATCTCGTCTGAACACCGACACAGACACGATAGCCACCATGGCCGCCGCAATCGTCGCGGCGATCAGACCTCATGAACTCGTATCCGATGTTCTCGACGCCGATTACATCGCCGGCGAAGCGCGCCGCCTGACACATATCGCACGACGCGAACCTACTAGTGACTTCCCGTACCCCGACCTGCTGCGTTGGGTGCCACCCAAATCAGGCCTCGATAGTGTCGGCATTGTCAATGAGAATCTCGTCCTAGCTGGACTCGGCTGGCTTGAGCCCATCAGTGCCGCATACAACACCCAGTCAGCGAACTGGCAATGGATGGGGGTCTCAAACGGCGCAACCGTGCTGGTGAAGTACCGCCCAGAACCACTCGCACTGCACCCGAATAACTGGCCTGCGCTCCGACCGACAGACGATGCGTGCCTGTCCATTCAGATGGTGTCCGACGCACCACCCGACAGCAGCCCACCTGCGCAGCTCGACAAGACGCTGCCGGGTCCCGACGTAAAGACAGATACCTTGACCAATGAGGAAATCAGCAAAATGCTCGCCTGGCTGGAACGCCAAGGGCATAGCGAGTACGCAATCGGGTACGCACTCCGACGCGTGATCGAAATCGGCACGCGGACTCAAGTATTAGAATTCGCAAACGAACTCGCGCAGCGACTCAAAGAAAATGGATCTCAGCACCATTAATAGTATCAGCGTGGCCGGTGCGTGGAACAGGACTGGGGTTGGCCGAGCCGTGATCGGCAGGAATTCGGCACCGTCGACCGGTGGAAAAACCGTGACCTCGTCCGCTATCGCACGATCGCCCGTTCGTCGGTCATGGCGCGCAGGTACGGGCATTCTTCGGCGGGGTTGGCATCTGGGCAGGTGAGTAGGTGTTCGAGCAGGGATTTCGCGGCGGTCAGGCGGGCCTGCTGTTGTTCGATCTCGTCGAGCCGGCCGAGGACCGCTTGCCGCCATTCGTGATTGCGGGCGGAGAGGACCGTGCGGATCTCGTCCAGGTTCATCAGGCCGGTTTCTCGCCACAGCTGGATCAGGCCGATTCGATGTAATTCGTTGCGACCGTACAGGCGCCAGCGGGATCGGCGTTGCGCTGGTCGGAGGAGTCCGCGCTGCTCCCAGTAACGGAGTGCTGATTCCGCGAGGCCGAATCGTCTTGCGGCGGTGCCGATCCCGACCAAGTCGTTGCTTGGCGGGCGGTCTGCCGGTTGGGTGTCATCCATCTCGACCGCCGTTCTTTGTCGTCGTAGGTCTTGATCTCTAGCCGACTTCAAATGCTTTGGTAGGCAAGCCTAACGAAAGTACGGAGCGGCGGCTGCCGCGCGCGAGGGAGAGGTCACTGTGGTGAACAGCGAGTACTGCGAAACCGTCATCATCGGCGCGGGCCAGCAGGGGTGCGGAGTAGCCGCCTCACTGCAGGAGATCGGGCACGCCGCGGTGATTGTGGAAAGGGCGGAGGTCGGTCATGCCTGGGCGCATGAGCGGTGGGACAGTTTGCTGGTAGGCAGTGGTAATCGAACCATTCAGCTGCCCGGCTGGGAGTACGACGGCAACGATCCCGACGGAACCATGTCGGGCCGTGAGTTGGCCCGACACTTGCGCCGCTACGCGGTGGAACGAGAGCTTCGGGTGTTGCAGCACACCGAGGTTCGGGCCGTCGAGTGCCCGTCGGAGGTGTCGGATCGTGACGACGTCAGGTTCCTGACGTATCTGTCGACCGGTGCGGTCTTCGAATCTCGCAATCTCGTTGCGGCGGTAGGCGGCTACGCGAAACCTCGGCTACCCGACTTCGCGCCTGAGGTCGATCCGGCCGTCCGGCAGGTGCATTCGCGCGACTATCGCAATCCCGCGTCGCTGCCCGGTGGTGGCGTGCTCGTGGTGGGGGCCGGCATCAGCGGACAGCAGATCGCGGACGAACTCGCGGATGCCGGACGGAGGGTGTTCTTGTCGGTCGGTCGCCACCGGGTCTTTCCGCGTCACTATCGCGGCCGGAGCATCCACGAATGGATGTACATATTCTCGCTGTACGACGATTTCGTGGCGGCGGACGTCACGCACGATGACCCGACCAAGTTGCCAGGCCTGCCGGTAACGGCGGTTACGAACCGCGGTGCGGACCTCAACCTCGGCACACTGGCCGAAAAGGGCGTAACGCTAGTCGGTTCCGTGCGCGCGGCACAGCACAACGTCCTCTCGGTGGACGACAATGTCGTCGCCATCGCGAAGGACTCCGGCCGCTCGCTCGGCGCGATACTGCACAAGATTGATTCCGGGATTCATCGGCGCGGGTTCGTGGCGCAGGAACAACGCCCGCCGCTCGCGGTGAACATGGAGCACATCACCAACTTCGGAAACAAACTCGATCTGACGCACCACGGGATCACAACGATCATCTGGTGCACCGGATTCGGGCCCGACTATCGATTTCTACCGAAGCAGGCGCTCGACGATCATGGCGTGCCCATCCAGGAGAAAGGCATGCACGGTGCGCTGCCGGGGCTCTATTACGCCGGACTTCCGGAGGGGAATTCACTGCACCTGACAGGAATTCCCGCCACCGTCGAGTGCGGGCGATTCATCGCGCGCCAGATCCATATCGACTCCGTCCTGCGATCCGGCACCTCGCAATCCGTGCTTGTGCCGTAAGGACTTCGAACCGACCTACCAGGATCCGGCGCAACGAATACAGCAGCTCATGCCGCGCCGTTCCCGATGCGCTCGTGTAGTCGCCGGCGACGCTCAGAAAAGATCCGGCGTCGCCGGCGGCACATCGTCGAGGAACACACTCACCATCGGCGCGAGTACCGTTACCTCCCCAGATATTCCGATATGCGACGTCGCCGGCAGCATCACCAAGCGTGCGGCCGGAACCTTCTGCAGCATCCCCGACGCTGCCGCTTCCTCATCACCGCCGCCGCGCAGCTTGAACATTGCCAGCGCATGCTCCGGCTTCACCGCATCCGCATCCCCGACGATGACCATTGTCTTCGCGGGAATCGAACACATCTCCGCGTCGCTGATGTTCTGGTCATTGATGTTAAAGACTTTCATCTTTTCCAGGTAGGCGCCGAACGCCGCGGCGTCCGGCGTGTGCTCCATGAATGCCTGCTCGACGGGTGTACCGGCAAACGCTGTGGCGCTGAGACTTTCGATGCCCGCCAGCACCGCCGGGTACCAGCCGTCCGTGCGGTAGGTGGCGGACATCGAGACCAGCTTGCCGACGAGAGTCGGGTGACGGAGCGCGAGTTGCAGCGCGACCCCACCGCCCTGCGAGTAACCCATCACGTCCGCGCGCTCAACTTTCAACGCGCGCAGCAGCGCCGCGGCATCGTCGGCGAACTGCTCGTAAGACATCTCACGCGAAGTATCCGGGGTGCGGCCGTGCCCTTGCTGATCGAAGACGATCACCACCCGCTGGTCCGCGAACGCAGAGACCCACGACTTCATCGAGTCGGTCGCCATGAACGCGCCTGGGATCAGCAGCAACGGAGGCGTTTCCGACGAGCCGAGCTCGCCATACACTTCGTGATAGAGGCTCAGACCGTTGATCGGCAGGTGACCATAGTTCGAAGGCTCAATCACGGTTTCTCCTAGGGCTCGGATGAATCGGCTCTTATCTGTAGACGACAGACGGCCACCGAAATCATCGCGCTCGGGATCCGTGCACAGGGACCTTCCAGCCCCGCCCGATGCCGCGGGCGTCGCCGATGATGATGGCCAGCGGTCGCGCCCAGGTCATCGCCGCGCCTCCGTCGACCCCTTCACCCACGCCGGGCCGGTCAGGAACCAGATGACGGTGATGAGCCCCAACGGCTCGATCACCTCGCGCAGCGCGGCAGCCTGCTCCGCGTCGGCCACCGTCACCGACAGGCCGAAGCACACAGCCAGCGCGATCGCGGCCGCGACCAACCATTTGACGAACGATTTCGTCTCATGCTGCACAGCTTCCGGTCCGTGCTTGGGGCGTTTCGCCGGCCGCGGCGCGCCCGCGAACCGGTATGCGAACCAACCGTCTAGCCAGGCGATGGTCGATTTCCCGAATACCACGGTCCAGCCGAGATAGATCCCCGCGAGCCGGTGCACACCCGTGACCTGCGCACCCTGATACACATCGATGGCCACCGCGGTGACCAATGCCACGTCGATCAACGGAACCATCGCCAGCACAAGCGAACTCGCCTGCCGCCAGCGCACCACATAGCGCAACAGCAGCCCGGTCGCGGCGAGAACCCAGAACGCGACCTCGCAGGTCAGAATTATGGTCACCATCATCGCTGTCACCGCACCTGTCGGAGTGTGCTCACGCAAGCGAGCAGAGTGATCATGGTCTCGCCGCCCTGCCCGAGCCGTCGTCCTCCTTTATGACGACTTCCGGTACCACATCAGCCGATCGCGTCCGGCGGGAACGGTGGCCGGTCGGCCAGCCGGACGCGCCAGGTGCGCGCACGCCAGCCCGAGGCAACGGGCAGATGCTACCGATGCCATCCGGGAGAACCATTCGCTCGCGCCGGGCCTGCTACGCCCTCCCGATCGAAGCGCGAGGTTGCCACAACCTTGACCCAGCCCTTAGCCGTCCACCCCCATTTCGCCCGCGTGAATCACCTTGTGGCCGAGCCGAATTCAGCTGCTCTTGCCACCTGTACCCGCTACAGCGTCTCCGTTTGGGCCGTAAAGCCGGGCGACGTCGGGCGAGTCGAGCCACTTGGAGTACGTCGGCGACTTCGGCCAACCATCGGGTGAATCCTGCCATTCCTCTTGACGGCCCCACGGCAGGGTGTCGATCAACGCGAAGGTGTAGCTGAGCTGTTCGGTGCCGCGGCCAGTGGTGTGCCAGGTGCGGTAGACCTTGTCGCCGTCGCGGAGGAAGACGTTCACCCCGAATTCCCCGCCGGGCGGCGCGTCGACGTCGGCGCCGAACGAGCTTTCCGACGAGGAGTACCAGTCCATTTTGTTGCCGACTTTTGTCTTGTACGCCAGCGCTTCTTCGATCGGTCCGTTGGTGACGATGACGAAGCGGGCATCGTAGGGCTCGAGGAAGCCGAGCCGGGCCCACTGCGACGTGAGCCCGGTACAGCCGCCACACTGCCACTCCGCGCCGTCGGACCACATGTGGTGGTAGACGATGAGTTGGGAACGCCCGTCGAATACGTCGACCAGCCGGACCGGGCCGCCCGGACCGATCAGCGTGTAATCCGGCAGCTCGACCATCGGCAGTCTGCGGCGTTGTGCGGCGATGGCGTCGAGTTCACGGGTTGCGGCCTTCTCGCGGATACGCAGTTCGTCGAGCGCGGCTTGCCAGGTCTGCTGGTCGACGACTGGAGGGAGGGCTTTGGTGGTCTGCTCAGTCACGGTTTCTCCCGAGGTTCGGATGAATCGGCTCTGATGTGTAGACGAAACACAGCTGCAGAAATCATCGCGCTCGGGTCCGTGCCCGGTGGCCTTTTCGGCTGGCCGAAGCCGCATCTCACCGTTTGGCGTAGTCGTCGAAACCCTGCCAGTCGATCATGACGCACGGTTCGTCGCCGACCGTCCACGCATCATGTCCGGGTGCCGCCATCATGACGTCGCCAGGGCCGTATTCCTGCTTCTCACCGTCGTCCATGACCACCACCATGTGTCCCGAGACGCAGTAGCCCATGTGCGGCGCCTGGCAGCTGTCGGTCTGCGCGATCGGCTTGACATGTTCCGACCAGCGCCAGCCGGGTTCGAAGATCGCGCGACCCACCGCGCCCGCCTCGAGGTTGACCAGATCGAGCTTCCCTTTGCCGTCCTCGAAGGTGCGAGTCTCCTCCGGCGAATCAAAACTCTTGCGTACCAAACCAGACATGATTGTTCTCCTAGCCACCACGGGGCTATTGCTAGTCACCGCTCTTCGAGGGTCGACCCGACGACGGTCCCCGCCGCCGACTCTTGGCGCGACACCCACCCCGCCCGCGGTGCTGTCGTATCCTGCGTACACGTCCTGAATGTGACGCGCATCACAGACTACTCGGTCTGGGCTCGAGCGCAATACCGGTGATGACAGGTACCGCCTTCAGCCACACGCCTCTTGCGTCGTAGCTCATGCTGTAAGGAGTCGGTGGGAGGAGCAAAGTGAGTGTGCTCGGCAACGCGATATCTGCACTAGCCGTCCTGTCGGGTGTCCTACTCGGCGGATGGCTTGCCATCCGGAATCAAGACCGTCAGTGGCATCGTGACCACCAGCGCGAGTGGCGCGACATTCGGATCGCGACTTACAACGAGTTCGTAGCGGCGTACCGGCAATACGTCGCCTTCGCGCTTGACCCGGAGGCGCGCATCTCAGCAGCACCCCATCCATGGATCGTCGGTGAACTCATGCCGTTCTTCGAGGAGGCGGGGCGTCCATACAAGGAACGACTCGAATCCGCATGGGTTTCTGCCAGGTTGACCTACGAGTCCATAGAGACAGCGAGAGCTGGCTTGCGCGTACTGACCGCTGCGCGGCAGGTAGCCGCAGCACGAGGGACGTATGGCGCGAGTGAAATACCATCCGAGCTGTTCAAGGAGCTATGGACCGCCCAGGACTCGTTCGTGGCCGCCGCGAGAAAAGAACTGGGCCTCGCCGCCATATGGGAATTCCGAGATCCAGAGCAAGAAGGCGCACAACAGTAGCCGAACGCAGCCCAGCGGTCCCTCCTCCCGGCTGGCTGCCAACGAGGCGTATTCCGCACGCCGCCAGACTGCGGACATCGCGCGTTGGGCATCACGTCGCCGTAGTCGAGACCGGCTGTGCGCCAAGGCCGGAGAGCGCCCCTCCTGGCGGCTCGGCCAAACTTGTTGAATCTCAAAGTATCCCACCCCTGAAATCACTATCATCCGAACCGTGAGCTTTCCTGAGTCGATCGTGCAGGCATTGCATGCCGAACCGGGAAAAGTGGTGGTCGAGCACGGATCTCGCGGTGTCACCCGAGGTCAGCTGCTCACGATGATGGGCACGATCGCCGCAGGCATGCGGAGGTCAGCGCTCGGCCCGGGCAGCGGCGTGGCCATGTTCTTGGACGTCAGTGCCGAGTCGCTGGCCGCGTATCTCGCGGCATTCACCCTGGGCTGCCGCGTAATCGGCGTCCGGCCGGGCCTGAGCGAGCGACAGCAGCGGCACGTACTGACCAATGGAGTCGACGCCGTCCTGGACGACGGGCAGGTGGCAACCTACCTGCGAGGCTCAGCTGAGCCGTTGACAATCGAAGCACGCCCGGACGACTTCGCCCGGGTCTGCTACACCAGCGGCACCACCGGCCTACCCAAGGGTTGTGCACAGACCTACCGGGCGATGTCCACCCACTGGACTTGGGGCAAGCAAACCTGGAGCCAGGACACCGCAGAGCTGGCAGCCTGCACCGACCGCTACCTCTTGTTCGGCACGCTGGCCAGCGCGGTCGTGCAGGACTACCTCGGACTGTGCCTACTCGGCGGCGGCACCGCCGTGATCCCGGAACCCGTTGGCCCCCAACTGTTTCCCGAGGTCATAGGGCGGCTACGCATCACCGCCACGATCATGAACGTGCCCCGCCTCTACCAAATGCTGGACACCCTGCGCGTCGCGCCAACGGACACCAGCACCCTGCGTGCCATGGTGGTCGCCGGTTCACCACTCGCCCCGCATCGGCTGGCGGAGGCGGTGCGGCTGTTGGGCCCGGTGGTGCACCAGGCCTACGGGCAGACCGAAACCGGCGGCCTGACCACGCTGACACCCCGCGAGATCGACAACGGCATCCTCGCCTCGGTAGGCCGTCCACTGCCCGGCGTGCAGGTGGACATCCGCGACGGCGAGATCTACGTGCGCACGGATTACATGATGTCCGAGTACTTCGGCGACTCTGCGGAAACCGCCGAGGTGCTCGTCGACGGCTGGATCCGCACCCGCGACCTCGGCTACCTCGACGACGGGTACCTCTACCTGACCGGCCGTGCGCGCGACGTGATCATCGTGGACGCGCTCCCGGTATACGCCGGACCGATCGAGCGAGTGCTGGCCGACCACCCAGATGTCGATCAGGCCTACGTAGTCGGTGCGGCGGATGACCGCTGCGGAGAAGCGGTGCACGCCTTCATAGTTCCCCGCGCGGACCGCGTACCGGACTCGACCGCACTGTCCGCCTTGGTGCGCACCGAACTCGGCGAGTCGAGCGTGCCGCAGACCTACACGGTGGTGCCGGAGGCCCCGA
Organism: Nocardia ninae NBRC 108245; assembly: GCF_007990755.1. GTDB lineage: Bacteria > Actinomycetota > Actinomycetes > Mycobacteriales > Mycobacteriaceae > Nocardia > Nocardia ninae. Next base: position 59,231 of record NZ_BJXA01000031.1, on the reverse strand, counting down.
TCGCGGCGAGCGGCAAGCCGGACAAGAAAGCCTTGCTGGAGCTGTATCCCCGGTAACCGCACAATATTTGGAGGAGACCTTGCCCGAACTCGACTACCTGGTAATCGGCGCTGGGCCGGCCGGCCTCCAAATGGGCCACCATTTGCAGCAGGCCGGCCGCGACTATCTGATCGTGGAGGCCGGCGCGGCCCCCGGCACGTTCTTCAGCAAGTTCCCTCGGCACCGGCAGTTGATCTCCATCAACAAGGTGTACACCGGCTGGGACGATCCCGAACTGAACCTGCGCATGGACTGGAACTCGCTGCTGGCGGGGCCGCTGTTCAAGGAATACACGCAACGCTTCTTCCCCGCCGCCGACGACATGGTCCGGTACCTCGGTGATTTCGCTGCGACACAAGGTTTGTCGGTCCAGTACGACACGCGGATCGAGCGGATCAGCCGGCCCGACGGCTTCGAAGCCGTCGATCAGCATGGCAATGTGCTGCGTGCGCGACGATTGATCGTGGCCACCGGCGTCTCGAAACCCTATGTCCCCGCGATCCCCGGCATCGAGACGGCCGAGCTCTACAGCGAAATGTCGACAGATCCAGCGGATTTCACCAACCAGCGGGTGCTGATCATCGGAAAAGGCAACTCGGCCTTCGAGACCGCCGACAACCTGATCGAGCACGCCGCCGTCATCCACGTCGCCGGTCCGCATTCCCTCCGGCTCGCCTGGCAGACGCACTTCCTCGGCCATCTGCGCGCGGTCAACAACAACTTCCTGGACACCTACCAGCTCAAATCACAGAACGCGATCCTGGACGGAAATGTCGTCGACATTGCCCGGCAGTCGGATTCGTCGTACCTGGTGACGGTGAGCTTCTCCCGCGCCGACGAAGTCACCAAGGACATCCGCTACGACCGGGTACTGGTGGCGACCGGATTCCGTTTCGACGCCTCGATTCTCGACCCCGAATGCAGGCCCAACCTGGCGATCAACGATCGTTTCCCGGCCCAGACCTCGGCCTGGGAATCGATCAACGTGCCCGACCTGTACTTCGCGGGCACGATCACCCAAGAACGCGATTTCAAGAAGTCGACCAGCGCCTTCATCCACGGATTCCGTTACGCGACAAGGGCATTGCACCGCGTCCTGGAACAACGTCATCACGGCCAGGATTGGCCACACCGCGAGCTGGCAGGCAGTGCAGGCAAGGTGGGTGCGGCAATCCTGGAGCGGGTGAACCGGACCTCCGCCTTGTGGCAACTGTTCGGCTTCATCGGCGACGTCGTCACGCTGAGCGCGGACGGGTCGGCGCGGTATTGGGAGGAACTACCAGTCGATTTCGTGGCCGACGCCGTTGCGGCGGGCCTCCTCGGCGAGGTCGACACCTACCTGGTGATCACCCTGGAGTACGGCAAGGACCACGACCGTCTCGACCCGTTCGACATCAATGCCCGCCGCATCGCGCAGTCCGACGCCGAGCACGCCCTGGACGGGCGCTACCTGCACCCGGTGGTGCGGCAGTACCGCATCGACGGGCAGATCGCGGAGCACCACATCACCGAGAACCTCGAGAACGAGTGGACGCAGGAAACAGTGCACCGCAAGCCCCTCGTCGACTTCCTCGACACCGCACTGCGCGCGCCGGAGCCGATGCGGTGACCAGCCTGGTCGCGCTGGAGCAACAAGCCAAGGATCTGCTCGAGCCGGCGCACTACGACTTCTTCGCCGGTGGGGCCGGAGAGGAGCTCGCCATGGCCGACAACGAGCAGGCCTTCCGTCGGCTTGCGTTGCTGCCCAGGGTTTTACGGGACACCACCGACCGGTCCATCGCGACAGATCTACTCGGTGACCCGAGCACCATGCCGGTGTTCGTGTCCCCCACTGCGTTCCACCGACTGGCCCATCAGGAGGGTGAGCGGGCCACCGCCCGAGGAGTGGCCGCGGCCGGGATCGTCCACATCGCCAGCATGGCCGGAACGGTAGCCATCGATGAAGTCACCACCGCCGCAAGAGAGGTCGACCGAGACGCGCGCGTGTGGTTCCAGCTCTACGTACAGCCCGAGCCGGAGGTTACCGACGAACTCATCCGGCGAGCCGAACGGGCGGGTTGCACGGCTCTGGTGGTGACGGTCGACTCTCCCGCGTTGGGCCACCGAACCCGGGACGACCACCACAACTTTCACGACCTACCCGCCGGCATGTGGGCGGAAAACATGCGGGGCCTACCGGGCGCTACAGAAAGCGGCGTCCGGCGGATCGCGATGTCGACCGCGCTGACCTGGGACCATCTCCGCTGGCTCCGCGAGAAGACGCGACTTCCCTTGGTACTCAAAGGGATCCTGCATCCCGGGGACGCGCGGCTGGCAGTGGAGCACGGGGCCGACGCGATTCTGGTGTCCAATCACGGCGGACGTCAGCTGGACCTCGCTCCCGCAACTCTGGACGCCCTACCCGCCATCACCGCCGCAGTGGCCGGTCGGATCCCGATCTTCCTCGACGGCGGAGTACGCCGCGGCTCGGATGTCGTGCTGGCGTTGGCACTGGGCGCCACGGCGGCAGGTGTGGGGCGACCGGTGCTGTGGGGCCTGACCGTCGGCGGCGCCAAAGGAGTGACCGGAGTGCTGGACAACCTCCGCGCGGAGATCGAACACACGCTGACGCTGTGCGGGGTGGTCACACTGTCCGAACTCAACCCGAGTCTGGTCACCACCCGAGGGGCGGCGCGATGACCAAGCCGACGCCGATACTGGCGACCGCGGGCGCACTCTGGGCGGTCTCCCGCTGGCTGCCCCAGGCGGTGGTTGCCCTGCGGGTGCGCATCTTCGCGAAAGTCAACGGCAGCAACGAGATAACCCTCCCCGGCGAGCGCGGCGGCCCGGAGCTCTTCTTGCGGCTGTACGCGCACCCGGCCGCCAACGGACGCAGCCGAGGCGCGGCACTGTCGGATCTGTTCTGGTACTGGCTGGCGCCCGGCCCAGAAGTACACCAGGAGCACCTCGAGGACGGCCCGCGCTACGACGAGGCGGCGCGAACCACCCGCGCCGTACTGTCCCTGCCCACCGCCGAGATCGAGCGGCTCGCCGACCGTTGCGCCCGCCGGGTACTCGACGAACTGCCGCCCCGGCCGCTGACTCTCGTGCGACTACGCGACCTGATGATGCCGATCTGGGCAGAGTTCTTTTACGAGTTGGTCTTTCGCGAACCCTGCCCACCGACCGCCAGGGATCTGATCGTCGGCAATGCCGACGACGTGGTGACGTCGCTGAAATGCACCGGGCTGCGCCACATGCGCCGACGCGACCGCCTCACCCGGTACCTGCTCGCCAGAATCGATGCGGGCGAGGTGCCGCACGAACTACCGGCCCTGCTCAGCCGACGCGAGCAGGCCCACTACTTACAGGGCGCGTTCTTCAACACCGCCGTCGTACAGATGTCCGAGGGCATGGCGCACCTACTGCTCGCGATCGCCCAGCACCGAGAGGTACAACACCGCATCCTCGCCGAGCCGGATACGCCGTACCTGGATCACGTCATGGACGAAACACTGCGCCACTTCCCGCTTTTCGGGATCGCGCACCGGATCACCACTGCGGACATCGACGTCGGCGACGGCAGCGCGATCCCCGCCGGGACGGTGCTGTGCTTCAACTATCAGGAGTTCGAGCGAACCGGCCACACCGACCCCGACAAATTCGACCCCGACCGGTGGACCACCCAGCGCGCCAAGGACACTCACCACATCCCCTTCGGCGTGGCAGCCAATCGTCCGTGCCCGGCCTGGCGCCTCTCCCCCATCGCAATGCGCACGGTCACCCGAACAGTGCTGGACCGCTACCGACTACGTTCCTCCGTCTCGCACACCCGCTCCATCCCCCACCGCGCCCCCTGCCTCCTCCTGTCCACCGATGCCCCGCCATCGCCGAACCTGGTGCGCGCGGCATTGACCGGACTGCGCCTGCGCGACCGCTTCGAGGACGTCTGGCGCGGCGTCACCCAGCTCATCCTCGGCACCTGGATGGTCCTGGACGCACGCCGCCTCCGCCTCTGCGCACAGTATTTCGACGATCGGCAAAAGACGCAGACCTGCCCGATTCCGCACTCCGGCTGAAGCAACTGGCCTATCGAGCGTTCATCTCCTGCTGGACGCGCACCGGGTCGGTGATGCCGACGGTCAGGAGCAGCTGCAACAGCACGCGCGCCTTCGCCGGGTTCAGATCGGCGGAGGTGGCGAAACCGAGCTCGTCGTCGTTGACCTCGGCGTTGCGCACCACCTCACCGGAGCCAACCCTGGTCGAGCGGACGACCACGCGGTCGTCGTTGGCCTTGGCGAGCGCATCGAGCACCGCTTTGGCGGTGTTGCCGTCGCCGACACCGGCCAGCACAATGCCTTTCGCCCCGTGCCGGACCGCGTCGTCGACCTGGTCCGGGCGCATACCGGCATGCGAGTACACGATGTCGACGCGTGGCAGCGACGAACCGTCCGGCACCGGGAAACGCGGACGCGTGTGCGACTGCGGTGTTGTGACGAAACGGATCGAATCGCCGGACACATACCCCGCAGGCCCGGTGTTGGGTGAGGCGAAGGTCTGCATGCTCGAGGTGTGCGTCTTGGTGACCTCGCGCGCGCTGTGGATGGTGTCGTTCAGCACGACCATCGCGCCCCGCCCCCGTGCCGCGGGCGCCGCGGCAATGCTGACGGCAGCGCGCAGATTGGCCGGTCCGTCCGCGCTCAGCGCGTTGGCCGGGCGCACGGCTCCGACCAGCACCACCGGCTTGTCGGTAGCCACCACGTTGTCCAGGAAGAACGAGGTCTCCTCGATCGTGTCGGTGCCGTGGGTGATCACCACACCGTCGGTGGCGTTGTCCGCGAAGAGCTGATTGATCCGGCGCGCCAGGGTGAGCCAGATCTCCTCGTTCATATCCTGGCTGCCGATATTGGCGATCGACTCCGCTTGCAACGTCGCGATCTTGTCGAGGCCGGGCACCGCGGAGATCAGGTCTTGCACGCTGGCTTGCCCTGCCTTGTACCCGACACCCGGTTCCGCGTTGGCCTTTCCGGCGATGGTGCCGCCGGTGGCCAGGATCGTGACCCGGGGTGGCGCGCCCGGTACGGATGGAACGACGGTTGTCGACGCGCGGGGCGGCGCGAGGGACGTCACCGCAGCGCCGTTGCCGGAGTCGGCGCCGCAACCGACGACCAGAACGGCGGACAGGGCCAGGCCGAGAAGGGCAATCGTGCTGCGGCGTCCCATGGTTGAAGTCCTTTCGCTAACCCGGCGCAGGACCGGCTCGGCCGGTAGCGCCGAGGGGTCACGAACGCCGATGATCTCGACGCTGCGCCTGCTGGCACCGAGTCTCTCTCGAATGCGCCGTTACCGCAGGCTATTCGGCGGTGACCGAACGGACGAATCGGAGCGTGACGAGTTGGAAAGGCCGCAGCCGCAGCCGGACTCCCACTTCCTCCGGGCTTGCGGAGGTGTCCGCAGGCAGTGGCCGTTCCAGCAGATCGCACACCTGGAATCCGGCGGCGTCGAACCCGGGAGTCACCAAGGCCGAGGCGCGGCCGCCCTGTGCTTCGTAGACGCGCAGCACGACATCGCCACTGCCGTCGTCGGCCAGTTTGACCGCGCTGGTCACCACGGCGTCGTTGTCGATGACGAACAGCGGCTCGACGGCTTCGGCGACACCCGGCGTCGGCGGCGTGAGGTTGACGCGGTAGCCCGCATTCACCGCGTCCCCGATTGCGGCACCGGGAAGCAGCGCATGCCGGAAGCGATGTACCCCGTGGTCGGTCTGCGGATCCGGGAATCGCGGTGCGCGCAGCAGCGAGGCGCGCACCGTTGTCGTCGTCCCGCCGTCGGCCCGCACCGTGCGGGTGACGTCGTGACCGTAGGTGGCGTCGTTGACGAGCGCCACGCCCCACCCGGGCTCGGCGAAGTGGACGAACCGATGGGCGCAGGCCTCGAACTTCGCGTACTCCCAGCTGGTGTTGGTGTGCGTGGGCCGGAACAGGTGCCCGAACTGGGTCTCCGAGGCGTAGCGGTCGGCGTGGATGTCCAGGGGGAAGGCCAGTTTGAGGAACTTCTCGGTCTCGTGCCAGTCGACGCTGGTCTCGATCTCCAACACCCACTCGTGCAGTGTCAGAGTTTGTTCGACGGTGGAGGAGCCGAACGACCGGCCAATTCGCACCACGCCCGAATCCGGCTCTGCCACAACGAAGTCCGCGTCGGCGAGATCGGTGACCCGGTTGCGGTAGAAGATATCGACATCCCAGGCATCCCAGGAGTTCGGCAGATCCGGATGCAACTGCAGCAGATTCGCGACCGAACCCGGCGGCAGGGTCTCGCGCAGATGCTCGACGTCGAACACCGACACGACTAGGCCGCGCGCATCCACCTCGACCTGCAAAAGCCCGTTGTCGAGCACGAACCCGCCACCCATGCGCTCGGTCACCGCGCACGGACGAGCCGCCGCCACCGGTCCCGCCGCACCGGCCGGAATCGAGCGCCACACGTGCGGCGCCGGATTGAAGGCATTCGGCCCCACCTGCTCACCGCCGAGCACCCACTTGGCCCGCTCGATGAGCTCGGCCAACTCCTCGGCCACCACCGCATAGGTCTGCTCCGCCTCGCGGTGCACCCACGCGATCGACGAGCCGGGCAGGATGTCATGGAACTGGTGCAGCAGCACGGTCTTCCAGAGCCGGTCCAGCGCCGCGTACGGATACTCGACGTTCTTGCGCACCGTCGCCGTCGCGGCCCAGAGCTCGGCTTCGCGCAGCAGATGCTCGCTGCGCCGGTTACCCTGCTTGGTCTTCGACTGACTGGTCAGCGTGCCGCGGTGCAACTCCAGATACAGCTCCCCCACCCAGACGGGCGGGTTCTGATACTCGGCCTCGGCTTTGGCGAAGAACTCGGCGGGCTTGTCCCAGAATACCTTCGGCGAGCCTTCGAGGTTCTTCATCCGCGCGGCCTTCGCGACCATCTCCCGCGTCGTCCCGCCGCCGCCGTCACCCCAGCCGGTCGGCGCCAACGACCTCGACGCACGCCCCTTGTCCTTGAAATTGCGGGCGGCGTGCGCGATCTCGCGGCCGTGCATGGTGCAGTTGTAGGTGTCGACCGGCGGAAAGTGCGTGAAGATCCGGGTGCCGTCGACCCCCTCCCACAGGAACGTGTGGTGCGGGAACTTGTTGATCTGGCTCCAGGAGATCTTCTGTGTCAGCAGCCATTTGGCGCCCGCCGCCTTGATGATCTGCGGCAGCCCCGCGGCGAATCCGAACGTGTCGGGTAGCCACACCTCCTGGTTGTCGACGCCGAACTCCTCCAGGAAGAACCGCTTGCCGTGCACGAACTGCCGCGCCATCGCCTCGGAGCCGGGCATATTCGTGTCGGCCTCCACCCACATGCCGCCGGTCGGCACGAATCTCCCGGCTGCCACCGCCTCTTTCACCTTCGCGTAGACCTCGGGCCGGTGCTGCTTGATGAAGTCGTATTGCGCGGCTTGGGACATCGTGAAGACGAACTCCGGTTCGTCGGCCAGCAGCGCGGTCATGTTCGCGGTGGTGCGCGCGACCTTGCGCACCGTCTCGCGCAGCGGCCACAGCCACGCCGAGTCGATGTGCGCGTGCCCGACGGCGGAGATCAGGTGCGCGGACGGGATCGCCGGTGCGGCAAGCACATCGGCCAGGCAGGCCCGTGCGGCGGCCGCGGTGGCGTTCACGTTCTGCAAGTCGACGGCGTCGAGCGCCCGCTCGATCGCCCGGACGATGGTGAAGCGGCGCGCGGGGTCCTCCGGCATCTCGTGCATCAGCTCACCGAGCACCTCCAGATCCAGTACCAGGTTCCAGACTTCTTCGTCGAGAACCGCGAGATCCATTCGGCCGAGCCGGTATTGCGGTTCCGTGCCTGCGGTGAGCTTGTCGCCGAGGGCGTTCGGCGCGAAGAAGGGAATGATCGGGTTGGACGCCGCTTCGACGTGCAGCAGCACCTGCTCGCCGCCGACCGCGGGGGAAGCCACCCGCACCCACTGGTTGCGCGGGTGCAAGCCCTTGACCGGTGATCCGTCCGACCGATAGACCAGCCCTTCGCACTGGAAGCCCGTCATGTTCCGGTCGAAACCGAGGTCGATGATCGCCTCGACGGTCTTGCCCGCCCACTCGGCAGGCACCGTCCCCTCGACGGTGAGCCAGCTGGTCCCCCACGGCGCACCCCACGGCGCACCGGACTGGATCGGCGTCCGTGGCGCGGCCAAGCCCTCGGCGACCGGCACCGGCTCGTCCGGCGCCACCCAGATGGACGCGGTCAGCGGCACCGACTCCGGATAGACCGCAGGCATGATCCGTTCCATCAGCACCCGCCCGAGGCGGTCCTCGATCAACCGACGGTCATCGTGCATAGCGGTGGCTCCGATCGGATCGGGGAACGTGATCAACACACAACTCCCATTCTCCACAGCGCGGTGCATTCTCCGGCGCAATCGGCGGCTCGGGCCGGTCCGCCGTGCCCCGAATATTGGGGCCTATTCCATGAATGCGCGTCGGTGGGCTGCGTCTTGTGACAACGTCGGAGTGAGGATGGATTTGCCTTTCAGGAGGACCCCATGGCATCGAACTGGCGGGTGTTCGCGGCGGTGGTGAGCGCAAGCGCGCTCTTGATGGGGACGGCGGGTTGCGGGGACGACGGCGACGGGCAGTCGCTGACGATCACCGCGAACGCCATCAACTCGGCGGGCGGGAAGAACGCGGCCGAGGCGAAATGGATCGAAGACTGGGTCATCCCGAATTTCGTGGAGCAGCAAAAGGCCAAGGGCGTCACCGTCAAGGTGAAATTCCAGGCGACCGGCGTGCCGGACGAGGATTACAAAAGCCGGATCGCCAAGGACCTGAAGACCGGTACCGGCGCCGACGTGGTGTCACTGGATGGGATCTGGGTCGGCGAGTTCGCCGAGGGCGAGCAGATCAGGCCGCTGGACGAGCTGGTCGGCGCGGATAAAGTCCAGGCGTGGGACGGCTGGCAGCACATGCCGGAAACGGTGCGGCAGTTGACGTCCTACAACGGCGTGCAATACGGCATACCGCAGGAGACCGATGGCCGGGTGTTGTTCTTCAACCGAAAGCTGTTCGCGCAGGCGGGTTTACCGGCGGACTGGCAGCCGACCAGCTGGGACCAGGTGCTGGAGGCAGGCCGGAAGTTGAAAACAGTCCCCGGCGTCACTCCGGTGCAACTGAATGCGGGCACCAGCTTCGGTGAGGCGACGACCACCCAGGGCGTGCTGCCGTTGCTGGCGGGCACGGGCAGCACGTTGTTCGAGGGCGGCAAGTGGGTCGGGAACACCGCGAAATTCCGCAGGGTGCTGGACTTCTACCGCACGGTGTACAGCGAGCGGCTGGGCGATGCGGAGTTGCAGCAGGACGCCAAGGGCCGGGAGAAAAGCTTCGAGAAGTTCGCCAAAGGACAGGTGGGCATCCTGTTGGAGGGCGACTACTTCTGGCGCGGCGTGCTGAACCCGACCGGGGGCAGCTTCCCGATGGCCGAGCGCGACACCCAGGTGGGATGGGCGAGAATCCCGGCCGCTACGCCCGGTGCTGGGGTGCGCCAGCAAGACTTCGTGAGCATGTCCGGCGGTGGCGGACGCGTGATCAATCCGAAGAGCAAGAACGTCGGATTGGCTTGGGAGCTCCTGCAATTCATGAACTCGCCGGAGGCGTTCAAGGGACTGCTCGCCGGTGGCGGGCCACGGATCACCGCGCGCCAAGACGTGAATGCCGAAGCGCTGGGCGGTGATCCGATGCTGACCTTCGTGTCCGAGCAGGTGCTGCCGATCACCTCGTTGCGGCCCGCGCTACCGGAGTACACCAAGGTGTCCAAGGCGTTGCAGCAGGCGACGCTGGACGTGGTCACGGGCACCGGCACCGCGGATGCCGCTGCGGCATACGGCAAAGCCGTGGAGGAGGCGGTCGGCGGCAAGGAAAAGGTGGCCGGTGACTGACCCCACGACCCCGGGCCCCGCCGCTATCGCGAAGGTCGGGCAGGGCGGGCCCGACACCGACGTGGCCGGATTGGGGCGCTGGAAGGCGAGCGCGTTCGTCACCCCGGCGCTCTTGCTGATCGCGGCGTTCCTGGTGTTCCCGGCGCTGTGGCTGCTGTGGATCGGGCTCACCGACCTCACCGTGTCCGGGCGCACCTCGGTGGACGTTTCCTTTGTGGGACTGGACAATTACGCGAAGGCACTGCGGGATCCGCTGTTCGGGAACAGCGTCTGGATCACGTTGCTGTTCGTCTTCGGCTCTGCCATCGTCGGGCAGAACGTCCTCGGTTTCACGCTGGCCTGGTCGATGCGCAAGGCCGCCCGCTGGGTGCGCACGCTGGTGGAAAGCCTGGTGCTGCTGGCCTGGATCCTGCCGGCCAGTGTGGTCGCGGTGCTCTGGATCGCCATGCTGGATCGCGATGAGGGCAGCGCCAACCGGCTGCTGAACAGTCCCGGATACGCCTGGATGATCCAACAACCGCTGGCCGTCATCATCGTGTTCAACATCTGGCGCGGCACCGCTTTCTCGATGCTGCTGTATTCCGCGGCGCTGTCCACCGTGCCGCCGTCACATTTGGAGACCGCACGGCTGGCCGGGTCGTCCGGGCCACAAACGTTGCGGGACGTGGTTTTTCCGAGCATGCGCGGGCACATCCTGACCAACACCCTGCTCATCAGCTTGTGGACCTTCAACGACTTCACGCCGTACCTGTTGACGCGGGGTGAGCCGAACCATCGCAGCGAGACGTTGCCGATCTTCCTGTACCGGCAGGGAATCGACGACGGGGCGTTGGGCTACGGCGCCGCCGCGTCGGTGTTGATGCTGCTGATCAACCTGGTGCTCGCGCTGTTCTATCTGCGGCTGCTGCGACGGCGAACGTCGTGAGCGCCCCGATCACGTTGCTGCACCGGATATCTGAGGGGAGGCGAGCATGAGTCCACGGCAGATGATCTCGCGCATCGGGTTCTATACGTTCGTCGCGGTGCTGACCGGGTTCTTCGCGCTGCCGATGCTGTGGCTCGCCTCGGCGCCCTTCGACGCCAACCCCGGGTATGCACCGCGGATACCGGAAAGGCCGACGCTCGAACACTTTTCGGCGCTGTTCGAGAACGACCTGACCATGGGTTCGCTCTGGAACTCGATACTGCTGTCCGTCGCCAGCATGGTGCTGGTGGTCGGCGGCGCGGCGCTGGCGTCATACGCGCTGTCGCGGGTCCGGATTCCCGGCCGTGATGCGCTGCTGTACCTGCTGCTGTTGCTGTCCAGCGTGGTCACCGGCACCGCGGCGATGGTGCCGATCTTCCTGATGATCTGGAAGATGGGTCTGCTGGACCGGCAATTGGGTGTGGTGCTGGTGCTGTCCGGCGGGTTGCTGCCCGCGGCGATCTTTATCCTGAAGGACTTCATGGACTCGGTGCCCAAGTCCTACGAGGAGTCGGCGCGGGTGTTCGGGGCGGGGCCGTTGCGCATCCTGCGCGACATCGTGGTGCCGGTCGCCCGGCCGGGGCTGGCCACCATCGCGGTGTGGACCGTGGTGAATGTGTGGGGCAGCTACCTGGTGCCGTTCCTGCTGCTGCGCGACCAGGAAAAGCAACCGGCCGCGGTGCTGGTACGCACCTTCTACGACGAGGGCGGCGGGGCACAGCTGGGGCCGATCTCGGCATTCTCGCTGCTGTACTCGATTCCGGTCGTGCTGATGTACCTGTTCGTCAACCGGCGCTACGGCTTCCGGCTCCACGGAGGGATCAAGTCCTAGATGGCGCAGATCGATCTGACGGACCTGACCAAGGTCTTCCCCGGCGACGTGACGGCCCTCGACGCCTTGTCGTTCACCATCGAGGACGGGGAGTTCTTCGCACTGCTCGGTCCGTCCGGGTGTGGCAAGACGACGCTGCTGCGCACCATCGCCGGGCTGGAAACCCCTACCAGCGGGCAGGTTCGGATCGGCGAGAAGGACGTCACCCGGCTGTCGCCCGGCCGACGCGACGTGGCCATGGTGTTCCAGGATTACGCGCTGTTCCCGCACATGACGGTGGTCGACAACATCGCCTATCCGCTCAAGGTCCGCGGCACCGATCGCCGTACCCGGGCCGCGAAGGCACACGAGACCGGGGATCAGCTGTCACTGGGCGGGTTGATGGCGCGCCGTCCGACCGAGCTGTCCGGCGGGCAACAGCAGCGGGTGGCGCTGGCGCGGGCAATGGCCTGCCACCCCAAGGTTTTCCTGTTCGACGAGCCACTGTCCAATCTGGATGCTCGGCTGCGCTTGGAGGCCAGGACCTTCTTGAAGAAGCTGCAACACGAGCTCGGCGTGACCACGGTATTCGTCACCCACGACCAGGCCGAGGCGCTGGCCCTGGCCGACCGGATCGCGGTGATGTCGAACGGGCAGATCCGCCAACTCGGCACCGCCCGGGAGGTTTTCCGCCGCCCCGCCGATACCTTCGTCGCCAATTTCATCGGCTCCACCCCCATGAACCTGATCCCCGGCGAGCTCGTCGGGCTGGATTCGTCGGTCATCTGGGGAGCCCGGCCCGAATATCTGGCCTACTCCACTACCCCCCGAGAAGGGGTATTGCACGGCACCGTATCCACGGTGGAACACCTCGGCGCGACGTCTCTGGTTACCGTGCAGGCAGACGATTTCACCGTTGCCGTCATCGTGCCGGAAGCGGAAGAACCGGCCGTGGGGGCCGAGGGTTGGGTAATCCCGCAACCTGACCGCGTCCTCTTATATGACGCCGAATCAGGCGTTCTACTGCCGTAATAACGTGCGTGGCAATCAATCTCATCAAGCGTACCGAGCAGTTCCCTGCATCGTATTCCGGCGGCACACACCGGCCGAGGTGAAGTAGCCGACTGCTCAGTCGGCGTGCATGCGGAACTGTGCCGAGCGGTTGCAGAAAACCAACCGGGGCAATGGCTTTCCCCACTTGAACTGGGGTACCACCGAAGCGGCGTAGCGGTTTAACTTCCGACTATCGGGATTTTTCCGTCCCTTTGGAGGAGCCGACATGCCCCATATTTTCAGCCGCGTCAGAGCAAGCCGCGTAGTCCCCGCAGCCGCCGCGCTGCCGCTCGTTTTCTCGCTCGCACTCGCCGGGTCCGCATTCGCCGAACCCGCCGCGCCGCCCGAGCAACAATTGGCCAGCTCGATGCAGGCACCGAACATCAAACGGCACCTGCAGGAGTTCCAGAAATTCGCCACCGCCAACGGCGGCACCCGCGCCTCGGGCACGCCCGGCTACGACGCTTCCCGCGACTACGTCGCCGCGAAGTTGCGCGGCGCCGGCTACCAGGTGACAACGCAGCAGTTCGACTTCCCGTTCTTCCGGGAACGGTCGACGGCGGCCATGGAACAGGTCTCCCCCGAGGCCAAAACCTATAAGCCGACCCCGCCCGGCAGCAGTGAGCTCGGCGATTTCGCCACCCTGACCTATTCCGGCTCGGGTACCGCGAACGCCACGGTGCAAGCCGTCGACCTGACCCTGCCGCCCACGCCGGAACCGAGCTCGACCTCCGGCTGCGAGGCCCAGGACTTCGCCGGCTTCACCGCGGGCAATATCGCACTCATCCAGCGCGGCACCTGCCCCTTCGCCGACAAGGCCCGAAACGCCCAGACCGCAGGCGCTTCCGGCGTGATCATCTTCAACGAGGGGCAGCCCGGGCGCACCGACACCTTCACCGGAACGCTCGGCGGACCCGGCATCACCGTGCCGGTGGTCGGCGTCAGCTTCGCCATCGGCCAGGACCTCGCCTCCCCGGCGAACACGGTCGTCCGGCTGAAGACCGACACCGAGAGCACCATGCGCAAGACCCACAACGTGCTGGCAGAGAGCAAGCGGGGCAACGCGGACAAGGTCGTGATGGCCGGTGCGCACCTCGACTCCGTGCTCGCGGGTCCCGGCATCAACGACAACGGGTCCGGCAGTGCCGGGCTGCTCGAGGTCGCGCTGCGGATGGCTCAGCTGCCGCCGAAGAACAAGGTGCGGTTCGCCTGGTGGGGTGCCGAAGAGTTGGGCTTGCTCGGCTCTGAGCACTACGTGGCGACCCTGCCCGAGGCGGAGCGCAACAAGATCCGGCTCTACCTCAACTTCGACATGATCGGTTCGCCGAACTTCGCGTACAAGATCTACGACGGTAGTGCGGGTCCGGCCGGTTCCGCCGAGATCGAGAAGGCTTTTGCCCGCTACTTCGACTTCCTCCGTCTGCCGCACGTCAGCACGCCGCTCGACGGGCGTTCGGACTACGGGCCGTTCATCGCGGCGGGGATCCCCGCAGGCGGGCTGTTCACCGGGGCCGAGGGCATCAAGACGCCCGAGGAGCAGCAGATGTTCGGTGGTGAGGCGGGCAAGCCCTACGACGCCTGCTACCACGGAGCGTGTGACACGACCAGCAATATCAACGACAAGGCGTTGGCCGTGAACACCGGTGCGATCGCCTACTCGGTCGCGACGTTCGCGCTCAGTGACAACCCGCCCGGCGGCACGACGCCGAAAGCTGCTGCCGCGCAACGCGGGAAGGTGCACGACCACCACGGTGGGCTCATCAAGTAGGGAGGTCGGCGCGGTCGTTTCCGGACACCGACCGGGTCGAACACCCACCACAACTGAATACCTGAATATGGGGGGAACACATCCCGGCACGGACCTGACCGTGCCGGGATGTGTTGCGCAACCGGACATCGCCCCTTCACCGCGCCTACCACCGCAAAGCAGCCTCCCTTCACACTTCCCCATCACGTCAGGCCCGAAGCAGCACATCGAGGGGGAACTGGTGGTGGCAACGCCCGAGAGATCCCTGCACCAGTTCCCCCTCGATCAGAGCACGACCGAGGTCGGACGCCTACCTGGTACGGGCGTATCATCAACCCCTTCCGGAGGCGGGCGAAAGGCGGGTGGTGCGGATGCCGAAATTGGTCGACCACGACGTGCGGCGGCGGGAGATCACCACCGCGGTACGCAATGTCATGGCTCGGGGCGGACTGGAAGCCGCGACATTTCAGTCGGTAGCAGCAGAGGCCGGCATCTCAGTTCGCTTGGTGCAGTACTACTTCGGCACCAAACGCGAATTCCTCCTGGCAACCCACCGTGCGGTCCTCGAGGATGCCGCGAACCGATTCGGCCAGCGCTTGGCCGCCCTCGGCACCGACGCCGCCCCCCGTGACGCCCTGCGCATCATCCTCACCGAACTACTCCCCCTCGACGAACCCCGCCGCCAAGACACCATCGTCCTCGACGCCTTCTTCGCCGCAGCCCTCACCAGCGGTGAGTCGTTCGCCATGGCCGACGCCATCGGCGGGTTCCTCCCCCTCGTCGAAGTCATCGCCCACTACCTCCGCCGAATCCGCCAGCTCGACCCCACCACCCCCGCCCCGCCAATCGACCTCGACGCCCACCTGATCGCCTTCACCATCGTCGGCCTAACCCAATCCGCCCTGGACCCCACCACCGCAACCTCAGCCCCCGCATTGCTCGAGCGCCTCTTCGACCGCATGCTCGGTCCAGCGCCGGAAGACCCTGTCCCCCAGCACTATCGTTCAACGGGTGACCAATGAAGAGCGCCCACTGCTCTTCCTCGACGTCGACGGACCGCTACTCCCTTTCGGAATAACCACTCGTTCCAACCCAATCCCCAACTCCCACTTAGCAAGACTGCGACCAGAAGTCGGACGCCATCTCGCGGCACTCCCCTGCGACCTGGTCTGGGCCACCACCTGGAACGAAGACGCGAACACCGAAATAGCGCCACGGCTCGGCCTCCCCCAACTGCCGGTAATCGCCTGGCCGGACTCATCCGACGACGACCAGCACGAAGACCGATGGTTCGGACTCCACTGGAAAACCCGAACCCTGGTCGCCTGGGCCGCTGGCCGCCCCTTCGTCTGGATCGATGACGAGCACACCGACTCCGACCGCGAATGGGTAGCCGACCACCACCCCGGCCCAGCCTTGCTCCACCACGTCGAGGCCTCCCGCGGTCTCGACGACGAAGACTTCACCATTCTCCGAGAATGGCTTCGTCGTCCCAACGATAATCACACACCGTCAACCCGTAGCGATGGCGGCAATCCCCAACGGGCGTAAGCATTCTCCGGGGAGCGGAGATCACATCGCAAACCCGGACCACAGACACCCCGTAACCACGACTCAACGCAAGAAACATTCTCCTGACGCACGCTGCAACCGTCGTCAAGAGCCAGCTCCATACGTCAAGTCGGCAGCGCACGCGATACGGCACCCCCGCGAAGAGGAGTTGGGGCTTAGCCCACGTCTCGCCGCAACCAGGTCACCTCGGCGCCGGACTCGGTCCCGTACCGGTAGATCTCCAAATCCTCGTCCCACGGCGTGCCGAGGGCGCGGTCGATTTCGGCGGCGAGGTCGTAGGTTGTGTATTTTCCGAGTTCTCCGGCGGCTTGGAGCATGGCGCGTAGTCGCATTTCTCCGAGGGTGACGTCGCCGTTGGCGCTGGTGGATCCGTGCCACAGACCGAGTCCGGGGACGAAGCAGTAGCGTTCGCCGTCTACTCCTTCGCTGGGGTCTTCGGTGACTTCGAAGCGCAGGACCGGCCAGGAGCGCAGGGCTTGGGCGATGCGGGCGGCGGTGCCGACCGGACCCATCCATTCGCTGGTGGCGCGCAGTTGGCCGTCGGCGGGTTGGGCGGTCCAGCGCAGTTTGGCGGGGGCGGCGAGGGCCGAGGTGAGCGCCCATTCGACGTGCGGGCACAGCGCGGCAGGCGACGAGTGGATATACACCACACCCGCCGTCACGTCCGCGAACTGACTCGATGCGCGCACTACTAACACCTCCAGCGTCGACGGGGGACGTCTTCCCCAACGACCCGTCTGCTGGTGTTGCCTGAGTGTACTGGAGTGCCCGAAGTTACGTGTGTTACTTCACCGCCGTGTTGCGTGGGAGCGTCGCCTCCGCAATAACAGCATCACTGAGGGGCGGCCAGGCCGCTCTCGCCCAGTCGCCGAAATTCTGGTCGGTCAATGCGAGACACGCCAACGACGACGCGGGGTCCACCCACAAAAAGGTGCCGGACTGCCCGAAATGACCAAAAGTTCCCCCCGAATTCGAACTACCCGTCCAGTGCGGAGTCTTCCCGTCCCGAATCTCGAAACCCAGACCCCAGTCATTGGGGCGCTGCGAACCGTAACCGGGCAGCACGCCATTCAGGCCGGGGAATTGGACCGAGGTCGCCTCGGCGTGCGTCTGCGCGGAGATCAACCGCGGGTTCAGCAATTCCGCCGCGAAACGAGCCAGATCGGCCGCGGTCGACCGCCCGGCGTGCCCGGCGGGACCGGCCAGCACCGAACTGGTCATGCCCAGCGGATCGAACACCGCGGCGTGCAGATATTCCGCGAACGCGATCTCGGTCTGCTCGCCCACAAATCCCGCGAGCACCTCGAATCCGATGCTCGAATAGATGCGCCGGGTACCGGGGGCGGCCTGAATGTCGGTGGTGTCGAAGGCCAATCCGGAGGTGTGCGCGAGCAGGTGCCGCACCGTGGATCCCGGCGGGCCCGCGGGCTGATCCAGCTCGACCGCCCCCTCCTCCACCGCGACGAGCACCGCGTAGGCCACCAGCGGCTTGGTCACCGACGCGAGCGGGAACACCCGATCCACCTCGCCGGCGCTCGCCGCTGCCCCGTCTGCGGTGACGACCGCGGCCGCCGCGTGCCGAACCGGCCAATCCCTGATCTGCTCGAGTGAACGCACTCAGCGAGCGTACGAGAAGAACGCCGTTACCATCGAATGACCATGAGTGAAAAGCTGACGATCCACGGCGATGTCGAGCCCGGCTTCGGGCCCGTCGCCGACGCCTTCCGGCGCAACTTCGCCCAGCACGGCGAGATCGGTGCCGCGGTGGCGGTCTACGCGGGCGACCGGCCGGTGGTGGATCTGTGGGCGGGTCACCGCGATCGGCACCGGACCCTGCCGTGGGAGCGCGACACGATCGTCCCGGTCTTCTCCTCGACGAAGGGCCTCGCCGCGTTCACGCTCGCCTCCGCGGTGTCGAAGGGCCTGCTCGATTATGCGCAGCCGGTGGCGAAGTACTGGCCCGAGTTCGCCGCACACGGCAAAGGCGAGATCACCGTGCGCCAGCTCATCGACCATCAGGCCGGGCTGTCGGGCCTCGACCCGGTGGTACGGCTGAGTCAGATCGCCGACCTGGACGCGCTAGCGCCGATCCTCGCCGCGCAGAAACCCGCATGGCGACCGGGCACCCGGCACGGCTATCACGCGATCACCCTCGGCCTCTACCAGGGCGAACTGCTGCGGCGGGTCGATCCGCAGCACCGCACGCTCGGGCGAATCTTCGCCGAGGACATCGCGAAGCCGCTCGGACTGGATTTCTTCATCGGCCTGCCCGCCGACCAGGGGCTGGAGCGCATCGCCACCATGGCCGCCACCCGCGGCGTGGACGCGCTGCGCTACGAGCGCGACTTCCCGCTGCGCATCGGTGCCGAGATCGCCGCCAAGCGCGGGTTCGCCTATGCCGCGCTGAGCAATCCGCGCACCGGCAGTCCCGCGCGGGCGACCCGACGCGAGTTCCTCGAGGTCGAGCTACCCGGCTCGAACGGGGTCGGCAATGCCCGCGCGCTGGCCCGCGTCTACGGCGCCGCCGCGGGCCGCACCGGCGCCCTCCCCATCGATGACGCCTTGCTCGACCAGCTGGCCGCGGCCGACACCGCCGACGACGTCCCCGCCGGAGACCTGGTGTTGCACATCAAGACTCGCTATCACCTCGGCTTCCGAAAGTCCGGCGGTGAGTTCCGTTTCGGCTCCGACAAGCGCGCCTTCGGCACCACCGGCCTCGGCGGTTCCTTCGGCTTCGCCGACCCCGCAACAGGTCTCGGCTTCGGCTACTCGATGAACCGCCTCGGCCTCGCCGTCCTGGACGACGTCCGCAGCCGCAATCTCCGCCAAGCCCTGCTCCGCTGCACCCACTGACCGGATGTCCGCCACCCGCCGGGAACCCGGGCCTGCAACTGACATGGGCAGCCGGACCGTCGAACGCCGGGAACCCGAGTCTGACATAGGCAGCTGGACCGTCGACCGCGAACCCTTCGACTCCCCCACCGCCGCCGAGCTGTGGCGCGCGTACTACACCGAGGTCAGTGACCGCTGGTATCGACTGCACGAAGGCCACGGGACCGACCCCGCAGAACTCGAGCGCGAGATCGCGGCGACGGGGTGGACCGAATTGTCGCCGCCCAGTGGCGTACTGCTGGTTGCCCGGTATGACGGTGAACCTGTCGGCACCGCGGGCATCCGCCTCCTCGACACCGCGACCGCCGAGTTGAAGCGCGTCTTCCTGCGCGCGAATATGCGCGGGAAGGGCGGCGGCACCATTCTCATCGACGCCGCCGAGCAAGCGGCCCGCAGTCTCGGTGCCGCGCGAATAGTGCTCGACACCCGCCGCGATCTGGTGGAGGCCAGGGCGATGTATGCCCGGCTGGGATACACAGAGTCGACACCGCACAACGACGAGATGTATGCGGAGTGCTGGTACCGCAAGGACCTGTAACCGAACGCCAGGCCTGCCTACACTGACGATGCTCGACCCATCTTCAGCGATTCGATCGATACCCGCTCACGGAATCGAGGGACCTCGTGGCAGAGCAGCCAGCAACCATCGACGCATACATCGCCGCGTTTCCCGAAGACGTGCGCGGCATTCTCGAGGAGATCCGGCACACCATCCAGCGCGCACTGCCGGATGCGACGGAGGCGATCAGCTACGACATCCCCACCTTCAAGGTGAACGGCCACAACACCGTCCACTTCGCCGGTTGGAAAAAACACATCAGCCTCTACCCGATCCCCGACGGCGACAAAGCATTCAACCGCGCCGTCGAACCGTATCGAGCGGGCAAGGGCACGCTGAAATTCCCGCTGACCAAACCCATTCCCTACGACCTCATCGCCGAGATCGCGACCACCCTCGCCACCCGCCGCTGACCGATACGTCCGGAAATCTGTTCGCAGTCACCTCGGCCACGCGGCATGATGACCGACGTCTCGATGTCGATCGGCTGAGCCGGGGAAACAGGTTTTTTGATGTCACAGGAATTCGAGAAGATGCGGCGCATGATGGTCGAGCTGGACGAGTTGCAAGCCGAGCTCGCCCAGACCCACATTCGCAGCGCCGCGATCGTGACCGAGAACTCGATCCGAGCCGGCTACACCCTCCCCGACTTCACGCTGCTCGACGAGGCGGGCGAGCCGACGAAACTTTCCGCGGTCGCCCCGAACAGCTTTGCCGTCCTTGTCTTCTACCGCGGCGCCTGGTCGCTGCCCTGCGCCGAAGCCCTGACCCGGTATCAGCACGAACTGCTGCCCGAGCTGACCGGAACCGGCGTGCGCCTGATCGGCATCAGCCCCCAAACTCCAGAGGGCTCGGCATACACCCGCTTCCTGAACTCCCTGGAATTCCCCCTGCTGTCCGACCTCGACAACGTGGTCGCCCGCGCACTCGGCATCGGCAGCCACGCCGACCAAGCCTTCATGGACGCGATCGAGCTGGGCGGTTACGCCATCGGAAACCGCAACGCCGAAGGCGAGTGGGAACTCCCCATTCCGACCACGCTCATCATCGATCGAAGCCGGACCGTCCGATTCATCGATGTGCGCGTCGACGACATGCCGCGCACCGACCCGAACGACATTCTGGCCGAACTGCGCTCGTGACCCGGCCGAGCGCCCGGCTCGGCCCGATCACGAGCACCTCGGTTACCAGTCGGCTTCGGTGTACTTGATGATGCCGCGAATGTTCTTGCCGTCCAGCATGTCCTGGTAGCCCTGGTTGATCTCCTCCAGGGAGTAGGTGCGGGTGACCATGTCGTCCAGGTTGAGCTGGCCCGCCTTGTACAGCCGGAGCAGGTTCGGCGCGTCCTGGCGGGCGTTGCCGCCGCCGAAGATGCAGCCCTTCACCGTCTTCTGCAGCATGGACAGCAGGAAGCTGTTCATCTTGACCTCGCCGGCGTCCATCCGGCCCATCGAGGTGACGACCAGGGTGCCCGCCTTCGCGGTGAGGATCAGGCCCTCTTCGATGTAGTCGCCGTGCATCTCGCCCATGGTGAGAATGACCTTCTCGGCCATCCGCCCCTCGGTGACATCCATGATCGGCATGATCGCGGCGGCCATACTCTCGTAGGTGTGCGTGGCGCCGAACTTCTGCGCCTGCTCCCGCTTCCACGGATTCGGGTCGATGGCAATGACTTTCGACGCGCCGGCGAGCACCGCGCCCTGCAGCGCGCTCATGCCGACCCCGCCGATGCCCGCGATCACCACGGTCTCCCCCGGCGCGACCTGCGCGACGTGGGTGGACGAGCCGAAGCCGGTCGGCACGCCACAGCCGACCAGGCAGGCCACCTCGAACGGCACGCTCGGGTCGATCTTCACCACCGAGGTGTGGTGCACCGTCATGTACGGCGCGAAGGTGCCGAGCAGGCACATCGGGATGACGTTCTCGCCACGCGCCTGGATCCGGTAGGTGCCGTCGCTGATCGCCTGGCCCATCAGCAGTCCGGCCCCCAGATCGCACAGCGCCATATTGCCGCTCACACAGGACGGACAGCGCCCGCAGGCGGGGATGAACGACAGGATGACGTGGTCGCCCACCTGCAGGTCGGCGGGGCAGTTCGGCCCGAGCTTGGTGATCACGCCCGCGCCCTCGTGCCCGCCCATCACCGGATAGGCGGGCATCGGCGTCGCGCCGGTCACGATGTGATGGTCCGAATGACACATGCCCGCTGTCTCCAGCCGGATCTGCACCTCACCGGAGACCGGATCGCCGACCTCGATCTCTTCTACCGACCACGGTTGGTCGATCCCCCACAGGATCGCGCCCTTCGTCTTCATTCCTGTCGACCCTCTCGCATGCACGTGCTTATATGTGACTGCACCCACACTACGAGAAAAGTGGAACGCGTTCTAGTACCGAGTCGAAATTTCAGCGGGACCGGTGGTCGAGGCTTCGGAACACGTTCTAGTCCTGGGACGATTTCAGCAGCGCACATCGTGCACGTGATGGACCAGATCGTGGATGAAGTAGCGCGCGAACGACTCCACCGTGAAGACAGCGCCGTCGCTGCGCTCACCGCGCAGGTCGCGTGCGGCGGGCGGCACGGATTCGAAGGAGCGCGCGACCGCTTCGGCGGCGACGGCCAGTTCGGCGGAGACCTGCGCCGGGTCCTGCTTGTCATAACGGTCGGCCACGGCGGTCTCGTCCTGATCCCAGTTCGCGAACTGCGGCACCGCGCCGTCGGCCGCGCCGAGCAGGATCAGATTGAGGCGGGTATCGAAGAGCCGGCACACGTCGCGCACGTGTGCGCCGTACTCGAGCGGGGACCAGGTGGCGTCGTCCGGACGCACCCGGACATCGGGACGGTCGAGCACCTCGGCGAATCGCGCCGCACTCTCCCGCACCAGTGGCGGCACATCCTCGTAGCTGATCGCGTCGGGGTCGAAACCACAATCGGGACAAGCACGTTCGACCACCCAGGTCCAGTTCTTCACATCAGGAACGATCGGCATGCGCCAAAGATATATTGGCTGAATATGGTCAACCATAGATATTCAGCCAAGTGTCGGCAACATCCCGACAATCACTCCATCAGGCGGTGCGCGCGCTCGAACAGCTCCAGCGTGATGGCGTGCAGGAAGTCGCCGACCTGCTTGGGCGCCTTACCCGCGAACGCGCGGGCATGCGTACCCTCCAGCACGATGCCGAGCTTGAAGCAGGCGAGCACGGTGTACCAGGGCACGGCGCTGAGATCGCGATCGGAGAATTGCCCGTAGTGGGCCACCATCTCGTCCGGAGTCGGCAGCCCGCCCGCGGCACCGAGCTTGCCGACCAGCGCGGCGCCAGTGGTGCCCGGCTCCGGCCGAGTGGCGATCTGCCAGCCCAGATCGAGCAGCGGGTCGCCGATGGTGGACATCTCCCAGTCGACCATGGCCGCGACCTGCGGGCCGTCGAAGGCGAACATCATGTTCGCCAGATGGCAGTCGCCGTGCAGGATGCCCGGGGTCCACTGCGCGGGCCGGTTGCGGTCCAGCCACTCGCCGGTCCGCTCGACACCGGGGATCTCCGGGCCGGGGTAGCCCTCGTTGGCCGAGTACGACTCGAGTTCGCCGAGCCAGCGCGGCACCTGACGTTCCAGGAAGCCGTCGGGCTTGCCGTAGTCGGACAGCCCGAGGGCCTGATAGTCGAGCGCGCCGAGCCGGGCGATGGCCTCGACCGCGGACAGCCCCATCTCCTTGCGGACGGCCGGGTCGCCCGCGTGCAACTCGGGCAGCTCGTTGGCCGGATTGAAGCCGTCGATCGGCTCCATCAGATAGAACACCGCACCGATCACCGAGTCGTCCGGGCAGGCCGCGATCACCCGCGGCGCGCGCACGTCGGTGCCGTTGATCGCGCCGAGCAGCCGGGCCTCGCGCCGGATCACCTCGTTGCTCTTCGCGCGCAGATGCTTCGGGCCGCGGCGCAGCACGTACTCCCGACCGCCGCGGCCGAACCGCAGCATCACGTTCTGCGTGCCGCCGCCGAGCGAGGTCACATCCTCGAATTCGCCTGCGGGCAGGCCCTGCTCATCCATCCACTTGCCGACGAGGGCGAAGTCGACGAGTTCGCGGTCCACGCCGACGGGTTGCGCAACAGACATGTCCAACATTGTGCACCACGGGCCGAGCCGAACTGACGGCATATGACAACAGTTGGCCGCAACCTGGGCGGCGTAGGGTTTCGGGCACCATGCGCACGTTGTTGATCGACAATTACGACTCGTTCACCTATAACCTGTATCAGCTGATCAGCGAGGTGAACGGCATCGAGCCGACTGTCGTGCGCAACGACGAGGCCGGCGAGCTGGAACTGGCCCGATTCGACAACATCGTCATCTCGCCGGGACCGGGCCGCCCGGACGTCGCCCGCGATGTCGGCATCTCGGCGGCGGTGATCGGCGCGACCGATCTGCCGCTGCTCGGCGTGTGCCTCGGCCATCAGGGCATCGTGGTCGCCGCGGGCGGAATCGTCGCCGCCGCGCCCGCCGCCCGGCACGGATACCTCGACCGGATCGAACACGACGACCGCGACCTGTTCGCCGGGCTCCCCCAGGGTTTCACCGCCGTGCGCTACCACTCGCTGAGTGCCCAGCGGCCGCTGCCGGACAGTCTGGAGATCACCGCGGTGGCCGCCGACGGGGAGATCATGGGGGTGCGTCATCGCAGTCGGCCGCAGTGGGGCGTGCAGTTCCATCCCGAGTCGATCGCCAGCGAATTCGGCGCCGCGCTGTTGCGCAACTTCGCGAAACTGACTGCGGCACACCGGGCGCGGGCCACCGGACGGAACCCGAGCGCGCGAGCGGAGCCGGTGACGATGCGGCTGCGACCGGTCACCGTCCCGCAGCCCAGCGCCGCCCGAACACTTTCGGAGACAACACAATCCACCCTGTCCCACGAGCAGTTCCCAGCGCTGGTGGAGCAATTCGGCGCGATGGGAAGCAATCTCGCCGCTGGGCCGGCGCGCCCCGGCATCCTGGATCGCTACGGCGGCCCGCCCCGGCACTGGCAGCTCCAGCACGCCGTGCTCGAGCGCGCGATCGATACCGAGAGCGCGTTCGTGCGGTTGTACGGCAACTCCCCCACCGCATTCTGGCTCGACAGCGAGCACGTCGAGCCGGGCCTGGATCGGTTCTCCTTCCTGGGGGATGCGAGCGGACCGCTGGCGGAGGTGGTGCGCTACCGGGTCGGCACGGGCGAGGTGACCGTCGAGTCCTCCGACGGCCATCGCCGGGTCGTCGCCGGCGGTGTGCTCGACTATCTGGCCGCCGAGTTGCGGCTGCGCCGGCTCGAACTTCCCGATCTGCCTTTCGATTTCGCGGGCGGGTACGTCGGATACCTCGGCTACGAGGTGAAGGCCGATTGCGGCGGCCAGGCCGCCCATCGGGCACCGACGCCCGACGCGCAGTGGATCTTCGCCGACCGGATCGTGGTGGTCGATCACGTCGGCGGGCGCACCCACCTGCTGTCCCTGACCGATTCGACCGTCGACTCGCTGCGCGCGGGCGCCGACTGGCTGCGCGACACCGGCGAAACCCTGGAAACCCTGCCGACCTGGGCGAATCCGCCCACGCTCGAGGTGCCGTCGGACGGCGACACCGTCGAACCGCTACTGACCCGCGGCCGGGAACGCTACCTCGCCGACATCGCGATTTGCCGGGAGCGGCTGCTCGCGGGCGAGTCCTACGAAATCTGCCTCACCGACGGCGCCACCGTGCCCGCCGCCGAGGACGACGGCCTCGATTTCTATCGCACGCTGCGCCGCTGCAATCCGGCGCCGTACGCGGCGTATCTGCGGTTCGACGATCTCGAGGTCGCCTGCTCGTCACCGGAGCGCTTCCTGAAGATCGACCGGAGCCACACGGTGGAGAGCAAGCCGATCAAGGGGACCGCCCCGCGCGGCGCCACCCCCGCCGAGGACGAGCGGCTGGCTCGCGAGCTGGCCGACAGCCCGAAAACCAGGGCCGAGAACCTGATGATCGTCGACCTCTTGCGCAACGACCTCGGCCGGGTCTGCGAGATCGGCAGCGTGCACGTGCCGAAGCTGATGGCCATCGAGTCGTATATGACCATGCACCAACTGGTTTCCACGGTGCGCGGCACGCTGCGCCCCGGCGTCGGCGTGATCGACTGCCTGCGCGCGTGTTTCCCGGGCGGCTCGATGACCGGTGCGCCGAAGCTGCGCACCATGGAGATCATCGATGAGCTGGAAACCGAAGCGCGCGGCATCTATTCGGGCACCATCGGCTTCCTCGGGCTCGGCGGCACCGCCGATCTCAACATCGTGATCCGGACCGCCGTACGCTACGACGGACACTGGCGGATCGGGGCGGGCGGCGCCATCGTGCTCGACTCCGACGCCGAGGACGAGTACCACGAGATGGTGTTGAAGGCCGCCGCCACCTTGCGCGCGGCGACCGACCGCGTCGGTCGCTGAGCAGATTCTTCCGAACTGACCCGAAACCCCGTCGACGGCGGGGAAGAACCCCTGGATACGGCCCACGGCCCGCCGAGTGGAGGGGTCGGCGGAGTCGGCGTGTCGGAGGGTCGTGGCATAGTTCGAGCACGATGAAACTCAGCAAAGGCGCTAATGCAGCGGTACCGACATCCCTTCTTGCCGTGGTTGTTTCGTGGCGGTCGGCGCATGCGGTAGACGCGCATGCCCTTTTGCTCGGCGAATCCGGGACGGTGCGCACCGATCGGGATCTGGTGTTCTACAACGCCCCCCGGCATGTTTCCCAGGCGGTGACGCTGGATCAGGAGCCTGCCCCGCAGACCGCCCGACTGAGCGTTTCGCTGCCACGCACCGAGCCGGACGTGGACCGGATCGTGCTGGCCGGGTCGCTCGACGAGGGCACCTTCGGCGACATCAGCGGTCTGACCCTCACCATCCACGACGCGCACGGGCCGATGACCGAGTTCGTGATCGAGGACGCCGATCCGGTCACCGCGCTGATGTTCGGGGAGTTCTATCGCAGGGACGGCCAGTGGCGGTTCCGCGCCATCGCGCAGGGCTGGTCCACCGGACTGGCCGGGCTGGTCACCGAATTCGGGGTCAGCGTCGACGAGGCGGATGAGCGGCGAACCACGCACCCGGCGAACTCATTCGGCGGCAGCCGATCAGCACGCGAGGCGCACCCGTTCGGCGGCGACAACCGCTCAGTGCATCCGGCGGACCCGTTCAGGGGCGACAACCGCTCGGCACATCCGACGGACCCGTTCGGTGCCGACAACCCCTCGGCAGAACCGACCGCCCCGGCGTTGGAGCACATCCCCACGGACACACTCGACGCGGCACAAGCACCGACGAATCCACGCATGCGGCAGACGGATCTACTCGACCAGCCACCCACCCGCTCGCCCTACGCCCGACCGGTCGACCTGGCCCGTCGCCTCGCCGACCCGCCGCCCGCACCCGCCCCGCCACCGAACCCCGAACTCGCCGACTGGCATCCGGACCCCGAGGACCCGGCGCGCCTGCGCTGGTGGGACGGGACCGAGTGGACCACCGCCACCCACCGGCGCCACCAGCCGAGCGACCGGCACTGCGCGCGGTGCGCGAACCTGCGGCGCCGCAAGCTGTTCGGCGGGCTCGCCCCGTGCCAGTTCTGCGCGGCCGAGATCGAGGAGTTCCTCACGCACTGGCACACCCAGGCGTGGCGGGTGCTCACCGGTCACGGCCCGCGCGGCCCCGAGTGGGCGGCGCTGTGGGCGTCGCTGCGCTATCAGCGCATCGAGGAGCAGGCGGGCCGCGAGGCCCTGCGCGATGTGGCGCTCAGCTATGTGGAGCGGTTGGTCACCTTCACCTTCGCCGACGGCGAGGTCGAGCACGACGAGTTGGCGGCGTTCGAGCACGCCGTCACCGAACTGGCGCTGACCGGACCGCTCGTCGAGGACCTGCGGCGGCGAATGCATCGGGGGCGCACGCTGTCCCGGCTACGTAGCGGCGATCTACCCGTGATGCGAACCCCTGGCCTGCATCTGGATCCCGAGGAGAAGGTCCATCTGGATCTGCCCGCGGTGCACGTCCGCCAACTGGCTCGCGGGCCGCGGCTCACCGAGGGCAGGATGATCGTCAGCAACAAGAAGCTGCGCTTCGTCGGCCACGGCACCGGCACCGAATTGCCATGGACCCGTGTCGTTTCCGTGCACGCCGAGCAGGACACGGTGGTGCTCGCGGCCACGTCGTCGCGCGGCGGCGCCACCTTCACCGTCGCCGACCCGGACTACGTCGCGGCCGCACTGGAGGGCGCGCTACGGGTGGCCAAACGACTGATCCTCACCCCCGGCCAGCGCGACACCCGCAGCATTCCGCAGGAGGTGAAAGCCGAAGTGTGGCAACGCGACGGCGGCAAGTGCGTCGAATGCGGCGACAGCCACTACCTGGAGTTCGACCACATCATCCCGCTCAGCCGCGGCGGCGCCACCAGCGCCACCAACCTGCAGATCCTGTGCCGAGCCTGCAACCGCGCCAAGGGCGCCCGCATCTGAGCTCACTCGGTGAGCAGGCCTGCGGTGCGACCGAGGTCGACCAGCATCGCGTCGAACAGGATCTCCGGGTTGGACAGCGGGATCGGGTAGTTACCGAAGACCTCGAGCGTGACGTGGCCGTACAGGCGCGCCCACATCTGAATCATCAGATACATCACGCCAAGATCGAGCTTCTCCGCCGGGAACTTCTGTCCGGTCTCCGAGAGCGCCGCGAGCAGCTCGGTCTGGAAGTGCACCAGGTCCTCGCGCAGCTCCGGCGGGATGACGTCGGTCGGCGGCGTCACGATGGCGTAGTTGGCCAGTAGCCTGCCCGCCGCGGCGAGGAAGATCCGCCCGAACGGCTCGGAGAAGCGGCGCAGCGCGCGGGCCTCGCCGCCGCCGGGCGAGGCGAACACCAGGGTGAACTCCCTGGTGTGCGCCAGCGCCCAGCGTCGAAATCCCTTACAGATGGCGAAGAACTGGACCACGCCGTCGTCGGGCAGCGCCGCGATCTCGGCGGACAGCTCGTCGGCGAGATCGGCGCAGAACTCCAGGCGCAGCCGCTCCAGCAGGTCGTCCAGCGACCCGTAGTACCGGTACAGCGCGGGGGCGGTGATACCCAGCGCACGCGCGATCGCGCGCAGGCTCACCGCGGCTTGTCCTTGTTCGACAAGCAGCGTCCTGGCCACCCGCCGGATCTCGGCGTCGGTCACGATCGGCGAGCGGCCCCGGGGTTTGGGGTTACTCATCCTGTCATTCAAGCGTATTCGGCCAGTTCAGGCATATTCGACATCCCACCGCTTAATCCCATTCAGCCAGCCTGAACGCAGCCGCACCGGTTCGGCGACCTGGCGCAGGTTCGGCATCGCGTCGGCGATGGCGTTGAACATCAGGTCGATCTGCAGCCGGGCCAGGTTGGCGCCGACGCAGTAGTGGGTGCCGGTGCCGCCGAAACCGACGTGCGGGTTGGGATTACGTAGCACGTCGAAGCTGAACGGATCCTGGAACGCCTCCTCGTCGAAGTTGGCCGAGCCGTAGAACAGTCCGAGCCGCTGACCCTTCTTGATCTGCTGGCCGCCGAGCTCCAGATCCTGAGTCGCGGTGCGCTGGAAGGCATTCACCGGGGTGGCCCAGCGGACGATCTCGTCCGGCGCGGTGCGCGGGCGCTGCGCCTTGTACAGCTCCCACTGGTCCGGGTTGTCCACGAACGCCTTCATGCCGTGGGTGATCGAGTTGCGGGTGGTCTCGTTGCCGGCCACCGAGAGCAGGATGACGAAGAAGGCGAACTCGTCCGAGGCCAGGCCCTCGCCGTCGATGTCGGCGTTGACCAACTGGGTGACGATGTCGTCGGCCGGACACTTGCGGCGGTCCTCGGCCATGTTCCAGGCGTAGCCCATCACCTCGGCCGTCGCGACCTGGTGATCGCCCTCGAATTCGGGGTCGTCGTAGGAGATCATCTGGTTGGACCAGTCGAAGATCTTCTTGCGGTCCTCCTGCGGGATACCGATCAGCTCGGCGATGGCCTGCAACGGCAGTTCGCAGGCGACCTGCTCGACGAAGTCGCCGCCGCCGGACTTCTTCGCCTCGTGCACGATCTTCGCCGCCCGCTCGGTGAGCGCGGCGCGCAGGTTCTCGATCGCGCGCGGCGTGAAGCCCTTGGAGATGATGCGCCGCACCTTGGTGTGCTTGGGGGGATCGAGGTTGATCAGCAGCATGTCGCTGAGCATGCCGATCTGCTCCGGAGTGACGTCCTCGTTGAACCGGATGATGGAACCGTTCTCGTGCGAGGAGAACAACTCCGGGTGCTTCGAGATCTCCTTGATGTGGTCGAGCTTGGAGACCACCCAGTAGCCGCCGTCGTCGAAGCCGCTGGCCCGGCCGGACTGCGCGCACCACCACACGGGAGCGGTGCGGCGCAGCTCGGCGAACTCCTGCACGGGAAGTCGACTGGCGAGCACGTCGGGGTCGGTGAAGTCGAATCCCGCGGGAATCGAGGGCGTGGTCACGGTCACGGCTAACTCCTACCGGTCTGGGCTGCAGACCTCACGACATTGTGTGGAACACGTTCCAGAGATGATGGAACCACAGAACCGAGGTTGGTGAACAGTGTTTAGTAAAACCCGTTTACTTGATTCTGTACGGGAGCAGCCGAACGTCGTGGTGGGTGCCCGCCGGCGTCGCGAAGGCCAGGAGGTTGTGCGCCTCGGCTTCGATCGCGGCGCGGTCCGTCGCGGCCAGTGGACGCAGGGGGCGGACCGTCAGTGCCTCGCTGTCGTCGATCCGGGTGCGAGTCCAGATCGCGGCGACCGTTCCGTCGACGAGCACCGTCGCGGCGACGCCCGCCCCGACGCAGACCTCGGCGCGCACCTCTTTGGTCATGATCCGGGTCCGATCGGCATGGGCGAGCAAGGTCGCGTCGAACTCCGGTAGCAACCGCACCGGAGCGGGCACGTCCGGGTCCGGTCGTGGTGCATCCGGGAGGTCGAACAGCTCCCTGCCGAGTTCATCGGTGTAGCTGCGCAATTCGGGTCGCAACTGTTCGAACACCGCACGCAGTCCGCTTACCCCCGACCAGGCCCGTGCGTCGGCGGCGGTGGCGGGGCCGAAAGCCGCGAGGTAGCGCCGCACCAGCTGCCGCCGGCCCTCTTCTGTTGCCGCCGAGGGCATTCCGATCCACTCGGTGCCTGCGAACGGCGTTGCACCGCGGACGTTCCAGGTGCCGCTCGGCGCCGGGTGTACGACCGGCACCAGGTACTGCGCAGTCCATCCGAGGGCGGTCGGGTCCGCGCCGGGCCGTTGCTCTGCCAGCAGTCTGCCCAGTTCGGGCCTGGTCAGTACCTGTCCATCGGCCAGCAGTGCGGTGGCGTCGGCGACCAGAGCATCGAGGTCGATGCCCTCGGTGCGACGCCCGAACGCGTTGCGCTGCACCCGAAGCAGCAGCGGCGCGAGCAGCGGCCGGACCAGCCGGAAGTCCGGCACCGACATCAGGTGCTGGGTGGCGCGCATCATCGTGGAACGCACCAGGGTGCGGTCCTCGATCGCGGCGGTGAGGTCGCCGATGGCGAAGTCTGCCAGTCTGTTCCACAGCGCCAGGTACGGCAGGTTCGGATCCTGGGCGTTCAGGCCCAGCACCTGCTCGACCGCCGCTGCGACGGAAAGGGTTGTCCGCCGCAGCAGTAGCTGGCGTTCGAGCAGGGCGCGGTTGAGTGCCCGCGAGCTCAGCACGTCGGACCGGGTTCGCCGCAACGGCTCGCGGGCGGCCATCTCAGGCGAGCTTCCGGAAGAAGACGCGCAGGTCATCTACCACGGCTTGCGGTTCCTCCATGGCGAGGAAATGTCCGCCGCGGCCGAGCTCGGTCCAGTGCACGATGTGGTGATCGCGCTCGGCCCAGGAGCGAATGGTCACGTCGTGGGCGGAGACGAGTACACCGGTCGGCACCGTAGAGCGTGCCGCGGTCGCCCAGTCATTGCCCTGTCCGGCGGCCCACTCGCTTTCGGACTCTTGGCCGGTCGCCGCGGTGCCCCAATCACTTTCGGGTTGCGCGATGCCGCCCTCGTCTCCGGCCTCCACCACGACCCTCGGGGTTCCAGCAGACTGGCCAGCGGTCCCCGCGCCATCCCAAGTGCCCTCGGCCCCTTCAGGGTTAGCCGCTCCACCCCATTCGCCTGCCGATGGTTCGACTCCCTCTGCCGCCGACCAGTCGGCGGAACTCCAGTCGTTGGCGGAGATCTCCTCGTAGTAGATCTGCGCCGCCGAGCCCGCGGTCCCGGTCAGCCAGTACAGCGAAACGTCGAGCAGCATGCGGTCCCGATCGATAGCGTCCTCGGGCAGACCATCCTCGGGCATGGTCAGCTCCTTGAACATCTCCACCATCCAGGCCAGCTGGCCGACCGGAGAATCGTTCAGCCCGAACGCCACCGTCTGCGGGCGCTTCGAATTGCATTGCAGGTAAGCATCGTTGAAGTTCTGCATGCGCTGCCAACGCTGTTGCTCGCCCTCGCTGAGCCCGTCCATCTCCCCTTCGATGCCCATCGGGAAGGTGATCATCGCGTTGACATGGACGCCGACAACGCGATCCGGATCCTGCCGACCGACCTGTGGCGCGACCCACGAGCCGGTGTCGTAGCCGTGCACCCCGTACCGGTCGTAGCCCAGCCTGGCCATCAGCTTCGCGAACACCGCCGCCATCTTCGCCGCGTTCATGCCGGGACCGGCCAGCGGAGTCGAGAATCCGAAGCCGGGCAGCGACGGAATCACCAGGTGGAAGGCGTCGGCCGGATCACCGCCGTGCGAGCGCGGATCCGACAGCGGACCGATCACATCGAGGAAGTCGGTCACCCCACCCGGCCAGCCGTGCACGAGCAGCAAGGGCGTCGCGTCCGGCTCGGGCGAGCGGACGTGCAGGAAGTGGAGGTGCTGCCCGTCCACCTCGGTGGTGAACTGCGGATGCTCATTGAGTAGCGCTTCCTGTGCCTGCCAGTCGAATTCTGTGCGCCAGTATTCGGCGAGGTCTTTCAGGTACTCGACCGGTACGCCTCGACTCCAGCCCACGCCCGGCAGCTCGGCGGGCCAGCGGGTGTTCGCCAGCCGCGCGTGCAGGTCGTCGAGCTGCGCCTGCGGGATCTCGATGCGGAAGGGGCAGACGCTCTCCGGTGTCTTTGTCATGAACACAACGGTATTGAGCCCTTAGGACAGGTTCGTTCCTAACGAACCAAGCAGTTTCGGCAGACCAGAACGCCGCCCGAGCGCCGGATGCGGCACGGACGGCGTTCGTCTCGTTCGGATGGCTAGCCGGTCGAGCCGACCAGCGGATAGCGGTCGGTGTCGAAGGGTTGTCCGGGCTCGATCCCGGGCACCTCGTCCTGATACGTCGGCTCGGCACTCACCGGAGCGGGGTTGTAGGTTGCCGCGGCATCCATGTATACCGTCGCCAAACTTATTCGGGCCGTGTCTGTTTCGTTGACCCCGGCCATATGCACCAGCCGGGCATCGTGGAAAGTGCAATCACCCGCGCGCAGCGGCACGGTGACCTGCGGCCACCAGCGCAGCTCCGGATGCGCGTCGAAGGGGTCCACGAACGAGGCCTCGTCGGCTTGCGGCAGTTCGTGGGACCCGGGGATAAAGGTCAGGCAGCCACGCTCGACCGGCACGTCGACGAGCGCCACCCACGCCGTCAACGTCGATCCGGCGATCGGAAAAGCCGGGGCGTCGATGTGCAGCGGTGTTCGCGTTCCGCCGGTGGTTCGCTTGCGCAGCAACTCGCTCTTGAACATCCGCAGCGGCCGCCCGGCGAGCCGCTCCGCTATCCCGGTGATGCCGGGGTGCAGCGCGAGCTTGCGCATGACCGCGCTCTTCGCCTCCGGTTCGGCAACCCAGTCCATCACGTTGCCTTCGTCCGGCGTGTCCCAGGAGATTTTCTGATGCCGCTCCAGCTGTTCCTGCGCGTCGGCGAGGAACTGCGCCACCTCATCGGCGCTGAGCACGCTCGGGACGTGCAGGTAACCCCGGCTGCGGTAGCTGTCCACCAGGTCGGGCGAAAGCGTCTGGGAGGTAACAGTATTCATCGAGTTGGTCATGACTCCACGCTACGAGCCGGTTAGGAACTTCCGGTTCCTAACCGACGAACAGCGGGAGTGATTCGCGGAACTGCGGCCCATCCGCGAGCCCCGGAGGCCCTGCGTACGACTCGACCTCACGGCACCGGCAGCAGCGGCGGTGGCTGCCAACGTCCTTGGATCGCTTCGGCTTTCGGTGCGTACAGCCGCATGGTGAGAGAGAACGGTCCCGATTCCGGTATGGGTAGCCAGTTGCCCACCGGGACACTCGGACCCGGGTCTGCGTGCTGGACCGCGAGATCGACGGAGCCGTCCGGATTGGGCACCACCGGAATTTGGTGGCCGATGGCGTAGATCCCGGCGGGGTTGGACATCAGGTAGCTGTCCACGTCGTAGGCGGTCAGCGACCAGAACGCGTCGACCGGCGGTGTCTGCCCCGCCGGGAAGTGCAGGCGGAACCGGCCCGCGCTGTCCGCCGTGGCGAACAGCGTCGGATAGATGGCGTCCTCGGCCAGATTGGCGCCGAGCCCTTTCCACGCGATGGCGGCGCGCTGGAGATAGTTGGTGCCGTAGGTGCCGATGGCGGGGTCGAAGGTCCAGCCGTTCTCGTGTACCGCCTTCGGATCGAGGTAGACCGGGATCTGTTGCCGCGCGGTGTGCACCGCCGAGGACAGTTCGTGGTCGGTGAGTCCGATGACCTTGCCGCCCGGCGTGATCCCGATCGTGGCGAAGCGTTTCATCGCGGGGGCGTCGTCGGGTGCGGGCGGGTTGGTGGCCAGCACCGCGCACATCCGATCGAAGAAGGTCCGCGCATCCATCTCGGCGACCTGCTTCGCGGGTGGCACCGAATCCGCCTGGGGCACAGCGGGAAGCGGCGCGACCGGATGGCGCGCTGTCCAGTCGCTCAGCGGCATCAGTTGCAACTGTTGCTGAATCGCGTGCACGGCAGGCAGGTCCGGCGGGCCGTTCACCTGGATCCGGCCGATCAACCACACCGTCGGCGTGGGCACGAGCAGCGGCGTGACATCGTCGGGCAGGGTGCCGGACCAATTCGGCCCGACGATGGCATAGGTGCCCGACGATCCCGGCTTCGCCTGCGGCCGAACGCTGCTCGGGTTGTGCACGGTGTTCGTCCACGCGTCGAGCAGCTGCATCAGCCAGTACCGGCCGCCGTCCATCGCGGGCACCCGCAACACGATCGGCTCGGCCCGCAGATCGAGCCACGCGACCGAGTACAGCGTATCCAGGTTGAGCCGCACCACATCTCGCCGCGCGGGAGTCGGCAGCGCGGCGGCGTGCTGGAACCGATTGGCGGGCGTGGACGCCTCGGCCGCCGCCCTGGTGACGTCCATCAGGACCAGCGGGAAGCCGAAGATGTAGGCGTCCTTGGCGATCGACTCGGCGGCACTGGGCGCAGCGGTGGCCGGCCCCGAGGACGCGTCGTCGGACCGGCCGCACGCCGACAACCCGGCCGCTGCCGCGGTCGCCGCCAACCCGAGCACGCTCCGACGCGACAGTCCGCCTGCGCCCATAGGTTTTCCCCTGCTTCCGATCCGGTCGGACATGGCCAGCGATCGCGCAGGAGTATAGCTAAATGTTTGCCACTAGCGGCTCAGGTGCCCAGCACCGCGTTCATGATGGTGCCCGCGCTGGTGGCGACGACACCGCCGATCATGGCTCCCGCAATCATCTTCGGCGACTGCAGCGCGCCACCCTGCCACTTCTCCCAGGCGAACTTGCCGCCCGCGAAGATGATGGCCAGGATGCCCGACAGCAGCGCGAACCAGGTGAGGTAGCGAACCATCTGTAAGAGCTTGTCCGACAAGGGCGGCGCTTCCGGGGTCGGGTTGCTGACCTGCGCCAATGTCGTGAAAGTCTCCCCGACCGACGCCAGAATGATGCTCACCGTCTACTCCCTACGCTCCACTACAACTTTGGTGCCGCCGAGCTGCCACGCGAAAGTTGTTCAACCCCCGCTCCACCCATCATCCCGAGCTTCAGCAACCCCGGCAAGTGCCCTGGTACGGCGAACTTCACTCCAGCGCACCGACCCGACTGCATTGCAGCGAACAAACCGATACCATCGCAGACAGCGAATCCTGCCCTGTCCCGAATCCAGAATGAGCTGACCACGATGATCCTGCTCGCCGTGCACGACACACTGCTAGCTCAGATCGGCAACCCCAGCCCCGAGGCTCCGCCGGTCTCCGACAAGTTCCTCCAACTGGTCCGCTACTTCACCTGGTTCGTTCTCCTGGCCGGCATCGTCGCCATCATTTACGCGGGCGGCAAGTTCGCGTGGGAGAAGTGGACCGGCGGCGGCCTCGATTCCCCGAAGATGGTGGCGGGGGCCATGATCGGTGGTGTCGTCGCCACCAGCGCGGGCACCATCATGAACGCCGTCATCGGCTGACCCCCGCCCGCTCCCCTACGCCCTACTGGTCCGCCAACCAACTTCCGTGGAACCCGAACGGGACCCGCTGCGGCAGGTGAATGGTGGCAACCGGTGCCGCGGCCAGGTCGGTGGCGTCCAGGATGGTCAGATCGCTGCTGTCGGTGGCGGCGTCGTAGACGAAGGTCATGAGATAGCCGTCGCCGCCCGGGTTCTCGTCGGCGGGCGCGAAGACCGCCTCGCCGGGGATCCGTCCCGGGCCGAACTCGTGCGCCGTGCTGCTGCCGGTGTGCAGGTCGTAGCGCAGTAGCGCGCCGAAATCGTCGGCCACCGTGGTATGACCGAACCGCGCGTTCGACCCGACCAGACGATCGTCCACCCGCGGGAATTCGGCGACCCGATCGTCGAGTTGCTCCTCGGCGACGGTGCCCGCGGCGAGATCGATGGTCCACCGCCAGAGGGTCGACTTGTCGAAGGTGTGCGATTCGGCGCGCCACAGCTGCGGATAGCGCATCACGTACAGCACGATCTTGCCCGGCTCGTCGTAGGCGTTGAGCGTGTGGAAGACGTAGCAGGGCTCGATCGGGAACCAGCGCACCTCTCCGTGCGGATCGTCGCGCCGGAGCACACCGAGGCGCGCCTGGTAACTGTCGCTCCAGCGGAACGGCATGCCCGTGCGGGCGACCGCTTCCGCCAGGTCGAAAACGACGGGTAGATCCATGAATACGACGTGTTCGGCGGTGAGGTTGAAGTCGTGCTGCATCGTCGGGGCAGGCACCTCGATCGGACGGCTGAGCTGGAGATTGCCGTCGGCGTCGGCACGGTGATAAGTCAGGAACGGCGGTTTGGTGAGTTCGTAGCCGAAGAAGTGCAGCTCGCCGGTGACCGGGCAGGTCTTGGGGTGCGCGGTCATCGCGGTGTCGAGCCTGCCGTCGAAATCGTAAGCGCCGACGGTGTCCAAGTCGCAGGTCAGTTCGTACGGAAGCGACGACTCGACCAGCGCCAACGTGCGGCCCGCGTGCCGGATGACGTGGGTGTTGGCGACACCGGCGGTCAAGTCGTGGTTGCCGAACTCGTCGTAGATGCCCACGCCGTCGGTGAAGGTGGTGGTGCGGACCCAGCGATTGCGGTAGGAGACCGCCCGGCCGTTCTCGATCCGTACGCCGTGCACCATGCCGTCACCGGCGAACCAGTGGTGCGAGGCGGCCGCATGCGGATTCGGGCCGTTGCGCAGATACCAGCCGGTGAGTTCGGGCGGAAGCTGTCCGGTAACCGGCAGGTCGTATGCGGTGAGCTCGTCGGTGACGGGCGCGTAGTTGCCGGTGAGGTGTGGCACGGATGTAGTCATGGGAGACAACCGATCTGATCAGGGTCGAGCGGCGGCGGGGGCCTTGGACTGGATGTAGGCGACGTAGCGGATCGTGAACACCGCGGGCACCACGAAGGCCAGCACCTGCGCGATGGTCCGCAGCGTCGAGTCGGCATGGGCGAGCGCGATCAGCACGACGCAGCCGATGGTGAAGCTCGCCGCCCACACCGCGGTGAGCACGTAGGCGGTGCGGACGAAAACGGGATGGTCCCAGAGTTCCTGCGGGGCAGTTTGTTTCGCGATGCCGAGGGTGAAGGGTTTACGCAGTGCCAACGAGACGCCCGCGATCAGCGCGAGCACACCGGAGGACAGTGCGGGGCTGTAGGGGTGCAGCGCGGTATCCGGATCGGCGAAGGCGAGCACCGTCAACCCCGCGAAGAAGACCAGCGATCCGAGGTCGATGATCAAGGCGTCGAGGGTACGACCGGCCCGGAGTTGCCTGGTCACCTCGAACAGCGACAGCAGCAGGGCGCCCAGCGCGGCCCACTGCCAGTGCGCGGCGGGGACCACGGCGTAGACAATCCAGGGGGCGAACGTCCGCAGATACGACATGTCCGATAGCTCCTCGCCGCTCGACATTCCAGTTTTGACATGTCGAAACTAGATGCTGCCGATCCGACCTGTCAAGAATGGAATGTAGAGTGACCCGCATGAGCCTTCGGTACGCCGTGCTCGGCCTGCTGGCCGACCGCCCTGCCAGCGGTTACGACCTGATCTATCGGTTCAAGCACTCGCTGGCCAACATCTGGACCGCGACGCAGAGCCAGATCTATACCGAGCTCACCAAGCTCGCCGAGGCCGAACTCATCAACGTGTCGGAGGAAGGTCCGCGCGGCCGCAAGGAATACACCATCACCGACGCAGGTCTGGCCGCGCTACGACACTGGCTCACCGAGACCGCGCCGAAGCAGGCCAACCGCAACGAGCTACTGCTACGCGTCTTCTTCCTCGGCGTCATACCGCGCGACCGAGCCGAGGCGTACCTGACCGACATCGAGACCTGGGCCGACCGACATCATGCCGACCTGATGGCGCTCAAGGAGTCGATCGACTGGGAGGACAACGACTTCTCCAGAAACGGCCGCATCGCCTTGGAATGGGGCGAACGCTACTTCGTGATGAACAAGGAGTGGGCCGAGTGGGCGAAGAAGCAGATGCCCGAACGCTGAAGGTGATTCAGCGCAGCACGCCCGCATCCCTGGCCGCCCGCAACCACGCCGGGAACTCACCGAGCAGTCGTGCGTACAACTCGCCGTCGTCGACCCGATCGATATCGTCGAGCGCGAAAAAGCCTGCGTTGTCGACGGTTCGACCGGTCAACTCGTCCAGCGAGCGGAGCAGGCCGTAGTTGGCCCGGCCGAGGCCGATGAACTGCCAGAACGCAGGCAGCTGCGATGCTTCGCGCATGAGCGCGCTGATGTCGCGCTTGTTCGCGAAACCGCCATCGGTGAAGAACAGGACGAGCGTCGGCCCGTCGCCGGGGCGTAGCGAGGCCATGATGTCGCGCATGACCGGCAATTCGTCGTTGCGGCCGCCGATTTCGGCGTAATCGATGCCCGCGTGGGTGCCGCCGAGGTGCAAGTAGGTCTGTGCCCACTCGTCGGCCTGCGCGACGGTGATGTCGGGCAGCTTGGCGAACGAGAGGGCATACAGGTACGCCTCCAGTGCGCCGTTGTCGTCCAGCTGGGTCGCCACCGGGATCATCCGCTGCACCACGCGGTGCACCACCTGATTGCGGTATTGCTTCTGCATGCTGCCGGTCTTATCGATCACCAGCACCACACGTGCGCGAATTCCCCAGGCGCCTTGGTCGACCAGCACCTTGGCGACAGCGTGCTTGCGCAAATCCAACTGGCCGCGCTTCTCGAACGAGAGAGCCGCCTCGCCCGGCACGGTCCGCACTTCGAGCTCCGGTGCGACGGAAGCCGATTCGGCCGGCGCGGGCGCATCGTCCACGTGCACACCGTGATCGGTGACGAGCTCCGCGAATCCGCCCGCGTACCCCTGCCCCACCGCCCGGACCTTCCACTCGGCACCGCGCCGGTACAGCTCCAGCGCGATGACCACGGACTCACTGGCGAGGCCATCGATCCGATACTCGTACAACACATCTCCGGCCGGATCGGCCACCGTCGCCACCGGCGCGGCGAACTCGCCGAACGCAGCGCCCGGTTCGTCCAGCGTGATCACCACCCGCAGCTGCTCGATCGCCGCGGGCAGGTCGGCGAACGAAACCTCCAACGCCGCAGCCGCGTCGACCCGCAGCAGCACACCGGGCGCGGCGGGTTGATTGAAGAACACGAAGTCCGCATCCGAACGCACCGTCCCCGCCGCCGTCACCAGCAATGCCGACACCTCGATGTCCGCCGCACTCCGCACCGACACCACCACCCGCGACTGCGCCAGCGACCCGTTCTCCCCCTTGACAAGCGCAGCACCCACCGAGACTCCCTAGATCACACCGACGAACCGTAGTCAGGGTAGGCCAGCGGCTATGTCACTGCCGGATGACCGGTCCGCCAACCGGTCAAGGCGACGACCGCGGCCGCGATGTCCTCGGGTGTGCGGTCGGTCGTGTCGACGACGTGCACCCAGTCCGGCACCGCGGCGGAGAGTTCGTGGGACATGGCGATGCTGCGTTCGATGTGCCTGGCCAGTTCGATGCCGTTCTCGCGGTGCGCAAGCCGGGCTCGGGCGGTGTGGTCGTCGCAGGTCAGCAGTACTGCGGTGATGGTGGGGGTGTCGCCCATCGCGGCCGAGAGTTCGCCCATGACCTCCGGCAGCACGGACGCGGTATTCGTATAGACGAGCCGGCGGTAGCCGAGGGCGCGGTAGTTCTGCCACATCGCTGCCAGGTTCTGTTCGGCGAGGCCGTGTTCCCAGGTCGGCGGGTAGGCCAGGTCGAGGTTGTCGCCCTCGATCAGCGCGTGCCGCACCTTGGCGCCGGACAGCAGTGCGTGCACCGCGAGGCCGACCCGGCTCTTGCCGACACCCGAACGTCCGCCGAGGAACAGCGCTTCCGTCTCCGAGATCACCTGCCCAGCATGCCAACCTCTGCGCTGCGACGCCGCTCACAGCCCTTGCGTTCGGAACAGTTGTGACTACACAATCATTGTGTGATCACAACTGTTGAGCAGATGACCGCGCGGCGCAAAACGCTCGTGCTGGCCACCTGCTGTCTGAGCCTGCTGATCGTGTCGATGGACGCGACGATCGTGAACGTCGCGATCCCGACCATCAAGGCCGATCTGGACGCACCACTGCCCCGGTTGCAGTGGATCGTCGACGTCTACACGCTCACGCTGGCCAGCCTGCTGATGCTGGCCGGCGCGGCGGCGGACCGATTCGGGCGGCGCAGAGTGTTCCGCATCGGCCTGATCACCTTCGCGCTCGGCTCGCTGCTGTGCAGTCTCGCCCCGTCCATCGAGGTCTTGATCGCGGCCCGGTTCGTGCAGGCGATCGGCGGCTCGATGCTCAACCCGGTGGCGATGTCGATCATCACCACGGTGTTCACCGGACGGGTGGAACGCGCTCGCGCGGTGGGGGTTTGGGGCGCGGTGGTCGGCATCTCGATGGCGCTGGGCCCGACCGTCGGCGGCGTGCTGATCGACACCCTCGGCTGGCAGTCGGTGTTCTGGATCAATCTGCCGATCTGCGCGCTCGCGCTGGTGCTCACGACTGTCTTTGTGCCGGAATCGAAGTCGGCGACGGTGCGCGGCATCGACCCGATCGGACAGGTGCTGGCGGTGGTGTTCCTGTTCTCAACGGTCTTCGGGCTGATCGAGCGGCAGCCGGTGATCTTCGTGGTCTCGGCGATCGCGCTGGCGGCGTTCGTCTACTACGAGTCGCGCCGCGTCGACCCCTTCATCGATCTGCGCTTCTTCCGCAGCGTGCCGTTCAGCTCGGCGACGGTGATCGCCGTCTTCTCCTTCGCCGCGCTCGGCGCCTTCCTGTTCAGCAACTCGCTGTATCTGCAGACGGTGCGGCACTATTCGGCCGTGCACACCGGTCTGCTCTATCTGGCGATGGCGGTCGCGGTGGTGGTCTTCTCGCCACTGTCCGGGCGGTTCGTCGGGAGGTACGGCACCCGGCCGTCACTGATCGCTGCGGGTGTAGCGATGACCGTCGCCGCCGTGCTGCTCACCACGCTCGACCCGCAGACCCCGGTGTGGGTGTTGGTGGTCATGTTCGCGATCTTCGGAGTCGGTTTCGGCATGGTCAACGCGCCGATCACCACCACGGCGGTCAGCGGCATGCCGCTGGATCGAGCGGGCGCGGCGTCCTCGGTCGCCTCGACCAGCCGCCAGGTCGGCACGAGCATCGGTGTCGCACTGTGCGGCGCGCTGACCGGCGCGGGGCTGTGGTGGGTGATCGCGGTGCTGACCGCCGGTGTCGCCATACTCGGCATAGCCGCGAACACCCCGTGGGCCAAGCGATCCAGTGACCGCGTGGCCCCACTGCTGGAACAGAAAGTGCCCACCCATGCCGGATGACTCCCCGAACCCCGACGAGGTATGGGCCATGCTCACCCGCCTCGTGATGTACTCCCGCGACCCGTGGCGACGGGCCGCGAGCGAGCGAACGGGCTTGTCGTTCGGCCGCATCCGAGTGCTGCGCCGTCTGCGGAACGGTCCGATGACGGTCAAGGAACTGGCGTACGCGGCGGCCATCGACGCCCCCGCCGCCACGGTCGCGGTCAATCAGCTCGAGGAGTTGGGTTACGTCGTCCGCGAGGTCGATCCCACCAACCGACGCCAGAAACTGGTCTCCATCACCATGGCCGGACGCGCCGTACTCGCACAGGCCCTGGCGACACCGGATCCCGCGCCGGACTCGGTCGCCGCCCTACCCCCGGACGACCTGCGGACCCTGCGCGACATCCTCGGCAAGATCGAACACTGAGCCTCGCGGAAAAGCCTCAGGCGCTCACGAATTCGCGATCACCGTACTGCACGGTGCTGGAATCCCAGATGCCACCGAGCCTTTCGACGAAACGTCGCGCCAATTCCGCGTCGGCGAGCTCGACCAAGGTTTACCCCCTACAGACGGCCGAGCGGGCGGCGCCCGATAAGGCGCGCACCCGCTCGACGGTGAACCGAAGACTGATCAGCTGCGGAAGGCGTCCTTGACCTTCTCGCCCGCATCCTTGAGGTTGGACTTGATCTGATCGCCCTTGCCCTCGTTCTTCAGGTCCTGGTCGTCGGTGGCCTCGCCGAACTTTTCCTTCGCCTTGCCGGCGAGGTCGTCAGCCTTGTTCTGGGCCTTGTCAGCTGTGCTCATTGTCTAACCCCTTTCGTCGGGTCCGACCGACCATGCCTTTTTCGGGCCGGTCGTGTGGCGGATAACCAGGTTGGATCGAGGCAAACACGCCCGAGCCCACGCCCCGGCCGTGAGTAACCCCCACTCAGGCCCCCGAGCTGGGCTTCGAGCGTAGAGTTCCAGGTGAAATTCCCCGAGTCCCGAAGCGCGGCTCCCCCGTGCCAGCGACCGAACCCGGAGGAATCATGACCCTGGTATCGCCTGACGAATTCGTCGAACAGACCACCCCGCGCCCGCCCCCGGCCCAGGCCGAGCAGGACACCCGCGCGTTGCTCGAGCTCGGTGACCGGCTGGTCCGGAGCCTGTTCGACACCGGTCTGCGACTGAACACGATCCGCATGGAGTTCGACGTGGACGGGCTGACGACCGCCGCGGCCGACAAACACCACACCGCCATCGTCGACCTCCTGGCCGAGCTGGACTCGATGATTCGCACCACCGGGACGGCGATGCTCAGCCTGACTGCCACGGCACCGATGGGGGAGCTCCGAAGCAGAAGGCGGCGATGAGCGCGTGCCGCCGCCGCGCCGGGCACGGGCCGGTCACCGGGCCGGTCAGTGGCGCAGCGCTACCCTGGTCCCGTGCACCTCACGGCTGGTCGGCGCGGCCATGACCACGAATGAGCAGTATTCCGTTGTCGCCATCGCCTCCTCGGCGGGCGGTATCACCGCGCTCTTCAAGGTTTTCGGCGCGCTGCCTGCCACCTTGCCGGTACCCGTGCTCGTCGTACAGCATCTCGACCCACGCCACAAGACGGTGCTGGCCGAATTACTCTCGCGCCGAACCGAATTGCGCGTGAAGCTGGCGACGGCGGGGGAAACCGCCGAGGCCGGAACCGTCTACATCGCGCCGCCGAACTACCACCTGCTGGTGGAGCCGCCCGGTGTGCTCACGCTGTCCGGCAGCGACCTCGTCCACTTCGTCCGGCCCTCGGCCGACCTGTTGTTCGAATCGGTGGCCGGCGCCTACGGTGCGCGGGCGATCGCCTGCGTGCTCACCGGGTCCGGCAGCGACGGCGCGACGGGGGTGAGTGCGATCAAGTCCCGTGGCGGCACCGTGGTCGTGCAGGATCCGGAAGAAGCGGAATTCAAGGGTATGCCGGGCGCCGCGGTGGCCACCGGCGATGCGGATCTCGTTGTGCCACTTGACGAGATCGCGGGTGTCATCCGTGGTCTGGTGACCGAGAGCGCAACGTGACCGAGTCGAGCGAGGAGATCATGACGGCACCGGGTGAAGACGTCGAAACCGCCGACCCGGCGCTGGAAGACCTGCTGCTGTTCATTCGTGATTCGCGCGGGTTCGATTTCACCGGATACAAGCGTTCCTCGCTGACCAGGCGGGTCCGCAAGCGCATGCAGGAGGTGCGGGTCGCCGACTATCTCGACTATCGCGATCTGCTGGAAAGCAACGCCGAGGAATTCCGGCACCTGTTCAACACCATCCTGATCAACGTCACCAGCTTCTTCCGCGATGTGGAGGCCTGGCAGTACCTGCAGCGTGAAGTACTGCCGGAGTTGATCGCGAATGCCAAGCCGGACAGCGAGATCCGGGTGTGGAGCGCGGGCTGCTCCAGCGGCGAGGAAGCCTATTCCCTGGCGATCGCGTTCGCCGAGGTGCTCGGCATCGAGGAGTGCGCGAAACGGGTCAAGCTCTACGGCACCGACGTCGATGAGGAGGCACTGCGTGAGGCACGGGC
Organism: Nocardia ninae NBRC 108245; assembly: GCF_007990755.1. GTDB lineage: Bacteria > Actinomycetota > Actinomycetes > Mycobacteriales > Mycobacteriaceae > Nocardia > Nocardia ninae. The sequence goes on along the minus strand of NZ_BJXA01000031.1, from coordinate 14,842 downwards.
GGGCGTCTATCCCGCCAAGGCGCTCGGACAGCTGTCCGGTGAGCTCCGGGATCGGTATTTCGAACCGATCGGCGACAAGTTCACCTTTCGGTCGGACCTGCGCCGCCGGGTCATCTTCGGCAGACACGACATCACCCGTGACGCGCCTATCTCCCGGCTCGATCTGCTGGTGTGCCGAAACACGTTGATGTACTTCAATGCCGAGGCACAAGCGCAGATTCTGGACCGGTTTCACTTCGCGTTACGGGAGGGCGGATTCCTCTTTCTGGGCAAGGCGGAACTGCTGCTCTCCGAGGGTGAGCGGTTCGGGGTGGCGAGTATGCGCCAGCGCATCTTCCGGCGCCGGGCGGGTGAGATCAGGCCGCCGCATCAGCCGAACCCGCCGCGGCTCGACATCGGCCTCGGTCAGGAGGTGCAGGGGCTGGTCAAGAAGCGCCAGCTCGGCGAGCTCGCGCTGGAAACGGCGCCCTTCGGGGTGATCGGCTTGGATGCCGAGGGCAAAGTCTCCATTCTGAACAGCCAGATGCGCAGCCAATTCGGCTTGACGCTGCACGATATCGGCAGGCCGCTGAGCGAGCTGGAGATCTCCTATCGGCCGGTCGAGCTGCGATCGCTGATCCAGCAGGCCGTCGCCGAGCGTCGCACCATCCGGGTCGGCTCGACCGAACGCAAGCTCGGGCCGGAGGTCCAGTATTTCGACGTGCATATCCAGCCGCTGTGGGGCAGCGATGGCTCGGACGTGGGGGTGGTCGTCAATTTTGTCGACACGACGATGCCGACCCGGCTCTCCCTGGAAGTGAAGGTCAAAAGGGAAGAACTGGAGACGGCCTACGAGGAACTCCAATCCACCAACGAAGAACTCGAAACCACCAACGAAGAACTCCAATCCAGCATCGAGGAATTGGAAACAACGAACGAAGAACTCCAGTCGACCAATGAGGAATTGGAGACCACCAACGAAGAACTCCAGTCCGGTAATGAAGAACTGGAAACAATGAACGAGGAGATGCGGACCCGTACCGACGAATTGAACGAGACCCGCACCTTCCTGGAGGGCGTGCTGTCCAGCGTGGCCGCGGGCGTGGTGGTACTCGACGATCAACTGCGGGTGCGCAGCTGGAACCGAGGCGCCGAGGAGATGTGGGGGCTGCGCTCCGAGGAGGTCCAGCAACAGGTGTTCTTCGCGCTGGACTTCGGGTTGCCGACCCAGTTGTTGCACGAAAGTATCCAGCGCTGCCTCAAAACGGGCCGTCGCGACGGGCCGGTGGAGCTGGCCGCTGTCAACCGAATCGGGCGTTCGATCATCTGCGCGGTGACCTGTTCACCGCTGGACGGCACCCGCCACGGCGTGGTGTTGCTCTTGGAAGAGGTCCCGCCGACAAATGTTGCAATACAAGACAATTAACCGCTGGCCCGGATAAGCGCGTAGGGTTGGTGTGTGCGGTCGCATTCGGACGCTCACCAGGAAATTGCTCGTGAGTGGCAGGAATTCAGCGCCGAGCGCGAACGAGCCGCTCGGGCGGCGGCGGTGGCCGCGAAATACGAGGCACAAGCGACGCAACGACCACAATCCATGCAGCCATTTCGACAGCGCATGGCGGAGCTGCATCGAAGAATCGAAGGTCGCCATCTCGCTTGTGCCCGACTGCACCGACTACATGCCCTGCGCCTCCAACGGTGGTACATCGGGGATCGAGCCACGCTGCGACCGGTCTTCATGGCCGCGGTAGCCCAGCACCTCGGCATGGACAACGCCGCGGTCACCCTGTTCGGTCAGACCGGCGAGGAACTACTGGTGGCGGCGTCGGACGTGACCGCTCGAGCCGCGCACGATCTCGAGCTGTTGATCGGCGAGGGCCCGGCCCGTGATGTGCTCGGCGGCCGGGAATTCGTCTCCGCCAACGGCACGGACCTGGCCGCTCGCTGGCCGCACTACGGCCCCGCACTCGCCGAGCTCGGTGTGCGGTCCGTGGTCGCGGTCCCGCTGTTCTCCTCCCGCCTGCTCGGCGCCCTGTGCGTGTTCACCAGCCGAACCGGGCTGCTCGCCGAGGTCACCCCGGCCGCCGAAAAGGTGGCCGACGCCCTGGCCAACACGGTGCTACTCGCCTCGTGCGGAACCGCTGACGACGGCGCGCCACAGGGCACGTTGTTCGACGATGCCGATTACCTCGCCGCCGTCCATCAGGCGGTCGGTATGGTTGCCGTGCAATGCAGTTGCCAGCTCGACGCCGCGCTCGCACTGTTGCGCGCACGCGCATTTGCCGACGGCGTCGCCGTCTCGGAGATCGCTCGCCGCGTACTAGAGGACGGATACCAATTATGTTGACCGTCAAGGCATTTCATGGCTGAAGAGCTGGCGTTGGGGATGTCGGAGTTGACATCGCTGCTGTTGACCGGCGACGACGTCACCGAATCACTGTGCGCCGTAGCCGATACGGTCGCGCGGATGCTACCGGAGCACCCGATGGCGGGGATCATGCTCACCCGCGAGCACGGCACTATCTTCGGCGGTTCGACCGACGCGCACGCGATGCTCGTCGAGGAATTCAGGCTCAGCGAAGGTTACGATCCCAGCCTCCAGGCAATCGATACGGCACAACAGGTTTCCGTGCCCGATATCGCTGCTGAGCACCGCTGGGGCGACTATTCGAAACGCATGCTGGCCTTCGGGGTCAAATCGATTCATGCCCAACCGCTTTCGGTGAACGGAGTCGCCATCGGCGCGCTCTCGCTCTACTCGCCCCGGCCGCACAGCTTCACCGACCAGGTTCGGCGGGCCGCCATCCTGACCACCGAACACCTCGGCGTCCTGCTCGCTGTCGCCTCCGACACCGCGAGACAGGCCAAACTCACCGAACAGCTGCGGGCGACACTGGCCTCCCGATCCACCATCGATCAAGCGCTCGGCATCGTCATGGCCGAACGGCGCTGCACCCGCGACGCGGCCTTCGATGTGCTGCGCAGCAGGTCGCAACGGCGCAACGTCCGCGTCGCCGACTTGGCGGCCGAGATCATCGAGGTGGTCACCGGCCGAAAACCCGCCTTACCGCATTTCGCCGAGCCTGCCGCCCCGTCGCGGCAGCGCCGCCGTTAGCGATCACCGCACTCCCCCAAGACATTTCGCGTCCTCGTCGGCAAACCGACAGGATGAGCCGAACTGCCGAGTAGAATTGATGAAGTCCTCCTGAGTCCTGAAGCGCGGCTCCGGCCCATGCCGCTCGCTTCTCGAGGGATGCCATGGACTATTCCGCTCTACCCAGTGACCACACCGATCGCCGCGCGTATCTGCGAACGCTGTTTCTCGACCGACATGACGCGGGCCGTCGGCTCGCCGACCGGCTACAGGCCTTCCGTGGCCCGGATGTCGTCGTCCTCGGCGTCCCCCGCGGCGGTGTCCCAGTGGCCTATGAGATCGCCGCCCGACTGCGACTGCCGCTGGACACGATCATCGTCAACAAGCTTCGCGTCCCCTATCGACCGGAACTGGCTTTCGGCGCGATCGGCGAGGCGGACACCCGAATCATCGACGAGGTCGTCGTCCGCAGCACCTTCCTGAGCCCCGAGGAACCGATACCGAATCACACGAACGCGGCCGACTGTCCCGGCGGTCCGCACGGTTTCGGCGACACGGCCCGCAGGCGAAGCTCGGTGGGTGCACGGCGCTGGTCGTCGACGACGGCGTCACCACCGGCATCACCGCCCAAGCGGCCTGCCGCGCCGCCTACCGTCGCGGCGCGATCCGGGTTGTCTTGGCCGTCCCGGTCGCGCCACATCGCATAGCGCGGACGCTGGCGCACCACGCGGACAAGGTCGTGTGCCTGGAAACTCCGGCGCGCCCATGTCCCGTGGATGAGTCCTATCTGCGCTTCGACCGGGTCACCGACACCGACGTAGTCACCCTGCTCGGCAGGCACGCGTCGACGCCACTCGCGCCCGCCCGCATTCGCCTGGCGGGGACCGGGAACGGCGGCGGCTAGCGGACGGTCAGAGGATCGGCCTGCCGCCGGTGACGGCGACGCGAGCACCGGAGATGTAGCTACCGTCGTCCGAGGCGAGCAGCACATAGGTGGAGGCGAGTTCGGCCGGTTGCCCGGCCCGGCCGAGCGGGGTGTCGTCGCCGAACTTGCCGACCTTCTCCGGCGGCATCGTCGCGGGGATCAACGGCGTCCAGATCGGGCCTGGCGCCACGCTGTTGACCCGAATTCCCTTCTCCCCCAGCAACTGCGCCAGGCTGGCGGAGAAGTTGGCGATGGCCGCCTTGGTTGCGGCGTACGGCGCGAGCGTCGGGCTGGGCATATCCGAGTTCACCGACGAGCTGCCGATGATCGACGAGCCGGGCGGCATGTGCGCCAACGCGGCCTTGACCAGGTAGAAGTAGGCCCCGACGTTCAGTTTGAAGGTGTAGTCGAATTCCTCGTCGCTGATCTCGTCGAGGGTGGTGTGCGTCATCTGATAGGCGGCGTTGCTGACCAGCACATCGATTTTGCCGAATTCCGCTGCGGCACGGTCGATCACGGACCGGCAGTGTTGCGGGTCGGACAGGTCACCCGGCATCAGCACCGCCTTGCGACCGGCTTCCTCGACCAGCTGCGCGACCTCTTTCGCGTCCTCGTCTTCATTCAGATAGGAGATCAGCACGTCGGCGCCCTCGCGCGCGAAGGCGATCGCGACCGCGCGGCCGATCCCGCTGTCCGCGCCGGTGATCACGGCCGCTTTGCCGGTCATCTTCCCGGAACCGCGGTAACTCTTTTCGCCGCAGTCCGGCACCGGCTGCATCTGGGCCTGGATACCAGGGACTTCTTGCTGTTGCTCGGGGAAACCCATAGCGGAGAACCTCCTGCGCGCTCGGATGGGACGCAGACCGGTTATCCCGTCGCCGCGCCCGGAAACCTCCGTCGCCTCCTTTCGATGGCTCCGCCGGCCGCGATAGGTATACGATTCTGCGGTCGGTGGAACGGTCCAACAGGGGGCTGGCCACCGCGTTTTTCGAGCACGCGAGAGTCCGATTCGCGGTGGGATGGACCGGAGGCGGCATTGTCCGAGATGTCGATTACTGCTTTCGCGACCGACACCAGCAGCAACGGTGTCAGCGAGGGTTTGCTTTCCGAGCTGGTAGAGCACCTCCGGCAGAACCGCACCGTGCTGCGCGAGGAATGGGCACGCCGCATCACCGAGGCGCAGTTACTGACCGCGATGACGCCCGACGAGATGTTCTCCGAGGCCACCTCCGTCTACGACAACTACGTCGCCGTGCTGGAGACCGGTTCGGTGGAGGCGCTGCAGGACTACGCCAGGGATCTGTCCGAGCGCATCATCCCCCGCGGCGTCGAGACCGACGAGGTCCTCGGCATCGTGCTGCTGCTGCGCGACGTGCTGGCCCGCTCGCTTTTCGAGAAGTACCAGAACGACTTCCAGCTGCTCAATGCGGTCCTGGATGCCTACGAACCGGCCGCCAACCGCATCGCCAACACCGTGGGCGTGTCCTTCGTCGAGGAACGCGAACGCATCATCCGTCAGCAGCAAGAGGCGATCCGCGAGCTGTCCACCCCGGTGCTCCAGGTGCGTGAACAGCTGCTCATCCTGCCGATCATCGGCGTGCTCGACGGTCAGCGCGCCCGTCAGCTCACCGAGCAGCTGCTGCGCGCGATCCGGGCCAATCGTGCCAAGGTGGTCGTCATCGACATCACCGGTGTGCCGACCATCGACTCCACCGTGGCCAACCATCTGGTGCAGACCGTCGACGCGTCCGGCCTGATGGGCGCGAACGTGATCATCACCGGCCTGTCCTCGGAGATCGCGCTGACGCTGGTCACCATCGGCTTGGACCTGTCGAAGATGAATGCGGTCGGCGACCTCCAGGGCGGTATCGAAGAGGCCGAACGGCTGCTCGGCTACGAGGTCAGCCGCACCGACAGCACGCGACGACCGGAAGCCTGAAGGTCATTCGGGTCCGGACTGCTCGTGCACGGTCAGCAGCAGGTGGTCGAACGCGGTCTGCACCTGCGGCGGCGCCGGCGGCAGTGAGTCCAATTCGGCGATCAGCCGGGAGGCCAAGGTGCGCAGCTTGATGTTGGTTTCCTGGGAACGCCACTGCAACACCCGGAAGGCCTGCTCGGCGTTGAGCCGGTATACCCGCATCAGCACGCCCTTGGCCTGCTCGATCACGGCTCGTGCCTCGAACAGTTCGGGCAGCGTGCCGTCGAGCATCTCCTGCCGCTGCTCGTCGATGGTGTCGGTCAGGTCGACGTAGTGGCCTTTGGTGCCGATGACGTCGCCGTGGTCGTCGGTCATGGTGTCGCCGAAGACGATCACATGGCGGGTCACTCCGGCGGTGTCGATGATGCGGTGACGGCTGCAGAACGGCTCGGCATCGCGCAGCGACTTGGCGATCGCCTCGGCGACTTGCGCGCGGTCCTCCGGATGTTTGTGCGACAGCAGCAGTTCCGTGGTCGGTGTCACCGTCCCCGGCGTGTACCCGTGCATCGCGGCGACCTCGTCCGACCATTCCCACCGCTGATCGGCGAACCAGAATCCGAAGGTCCCGGTGGCCTGCGCGGTACCGCCGCCGACCACTTGGACGACCGCCTGGGTCGCCGCCTCGGCGGCAGGTGCGCCTGTTTTCATCACGCGGTAAGTATGCGCTCCACCTGCGGTTTTTACACCGTGTCCGTGGTCGGTCGCTCGTGTCGGAACCATATTGAAATGGCGTGTAGTCAGCGGACGGACGGTTGTCTGCCAGCCATGGAAACGGTGCGCGTCAGATGTCGATATGCCGCGGCGGCGCCAACTCGGGCGGTGCGTGCAATTTCCCGGTGGCACCGGGATCCCACGGTGCGGTGTTCTGCGCTTCGATGATGGCGCGCGCATGGACAGTGGGCGTCACGCCGTGGGCACGGGCCAGCCGCACCAACTGTTGCCGTGCCGCCGCGATATCGAGGTCGAAGTATTCGGCGAGCACACCGACCGCCGCGGCGATCACCGTGGTGCCGTGCAGCACCGCCTCCACGGTCTCACCCGTGCTGGCCCGGCGCCCGTCCACCCGCCCGGTGGACAGTGCGATCGCGGTGATGTCCGCCAGAATTTGGCCGAAATCGTTGGGGCGGGCCACCCCCCACGGCTCGTCGAGGTGCACCACGACCGAGCCGAGCGGCATCGTCAACGCGACCACCGGAAACGCGCGCATGGACCGCAGCCCGGCGGCCAGCGCCTGCCTGCGGTACTGCGGCCAGCTGGCGTCGTCGCCCGCGTCGAGATCCGCGATCATCGCCACCGCACCGTCGCGCGCACTCGACAGACCCGGCCCGGTGATATGCAGACGGGGGTCGGCCGAGCTACCGTCACGCAGCGACTCGGCGACGATCTGGATGCCCACCGTGTCCACAGGTTGGCGGGGATCGCGCAGGATCACCACCGCCGACACCGCGTCGAAGCAGTCACGGGCGTGCACCGCTACCGAGTGCAGCAGGGTCGGGACATCGAAATCGGTGGTCAGCGTCGCGGTCAGTTCCGCGATCGCCAACCGTGCCCGGGCCGAGTTCATCATTGCTGCCCCTCCGTCGAGTCGCGCTGATCCCGCAACGACAGCCGCCGGGACACAATATCGGCTGCCACGTCGGCGATGGAGCGGCGCTGCGCGTAGGAGTAGGCGCGCAACCGGTCCAGCCCTTGGCCGATCGGCACCGCGAGTTGCACTGCGACCATGCCCGCGGCATTGAAGACTTCCGCACGCGAGAAGTCGCCGTCGGCCACCGCCGACTCGTTGTCCAATCCGGCGTTGTCGAGCGCGGTTTCGACGCTGCCCGCCAGGTCGATCCGCTCGGCCCAGTTCGCGTGCAAGGTGCGCCCGACCGCGATCGCGCAGGCCGCTGCGGACTCCTGTTCCGCGGCGGCCAGCACACCGACGGTGTTGCGGTACAGCTCGAGCACGCCGATCGGCCGCAGCACGCCGGGCACCGGGAATGCGAACGCCGCGCGCACCCCTAGTGCGAGGACATCGGGGGTGAAGGCCGGCCACCGTGCGGCCACCGCGCCGAGCGCCAGATCCGGCCATAGTTGGTAGCGGTCGCCGCGGTAGGCATCGACACACGGTCCTTCACCGACCACGAACTGCAATTCATCGATCTGCTGGGCGATCGCGTCTGTCGCATAGACCAATTCGCGGGCCTGGGTGGAGTTGCTGAGCACCGCGAGAGCGGCGCCGTCGACACCGCTGAGGCGGACCGCGGCCGAGCAGAGCGTGCTGATTCCGGTAAACAGCGAACCAGCCGCGCGTGCGACATCCCGGCTCAGGTCATCAGGGTGCTCACCCTGGAAACCGCCGGATGCTCCCTCCACCCCGGACTCCTATCTCCCCGACTTCGACGCTACTCCAGCCGGGCCCTGAATCCCGCACCGACCGCGCGAACGAACGTCTTCAGCCCCTTCTTGCCGGGCTGGATGCGGGTTACGCCGGTCACAGTGCACGCCGAGAAGTTGCCGAGGTGATTGGTACGGCAAAGCGCGGGTATGGCCGCAGTGAATCGATGGGAGGCGGTGAACATGATGAAGGTGGCTTCCAGGACATCTACATCACACCAGACATCCGTGGTCGCGCACCGAGTCGTCTTCGAGCTGGCCGCTGAGCCGCACGAGCTGGGCATGCTTCGGGCGCTCACCGACACGACGTGCATGATGGCCGAGGTCACGCTCGATGCGATTCCGGACATTCGGCTGGTGCTCAGCGAGGCCGCTACCGCGCTGATGCTCGACGCGGTGCCCGGCTCGACGCTGCGGTGCGCGTTCACCTACAACCGGCGCAGCATCCGCGCGCGAATCAGCGCGACGACCACGCGCGATGTCGAAATCACCCGCGACCCGTTGAGCTGGCAGTTGGTGCAGGTATTGACCGATTCTGCCGAGTTGATCAAGGAACCTTTTGAGCCGGCGGCGGGAGGGTATCCGACGGCCATCGAATTCAGTTGGGAGCGAGGGTTATCCGATGCAGCGTGACTTCACGGCGGACCGGGTCGACGCACCGCGACGTACGCAATCCCGCGGCGACAGCTACGACAATATCGAGCCGTGGTTCGAGAAGATGGCAACGCTCGACGCGGACGATCCGCATCGAAACGAGTTGCGCGAGGAAGTAATGCGGCTGTGCCTGCCGCTGGCCGAGCACATCGCTCGCAAGTTCGCCGGTCGCGGTGAGTCTTTCGACGATCTGCAGCAGATCGCCAGTCTCGGTTTGATTCTCGCGGTCGACCGGTTCGACGTCACGCGCGGCAGCTCGTTCCTCTCGTTCGCCGTGCCGACGATCATGGGCGAGGTGCGCAGGCACTTCCGGGACCACACCTGGGCGGTACGAGTTCCGCGTCGGCTCAAGGAGATTCAGCAATTACTCGGACCGACCACCGAAACGCTGTCGAACCGGCTCGGCCGGGTACCCACCGCCAGGGAGATCGCCGCCGAACTGGACCTCGATGTCGGGGAGGTCACCCAGGCGTTGATCGCGAAGAACGGTTACCAGACCAACTCCATCGATGCCGTGACCCGTGACGACGGGGAGGCCGCGCCGATGCCGCTCGCCGCGGGACTCGGCGCGGAGGAGCCGTGCTATCAGCTGTTGGAACAGTCGATGACCGTTCGGCCGTTGATCGCCGCGCTGCCCGAGCGGGAGCGCCGGGTATTGATCATGCGATTCTTCGAATCGATGACGCAGGCGCAGATCGCCGAGCAGCTCGGTGTCTCCCAGATGCAGGTTTCGCGCATCCTGTCCAAGACCTTGAATACGCTGCGCGCCCAAGCCTCGGACGAGGAACCCTCGATCTGCGTTGCCTGACCTTTACGCCGTGTGGCCGGGTTTCAGCCTGGCGACGGCGTTGTAGCGCAGGGCGTCGGTGTGGGGCGGCGGGGGCGAGGCGGCCTCCGGCTCGATGAGCATGCCGACGTGGTCGCCCAGGTCGTGGCGTTCGAGGATGCGGCCGGTGAACCAGCCCGCGGCGGCAGTCAGGATCGGCACGTCGGCCGGGCCGGGGTGCCACTTGCAGTGCGCGAACTTGTTGATGTCGTCGCCGGTCTCCGCGCCGAAAAGCGCTGCCAGCGACGACTGTTCGCGACCGAGCAGATGCACCGCCAAGTGCTCGGCCGCCATCGCGACGCCGAAGGTGAAGTTGGTCTTGGAGATGCCGACCAGGAACCGCGGGGGTTCGATGCTCACCTGCGAGGTGAAGCCGACCAGGCACCCGGCCTGGCGACCATCGGCCCGGGTGGTCACGACGAACACCGGATAGTCGGCGGCCGCGATCACCGCGTCGAAACCGGAGCGATCTGTGGTGACGTTGTCCGACATGGTCCTCGCGCTCGGCTCGGCCGCCACCCGGCCGCGTGTTCGGATGCGGCTCGGGACCGCGGCAAGTGGGCAGTCCATAGACCACACTACGAGAAGTCGGCGGTGCGCAGGGTCTATGGATTTCGGGGCAGCGGGATCAGCGGCCGAGGTCCTGGCGGAGTTTGAGCAGGTTGGCCTTCTCCGCGAGGAGTCGTTCGATGCCCGCGTCCAATTGCCGGGTGCGTTCGTCGAGTTGCGCCAGCACGTCGTCGCGGTCCTGGTCGGTGGCGCTCTGCGGGGCGGTGCAGGCGATGTGGATCAGGGTGGCGGCTTCGGTGAGCGAGAGGCCGGAGGCGAGCAGACAGCGGATGTCGTGCACCGTCTTGACGTCCTCTTCGCGGTAGTGCCGGTACCCGTTGGGGTCGCGCTCGGGGGTCAGGACACCGGCGTTCTCGTAGTGGCGCAGCATCCGTGGGGTCGCACCGGTGAGCTGGCTCAAATCTTTGATCCGCACCTGAGCTTCTCCTTGACATTGACGTTAGTGTCATACTTTACCTTGGCCGTATGACGAACGAACGCAGTCAGCCGAAAGTACTGCTCGTGGTGTCCCATCCGGACCACGAGTCCGCCACCTGGGCCATCGCCCACGCGGTCGAGCAAGGTATCCAGGCAGATGGAAGCACGATGGTTGCCGTGCATGATCTGACGGCTTCGGGATTCGATCCGGTGTTCCGGCCTGCGGATCTCGCGGTGCATCGGTTGCTCGGCGAGGTGCCCGCCGACGTGCGGCGGGAACAGGAGTTGATCGAGTCGGCCGATGTTGTCGCCTTGTTGTTCCCGGTCTACTGGTGGTCGATGCCCGCGCTGGCCAAGGGGTGGATCGATCGGGTGTTCAGCCGTGGGTGGGCCTATGAGAACACCTCCCCCGACGGTCCGAGTGCGGTGAAAGAACTGCACTTCATCGCATTGGCGGGGATCAATCAAGGGACGTTCGATCGTCGTGGGTACAAGGACGCGATCACGCTGCAGCTCGAGCACGGTATTGCTGGTTACTCCGAGATCGACGAATCCTCTGTCGAGGTTCTCTACGGTACTGAGACCACCGACCCGCAGGCTCACGAAGAACTCGCTGCTCAGGGGTACAAACTCGGTAGTGATCTGGCGCAACGTGCGCAAGCGGCGTTCGATCGGAAGGTTGCGGTGGGCTGAGGCGGGTGGCGCCGACCTAGTGGGATGGCGCCGGCTGCACGGGATGGCGCTGAGCCCAGTGCGGGCCGCGCGTCGCAACTAGCTTGCTTGTGCGAGTGACGCGACGATCTGGCCGAGCTGCGTGGCGCGACCGGCCGGGGTGCGTGCCTTCATGAGGCGGAGGAACAGGGCGTACTGCCGGGTCCGGTCCAGCAGTTCGAACTGGACCCGCGCCCGCTCGTCCTCGGCCAGCGCGGCGGCCAGATCGGCCGGGACGGTGGCGTCGCGCTGGCGCTGGTAGGCGGCCGACCACCGCCCGTCCGCCTCGGCCGCCCGGATCGCCGCCAAGCCGGGCGCACGCATCCGGCCCGCGGCGATCAGCGCCTCGGCCTTCTCCACATTCACCTGCGACCAAGGACTTTTCGGTCGCCGTGGCGAGTACCGCTGCAAGTAGTGCTGGTCGTCGAAGCCCTTGCGATGACTGTCGATCCAGCCGTAGCACAGGGCGACGTCGAGAGCGTCGCCGATGGTGATCCCTTGGGCGCCCTTCTTCGCGATCAGCAACCAGACGCCAGCCGACTCGTCGTGATGCTCGGCCAGCCACGACTCCCAGTGCGCCGCGTCCGGGAAACGAAGTGAACCTGCGTCGATGCTTTCCATGAACCCATCATCCGCAGTTAAGTGCTCACCGAATGAGCACTTTCAAGACAGGTTCCGACTGCAACTCGGAGGTGAACCAATCCAGAACCGGCTCGGGTCCGAATACCCACGCCAGAGCCGTCCACAGAAACGAGGCCACCACCCCGTGCACTGTCGACCCGCTCATCTCGTCGCGACCGGCGCCGCCACCTTCGCCACCCTGCTGGCCGTCGCCCCGGCCGCGAACGCCGAAACGTCGCCGAGCTACCGGTGCAAGACGATCACGCCGGGTAAAGCCATCGGCGACAACCTCGCTCCCGTCGAAGCCGATAAATGCACCGCGGCGAACAAAGCGCCCAAGGCAGGCGAGATCAACGGCTTCTTCTTCATCCTCGACTCGGCGAAGAAGGGGACGTACTTCGTGTGCGGGGTCAAACCCGACGGCAAGCTGGCCGCTGCCACGGAAGAAACCGGCGCCGCCGCCCTTCCCGGCAAAGTCACCGCCGATGGTTGCATGGAGTTTCCCAAGGGCGACTTCAAGTTCACGCCAGAGCAGTTCGAGCAGGAACTTGCCAAGCAGGCCAAGAAAATGGGCACCCCGAGTTAACGGTCAGCACGTACTGGGAGCTGGACGCCCGGCGAAGCGGTCGGCCAGGTAGTCCAGTGCCCGGGGCGCGCCCGCCAGCATGGCGGCACCGTGATCGGCACCCGGAATCATGTCCAGCCGCACCGGCGTTCCCGCACGACACTATCGATCCGCCACATCGCGAACCGCCTGCGGTGACACCACATCGCCGGTGCCGTGCCACTGGTACACCGGGGCGCGCGGCACACCGTCGAAATCTTGGATGCTGTTCTCCCGCAACACCTGCGCCGTCGCCGGGTCGTCATCCAAGGCACCGCCGGTGAACACATCGGACAGTCGGCGGTTGGCACCCGCATCAATGATCTCGGTTGCGCAGGCGTTGGCTATCCGGTCGCGCAACGCCAGCCCCGCCGGGTTGAGTCGCGGCTCCAGCCGCACCCGATCGGGATACTCCCGCTCCAATCCCACAGCCGCAGCGAAACCGAGCCCGAACAGCTGGTTCGGCGCCGATCCGACATCGCGGGCCAACGCGGCCAGGTGCACCGGCACGCCGCCCTGCGCGGCACCGACGATCGGCAGTTCCGGCGCGTACTCCGGCGCGAGCGCGACAGCGAACCCCGTGGCCATGCCACCACCCGAATAACCAGCCATACCAACAGGACTGGCCGCCAGTCCCGCAGGCGCGAACCTCTGCACCGCGCGAATCCCGTCCAGGGTGAGCGTGCCGCCCAGCCGCGCCGCACCATACGCACTCGTCGGCCCGAGATGATCCGGCACCGCGACCGCCCACCCCCGAGCCAGCAGCAGATTCAAGGCAGGCGCCTCCTGCATCGTCCCGTCGAACAGACTGTGCGACGGCGCGCACCGCACCCCGAGCGAGTTCACGAACGGCTGATACGACACCAGCGGCCGATTCCCCCCGCCCGCCGGCACCAACACCGTCGTCACCGCCGCGATTGGAACACCCGCCGAGTTCGCCGACCGATACAACAGCTGCCACGCCATGACCCCCGGAAACCCGGTCGCGGCAACCTGCCTACTGCGCACCACATCCCCCACGGCATAGTCCGCGAGATCCCCCGGCGCCGCATAGAACCCATCGGCCTCACCCGCCGGATACACCGGCACCGCCGCAGCCGACGGCACCCCACCGATCCCAACCACCATCAACGCCAAACAAACCAACCTTGCTGCCACGCTGCGAAATCGGGTCGCCATCACACAACCACTCCTGCTAGTTCGGATCTACCGGAACTCGACGTCGAGGCCGCACCGACCGCCACGACAGATAGGTCTCCCCGGAGATACCCACCTCCGCCCGACATACCTGCCACAGACAACGTTGAACCACGGACGCACAGAAAGGAAGTCGCATAGCGAAGCCGTCCGGATGGGTGACCTTCGCCGATCGGTTACCGGAGCGGACATCTGCGAGTGCGGCGCCCCTCCCGACTCCCTCGACGCACGCCGCGCCTCGGCCACCCGGACGCCCTCACCAACCTCGCCATGGCGCAGTGGCGGACCGGGCAGTTCCGGAACCCGCCGACCTGCTCCGCCACGCCATCGACGGCTACCGCCGTCTCGATACCGCAGAAACCGATTCCGCGACAAGCTATCTCGCCACGCTCCCCCCTGTCGGAGCGTGCCTCGATTCCCGCCGTCGGCCCGGAAAGCTGAGGACGCCGCTGATCCCCTCCACCGGCGGCGCCTCGCGCCATCGGGCTCCGTTGCCTCGCGGATGGCGTCGCAATCATCACCGGAAGCACAGCCGTGCCGCCAAGCCGAAGGTGGTGTTCAGGCACTGAAACAGCAGGTCAGCGCCCATTTATCGATATTCCGGTCCGGAGAACACCGGATGCCGCGCCGTCTAGGCATCCTTACTTGCTCGAGGTGGACACCAAAGCCTCTGTCGCCAACTTCTATTGAATCTTGTCCGAACCGCTGCGGCCGTTCGATCGGGCGGGCCTGACCAGCCAGTCCTGGGACTGCGGACAGGGCGCTCAACCGCGCACCAATTTGTTGGTCTTCGCGCTCAACAGCGCATGGAATCGGTTGCCGATCGAGGCATATACGCTGCTCAGATCGCGTTTGTGGGGCGGGCGGGGCTCGAACCCGCGACCAAT
>NZ_BJXA01000030.1 GCF_007990755.1 Nocardia ninae NBRC 108245 | reverse complement strand
GGCACGCATGACTACCACTACGGCAACCTCGCACATCACCGACCCCGGGACGGTCACCCGTTACGCCGACCTGCCCGCTTACCTGCACCTACCGGGTGCGGCTGTCGCGCTCGGGTTCACCTACTGGACCCAGACCTCGCGAGATGAGCCCGCGCTGTCGAGCGGGGCACTGTTCATTCCGAGCGGCGCTACGCCTACCGGCGGATGGCCGGTGATTGTCTGGACGCACGGCACCACCGGGGTGTCGGACTCCTGCGCCCCGTCAGCCAACCAGGATCTCGGTGGCTACCGCGACTACCTGATCTGGCTGTTGGCGCAGGGCTACGCGATTGCGGCCACTGACTACATCGGCCTGGGCAGTCCTGGTGTGCACCCCTACTTGGACGGCCACGCCGAAGCCCACGCCGCCATCGATGCGCTACGCGCCGCCCGCACGATCAACGGCTCTCTGTCCTCGTCCTGGGCCGCGGTGGGGCATTCCCAAGGTGGGCATGCCGCGCTGTTCACCGCCGCCATCGCGAACCGGTACGCCCCGGAGCTGGACTATCGCGGAGCGGTAGTCCAGGCGCCTGGCCACAGTGCTGTCGACACGTTCATAGCCGTTGGACACCCCGGGCTGCCCGACATCCTTATGCCCCAAATGAAGGCCTACGCCGTTTACATGCTGTGCGGAGTGAAGGCCGCGCGTCCCGAGTTCGACCTGGACAGCTACCTCACTGCGCTGGGCAGGGAGGTCATCGCGGACGCCGAGCGGTTGTGCCTGGAAAACATGGCCGAACGGATGGCGGGCGTCTCCATTGCTTCGATACTGTCTCGGCCGATGGCCGAGGGTGACTTCGCTGCGATCGCCCGCCCGGTCTCCGACATCCCGCTGACCGGTTACGACCGGCCGATCTTGATCACCCAGGGCCTGCTCGACACGGACTGCCCTGCGGACAGCCTCGCCGCACTGATACTCGATCTTCAGGCCAACGGCGTGGAGTTCAGCACGCGGATCTACCCCGACAGCGACCATATTGCCGTGCTGCAGGACTCTGCCGCGGACGTCCACGCATACCTCGACCTGCTGTTCGCCCGCCCCACCTCGGGGCTCTGAACCGCCTTGCTGTGTGTCACCGATTACCGAAGGGAGTTCGAGATGTTCAAGTCTTTGCTGGTGCTCGGTATCGCGTCCGACACGATCGAGCGAATCGAGTTGTCGGACCACAGTGTTCGCACCGTGCTCACCGATTCCGGTCCCTGCCCGGACGGGGTGGTCTTCGATCCGGCCACCGACCGAATCTATTGGACCACCATGGGACTGCCGCAGGGCCGAAGCGATTGGCAGAACAAGGAACCGGACTTCTCGCGCCGTAACGGTTCGCTGCGCTCGGCCCGCACCGATGGCTCCGACCAGCGCTGCGTAGTGCCCGACGGTTTGATCACCACGGGTAAACAATTGGCCGCCGACTTCTCGGCCAACCGGTTGTATTGGTCAGACCGTGAGGGTTGCAAGATCAGCCGCGTCGACACCGACGGCAGCGGACTGACCGACCTCGTCGTCAACACCCCGACCCCGGACAGGACCGCTGAATGCGTCGGTATCGCCGTCGATCCCGTCGAGGGCTATCTGTATTGGACACAGAAGGGCCCGGCCAAGGATGGGCGCGGCAAAATCCTGCGGGCCGGGCTCGATATCCCGTTGGGCGAGACCGCCACGAACCGTACGGACATCGAAACTCTGTGGGACGGGCTGCCCGAGCCGGTCGACCTGATCCTCGACCACAGCGCCGGTGTCCTGTACTGGACCGACCGGGGCGCCGAACCGCTGGGCAACACGCTCAACCGCGCCCCGATCCCCGGCAAGGGTGGGCGCGGTGTGCGGCCCGAAATCCTGGCGGGCGGTTTCGGCGAGGCCATCGGACTGGTCGTGGACGCAGCGGCTGGCCTTGCCTACGTCACCGACCTGGCGGGCACCGTACGCGCGGTACCGCTGGACACCTCCTCCACCGCAGCGGAATTCGTCGTCGCCCGAATCCCCGGGCGGGCACTGACCGGAATCGCAGGTATCTGACATGACCACACTCGCTGTCATCGGCGCCGGCGTCATCGGCCTGTCCTGGGCCCGCCTCGCTCGCGAACACGACTGGGACGTCACCATCTACGACCCCCGCGACGACATCGCCGACGTGGTGGCCGCCGAACTGGGCCACGACCCGCGCATCCGCATAGTCGCCGACATCGCCGCGGCGGTAGCCGACGCCGACCTGGTCCAAGAGAACGGGCCCGAACGCCTGCCGATCAAACAAGACCTGTTCACCCAGATCGTCACCCACGCCCGCCCGGATGCTGTTCTCGCGACATCGAGTTCATCGATCACCGCGACCGCGATCGCCCAGGGACTGCCCGACGCTTCACAGGTGCTGGTCGGGCACCCGTTCAACCCACCGGACCTGATGCCGCTGGTTGAGGTTGTCCCCGGCAGCGACACCGCCGACGACATCACCAAGCGCGCGGTCGAACTCTACCAGCGGCTCGACCGCGTGCCAGTGGTCATCCGTCGAGAGATGCCCGGATTCGTCGCCAACCGCCTGCAGCTGGCGCTATTCCGCGAAGCGCTCTATCTCGTTCAGCAAGGCGTCCTCACCCCGGCCGACCTCGACGTCATCCTGCGAAACTCGCTAGGACTGCGCTGGGCCACGATCGGGCTCTTCGAAGGAAACGTCCTCGGCGGCGGCCCCGCCGGAATCCGACACCTATACGCCGGGGTCGGCGCGCAGACCTCCACACTCGAACTCGGCACGCCCTCAAACGATCCCGAGCAAATGGAGAAGGTGATTATCCAGGTCGAACAGGCCTACGGTACCGGCACCGAAGCTTTCCAACGCCTCCGCGACAAGCGCGACACCCGCACCAGAGCCGTCCTTGCCGCCCTGAACCGACGCTGACCAATCTGATGTGAACGCTGCGGCAACAACGCGTCACCCGCGTGGATCGGCGCCGTCGAGTGGCGGGGTGGCTGTACCCCGGCACCCGACGGCGCCCGTATCCGAACAGGGTGCATCAAGCGACGACACAGTGCACCCGCCAGTTATTCGACACCGGATCCAGCACAGATGGGTCTGGCAGAGCCTGGGAAGCCCGAGGCATGTCGGGAATCTTGCGGCCCGGCAGGGCAACCGGCGTTTCCACACGCGCCCAGCCGCAGTCGGCGTCGCGGGTCTCGAAAGGTGGGGTAAGAAATGACGGCGACGCGAACCGCATGGGTGTCCGCTGACGCGCGGTACTGACGACAGCGCTCTGTTCCCGGCCTGGCCACTCGCTGACCCAGAGTCCACCCAACCGCACAGTTGGTCCTCTACGAGCGCGCCTCCAACGCACTATCGGAAGCCAGCATCTACGGCGACCAGGCACGCGCGCTCATTCGCACGGCGCTGGAACAGCGGCCACGTTGAGATGTCAGGGCGCAGTGTTGCATCTGATACAACATTGCGCATAGGAGAGCTGGTTACAGCCCGATGCCTTTGGTTGTGTACTGACACGAATGACGAACCCACAGGTCATTTGCTGACATCGAAATGACGAGTCTCAATATGTCAGGTTCCGCGAAACTGAAACGACTGAGCGGTTGCGCGCTACCCGAACGAAGCTGAGCCGCATACACCGTCACAGATAAGCGTTGTGCTCGCCCGCGCGCATGCTCAGCGCGTCGTCGGCAAGCACCGGGACGTAACCCACGATCACCAGTACGAGTAGCTGCGCCCAGCCCGCCCACACAACACCGACGGGAGCGGTCGCCAGCACGGCCGATGCGCCGAACAGCCGCAGCCAGGGCCGCGGCAGGCGCAGGACGAGCCGGAAACAATACTGCCCGAACAGGAACAGTGCGACGCCACCCGACAAGGCCAGCGCGGCCGATACCGGCACCGGCCGATGCCCTTGGGTGAGAACGGGTCTGATGCCTGCCGCGGTGAGGATGACGCCCACCAGCATGGGGTACAGCGCGTATCCGTAGGCGAACGCGGCGAGTCGGGCGCGCCGTGGCTCCGGCACCGCCGCGAGCGCGCGCTCGCCGCGCTCGTCGTCCATGCCGAAGTACGCCCACCACAGCATCGAGGCGAGGGTGAGAGCGAGCGCGACCATGGCGAGCAGCGCGATCGTGAGATTCTCGCCCGCCAGGCCCGCCCCGATGGCCACCACCGATTCACCGATCGCGATGAGCAGCACCAGGCCGTGCCGTTCGCAGAAATGCGTTGTGCGGATGACGAATCCGGCCGTATCGAACACATAGGGCGTCACGATCTGCACCATCACGGCCGCGGCCCACAGCAGATAACGCGGCCAGCCATGGACGCATCCACCGATCAGCACGAGCACGGCGCAGGCGGTGTTGGGCGGCACGAGCCGCAACGCCGCCGCGGACACCTGCGCTCCGGCATTCGCCCAGAACAGCACCGAGTGCATGACGTTGACCACCGTGTACCCCAGCGCGAAGGCGAGTCCGAAGTCGTCGAAGGCGCCCGGGATCGAGATGGCAATCACGAGGAACCCGAACATGGCCACCAGCAGCCCGGTGCGGCGAGCCGTCGAGGTCGGTGCTACCTCGTTGGTCAGCCACACATAGGCGCTGTACATCCACCACGTGAGGGCGAGTACCAGCACCACCCGCCCGAGCGCGGGCCATCCGGGATGTTCGGTGAACGCGTGCGTCAGCTGCGTCGCCGTGAAGATGAACACGAGATCGAAGAACAGCTCCAGGGTCGAGGCGCGAATCTGCCCGCCCTGGGCGTCTGGAATATCCCTGGTCACGAGCAGAGAGTAGAGGCGGCATCCGGCGTGTCGCGGGATTAGGCCTTGCGTGGCGCGGCCCCGCGCGGTGCGGAATTCATTGCGCACTGAATTCAACGCTACGACTTGGGATGGCTCATGGCGGCAGGAGGAAGCGATGTCTGCCACTCTTGACACCACTACCTCGTGTGCCGACCACACGGGACGGCGTCAACGAGATGGTGGCCGAAAGTTGACACGCGACGGCCCCATCGATTCCGTGCTCTTGGCCAGTCCACTCCGCAACCCATGACGCGTAGGTCAGCCCCTGGCAAGCGGCCTGCACCTCCGGCCATTTCGACTTGCTGCAGTAGATGGTCGGCCGTGCCAACCCGGCGCCTTGGCGCATTCTGATCCAGCCCGGCGCCTGATCTGGACGGCCGGAGCCCTGTTCGACGTCGAGTACCTCGCCGTCGTTTGTTTGCGGATCTACGGCGATGCGCACCTTGATCGCGTTGGGAAAACGATCCCCATCGCATGGGCCAGCCGGGAGCACGGATCGCCTGGCCACTACGACATCTCGCTGGTGACCGATGACAACTGGCCCAATCCCGGCACACCGGCCCCGACCACTCGTCCCGCATCGACAGGAGATAATCACATGGCACTCGTACAGCACCCCACCGATAAGAACCGTCTCGACGGGCTCGTCATCACCCCCGACAACACCGTCGTCCAGTTCATCAGCAGAAATGGTTTCCAGGGCCTGGTCTCGGGAGCGCCCGAGGTGAACTGAGGCGTGCCCGGCGGTCGCGAGGACCCGGCCGCGGGGTCGCTGAGCGCGACGTGGGACGCCGATGGCAAGAACCTATCGGTCACCGTGGTGGTGCACCGTGACAATCGGATATTCGCCCGGGTCGTAGACGTCGACCGCAGGGTCGCCTGGGATTGGGTGGCGCTGCCGAACATGAAGGCCAAAATCCCCCTAATCGGCGCGCTGTAGCCGATCCTTGCCCGGCACATAGGATCGAATGCTGTCCTGGGTCCTATGTGATGGCTTGGTGCACCCGCGATCACCGGGCAGGCGGGCATTGTTTGCTCCTCGCCCAGCGGATGCCGACACCTATTGGTCCCGAGCGGGATCGTTGGCGGCTTGAAAGGGAATAGGGTGCTCGGTCTGGCCGTGGATTGGCTTGCGATGCGCCGGGTAGGTGGTCAGTAGCCGTCGGCTCCGTGTCACGTGGTGGAGGTAGCTCATGTCTGAATATGTCAGCGAGGTCGGCCAGCTCGCCGAAGCCAGCGCCAGCACCAGCGTCGTCACCGACGGCGACGAACTCAGCCCCGCGGAGCCGGGACCGGCCCGGGCTAAACGGGCTGGGCGCGCAGGACTTCATACCGAGCTCACGGATCCCGCAGTCGGTATGGTCCCGGTACGGTGTTCCGGCGACGCCCAGTCCGATCCGTGGCGCAAGTATCGGCGAGGCCTCGCCCGCTGAGCGAGGCCCAGCGCCGCGCGCCTTGGTCCGGATGACTGTGCGGCTAGGGACAGCGCGATTCTCGGCGTGGCAGCCCAAATACGTTCAGTCTGGAAGTCTTGCACCACCTGACGACTTGGCCGGTGCGGATGAGTGATGTGGCAGCGGTCTTAACCGCCTGTGGGCGGCTTCGATCCGAGACGTCGCTGTGACAGTTCGAGGACGACACCGATCCCCCATATCGCGGCGAAGGTGAACGCGGCGAATATCCACGGCAGAATGTTGACCCAAAGCGGAGTCTGGCCCGGTTCGAATAGTTCGCCTACGGTAGCAAACGCCCCGATCAATAGGGTCAGCAGCACGAGAAGCGCTCCTACCTGCAGGTTCTCCCATTTGCGTGTGGTGAGCACGCTGATCTCGGCGGCGAGTTCGTCTGCAGTGGCGTCGGTTCGGCCGACATGGTCGCTGGCGATGCGCAGCTTGGCCAGCTGCAAAGCGATCTGGTGTTCGATGGTGTCGATTCCGCCGAGTTGCTCGGGCCACTCATTGTCGATCTTGATCAGTGTTTCGAGCCGATCATGGGGTGTCCCCGCTCATTCCACACTGCCACCGTGGCCGCGATGATCGCTGCGATCACGACCC
This sequence comes from Nocardia ninae NBRC 108245, assembly GCF_007990755.1. GTDB lineage: Bacteria > Actinomycetota > Actinomycetes > Mycobacteriales > Mycobacteriaceae > Nocardia > Nocardia ninae. The sequence goes on along the minus strand of NZ_BJXA01000030.1, from coordinate 89,546 downwards.
CGACGGGAACGAGCAGTCCGAGATAGTCGGCGAATACAGTTCCACGAGCCGGACCGGCGTCCGCGAGCAGGACGATCATCACTGAATGATTGCAGAGACCCGCTGGCGCACAGTAGGTTTGAATGAATCGCGGTTCTGCCACTCATGGGCGGATGTGCCGCCGGATCGTCAATCGCTCAACAGGCCGCCAGTCAGCCGCAGCTGAACTACCACGACAACCAGGTGGCGAGCGACCGCGACTGCGGGAGTTGAAGGACACTGTCGGCTGACCGCGTTTGCTGCGACACCGTCGTGCGGGGCACCGAACTCAGCGTGTCGCCGGACTGTGCATGGGGCTGGCGTTTTCGGGCACTCCAGGGTGACCGACATTCATCGACGCCGATCCGAGCAGGAGAAGCCGCCCCTTGCCTTCGCTCTCGTCACCCTTGCTGCTGGTCATCTTCCTCGCCTGCGCCGCAACAATCTGGATCGCGGGCATCAAACTCTCCGACACCACTGATGTGTTGTCTCAACGCCTGAACCTCGGGCAAGCGATGGGCGGGGCCATTCTGCTGGCAATCGCCACCAACCTGCCCGAACTGGCGATCACGGCCAGCGCCGCACTGGCACACCAACTCGACGTCGCCGTCGGCAACATCCTCGGCGGCATCGCCTTACAAACCGTCGTGCTCGCCGCGCTCGACGCCGCCGGAGTACGCCCACGCGCGCCGCTCACCTATTTGGCGGCTTCACTGACCCTGTTACTCGAAGGCGCCTTGGTCGTGGGCCTGCTCCTGGTCGTGGTGATGGCTACCCAGTTGCCCGACACCCTGATCGCCTGGCGGATGACCCCCGGTGCGGTCCTCATCGCCGTGCTGTGGATTATCGGGCTGATACTGGTGCGCCACGCCGGACACGGGTTGCCCTGGCACGAGGACGGCAACGCCCCCGACAGCCAACAAGCGCCCTCGGGGCATTCCACCGTCACCAAGGAAAGCCACGCCACCCGCGGCGGACTCAGCACCGCCCGAGTGACGCTGGTCTTCGCGGTCGCGGCGGTGGTGACGCTGGTCGCGGGCGTGCTCGTCGAGCGCAGCGGAGAGGAACTGTTCAGCCGATGGGGCATGTCCGGAGTCCTGTTCGGCGCCACCGTGCTCGCCGCCGCTACCGCCCTGCCCGAGCTATCCACCGGCCTCACCTCTACCCGGATGGGCGACTACAAGCTCGCGGTCAGCGACATCTTCGGTGGCAACGCCTTCCTTCCCGTGCTGTTCCTGCTCGCCACCCTGCTGTCGGGATCAGCAGTGCTACCCGCGGCCCAGCACACCGACATCTACCTCACCGCACTCGGCGGAGTACTTACCCTGATCTACATGACCGGCTTGGTCTTCCGACCCAAACGCCAATGGCTGCGAATGGGTCCCGACTCCCTGGCCGCCCTGCTGATCTACAGCATCGGCATCCTGGGATTGGTCTTCATCACGGGCTGATAGCTCTCTCGAAGCAATCAGCAGGAACCATGCCTTGCCTCGCGCGGACATACTGAGGGGTTCCATGCCTGATCGAGTTCGGCCTCTTCGACTGCAGGTTTATGCCGAATGTGTGGTGCAAGTGACCTATCCGAGTCGAGGTAAAAGTGCGGCACTTCGGCGTTGCATGGCCCCGCGAGGCGCGCGAACGAGACCTCGGACAGCGACGGCTGCCCGCTATCGCATACCCACCGGTGGGAACGAGTCGGGGGCGTCACCCTCTTGGGCGACGCCCCCCACCTCCCGTCACCATTCGCCGCCGAGGGCGCCAATCTCGCCATGTTCGACGGCTCCGAACTCGGCAAAGCCATCGCCACCCATAGTCAGCACACCTGCCCCGGCCCACCAGATAGCGACGATGCTCCATCGTTGCCACCAATTTCGATCGAATCATCTTCTACAGCAGTGTGTTCCGAGGTTTCGATGGGCATGATTGTTCGGCCTCTCGCCGGTTCAGTCGGCGTCTGGGGTCAGTCATTCGTCAAGTCCGAGCTCATGGCTGCTTTCGATCGTCACCGGTATTCGGGGTTGCTGTGTGAACTGCCGGTGGTGTCGGCACGGCACCTGATGCGACAGTTTTCCGGCGGTGCGGTTGGCGGGTGGGTTGGTGTGTTTGATGGAGCGGGGCCGGCGGGCGGAGACGCAGCGCTGGCCGGGCCGGGGCGATCGGATGGGTGAGAAGGTTCTGGACGGGGAGGAAGCGTGGGTAGAGTTCCGGATCGTCCGGTATGCGGTTCACGACCCCAGCGGACGATCCGGCAGCGATCAGCCGGCAGCACCAAGGTGCGAACCCGGCACTCCTGGTTGGTCTTTCACTCGAGGCTATGGCTGAGCGGTGTCGGTTACTGTGATGAAATAGGAGGGCAGATCGCTTGGTAGTGGTCCGTCGGCGTTGTACCAGGCGACGAGCCATTCGCAGATGGAGACGCCCACAATGCCGAGAGCCATGAGGCCGATGAGCGCGAGTGTCTGGGCTGTGGTCCGCGCTCTTGCCGGATAAAGGCTGATGCCGCGCAGAATGGTCGAGTCCGGTCCGTTTGTCTTGTAGTGGTGACGGACAAGGTAGGGGATCCAGGCGAAGACGAGGGTTGTCGGGATGAACTGCAGTGTCGGGAACTGGTACCAGTGGCCGGAGAAGACAGTCAATGCTGACGGCTCGGTTCCGACGTAGTGAGCCGTCCCGGCGGCGATGTAGGACGCTTCCAGTGGCCAGTCGATGAGGACGGAGCACACGAATGCCGCCGCGGTCAGGCGTATTCCGCTGAGCTGCGGCCACCGACGCAGGATGAACCAGCCCATCACCAGGCCCGTCGTTATCGGCCAGATCACCATCGACAACCAGCCGACGCTCGAGACGAACAGCGGCTCGATCTGTCGCTGCGCGCCGACGCTGCGCCATCCTGGGATGTATGGTCCCCAGGAGGGCATGTGGACCAGGTTGGCGTTGTAGAGCAAAATGGGTCGCCAGCAATTCAGCAGCGGAGCCATCCAGAACATCCATAGGTAGGCCAGGCACAGCGAGCCGTCGAAGGTCAGGCGGCGTTGCCGAATGCATTGCCATATCCCCCAGGCGGCGAAACCGACGGCCGTCACTGCCAGTACGCCTTGGTAGAGCCAGATCGTGAGCATCCGGGCACTACTGGCTCCGGTTTCTTCGCTGGACGCGAACCCGAGATGAAATTCGCCTGCCACGAGCCAGCGGCCGATGACCCAGATTCCCATCAGGATGGAGGTCACACCGGCGGCGGCGAATAAAGTGACCGGAGTCCGCAGCAGCCGCCAGTCCAGGCGGCTGCCGGTCTCTGCCTCGAGTACGGTTTGGGTCATTTCAGGGCTCCTGTCGGCGATTCGGCGAGAGTCATGACTGCTCCCGGTCGTGACCGTTATTCGGAATCACCGTGTGAACTTCCCGGCGATGTCTGTGCGGTACCTGCGTGGCGGTCAGGTTGGCGGGGCCGGTGTGTCTGATGGGGCGGGGCCGACGAGCGGAGACGCAGCGCCGGCCGGGCCAGGGTGACCGGGTGTGTGAGGAGGTTCTGGACGGGGATGAAGCGTCGGTAGAGTTCAGGGTCTTCCGGTATGCGGTCCACCACCCAGCGCACGATTCGGTGTCTGGGGTCAAGCGTTTTCCGCTGGTTGGTTGCTCGCCAGCCGATGTCGCTGTAGGCGGCCAGTCGCCATGGCAGGCGGATCGCGGCCGGTATGGCGTGCTGCAGGGTGCGGGCGAATCCGGGTTCGCAGGCGCTGCGGCGGGTCAGTATTCGTTGCAGGGTCGCGGCCTCGACTGCGGCGACGGTCATGCCTTGGCCGTAGATGGGGTTGAGAGTGCAGACGGCATCGCCCAGGGCGATCAGTCCGTCGGGCCATCGATGCATGCGATGGTAGGGCTGCCAGTCGTTGTGCAGGCCGCTGTAGCAGGTGATGTTGCTCAGCGGGGTTGTGTGGCTGAGGATTTCGTGGAAGTCCGGGCTGCGCAGGCTGAGTGCGTAGTCGCGGAAGCCGTTCTCGTTGCGCGGGGCTTTCGCACCGTCGGCGCCGATCAGGGTGAGCAGAATGCGGTCGTTCTCGATTCGGGTGGCGACGGCGCCATGCCGCGTGCTGGGCGCGTAGGTGAGTTCGGCCGACAGCTGCCATGGGGGCCGGTAGTCGGGCGGGCATTCGTATAGCCGTGAGGTGTAGGAGAGTTGGGCGCGAACGTGTCTCGCGGGTGGCGGCGTCAAGCCCGCGCCGGTGAGCCAGTCACCGAGTTTAGAGCCCCTGCCGGTGGCGTCGACGACAAGATCGGCGTGCCATGACACGTCCCGGTTGTCTTCGATCCCGATCACCTTGCCGTTGCGCCACAGCAGGTTTCGTGCCCGGGTCCGGTCCGCGACGGTGATCGTGGAGCCGCGTAGTACCCGGCGGCGGATCACCCATTCCAGTAACGGTCTGCTCGAGGCGTGGTGATAGACCTGCGATGTCACCGGGGCGGCCCAGCCGCCGGGGAACAGTACCCTGGCGTGTTCGCCGAAGTCGAAAACGTGTGCGCCACAGTCGCGCAACTCAGCATCGAGACCGGGAAAGAAGGATTCGAGTACCTCGGCGCCGCGCTGGAGCAAGCCATGAGGATGGCGATCCTGTGGTGTGCCGCGCCGGGATTCAGCGTGGTCGGGCAACGGGTCGGGTTCGATGATCGTGACTCGCATACCGTGCTCGGCCAGCACGTGGGCGGCGAGCAGTCCAGCGAATCCGCTGCCGAGGACGAGGCAATGACCGACTTCCGATGACGTATGTGACCTGAGCTGTTTCGGTTCGGTTGCCATGTTCATCGCGTCGCGCCTGCCGTGACCGAATCGGGTTCGGGGGTTTCGGGTTCGGGGGTTGCGGGTTAGCTGGTTGTGAGGCCGAGGTGGTCGAGCAGCCACTCGGTCAGGGCGGCGGGACTAAGTTTGACCCAGATGACGCCGGTGCGCATCTCGGTGGCCAGTGCGCGCTGCAGGCGCTGTTGGAGTTGTACGGCGCCGAGTGAGTCCACACCGAGCATGACGATGCTGGTGTGCGCTCCGATGTGGCGGTCGGTGCCGCCGAGCAGATCGCGCAGGGTCTCGATGATGAAGTCCTGCAACATCTGTGTGCGCACGCTGTGTCCGTCGGCGGTGTGCAAACGTTCACGCAATGATTCCCCGTCCTCGTCGGGTGCAAGCGGTGGGAGAAGTTCAGCGAACAGGGTCGAGGTCCGCAGCACCGGATAGGGTGCGATCCACTGGTTGATATCGAGTGGCGAGTAGGCCACCTGTGCCGTTCCCGAGCAGATGATCCGTTCGAGTGCGTCGATGCCATCGGTCGGGGCGATGGTCGCGAAGCCGCGCTCGCCGAGGTGTTGGCCGCGACCGACCCTGGCCCAGGCACCCCAGTGGATTCCGGTGGCGGGCAGGCCCTGGTGTCGGCGTGCGGTGACGAGGCCGTCGAGGAATCCGTTGGCCGCGCTATAGGCGGTTTGGCCCGGAGACCCGAGCAGCGAGGCGACCGAGGAGAAGACCACGAAGAAATCCAGTACCCGGTTCTCGGTGAGGCGGTGCAGGGTGGCGGCGCCTTGGGCTTTGCCACGCCAAACTCGGTGCAGCAGAACGGGTTCGAGGGTGGTGATGGTGGCGTCTTCGACGACTCCGGCGGCGTGGATCACCCCGCGCAGGGTAGATCCGCCGAGTTCGGCCAGCATGATTGCGCGTTGGGTCAGTGCTGGATCGGCGATGTCGCCGTTGATGACGATGATGTCGACGCCGCTATCGCGTGCTGCCCGCAGGATCTGTTCGGCGTGCGCTCCGGGGGCAGAGCGGCCGTTGACGACGATACGGCCGGCGCCGCGGCGGGCGAGCCAGTCGACGGTGAGCAGGCCCAGACCGCCCAGAGCACCGGTGACCAGATAGGAGCCGCCGGGTACGACGACGGGTGTCGCTGTCGAGGTGTGGTCCGCGTCGGCGGTCCTGTTCTCTGCGTTGGTAACTGATAATTCAGGGCCGGTACGTTCGTCGGTGTCGGGTCCGGTGACGATCCGTGCGATCCGGCGCTCGGCCGCAGTCAGTGTGATCTCGGTGATGGGTTGGCCGGTGTCGAGCAATTCGGTGACGATCTGCGTCAGTGCGACCTGGGCAGTGAAATCCATGGTGCTGACAGCGTGTTCAGGGTGCTCATAGTTGGCTGATCGGACTGCGGCGCGCAGTGCGGATCCGATGGTGTGCGAGGAGGGTTCGCAACGCCATACGATCCACAACCGAGTCGGATCGGCGCGCCGGACCAGACACTGAATAAGTGAGATCGCTTGCCCGACTGCGCGATAAGTAGCCGCTGCGTCTATGTTGCTGCTGCCGGTGGTATCGATAGCCAGGACAACGCCGCTAGCTCCGGCGAGCAGCGATGGTTCAGCGAAGACGGTATCGATGGGTGCGCGCAAGCAGCCTGCCGTTTCTTGGTCGAGGAGGCCGGTCAGCTCGGCGGACCAGCCCTCGCGCACGGTCGGGCCGGTGAGCACGACCCAGCGTCGATCCGTGGCGCGGGTGCGGGGTTGGGCGGGCTGTTCGGGTATCCATTCGAGATGGCTGAGCCGAGCGGCGAACCGGTCCGCTGGAGAAGTGATGTTGGCGACCCGCAAGCCACGGATCTCGGCGAGGATCGTGCCCTCGGCGGTGGCCAGCTTCGCTGAGGCGGTGCAGCCGAGATCATCGGCGTCGTGCAATTCGATGGCGACCAACCGGGTGTGGCCGGTCGGGCCGTATACGGTGACTTCGTCGAAGCCGGTGACCACGACTGGGCCGGGGGTCAGGGTGTAGTGGGCGAGCCAGGCCGCGACGGCTGATTGCACGACCTCATCAGCGAGTGCGGGATGCAACACCAGCGTCGAAGCGCTCACCCGCGCGCTCTCGTGAGTACGTACGGTGGCGAGTGCGCGATCGTGGATCGGGTGGACTTGGATGCGGTCGATCGCGGTGAACGCGGTGCCGTGAAAGACGTTGTGGCGCTCGCGGAATATGCGATGCAGCTCCGCCGGTTCGGCATCGACCCACTCCCCACCACGATCCTCGGGGCTCAACATCGCCGACGCACCGCCGTCGGCTGCTGCGGTCGCGCCCTGGTTGGGTGCCGCGGTGATGATGCCGTGGGCATGCACGATCGTGGCGCCGTCAGCGACCGAGACGATCTCCACCGAGGCGCGCTCACCGTCGCGGGTCGCGCGGGTGGTCAGCACCGGTTCGGGGTCAAGGATCACCGGTGCGCCGATCACGACCTCGCGCACGCTGACCCGGTCGGTGCCGAATATCCGTACTGCCGCGGCCAGCATCATCTCCACCGCGCCGGTACCGGGAAGAACCGGGACGTCGGCGACGCGATGCTCACCCAGCCACGGCAGCCGTGTCGGGCTCAGCGGCGTCTGCCACAGGTGCCGTTGCGGGTTGTCCGGATCGTGGACGTACCCGCCGAGCATCGGATGCTGCCCGGCTGCGGGCAGTGCCGGGTCGACCAGCTGGTAGGACGGTTGGTCGCCGCCGTGGCGAGTCCGATGCCACGCGGTGCCGGGGACATCGGCGAGCACACCTTCGCCATAGTGGGTCGCGAAATCCACGCCGTCGTATCCGGCGACGTGTACCGCTGCCAGCTGGGAGAGCATCGCGGTGCGATCGACGGTGCCTTCGCGCAGACTGCCGACCGCGACCACATCGCCGACACCGTCGTGTGCGGCAGTGTCAAGGATGGGCCGCACCGCCAGCGGATGCGGCGTGGCTTCGATGAACAGGCGGTGACCTGCGGCGAGCGCGGTCGATACCGCGGCGTGGAAGCGGACGGTGTCGCGCTGGTTGCGGACCCAGTAGTCGCCATCGATCGCACCGGGACACCGGGGGTCGTCGGAGACTGTCGAATAGAACGGTATCCGGGGTGTGGCTGTCGGGATATCGGCCAGCGCCGCGCCGAGCGCCACCAGGATCGGATCCACCTGCGGGGAATGCGACGCCACATCGACATCGATGAGTTTCGCGACCACCCCTTCGCCCTCCCATCTGGAGATTAGCTTCGCGATCTGGGTGGCGTCACCGGAGATAACCGTCATCTCCGGTGAGGTGAGCACCCCCAGCGACACCCCGTGCGCGCCGGCCGCCTCGATCGCGGCAAGCACCTGATCGGCGTCGGCCAGTACCGAGGCCATCGCGCCGCCGGAAATCTCGGCCAGCAACGCCGAACGGCGGCAGATCACCTTCACCCCGTCGGCCAGTTCGAGCCCGCCGGCGACGACGACCGCGGCGACCTCACCCAAGGACTGACCGATGACCGCCGCGGGTTCGATCCCCCATGACCGCCACACCGCCGCCAGCGCCACCTGCACCGCGAACAGCGTCGGCTGGATCCGCGCCAACCCCTGCAGTCGTTCGGGACAGGTGATCATCTCTCGCACCGAGAATCCGGCTTCGGCGTTGACCAAGGGTTCTATTTCGTCGACGGCGGCGGCGAAGGTGGGCTCGTGGGCGAGCAGGTCCGCGCACATCCCGAAACGTTGCGAGCCCTGCCCGGTGAAAACAAAGACCGGGCCAGCGTGCTGGGGTGGCAACACCGGTGTTCCCGAGACGACACCGTCGGCTTCGGCACGCTCAGCGAATTCCACTGCCCGCTTGATCAATTCAGTGTGCTCGGCCGCGACGATACCGACCCGGTGTTCGGCATGGGAGCGCCGCACCGCCAAGGTGTGCGCGACATCAGCCAACGCGATGTCCTTGCCGTCACCGCGCAGCCACCGGGCCAATCGCCGCGCCGCCAGACTCAGCGAAGGCGCCGAGGAACCCGACAACAAAAACAGTCGTGTCTCAGTGTCGCGCTCGGGCGAGCGGGCCGCGCGCGGGCGCCGGGCCGACGCCGATTCCAATATCACGTGCGCGTTGGTGCCGGTCACCCCATAAGAGCACACCGCAGCCAACCGGGACTTTCCCTCGACCGGCCACCGGGTCAGCGTGGTCGGCACGAACAGCCGCGACGCCTCTTCGCGCACGATGGCCCGATTCCAGGTCTGGAACGTCGCATTCGGCGGGATCGCCCCACGGCGCAGTGACTCGATCGCCTTGATAGTGCCCGCGATGCCCGAAACCGGTTCCGAATGCCCGATATTGGTTTTCACCGACCCCAACGCACAGTGCCCGCGACCACGCCCGTACACGGCATCAATGGAGGCGTATTCGATGGGGTCGCCCACCGCGGTGCCGGGACCGTGGGCTTCGACCAATCCCACTTCACCGGGGTCGATCTGGGCTTTGGCCACCGTCTCCCGGAACAACTGCTGCTGCAACTGTGTGGAGGGTGCGGTGAGCCGGGTGGCTTGGCCGTCGTTGTTGACCGCGCTCCCGCGGATGACCGCCAGGATCGAATCGCCCTCGCGGCGTGCGTCTTCCAGACGTTTGAGCACCAGCACACCGGCGCCTTCGCCACGCACATATCCGTCGGCGCGGGCATCGAAGGCGAAACACGCGCCGTGGTGCGACAGCAGCAGCGGTGCCTCGTAATAGTGGGTTTCCGGCGACACCATCAACAGCACCGCACCGGCCAGGGCGGTATCGCATTCACCCAACGTCAGCGCACCACACGCGGTGTCGAGCGCGACCAACCCCGAGGAGCAATGGGTGCTGATGACCATCACCGGCCCCCGCAGATCCATCGAGAACGCCACCCGCCCCGCCGCGCCGGCGGTGAAATTGCCGAACAGATAAGCGCTTTGGGGCGAGTCCTGCACCGGGCGGGCCTCCCGAAACAGATTGTCCGGTGCGTAGGTGCCGACATACACCCCGGTCCGGCTACCGCGCATCCGGCGCAACGGAATACCCGAGGCCTCGACCGCCTCCCACGCCACCTCCATCAACACCCGGAACTGCGGATCCACCCACCGCTGCTCCAACGCAGCCACCGAGAACGCCCCCGGATCCCACGCCCAGATATCACCCTCGAGAAAACACCCGAATCCCGCACGCTCAGCCAACTCAGGATCATGCACACGAGCCAGCGCACCGGCATCCCACCGACCCGGCGGCACCGGGCCCGCTGTCGTGCGCTCGGCCGCCGCCAAATCCCACAACCCAGCCGAAGACTCCACACCACCGGGAAAACGACAACCCACACCCACAACCGCAATAGGAACACTATTCGAAGCAGACACAGAAACTCCTCGGATACGCAGGGCTCGGTGATATCGAATTCAGAATTGTGCTGGAGGAAGCCGAACGAAACGTATGCCGCTACTCGGCGATGCTCGTCACATAAGACAGGCGATAGACCGGCGCCGTGGTGATCGCAGGGGGCTGTCCCACCATCTCCAGCCCATCCGTGGCGATGAAATGCAGGTGTCGGCCACGGTAATCCACCGTGATACGCCCGTCTGAAATATCATCCGCCTCGACCATCATCGTCTGCCGAAGCCCGGCAGGCGCGCCCGTCAAAACTATCAGTATCCGATCCGGCACATGATCCATTTTTGACAATAGGGGATCTTCGACAGCTTCCATGACTACCTCCGTAAAAAGGTGACACTTATCGAGCGCGTATCGCAGGCTCGACTGAGACGGTCTAGCGAATGGCCGCGACCATGGAATGGCCCGGGAAGGTTTCAGCGGGACAGGCGGCGGATCGGAGAGGAAATGCCCTGCTCCAATGCTCGGGTAAATAACTTCCCATGTCCAGCGGTGCAATGCGGGCAGTACCGTACCGGTCACCCGGACATCGCCGATAGGTCACAGACCGCGAAGTCCCGGCAATCCGGCTGCAGGGCGGTCTCTCTCACGGTAAATGCCGAACGTCGACAGACCAGCGCCAGCTCAGCTACACCGTGCCCGCCGAAAGATAACGGATCGGCTACATCGGCGATCCCGGTAATCTGGGCGTGTTGCTGGTCTTGTCGACGCGGCCACCCGCATTGAAGCGGACACGCTCGAGGGTGGCCGCATGACACGCCCGGCGTAATCGTCCTGCAGCGACTTGCCGGCGCATGACATCCGCAAAGATGCTCGCCGCCCAGGCCGTTGTCCGAATGCGCCGCTCCGGAGGATCTATCGACTTCAGCGAACATTTCGCAACCCAGATTGTTTTAAATGCTGTTGCACTACGGCCGGGCGAACACGCATTATGAGTTTGCGATGAGCTGGCGTTTCTGGTCCGCAGTGCGGCCTTGGGAATCACCGGTTCGACTCTATTTGAAGATCAATTCATGCAGCCGATCTGCTTGGCGCGGATTGCGGTGTTGCGTGCTCAGCTCGCGCCGAGCGCCGAGATCGGCATCAATCATGATCCGGCGGCATGTGGCCGCTGATTGCCGGAAAGGAAAGACCGATGAATACGGCAGTCATTCTCGGCGGTGGTATCGCGGGCTTGCTCGCGGGTGCGGCCGCCGCACATCACATGGACTCTGTCGTCATCGTCGAGCGTGACGAACTGTCGACCGGGCCGGGGCACCGGGCCGGGGTTCCGCAAGCCGGCCACGTGCACGCGCTGCTGGCCGCGGGTCAGCGCGACATCGACTACCTGGTGCCAGGTTTCCTGGCCACCCTCGTCGGCCACGGTGCGACGATGTACGACTTCGCTAGCGACGTCGTGCTGCGAAACACGTTCGGCTGGGGTGTTCGCTTCCCCTCCGGCATCCCTGCGCTCGGCGCGAGCAGGGCACTGGTGGAATGGGCTATCCGCAGCCATGTCCTCGATCTTGCCAATGTCACTGTGCTGCAGCGACATAGCTGTATCGGGCTGGTCGCTGCCGCGGACTCGATCGCGGCCGTGCGAGTCAGCGAGGCCGGCGTACGAGCCGGCACCGAACTGGCGGCCGATTTGGTCATCGACGCCACCGGTCGGGGATCGCGGGCAGACCGATGGCTCGCCGAGCTCGGGTATCCGCAACCCGCGGTCGATATCATCGACTCCGGTGTCGGTTACACCAGTCGGATCTATCGAAAACCTTCCGGCCATCACCCGGACTGGCAGGCCTGCTACATCCAGCTCGGACTCGACGAACGGGCGCGCGGTGCCACCGTGATGCCGGTGGAAGGCGACCGGTGGCTGATCACCCTGCTCAGTCAGCGATCCGACCATCCAGCCCGCACCGAGCACGAATTCCTGCGATTCGCCCGCAGCCTGTCCAGCCCTGTGGTTGCCGAAACGATCGTCGCGAGCGAACCGCTGACACCCATCACAGCCAGTCGATCCACCAGCAGCCGCCGCGCGCGTTTCAGCCATAACCAACCCCGCAATCTCGTCCGTCTCGGCGACGCGGCGTGCAGCTTCAACCCTCTCTACGCACAAGGCATGAGCGCCGCGGCACGGTCGGCCGTACTACTGGAACAGATACTGCGCCACCACGATCCGGCGCGGATGGCACTGGCGTTCCAGCGCAGACTCGCGTTGTTGACCTTGTCGCCCTGGCTGGTCGCGACGTCCGCGGACGCACGACGACCGGGTGTCAGCAGCAATATCCCGCTATACCTGCAGCGGGCACTCGGCAGGCATATCGACCGCGTTCAGCTGGCCGGCACCGTCGATCCGCACGTACAACACCGCTTCATCGAAGTGTTCAACATGCTGCGCTCACCGCCATCTCTCGTGACCCCTGCCCTCGTAGCCCGCACCGCGCGGCAGCGCCCGCCGCAAGAACCGGTCCCGCCCGAACCACCCGAACCGATCGGCGCGCCGAAAGGAACCGAACGCGCGGCCACGCGGCCCGTCGCCGGCCTATCGGCCCTGCCGCGAGAGGACCTCCCGTGAACACGACGATCGGGCTGACATCCGACTCCCGCATACGGCAGTGCACAACACCGGCAGCGGTGTGGGCGGCACTCGGCGCCGCCGCCCTCATCGCTCAGTGCGTGCTGCTGGGCCGTTGGCTCGCTGAGGACGGCATGCACGCGGCCGTCCACGACTACGTCATCTCCACAACGCGAATCGCCCCCGTCTGGATTGAGCAGGCGGCGATGGCCATCGGACTCGTAGCAGTCGCAGCTGTGCTCTGGTGGCAGTACCGGCAAACTCGCACCGTCACGCTGTATGCCATCGCCTTCTGGGGAAACTTCTGCACGTGGTGGCTCAGCCCGATCATGGCTTACCACTACCCATCCCCGATCTCCAACCGTTACGCGCTCAATGTCGTCAGCTGGGGTCACCACATTCCAGGCTGGCATCCGAACCTGCCCGGATCACACATAGAGACGTTGCTCGCGGCGCAGATGTTTATGTTCCCCCTCGTCGTCTCTTGGGTCTGGCTGCAATCGCTGTGTCTGAGCGTGGTGCGACGACAATGGCCGCACTGGGGGAGCGCTCGAATTCTGGCCGTACTCGTCGTCAGCGGCTTCCTCGTCGATCTAGTCGTCGAACTACTCTTCGTCTCGGTCTGCGGCGCCTACGCCTATCCCCTCGCGAACCATTCGCTGTCCTTGTTCGGCGGCCACTGGTACCAGATTCCCCTGCCCAACGTTCTGATCGGTGGACTTCTGCTCTGCACCCCCACCACGTTCATGGCCTACCGCGCGCAGCAGCGAGGCAGCGTCCCCCACATCTTTCGTGGCACCGAGCACCTCACCTCGCATACCCAAGCGGCAGTGCGCGTGGCCGCAGGAATCGGATATGCCAACGTGATCATGTTCGTCTACGTCGTCCTAGTCGCCTGCGTGCCCCTACTGGGCACCGGTCCGGTACCCGCGGACACCCCTGGCTGGATATGGCCGGGACGATAACCGCTATACAGCTTTCTCATCTCACAAATTCAGCGGTGAGTATCGGAAGTGTTACCCCCAAGAGCCTTGGCAAGCCTCTGACAACCGAATCCCGAACACCGTGCGTGGTCACCCATGAGACCCTTAGGGGGTGGTGCGACGCTGGGGGCGAGGGCGAAATACTCGGTGGCACCGACACTCGCTGTGATCGGTGGGCGGTGAGGTTCTTTTCCGGGTGTGAATCTACGCGCCGGTGAGCGAGTTCCGGCCGGGAATATTGGGGAGTGAACGGGTCGTTCACTGCGTTATCTGGTCGCGTGCTCGCTCATAGGGTCGCGCCGGGGAAGGTGAGGGCTTCCTGTAGTTCGCGGATCAGCTGCCGCTTGGGCGCCACTCGGATCGCTGTGTCGCGCAAGATCCTTCGCAGTGTGCTCGCGCCTTGTTCGAAGGCTGCGACGCGGTGCGCGGTGTTGAGCATCGTGCGGGTGCGGTCCCGCCGTTCGTACTCGTATCGGCGCAGCCCGGTCGGGGCGTCGGGTGCACTGGCAAGGTGGCGCGCCAGCACGACGCCGTCTTCGATGGCCATGCCGGCACCCTGGCCGAGGCTGGCCAGCATCGGGTGTGCGGCGTCGCCGAGCAAGGTGACCGGGCCCTCGCCGCGCCGTTCCAGAAACGCCCGGTCACTTTCCGGAACGCCGAGAATCGTGTCCTCGGGTGTGACCTCGATGGCAGCTCGTACCTCATCGGGCCATGCCGCGTAAGCGCGGACGATCTCATCCTTGTCGACCTTCCATTTCCTGGCCTCGGTTTCGGGCATTTCCTTGGTGGCCCACCAGTAGGCGCTTCCGTGACCGATGTCGATCAGTCCGAAGCGTTGTCCCTTGGCCCAGTAGTGCGTGACCGAGCCGGTACCGAACCTCGAATGTTCGAAAGGAACAATCGACAGCCAGGAGATGTACCCGCCATAGCGTTCTTCGTCGCCCGGCCCGACCAGCTGCCTGCGGATCGCCGAGTGGATGCCGTCCGCGCCGATCAGTGCGTCGCCGTCAGCGGTCTGATGCTCGGCGAACTCCACCCGCACCCGGCCGGAGTCCGGGTCGGTCTGATACCCGATCGCGGCGGCACCGAGGTGGATCGGAATGTCACCCGCGTGCTCCAACATCGCCTGTTGGAGATCGGTGCGACTGATCAGCACACTGGCTTTGGGCACCCCGGCCATTGCCTCGGGGTAGGGCAGGGTCCGCAGCAAGCGGCCGGTCGAGCTCCGGATCTGGTAGGACTTGACGACCTGGCCGCGTTCTTCGAGGCGAAGGTCGAGGCCGATGCTGTGCAGCGCGGTGTTGGCGTTGCCCGCGACGGACAACCCGAACCCGGCGGCCTTCAGCTCGGGAACCCGATCGTAGACCTCGACGTCGACGCCGAGCTTGTGCAGCGCGATGGCGGCGGTGAGTCCACCGATACCCGCCCCTACCACAATGACTTTCGTGCGCTTGTCCCGAACCATGTCATCCTCCGATCAGGTCGTTGATCAGGGTTGCTACTTGGGCGACGTGCGGTTCCTCGACGATCGAGAGGTGGTTGCCGGGAACAGCGAGCACCGTCAGCCGTCCGGTGGTCAGGTCTCCCCAGCCGTTGGCGGGGTCGTCGTTCATGCTGCCCCCGGTGCGGTGCAACAACTCGAGCACTTCGGGCAGCGGTTCGGTGGCGCGCAGCAGCGTCACGTCCACGTCGATGGCCTCGGGCCGGTAGGTGAGAATGGCGCGCGTGTTCGCCGCGTAGATACCGAAGAGCCTGCGGATCACAGCCTTGGTGCTGCCCGCGGGGAGCACCCCTTCGCGCACCGCGAGTTCGGCCATGTACTCGAATGTGTCGTCCTGGGTGCTGAATTCGCCGAGCGTCTCCGGTTTGGAGTCGCTGCCCCGTTGCAGCAGCAGCAGTTCCCAGAAGAAATATCGCACGAGGATGTCCTTGGCAGTGTCGTCGGGGTCCTCGATGTCCAGGTCGGCTTGCCGGGCCGGATCGAGCACGACGGTGTCAAGGATGACGAGGTCCGCGATCTGTTCGCCGGCTTGCCGTAGTTGCCTGGCCATTTCGAAGGCAACCAGGCCCCCGAACGACCAGCCGCCGAGCGTGTAGGGGCCGTGCGGTTGCACGCGCCGAACGGATTCGAGGTAATAGGCAGCGAGTTCGGGAACGGTCGACAGCGGTTCGGTGCCCGCGATGGCACCGGCGGCTTGCAGACCGAAGAACGGAACGTCGCGGTCGAGTCGTTTGGCGAGGGGCACGTAGCACAACACGTTGCCGCCCAACGGATGTACGAAGAACATCGGTCGGCGGGCACGGATCGGCACCAGCGGATCGAACACCGCGTCCGCCGCGCCCAGACGCAGCCGTTCGGCGAGCGCGGCGACCGTCGGCGCGACCAAGAACTCCGACAGCGGGATAGTGAGCCCGAAGCGCTGCTCGACCTGAACGACGAATCGCATCGCGGTCAGCGAGGTGGCGCCCAGGTCGAAGATGTTGTCCTGGGGGCCGATTGCCGGTTGCTGCAGCAGGTCCGCGGCGATCTCTACCAGCGCGCGTTCGTAGTCGTCCCGCGGCGGAGCGGACGACGAGACAGGCGTGGTGAGCGTGAGCCGGTCGAGCGCGGCGTCATCACGCTTCCCGCTCGGGGTCAACGGCAGGACAGGCAGCCACTCGAAATGCGTGGGCACCATGTACTCAGGTAAGAGAGCGCGCAGGTGCTTGCCGAGCTGATCCATGTCCGCGCGGTCCGGCTCGCCGACCAGGAAAGCGACTAGGAAGGAATCGTTTCCCGCGCGGCGGCGCACGGTGACGGCCGCCTCGGTGATGCCAGGGTGGCCCTCGTCGGCGAAACGTGTGATGGCCAGCTCGATTTCGGCCGGTTCGACCCGGAAGCCCCGGACCTTGACCTGCGCGTCGACCCGGCCGGTGCACACCACGTCGCCACTGGGTAAGACGAAGCCGAGGTCGCCGGTGCGGTAGAGCCGGGCCCCGTCGGGCAAGGACGGATGCGGCACGAATCGTTCGCGAGTCAGTTCGGGCTGATCCAGGTATCCCTCGGCCAGGCAGCTACCGCCGAGATAGATTTCGCCTTGCGCACCGAGCGGCATCGGACGCAGCCGTGCATCGAGAACATGCACTGCGGCATTGTCGATCGCGGTCCCGATCGGCGGCAGCGCCGGGAACGTTGCCGGGTCCCCTGTCATGGAAAAGCTTGCGGCAACGTGTGTTTCGGTGGGGCCGTACTGGTTTTCCAGGATCACCCCCGGTAACCGGGCGCAGAGTCGCCGAATCGCGTCGGTTACCAACAGCTTTTCTCCGGATGAGGCCAGAATCCGCAAACTGCGTGGCCAGCTGTCGAGCGCGGCCGCCGTCTCGGCCAGTTGCTGGAGGGCGACGTAGGGCAAGAAGATCCGTTGCACGCCTTCGCTGTCCAACACACGCAGCAGCGCAGGAATATCGCGTCGATCTTCGTCGGAGATCAACGACAGGGTGCCGCCGCCGCACAGGGTCGAGAAGATCTCTTGGAAGGACACGTCGAAGCTCAGCGGTGCGTACTGGGCGGTGATGCCGCCGACGGCACCGCTGGGCCTGCGGTTCTGCCAGGCCACCAGGTTGGCGAGCGAGCGATGCGGCATCGCGACTGCCTTGGGCGCGCCGGTGGAGCCGGAGGTGAACAGCACGTAGGCGATGCTGTCCTGGTCGATCTCGGGCAGCGGTCGTACGCCGGATTCGGCTGTGCCGGTGAAGATTTCCTCGGCGCGGAGTACGACGGTCTGCTCAGGCAGCAGGTGCGTCGCCGCGGCGTCGGCGATCACCAGGAAGGGGCGGGCTCGGTCCACCATGGCCGCGATCCGTTGCGGTGGATAGCTGGTGTCGAGGGAAACCGTGGCGCCGCCCGATTTCAGTACTCCCACGATCGCGGCGATAGCTTCGGGTGTGCGCTCCATCGCGATCCCGATCCGGTCGCCGGGTTGGGATCCTGCCGCCAACAGCCGCTGTGCCACCAGGTCTGCGGCATCGCCCAATTCCCGATAGTTCCACTGTCGGTCACCGCAGGTGATAGCGGGAGCGCGCGGGGCCGCCGCGATCCAGGCGTCGATGGCGGCAGCGACGTCGACCGTCGCGTCGACCGTGGCCGACCGCACCAGGAGGTCCTCGGCGAGGAAGGCGAAATCCGGTGCTTCGTCGGGGTGCGTCACGATGCGGCGCAGCACCGCGAGCAACTGCTGGGTGTAGAGGTCAGCCTGCTCTGGGGTGAAAACGCGGCTCCGGCAATCTATTCGCAGCCGGATCGGTCCGTCGAGTGGATCGGCGTAAGCGTTGACCAACAGGGTGAGGTTGGTTTCTTCCCAAGTACGGTAATCGATCATGTCGATGCCCGGCAGTTCGAGAGCCGCGGCCAGCTGGCGGAAATAGACGTAATTGAATGCCGTGTCCAGCACGGTGCCCGCGAGATCCTGCTGGATGGCACTGAGTGGATAGCGCTGATGCGGATGGGTGTGCTGCTCGGCGCGGAACGCGTCGCGTACCAATTCCAGCCAGCTGGTTGCCGCGGTGTCTACCCGTAGCGGAATGGTGTTGAGGAACAGTCCGGCAATGCGTTCGGCTTCGGCCAGCTCCGGCCTGCCGTGCGTGATGAGGCCGGTCGTGACGTCGGTCGTCCCCGCAGCCAGGCCCAAGGTCGCGCAATGAGCCGCGAACAGTAAGGATTTCAGAGTCGTTCTTCCAGTCCGCGCGAATGCTCTTACAGCGTCGGTCAGTTCGTCGGCCAGCTCGATCTGACGGGTGATGACAACGTCCGGTCCGGGGAGGCCATGCGGGCGGAAGGCGGGCGGCTGGACCAAGCGCGCTCCGTCCAGCAGGTTGCGCCAGAACTCTTGTGTCTCAGCATTTTCCAGGGCGCGTCGCTCCGCACGCACATATTCCGCCGCCGAGGGCAATACGCGGTCGGCGACGGGCTCGACAGCTGTCCCGAGTCCGTGCGCATAGTCCTGCAACAACTCGCTGACGAGGTTGGCGACGCTGCCTCCGTCGAGGATCGCGTGGTGGAAACTGAGCACGAGCTCCACGGTGGACCGGCGGACGAATATCTGGAACAGGTAGAGCGGCGCCCGGTCGAACCGGTAGGGGTACACGCGCCGCTGTTCGATGTGCTCATCGATCGCGGTCCGGGCATCCTCGTCGCCGCGCGAACGCAGATCGACGATCTCGAGACCGCCCCGTACCATCCGATGCACGATTTGCAGCGGTTCGGAAAACCCGCCGAGATCGAAACTGGTGCGCAGCACCGGATGCCGGGCCACCAGCAGGTCGAAGGCGTGCCGGAATCGCTCGTCGTCCCATGGCATGACCAAGCTGTACTGGAAGACATCGTGGTACATCGCCGAGGTCTGCTGAACGCGGCTGTAGTAGAGCAGACCGAGCTGCATGCGGCTGACGGGGTAGGCGTCGACCGCATCTTCCAGCCCCGCACGGTCCACCGCGGACACCAGCTCGAACGGCCGCAAGCCGGTGCCCGCCGAAGGACCGATGGTCGCCCGGGTCGCGAGCTCTGCGACGGTCGGGTGCTGGGTGAGATCGTTGAGCGAGAAGTGAATTCCCTGCTGCTCTGCCGCCGAACGAATCCGCAGCATCAGGATGGAATCGCCGCCGGAGAGGTAGTAGTCGTCATGGATGCCGACCCGGTCCTTCTCCAGCACCTCCGCCCAAATGTCGGCCAAGGTCGCCTCCGTCGCGTTGCGCGGCGCGGCGCCGGCCTCGTCGGATCTTTCGACGGCAGGCAGGGCCCGACGATCGGCTTTACCGTTCGGGCTCAGTGGGATCCGCTCGATCCGGATGAGCTGTGAGGGGATCATGTACTCCGGCAGGGTTTGCGCCAGAGCCTCGCGGCTCTGCTCGGGCGTCTGCCCGGCCTCGGCGACGTAGTAGCCGACGAGATATGTGCCACGAGTGGGTGATTCGTTGCTCACCACGACGGCATCGCGCACTCCGGGAATGTCGGTGAGCGCGTTCTCGACCTCGCCGAGCTCCACCCGGTTGCCTCGGATCTTCACCTGTGTGTCGAGTCGTCCGAGGAATTCCAGGTTGCCGTCGGCCAGCCACCGCGCGCCGTCCCCGGTCCGGAACAGCGAGGCACCCTGCACAAAGGGATCCTCGATGAACCGTTCCTCGGTCAGCTCTGGGCGGTTCAAATAGCCGCGCGCGACACCGACCCCACCGATATACAGCTCGCCGGGGACACCGATCGGTTGCAACTGGCGATGCGGGTCGAGCACGTACAGGCGAATGTTGTCGATAGGCCGCCCGATCGGAACCCGATCGACCGGGTGGTCCGGGCAGTCGTAATAGGAGACATCGACAGTGGCCTCGGTCGGTCCGTACAAGTTCACCAACCTGGGCGCACCGTCCCGTCGGTCAGCGAAGACTCGGTTGAACTGAGCGACTCGGGCAGGCGGCAGCGCCTCGCCGCTGCAGAACACCCCCCGAAGCGAGCTTGCCTGTGTCCTTCGGTGCGGCGAGGATTCGAGCAGGTCGAGGAACGGCCCGAACATCGACGGCACGAAATGTAGAACGGTGACCCGATTCTCGGCGATTGCCTGCAGCAGCACCAGCGGATCCTTCTCGCCGCCCGGCGGTAGCAGTGCCACGCTCGCTCCTTCGATCGCCCACCAGAACAACTCCCACACCGAGACATCGAACGAGATCGGAGTCTTCTGCAACACAACATCGTCGGCGCCGATCGGGTAGCGCCGCTGCATCCAGGCGAGCCGGTTGACCACTGAACGGTGCTCGACCATCACTCCCTTGGGTTTGCCGGTCGAGCCCGAGGTATAGATCACATAGGCCAGATTACGGTCGGTGCCCACTAATTCCAGTTCTCCAGCGGGACCCGCCAGCACCTCATCGATGAACATTCCCCGCACCTCGCCATCGAGCTGCGGCATCCGGAAATCGCGATCGACCAGCGCCACCGCGGCTCCACTGTCGGCGAGCAGGAAGCGGATTCGATCGACCGGGTATCCCGGATCGATCGGCACGTACGCCGCACCGGATTTCAGGACGCCGAGCAGGCCCGCGATCATCTCCGTGCTTCGTCGGAGTAGTACCGCCACCCGGTCGTCGGGCAGAACACCACTCGCACGCAACGCGCGCGCGACCTTGTCGGTACGGGCCGCGAGTTCGCCGAAAGTGACCGGCGCACCGGTATTTCCGCCCACAATCGCTACCCGGTCCGGCGTGCGGGCGGCCTGCCGCTCGAATAAGCCGGACAGTGTGGGTGTGCCGGACCGCTCGACGGAAAACCCTTGCCTTTCATAC
Source organism: Nocardia ninae NBRC 108245 (assembly GCF_007990755.1). Taxonomy (GTDB): domain Bacteria; phylum Actinomycetota; class Actinomycetes; order Mycobacteriales; family Mycobacteriaceae; genus Nocardia; species Nocardia ninae. The sequence goes on along the minus strand of NZ_BJXA01000030.1, from coordinate 68,497 downwards.
GCCAGATCGGCGTGCTCGGCGGCAGTGAGCATCGACAGACCGGAGACCGGCTCATCGGGATGCTCGACGCCATTGCAGATGAGGTTCCGCAGGTGCCGCGCGCAGGCCTCGATGGGAAAGTCCGCATCGAACACATCGAGCGCGTAATCCAGCAGGATGGTGAGCGCGCCCGAATCGTCCACCGCCACGGCCCGCACCGACAGCGCCTCCTGATTGTGCAACGGCGCGGCGCCCCAATCCGTCATGCTGATCTCCGCAAGCGGAGCGACATGATGGTAGGGCTGATAGGTGACCGTGACGTCGTACAGCTGCCGCACTGCAGTGCCACTGCGCCGTAGCGCACGAACGATGTCGCCGATTCCGGGGCGATCGTGGTCCCGCATGGCGCGCGTAGTCGCTCGGGCCGCTACCGCGAGTTCCCGCATCGACACCGCATCATGAACGGCCAGTCGGAACGGCAGGTCGTTCACGAACAAACCGGCGGTGGCCCAGTCGTCCTCGGTGTGCCGATTGAAGAAAGGAACGCCGAGCACGATGTCGGCGACGCCGTGTACCCGGGCAAGATACGTCGCGACGGCCGCCGAGAGGAACGCGAACTGCGAGCCGCCGACCCGTCGCATCCCAGCCACCAACTCCGGGGCGACGGTGAAGGTGTAGAGCCCGTTGCGCTTCATGCGGACCGACCGAGCGCCGGTTTTCCTGGTGAACAAGGCGGGGGAGACATCGGCCAGTGCGGCTCGGAAGAACTCGAGGTCTGCGTCGTGGTCGGCGCTTGCCCGGTAGCGTGCGCCGGACTCGACGGCGGCAAGATAGGACGGCACGGTGATATCGAGCGGCTTACCGTTCCGCATTATCTGCTCGTAATCGGCCGAGATCTGGCTGAGCACCAATTCGTGTGTGGCGCCGTCGGTGACGAGATGGTGTGCCTTCAGATAGACATAGACGACCGTCGGGCTCTCCCTCAGCAGGGCGGCCCGATACATCCGGCTGTGCCGCAGCGAGAACGCCTCCTGACAATCGCGGTCTCGCCAGTCCGCACACGCCGCAGCCGGGTCCGGCGCCAGGGCGAAATCGACTATCTCCACCTGCGGTTGCTCCACCTCGACCCACTGGAACGGCTGCCCGTCGCGCTCACCGAAACGAAGCGCGAAGGCGTCATTACGGAATAGTGTCCGTTTAAATGCGGCCAGCAATACCTCGGTATCGACATCGCCTTGCAATCGGCGCCAAATAGCGATGTTGAACTGCGGATCTGCGGCGGGCGCGTAGGATTCGGCCACCCAGATGTCGCGCTGGTAGGCGGTCAATGGGTGTCTGGAATACGCGCTCATTCGAAATCCTCTCCGGCAACCGACGATGTGATCCGAGAGCAAACGCTTCGGTGATAACCGCTAAAGCCGGTCAACGGGCACGAGGAAGAGAATTATCGACTCCAACAGTGCCATTATGACCAGACCGAGACAAGTCCGCGCGGGCCTCATGGGACACGACCCATACCTAGGGAATCTATATGATCGAACGGTCGGCCACCCAGCCGCCTCGGGGTGGCATGCATCCCATCCTGGGGGTGACCCACGCGAGCATCATCAACCGGGCAGCCCGGCGGGTGGCGTTGGTGACGAACGCGGTCAACTGGAGCCCGTCGAGGTCGGTGAACCGCAGTTATACGCCGGGGCGCGGGGGATCGGCGGCGGTGTCGCGCCGGAGTCACCGGGGCACAGCAGGATCGTGGCCGACTCGCCGGTGCCGTCGGGTCCATGGCTTGTCCGGCGACGATCAGGCGTGCACTCAGGCGGCGGTGTCGTGCAAGTGGATAACACTTCATTTCTCGGTGTAGCTGCTAAATAATTGCGCCGAACTGCTGAATCGAGATGAATCTCGACTTGCACTGCCGCTGCGTCAGAACTATTTGAGCTACTCTGTGGTTACCTACTTTGCCGATGTGAGGGGAATTGCTATGCGAGCCAGGCCCCCGATCACCGTTTCGAGCCCAGATTCAGCCCTGCTGCACACGCGGGTCTACTCGACCGATGCGCTCAATCCGCCGGTCGCTGCGTGTGAAGTCGTTCCGGTCACCGCTTCCGACGGTGCGCGGCTGCGGGTGCACGCGTATGGGCCTGCCGAGGGCGATACGGTCGTGCTGATTCACGGTTGGGCGTGTCGTATCGAATACTGGAATCCGCAGATCAACGCCATTGCCGGCGACTATCGCGTCGTCGCCTATGACTTGCGCGGCCACGGTGAGAGCGAGCTCGGCGACAGCGCACTGACCGCCCAACTGCTGGCCGATGATCTGGCCGCGGTGCTGGCCGCGACACTTCGGCCGGGGCAGCGGGCGGTACTGGTCGGGCACAGCCTGGGCGGGATGGCGGTGCAAGCATGGGCAGCACGGGATCCGGAACAGGCCCCCCGGTTCGCGGCCGCGGTGCTGTTGGCCAACACCGGCGCCGGCGATCTGCTCGGCGCGACGACTCTGATACCGCTGTTCAACCGCGGTTGGCTGAAACTTCCCCGTTGGATCGGCCGCACCTTGCTCGGGTCCTCGGCCCCGATGCGGCCGAACGCTCGAACGAAATGGCTACTACGTCACCGGATCCTGAGCCCGGCCGCGACCAACGATATCGCCGACTTCGCACTGTCCATCGCACAGAGCTGTCCGGACGAAGCGCGGGCGAAGTTCGGCCTCCTACTCGCCGACCTCGACCTGGGCCGCGCCGCGGTCGACCTGACCATGCCAACGACATTGACGGCCGGAGCCGACGATCACATGATTCCTGCGGTACATTCCCAGCGGATCGCCGAAATGCTCCGAGAAGCAGGATCTTTCCAAAAGCTATCGATCCTCCCAACCGGGCATTGGGGCACGGTGGAGGCCTACGAGCAGTTCAACAACATACTCGACGAGGTCCTCACGGCGTCATTCAGCGCCCCCGGGGCCACCGCCTGAACGGTTCGGAAATGATCCAGACGCCGCGCAACCCGCGCTGAATGATCCCAGCGGGAGTTGACCTTCGATCGCCAGCTATCCGCGATGTCCTGAATCGCCAACCGCGTGCGCACTCCCAATACCTGCGGCTGTTGGTGTGCTATGGGCTGATGTCTGCACCCAGTGCGATCGCGCCGACGCGGTGCGCGGTCAGCCTTGTTCGTCATGCTCGCCATCGTTGAACAACCTGCGGCACTTGCGTTGGTGACTAGGGCAATACGGTCCTGAGGAGTCCCGGTCGCGGGTACCACCACGCCCACATCGGCGTACCCGGCTGGTCACGCTCGGGATACCGATCACGCTGGATCCGGTGTAGCAGCAGCGCGACGCAGGTCCGGCCGACCGCGACATCACACACATGCGAATCACCACGCCGATCACACAGCGTCGCGCACAAGACGGCTGAGCGTGACTTTTCTCATCACTGGATCATGGGCCGGTACGGGCGTAGACGCGGAGCGTGGTCGGCGGCATCGTGGCGATGATCGCCGGGTATGTAGGCGCTGAACGTCGGGACGTCGACAGGCGGGCTGGCTTCGAGGAGTTGCTGCGGCGTGCGTCCGAGTCTCGCAAGCAAACAGCGAAGCCGTATCCGCCGACCACGACCGGCAAGATCGAGCGGTGGCATCAATCTCGCGCCGTGAACCGCTCGACCAGGCCGGGCTGTTCGAGGACCTCTACCCGCCCAAAGTCACCGGTTCGGAGTCGGGCAGCGGTGCGTTCGAATGTTTCGGTGTCCCGGGTCTCATTGCTGGGCAGGGTTTCTCGTTTACCAGGCCAGTGGTGAGGCACCGAGAGGTTCGGGACCGCGGGCCCAGTGGGGGGTGATCGCGGAGTAGGTGATCGGGGTCGGGAGGTGGTGGGTTTCGCCGAACGACCCGTGGTGGGTGACCAGACGCGCCAGCGATACGACCTCGGGGGTGGGTATGGGGAGATCGGGATCGGTGGTGACCGGGTCCAGCCCGGCGATCTGTTCGCGGCCGAGCAGTCCCATGTCCTGGATCCACATGTACACGCGGGCCAGGTTGACCTGTACGTAATAGCTGCCGCCGTGCTCGGCTCGGCGGCGCAGCGCTTCGATGATCGCGGGCGTGGCCAGCGCGGGCGCGAGAAAGTCTGCCAGCAGGACCGTCGGAGGCAGTGCCGGCCCGTCGAAGCTGCCTTGTTCGACAGCGAATCCTGTCGCGGCGCAGGCGTTCTGGTCGAATCCGCCGCGTGGGCCCCAGGGGCCGGTCGTGCCCCAGCAGCGGACGTCGGCGTAGATGAGACCCGGGCGTCGTTCGATCAGCGCTTGTGGTCCGAAGCCTCGCCGATCGAGCCCTTGGTAGCTGTTGACGAAGATGTCGGTGTCGCGCAGGAGGTTCCAGAATGTTTTGACATCAGCCGGGGCGGTGAGATCGCAGAAGGCGCTGCGTTTGCCGACACCGGTCTGTATCAGCATCGGCACCGGATCCAGCCCGCGTGGTGGAACGATATGCAGTACGTCGGCACCCAGGGCGGCGCAGCTGCGGGCCGAGATCGGACCGGCCATGATATGGGTGTTGTCGAGCACTTTCAGTCCACTCATGGGAAGTGGATCCTCGCAGGGGAGTTCAGGAAACGGTTCGGGGTCCGCGTCACCGATTCTTTGCAGCCGGACGACGGGCTGCTCGGCGAGCAACCGTCCCTGTGGGTGCGCGCGCCACTCCTGCTGGGTTCGCGCGGCGGCGGCGGTGCCACCTCGCACCTGAATGGCTTCCTCCAAGGCGAAGGCGTCCCAACTTGCCACGGAGTCGGCGATGGCTCTGCGGTCGACGGGGCAGTTCAGCACTTCGAGGGTGATATCGCGCAGGTGCGGCATCTCCTGCATCAGGTAGATGTAGCGGCCGTCCCTGGCTTTGTAGAAGGTGCAGGTGTTGAGCATGCGTGGGTCTTCCAGCAACTCGATCACCGGCCGGTCTGCTTGCCGGATGAAGCCGGGCTCGATCAGCGAGTGCGCGGCCGCGGCGGTATCCACGGTCACGTCCTGCCCCTGTCCAGAGCGTTGCCGCCACAGCGCGGCCACCTCGGTACCCATGGCGGCATACGCGGCCGCGGCGGCGTCGCCGATTCGATGGACCGACGGTGTCACCGGGTCGGCACCGGTGATGGTGACCTTGCCGCCGGTCTCCTCGGCCCTGATGCCCAGTAGCTCGTACAGGCTGTCCAGAATCTCGGTGCTGCTCACGGGTTTACCTCCTTGGTGGCGGTTCCACTACGACAAGACGGTGGCCACCGCTTGTTGTCGAGGCACCGCGATCAGCGCCCATGGCAGCCGCAGGTTCGTGCGGTGGTCAGGCGAGGAGTTGTTGACCACTGACGGTTGTCGAGGGCACGTTGGAAGGCTCACTTTCTATTGCTGATGCGGTTCTTGCGCAACTCTGTCGCGGTCCGGAGCACCTCCTGCTCGGCTCGCTATACAATATCGGATACCAGGCCTTCTTGGTGATATCCGTTCATGCGTGCTTTCTTCCCCGATCCGAGCGGTCCTAAGCTTTCGGCGGCTGGCCCATTGTCGTCGGCTGTAAGTGGACCAGATATGCGGCGTGATTCACCGACAACGTAAAGCCTTCTCCGGCATGGGCTGGTGCCGTGATGGCCGCCGAACGTACAACTACTGCCGCCACCAGGACCACAATTGACCACCAGCTAGAGCGGATCCACATCGGGTCGCTCCCATCGAAGCAGATTATCAGGGCAGCGAGACCGACAGGGATACGTCGAGTGTCGCCATATTGGTTCGTACTCGCGGCCTTCATGGATGGGTGTGCGGCGTGCCGATTCGCGGACCAATCGTTATTCGACGGTGACGATCGGAAAGGGCTTCAAACGGCAAGTGCTGGCGCCTGGCTCGAATCGACACGCGTCCGGACGAAGCCGCCTTAGAATATTCGACTGCACCGCCGCAGGGCCGTCCTCGCCCGCGGGGTCTCCCCGGGCGCTCCTGAACCGCTGAGGCGGGATACCGGCACCGATATCCCGGAACCACCCCTCGAGGGCTGACACAGCAAGCCTCCCAGATCCTCTGCGAGACAGTGTGGGACTGAGTAGGTTCAGTGAGCGTGGACGATGACGCAAGCCGCCCGGTGCGGTGGCTCGCCGATCGCGTTAAAGCCGGCTACGGGGGTGTGGTTTTGGGCTGCGAACCGACCGAGCATCGCTGGAAGCCGCTGCTGGACCACGCTCGCGGAGTTAGCCTTATCCGCGAATCCGACACCCTTCCTGGAACTGGATGCACCTGGATGCCCGATTTCCGCGAGGAGCGCACCGTCAGCTGAGCCTGTCGTAGGCGCACGCTCCGCGGGTCGGCGTGACCCAGCCGGGCGACGTCAATTGCGGCGAGCGGGGTGATTGGTGGATTAACCTCGCAGCAGGTCGGATCGGCTCCGTCTACGAAGGGTGATGGCCATGGCGCGCACCGGTCGGGTTGTCGGTGTTTCGATCGGTGCGGCGGTGGTGTTCGGGGTGTCGATGGCCGCGCCGGTCGGCGCCGCGACCGACCAGATCACGCAATCGGTGGTGTCGCTCTCAGTGGCGCCTGGGGTTTCGGTCGAGGTTATCTACAAGCGCGTGGTCAGCTTGATTTGTGCGCCAACGATCGGCGGGACCCATCCGAAAGCCAAGGAGGCCTGTAAGAATTTGGAAGCGGCCAACGGGAACATCCGCGAGCTCGCGGATTTCACCGTGCCGCCGCTGTGTTCACAGGATTTCGATCCCATCGTCGCCACCATCGATGGAGTCTGGCGTGGGCAGCCGATCTCCGATCACGGCTTCTTCTCCAATGCCTGCGTATTGCGCGCTACGACGGTGTCGGTATTCGACTTCTGAACAGCCCATGAGAGCGAAGTCAAGTCGGTGGTGGACTGGATTCAGGTCTGCAGCATCGCCTCCGGTCCGGGTGGTTCGGAGGTGGTGACGTGCCTGGTGATGTGTGTGACTGGATACGCCGACGATCGGAGAGGCTACGCCCAGGACTCTCAGGGTGGCGGCGATCTCGGCGGTGGGTCTTGAATTCTCCGCACCCGTTTTCGCGCCATATCGCCAGTCGCTGTTCGGACAGGGCACCGACTTGGACAGCAAGGACCTCCGATCAGCCTCAATGTGTTTGTCGGCCAGCTCAGGTCGCTGACAGCCGTGCGTTCTGGCCGGCGTCCACGACATGTCGATCGCGACGTGGGGGCCGACCCGACTCGGTTCCATCGCTGTAGCAACATCGACGGCGAGCTGGTCCGGCCCGATTATCAATGCAGCCCCGGCACCGTCTATCACCCAGAGTTGCAGGCGTGCGTGCACCCGGGGGAGGTGCCGCCGGATCATCCCGGTTACTCTGTGCGGCCGTCGTAACACGAGGCCGCCCGACAGCATGTCACCTGGGAAAGCGTTCCCGCGAGCCCGGACCCCCGCGCGGCGACACGCCGTCGGACAGTGGGTCATCCAGCGCTGGCCAGCTCGAACTTCAATGAATCGAGCTGCGCGTACACCTCACCGGCGCAGTGTCCGAACACAGTTTCGCCCACACCCGCCATAGCCGATATCAGGGAACAAACAACCCGCCAGCAGCAGATACACCACCACCCGCGACGGCAACTCCCCGCACCTGTGTCGCCCGCGTCGATTCCAGTGCCGCGTCGAGCATCTCGAACGGCACGATCCGGGTCAGCTCACCGAGGTGGCCCGGCGCGAACCGGCCCGTGGCTACCGTGACAACGCGAGGGATGACAGACTGAGCAGACATCGGAACTCCAATGGTGGCGACAAGTTGTCTTGGTAGGACAAACTCATCGTTTACTCGGAGTTCCGCTGTCTTTGCGCCACCGACACGCCTTGGCGGCCAATAGAATTCGATATCACTACATCGAACACCAGCCGGTCGGCTTCAACACCGAGGCCGCCGACTTGACGACTGGCCCAACACCCAAGCTGCGCGGCATTGCGGTTAGCCCTGTCGAATCCATCCCGTCGATCCGTAGTCCATTCAGATGCGGGAACAACACCCGCACCGGACCAGGTTCAGAACACCCGCGACATATGAATCATCAAGCATCAGTTCGCCTCCGGGGCGAGCTGCTGCGGCTGAGGACCCGGAGTGTGCGAGTTCACCGAATGTTCGCTTGTCTTATGGATTCGACTTTGGTCAATATCGGCATATGTCTGATTCGGAACCGCGAGGATGCGGCGGTGGTCATACTCTGTGTCCGTTCGGATCGCTGACGACTCGGGTGTAGAATTGTTTCTCCCAACGGCGGTATGGGCCGATCAAATCGTCTCCCTTTGCGAGGGCGGGGCGGTTCGTGTAGCACTTGTTGGCAAAGTATGCGCGGTCTAATTCTGCTTGCCGATTGATGTATCCGAGAAATGCTAGTCCGAGTGGTTTTGTGAGTGCGTCCACCAATTTCGCGGGAGGCGGAAGTGCTTTTGACTTCACGGCGGTGAACCGCGCGCTGAAGCCGATTTTTACCTGAGTTAGATTGCGATCAATGGGAGTCATCGAAATGGATGTCAAAACCCGGATGCGAGCAATGGGAATGTATGAGTCTATGAATGTGGCACCGAGCCCGACTGCGGTATACGCGCTGTGGAATTTTACATCGAACCCGAGGAATGGCATGGACGTGTAGGTGTTCAATCTGGCAATCGCCCCGTCCTGATCGAGGCGCCCCATCTGGATCGGCTTGATGTTGTGGATCGGCAGAAGGTGCCCGATGTCGAACGCATTTTCAATGAGTTCGCGGATATGGACAGGAAAAGATGTGTCGCCGCCTTGCACGGGGAATGTGAAAACGTCCTCCCCGACTTGTGGAATATCCCAGGTCGGACCGATACTCTGGTCGTGATGCCACACGAACACCATATGATTGACCTCATGAACTTCCATCATCGATAGGGTCGTTCGGTGTGGGGCAGGCGTGCCGTAACCCGAGCCGGTGCACTTGCCCGTTTGATCGTAGGTGAACTCGTGGTACGGGCACACCAGCAGATCATCACGGACCCGCCCGCCGTATCCGATGTGCCCGCCCAGGTGCGGGCAATACGCGCGGCTCGCCATCAGCCCTGCTTTCTTGGTGCGCCAAAGAATGATCTCCTCGCCGCACAGCTTTCGACGGACCACCTTCCGCATCGGAAACTCGTTCGTGAATCCGACCGGGAACCACCCGTTCGGGAGAGGCAACTGGTCGGCCGCGCTGGCAAAGAGGTGCGTCGGCTGTATGTCTTCGGCCTCGTCTTTCACTGATCGCTCGACGATTGTCATCATTGAATCCTTTCCGTCGAAGAAAATTGCAGCTTGATCGGGGTGGTGGGGTGCTTCGGCTGGGATCGCAGCAGCACTGAACCGGTGACGATCATCCATCCGTAGGTGGCGACAGCGCCTGGTATGTAGCTGCCGACGGATCCGGGCGACCAGGGTCCGGAGTCGACAAATATGGACAGGATGGGCAGGATGTCGAGGGCCGCGACCGCGATGGCGGTGTTGGCGAGCGCGCGCGGGAGCACTGGATGTCTGTGGTTGGCGGCGGCGATCATCGCCCATGCGAGGCCGAGGAATACCGCTGCGAAGCAAGCGAGGATTTGGGTCGCATTCCAGGAATAGGTCGAAAATTCGAGGTCGACGCGATCGGCTTGGAAGTTCGGGCCTCGCGCGGTCATGGATAGCGTGAGGTACATGCCCATGCAGACCAGAGTGGTGGTGACGCATGCGGTGGCGGAGCAGACCATGATGAGTGCTGTGATCGTGACATGTCGGGCCGTGCGCCATAATATGGTGGCGAGTAGCAGGATGAATCCGCAGGTCGCGAGGGTCGTCACGATCCAGGTCAGGATTTGGATTTCGATTGTGCGGTGCGGGAGACCGTAGTCGAGGTAGTGCCGCCCGTCGAGGTTGTCGTCGGGATAGGGGAATCGCGCGACCGCGAGGCTGACAATCAGGCCGGGCAGTGGGACGAAGCACAGGTATCCCGCCCAACGGCGGTAGTTGTGTGTGGCTTCCATTCTGGTTTCCTGTTCGAGGCCGGGGGTGGCTCAGGCGGTTGGTGCCGGGGTGGGATAGGGGCAGCGGGCTGGTTCGTCGGCGCCGGGGTCGGGAGGGAGTAGTGCTTGTTTGAGGGGTGTGAGCCCTTCGGCGTGCCCTGGTCGGTACCAGGGCACTTCCGCGGCGGGTCGGCGGTGCCGGATGATGACGTCGGTCCCGCTTTTCGGGCGGCTGACCGTGGCGAAGATGAAGCGTGCCGGGTCGACGCGGCGTCGGCGGGGTTCCAGGTCGAGGCGGCCGAAGACGCGGTGGGTGACGATGGCTGCTTCGGTGAGGTAGAAGGTGCTGCCCGGGCAGCGGTGTGGTCCGGCTCCGAATGGGATGAATCCGTAGCGTTCGGGTTTGGTTTCGAACCACCGTTCGGGGCGGTATGTCTCGGGTTCGGGGTAGAGGTCCGTGTTGTAGTGCAGTGCGGTTGCCGGCAGGAAGAGCAGGGTTCCTTTGCGAATTCGGTAGCCGCCCAGGACGATGTCTTGTCGCAACGGGGAGGGCAAGGCCGCGAGGACCGGGGCCTGCATGCGCAATGCCTCGGTGTTGCACGCTTGGGCGTAGCGGTCGGTGATGGCTGCGCGGGCCTCGGCGGTGACTGTGGCGCGTGGTTCGGGGTTGTGCAGCAGGTACTGGGTAGCCCAGGCGTAGCCGAGGACCGAGGTGTCGTGCCCGGCGACGGTGAGGGTGGCGATGATGTCGCGCAGACGCTTGTCGGTCCAGGGTGGGTCCTCCCGTGCGCCGCGTTCGATGAGCCGGGTCGCGATGCTGTCGTTGGGGCGGGCGCGCAGTTCGGCGATCTTGCGGTAGAGGAGCTCGTCGGCGTGTTTGCGTAGCCGGTAGGCCTTGTACAGGATCCGCAGGGGCACGTCGTCACGGTCGGCCACGTCCCGGTTGGCGCGTGGGCGCATTTTGATCCGGGCGTTGAGCTGGTACGCGAGCAGGCCGCCGATCTTGCGGGTGGCGTAATGGCGGCTCGCGCGGTAAAGAAACTCGGCCAGTTCGTCGAGGTCGCGGCAGTCGTCCCAGCCGAATACGACGCGCAGGATCACGTCCTGGGTGAAGCGGGTGTAGAAGTCGTGCAGCGAGACGGGCGTGTCCAGGGGCAGTTGGTCGATCATGGCGTCGAGTCGTTCGACGCTGCGCTGGCGATAGGTTTCGATGCGGGGCGGTGTGAGTTCGGTGGCGAGTGCCCGGCGCACTCTGGTGTGGTCGGGTTCACGCAGGACGAAGGGGCTCTGCGAGCCCAGCAGCAGGGTATGGGCCTTCTTCCATGCCTCGTGGTCGAGGTGACCGGGCGGCAGGTTGTACATCTCGTGGGCGATCCGCGGTGAGTTCACGAATACGGTTTCGCCGGTCCAGCCGTCGGCATAGGGGTCGGGAAACAGCAGGCGTAGTGGTTTGGGCAGCACCGGGTAGGCGGCGCGGGTGATTTCACCGGCGTCTCGGGATTTCTTGCCGGGATCATCGATCCAACCGCTGAGGGCGATGGTCATCAGTTGTGCGGCCCAGGCGGACCGCGCGGTGATCGGGACGAGGGGTAATGAAGGAGGCGGTGTGTCAGTGCCCGGGTGCCCTGGTAAATCGGTGCCATGATTGATGGTGGTCATCGGGGAATCCTTTCCGGTGCGGGTTGATTCGATGAATCGTCGATCTGGGCTCGGCTGAGGTCGGCGCCGAACGCGGCTGCGCAGTCGGCGAGTTCGCGGGGCCATGGGCAGGGTTCGTAGTGGTCGCCGGCCAGGCGGGCGCTGGCCCACATCTGTTCGCCTCGGGCGACGAGGTCGCCGTCGGGTGCACCGGGGGCGGTGATGCGGTGGTAGCGGAATTCAGCTTTCATCAGGGTCATTCGGACCCACAGAACGGTGAGCCGGATGGCGACGAGGTCGCCGAACCAGAGTTCGGCGAGGTACTCACAGGAGCAGGATTGGGTGAGCATGATGTAGTCGCCGGAGATGTCGCTGCTGAAGATTGGGGCGCCGAATTGTCCGCAGCGTTCTCGGCATTGGCCCTGCCAGTCGATCAGGCGGGCGTAGTAGACGGGGCCAACGGCACTGGTGTCGCCGGCGGTGACACGGTGCTCGATGGTGAACCACGGCCGCGTCGGTTCTCGGCCGGTTGCGGTCGTGGCGTCGAGGTCGGCTGTCAGTGTCATGGTTGCCATTCCTGGTAGGGGATGTGCGCGGGGAGGGAGTCCACGGTGTGGATCGTCAGGCCGGTGACGGTGAGCAGGGTCGCACCGTCGTCGGTCGCGGCGACGGCCCGCTGTTGTGCGCTGTCGTAGGACAGGGGGATGCCGGCTGGATATCGTTGGGCCAACACGACATCGGTGTCGGCGGTGTAGAGGTCGATTCGGTCGCAGGCGCTGGGGACCGCCATGATGTGGGTGCCATCAGGTTGCGGTGGGTACCCGAAGAGCCGGAAGGCGGAGTCCAGCAGCAGTGCCGGGATCGGCAGTCGCGCGAAAACGGTATGCGGTTGCGGTTGCGGCAGGCAGAGCGCCGCCGCGCCCGCCGCGTCGGCGGCGGGGTGGTGGATGGTCCGCCAGACCCCGGACAGCTGGGCGCAGGTATCCGGCCGCACCGCCGGATCGCCGGCGAGCGCGGTCATCTCCCGCGCGGGTGGAGCCGGTGGTGACGGTGCCTGGTTTCCGACATGGACATCGACCCGGCAGTGCAGCCGGTCGCAGGCCAGAATCCGACCATCCGAGGCGAGTACGTCCGAACGCAGCTCGACGCGGACCTCGCCGCCTGCGCTGGTTTCGGCGGTGATCCGGCACCCTGCCGCCCGAACGTCGGTGTAGAGCGGGGCCTCGATCCGTGTACCGGTCAACGCGGTGACCTGCGTTCCAGGATGGAGCCGCAGGGCCGCGTCGGCGGCCATCGCCAGCATCATCGCCGCAGGCAACACCGGTCGCCGGTCGATGAGATGTTCGGTCAGGTAGCTGTCGCGCACCGGGTCGGGCCGCCACGTCCACGTTCCCGCGACATGATCCACGGTGTCCGGGTCGCCGAGCAGCGGGCCGACTGGACCCGGTGGCCGGGTCCAGGAGTCGGTGACCCCGTAGAACGGGACCACGTCCAGTGGTCGCGGTAGGGCGAGTTCGGCCAGCAGCAGATCCGCGCCGTCGGTGTTGCTGATGCCGGTGAATCCGTGTTCGCGGCTCAGCTCGTCGGCGATGCCGCAGACCATTCCGGTCTCGGTCCACAATCCCCATGCCGGGGTGAATTCGGTGCCGTCACCGTATCGCGCTGCCGCGCACAGGTATTCGTTGGCGGCAACGTAGTCGGTATCACCGGCGCAGCCGCGCATGGCGTTGCCGGAACCGAAATTGCACCACAGCGCCGGAGCGGGGTCGGCGAACGCTTCTTTCAGATGATGGTAGCCCGCCACCTTGATGTCGCGGACCTCCCGGAAATGGGCGAGGGATTTGTCGGCGACCGCGGCGGATCGGATCCGCCCCGCGCCGTGGATGAGCAGATCGACGCGACCGTGCTTGGCGTGCACGGACTTCGCCGCCCGCGTCACCTGTTCCCGCTCGCGCAGGTCGCAGACAAGGTAGTGGACGTTGTCGGTGCCGCACAGTTGCTCCAGTCGGCGCAGGGTGTGATGGATCTCGCGGGCACGAACCATCGCGTCGAATCGCTGGTTCAGGATGGCGACACTGACAGCGGGATCGCGGGTGCGCTCCCGCGACAGGTACTCCGTGCGCTTGGCCCTGAGTTCGCCGTCGGCAGCGGCGAGCAGATCGGCAGGCGCCGCGTCGGGTGGTGTGGTACCCAGCAGCCACAGCACTGGGTGCACACGTCGTGCCAGGGCGGTCACCACCACCGCAGTGGCACCCCTTGCCCCGCCGGTGGCGACGATCACCGGCCGATCCGTCCACGGCAACGGGCCCGCCCGGCGTGTGTCGGGAAGTGGTGCGCTACAGAGTTGTTCGAGATACCGCAGCCCCTGCCGGTAGTACACGATCGTGGCGTCGCGCACAGCGGCGGATTCGCGGCTCAGCTGCTCGATCCCGGCGGTGAGTGCGGCATCGGTGACCACCCCGTAGACGGGGCAGGGCAGTTCGTGCGCGAGGCCGCGCAGGAATCCGGTGATCATCGTCAGATGTGGGTGAACAACACTGAGTCGCAATGGATCCAGTAGCAGCGCGGTGACCGAGGCGGCAGGGCCGGGTCGGTCGCCGAAGGCCGCGGCCGCTGCGAGCGCGTATTCCTGCATGGCGAGCAGCTCGGGTGACGGTGGGGCGGGCCAGTCGGCCTGCGGGACGCGGGCCGAGGCCACGATCAGCACATGCTCGACTCCGCCGGGTATCGCTGCTCGCACGGCGTCGACCGCCGCCCGTGTCCCGGCGCCACCGACCACGATGATCCGGTCGTTTCCGGCGGTTTCCGGGTCGGTGCACACGACTCGCGAATCGGTCTCTACGGCAAGGGCATCGAGCTGGTATGCGAGGTCGGCGCTGTGGGTCAGGACGAGCGTCCCGGATGTGATTGCCGCCCTCGGCTCCGTGCCGCGCTCCACGTCCACGCGGCGAAGCACGACCACCGAGCGGTCCCGTACCGGCGAGGGCGACCCGATGCGTGGTGACATTGTCTCGCTATTGATGGTCGAATCCGTCACGGGGACAGGATGATTCGCTTGCGGCGGGGTATCGGTGCCGCTGGGCGGCGCCGCGCGGCGCACTCCGTGGCGGCGACCGGGTGCCGGTGCGAGTGGCTCCGCGGGCGGGTGCGTCGGCTGGATCTCTACCCGCGGTGCGGGATCCAGGTTCTGCAGCACGATCGGGCCGGTGCCTGCGCGGTGCAGGGCTCGCAGCACGCCGAGGGCCCCGTCGGCGCCGAAGTAGCATCGGCCGACGACACCGGGAATACCCGCGTGCCGTCCGGTGCGGGCGGCGTCGCTGCGGATGACGGCGTCGAAGGACCAGCCGTGCCGCTCGGCGACCGAGCGTCGGGTCAGCGCCAGCACCACGGCGGCCTCGGCGATCTGGTCTACCGGGGTCCCGCTGAGTTCGGCCAGCAGCGGGGTGCTGTTGCCGTGCAGGCCGATCACCAGCGCGAAGTCCAATTCCTGGGAGCGCAGGTATCGCTCGGCGGCATGCAACGCACCCTGCGTCGAGGATCGGCCGCAGTCGATGTTCATCGCCGACCCGTTGAGCCGGTACCGGTTCACCACCATCGCGGAGATGATGTTGGTGAGCTGCCCGGTCATGCTCCGGTCGTTGGCTTCGGGCAGCCGCTGCCGCAGCGCGGCGAGACCCTCGTCGAGCCACGCGACATCCCCGGAGGGCGGTGTCGCGACGGCCGCGTGCAGATCGTCCGCGCCGACCCGAATGGTGTAGTCGGTCATGCAGCGGGTCGGGCCGGTGTGCGCGGTGAACACCCCGCTGCGTTCGCGCAGGTGCTCCCACATCGAGCCGTATTCGGTCACGAGGTTCGCCACGGCGGCGAGCGCCATCAGATGGGTCCGGTCGACGCTGCGCGCGCTGACCGGCGGCATCCGCAACTCGCGCAACGGCGGCAGCGGGTACTGCTCGCCGAACGACCGTGGCGGCGCGGGCAGTTCACCACCCAGCCACCCGGCGATCGCGTCGTGCGTCATGCCGCCGGGGACGTGCACCGCGTGGCCGACCAGCACCATCGGATCATCCTGGTGCGCACTGTGGGTCGGTGCTGCCATGCGCGGCGCATCGACTCCCGGGTCCGCGGCCTGCACCAGCAGATGTGCGTTGGTTCCCCCGAAACCGTACGCGCAGACCCCGGCAACCCGGCGGCGGCCCGCACTCACCGGCCACGGCACCGGTTCCAGCGGAATCCTGATCCGGTCCGCATGCACACTGTCGGGCAGCACGGTGAAGTAGCGTTGGGCAGGGATTTCGCCGTGCCGCATCGCCAGTACCGCATGTACCACATTGATCGCCCCGGCCGCCCACGCGCCGTGCCCGATCAGCGGCTTGTTCGACGTGCACCACACACCGCCGGGTCCTGCTGCACCGGTGAGTGTTTCGAGTTCCACGTCGTCACCGACCGGGGTGCCGGTACCGTGCGCGACGATCCAATCGACCGCGCCGGCCTCGACAGCGCAGACGGCGCGGGCGCGGTCGATCGCCAGACGCTGTCCCCGCGGCGAGGAGGCCATCACGCTGCCCTCACCGTCGCTTGATCCGCCGAATCCGCCCACCAGGCCGTGGATTTCGTCGCCGTCGGCGAGTGCGCGGTCGAGCATCTTCAGCGCGAGGACCGCGGCCGCGTCGGAGAACAGCACCCCGGTCGCGTCGCGGTCGAACGCGCGGATCTCACCGGTGGCCGAGAGGCCCTGCAGCTTCGCGAACAGCACCAGGTCGCGCCGTGACCCGGTGTTGGCGCCGCCGCAGAACACGACATCGCGTTCACCGGCCAATAGGCTCTTGACGCCGAGATCGACGGCATACAACGACGAGGAGCAGGCGGTGTCGACCACGAGCAGGTCGCTGCCCTCGGGCAGCAGATCCCGGCACGCTGCCCGCAGCAGCCGGTCCGGGAAGGCGTCGGACGGGCGGGCGGGTGCGTGCGGGTACCGGGCGCGTAACTGCTCGAGGGTCGGCGATAGGCGAGGGTGGGCCGCGGTGGCGAGCAGGATCGCGTCTTCGAGCCCTAGTCCGCCCGGCTGTGCACCGACATACGCGCCGAGGCGGTCATCCGGGCCGACGATGACACCGTCCATGGCCTGCAGCAGGCTGTGGCGCAGCAGCAGCGTCGTGCGGTCGGCTCCCTCCCAGTAGCCGAGGCTTTGCTCGCGTGCCAGCCGCGGATGTGGGGTGAACGAGTGCAGGAATCCCGCGGTGCGCACGTAGGTCTTGTCCGGTGCCGACCGGTCGGGGTCGAACCATCGGCTCACATCGAAGTGTTCGGGTTGGCACAGCGTGCTCGTCTGACCGTGCAGCACCTGCCACAATTGTGGTGGATC
The DNA here is from genome assembly GCF_007990755.1 of Nocardia ninae NBRC 108245. Taxonomy (GTDB): domain Bacteria; phylum Actinomycetota; class Actinomycetes; order Mycobacteriales; family Mycobacteriaceae; genus Nocardia; species Nocardia ninae. The sequence goes on along the minus strand of NZ_BJXA01000030.1, from coordinate 51,527 downwards.
ATTGACGCCCGGGGCGACCAGGCCGATGCCGACGATCGCCACCGTGCCCCGCGCCGGTGTCGAAGTGGTGTTCACGGCTTCGCCCCGTCCACTGCGAGTGTCTCCATGAGTGCGGCCAGTTTCGGCAGGGTGGTGTAGTCGCGCATGCGCAGCCGGGCCGGCGGTGTCGGCAACTGGTACTCGTCGAGCAGTCGCACCAGCAGCTCGGTCTTCTTCACCGATGCGATCCCGAGATCCGCTTCCAGATGGGCGTCATCGGTGAATACATCTTCGGGATAGCCCAGTGTTTCGGCGAACATCGTCCGCAGCCGGGCCAGCAGCGTGTCGCGGTCGGGTAGTGACCGCGCGTCCGTCGTGGCCCCCGGTCCCGGCTCGCCGCTGGTCTCGGCGACCGCAGACGCCGACGCCGACGCGACCCGTGCCGCAACCTCTGGCTCGCCGGTACTTGCCAGAACGTTCAGGATCTCTTGCGCGTCACACGCGTTCGGCGGTGGGCCCACGAATGTGGCGCCGGTGGGCAGGCTCTCGCGGGCCGACTCGGTCAGCACCGGACGGACGCCGACCTCGATGAACTCCCGCACAGCGAAACCGTCGTAGAGGGTGCGCAGGGCCCGCAGATAGTCCACCGGATCGATCAGATGCCGTTCGACAATACGACGCACGTCCGCGGCGCCCGTTACCCAGCGCCCCAGGATCGGTGAATACACCCGCGCCGCGGGATCGTGCATCTGATATGCCGCCACCGCCGCGGTCACCCGCCGCGCAGCCGTCTGCAACACCGGATTGTGATGCGGATAGCGCACAAGCAACCGAGTCGCCTGCACCCCCGCAGCCTGAGCTACCGCCTCGAAGCGCGGGAGATCCTGGGCGCAGCCCGAAACCACCGTCTGTTCGGGCGAGTTCGACAGCGATACCAGCAGCGACCAGCCACCGGCCGCGCCGCACAGATACTCCGCATGCCGTGCGCCGACGCGCACCGCGACCAGGCCACCGCCGATGCCGGCCTCGGCGAGGGCAACCTCCCGCTCGCACAACACCCGCGCCGTGTCCGGCACCGATAGCGCCCCTGCGGCAGCCAGAGCGGTGAGCTCACCGGTGCTGTGCCCCAACAGCACGTCACCGTCGATCCCTTTGTCATGCAACGCCTGGTAGAGCAGATAGGACGAGGCGAACGACGCCAAGTGCAACAGTGTCGGCGTCTGGGCGAGGTCCTCGATCGGCGGACCATCGGGATCGGTCAACGGCCCCGATACCGGACCGAACCCATATCCGGCGGCGACAGCGTCGACCTCGGACAAGACCGCGCCCAGGCGCGGTGAGTCCGCGACCAGCCGAGCGAGGATCCCCGGAGCGTAACCACCCAGCCCCGGGAACTGGATAAGGACAGAACTTCTCACAACATCCTCCTAGAAACAGCGAACAATTATCGGCAGCCTCGCCATGAGACGGCCGGACACGGCCGCCTCGTCCGAAATCGGCACAATCCGGGCAAGCCCCGGCGGGCCGCCCGACAACACCGCCGTAACAGAATCCGGCTCACCGGAATGGATATTTCGGACAGAACTTCGGTCGATAGTCATAATCCAAACCACGGCGAAGACATTGGGCACGCGCCACCACATAAGCCTGAAAACTTAGGCACAGCGCGCCGAAAGATTCAAATAGTCTCGAACGACCCGACAATCTGCAGTGCCCCGCTGCGGAGCAGAAATGCCAGCTCAGCACTCATAAACTCATAATGCGTGCTTACCGGCCATAGTGCAACCGCATTCACAACAAGCTTGATTGCGAAATGTTCGCTGAAATCCGGTGGGCTGCGCGAAGCGGCGCATTCGAACGACGGATTGGGCGGCGAGCACCTTTGCTGATGTCATGTGCCGACAAGTCGCTACAGGCCGACCACTCCGGGCGTGTCATGCCGGCACATCCGAGCGTGTCCGCGTGAACGCACCCGATCGCACAAGTCGACAGAACCTCACGCAGAGGCCGAGTGGCCAACCGGCAGCTGGCATTTCGCCATCCACAACGTGGATATCGCTACATCATCAGGGCTGATCGCTCATCCATACACCGCAACCCTATCGGCCACGCGTCCACCGCCACGCCGCGAGACGCACGTCGACGAGGTGAGCAACACGCCCAGATTGCGGGCTCGCCGATGTAGCCGATTCGTTACCTTTCGGCGAGCACGGTGTAGCTGAGCTCGCGCTGGTCTGTCGACGTTCGGCATTTACGGTGATAGAGACCGCCCAGCAGCCGGATTGCCGGGACTTCGCGGTCCGTGACCTGTCTGCGACGTCCGGGTGACCGGTACGGTACCGCCCGAATTGACCGCTCGACACGGGAAGCTATTTACCCGAGTATTAGAGCAGAGCATTTGCTCTCGGATCCCGCGCCTGTCCCGCTGGAAAACCATTTCGCGGGCCATTCCATGGTCGCGGTAATACGCTCTACGCCTCAGTCGAGTCTGCGATACGCGCTCGATAGGTGTTACATTCTACGGAGGTAGTGATGGAAGCTGTCGACGATCCCCTATTGCCAAAAATTGATCATATGCCCGATCGGATACTGATCGTTTTGACCGACGCGCCGGCAGGAGTGCGCCAAACCATGCTGGTCGAGCCAGACGACATATCAGACGGGCGTATCACCGTCGATTACCGGGGTAGACATCTGCATTTCATTGCCACGGACGGGCTCGAGATGGTGGGGCAGCCCCCTGCGGTCACCATGGCACCGGTTTATCGCTTGTCCTACGTGACGAGTATCGCCGAGTAGCGGCCTCGAATTTCCTTCGATCCCTTTTGCAATCCTCATATCACCGAGCCCTGCGTATCCGAGGAGTTGTTGTGTCTGCTTCGAATAGTGATCCTATTGCGATTGTTGGTGTGGGTTGTCGTTTTCCCGGTGGTGTGGAGTCCTCGGCCGGGCTGTGGGATTTGGCGGCGGCCGAGCGCACGACCTCGGGCCCGGTCCCGCTCGCCGGTGGGATGCCGGAGAGCTGGCGCGCCAGCACGATCCAGAGCTTGCCGAGCGTGCGGGATACGGCTGCTTTCTCGATGGTGATATCTGGGCGTGGGATCCGGGGGCGTTCTCGGTGGCCGCGCTGGAGCAGCGGTGGGTCGATCCGCAGTTGCTGTCCGCGCGGTCCTTGCCGTCGACCCGCAGTTCAAACACTCGCTCGATATCCGCGTCGCCACCGCAGCCGTGGTGCTCGCCAACGGCCACCCGACCGAGGCCGCAGCGCTGCGGAACGCGATCGTCCAAATGTCGGAGCCCTGGTTGGACGAGCACGCCAGCACGGACATCTGCGACGACTTCCATACGGTCGCCGAGTCGGCCATGGCCGCGGCCATGATCTTGACCCGTTTCCCGGACTTCAGATAGCCCGCAACCCTCCTCTGACCAATCTCTGCGATGAGCGATTTGCCAGGCGCGCTTGAGTTGTCGGACTGGGGGGAAACTCGTACAGCTAGCCGGTTCGGTTTAACCTGCCCCGGTGGCGATTTATCGGTTGGCTTCGAACGGGTCTCCCTGGGGACGTGATTGCCTCCGACTGATCAGCCGGTGAGCGGATGTGGGATTCCGGTCATAGCGGACAGCGCTTCGGCGACCTCTTGGACGCTGGCGCGGATGTAGGTGGCTGTTTGTCCGGTACGGCTGTCTGGTTCGGTGTGTCCGGCGTAGGCACGGGCGACGGCGTAGCCGAAGTTGCGCTCGACCCAGGTCAGGGTCGTGTGGCGGAGCCAGTGGGTGCTGATCTGCTGGCGCCGGACCCATTCGAGGCGAGCACCGATCCGATTCCATAGGGAGTCGTAGCGTCGCCGCGTGACCACTCGGCCGTCGCGTTGACGGAACAACGGTTCGGATTCGACGGGGTTGTCACCGTGTCGTTCCGCAATGTGGTTGAGCATGGCATGCATGAGCGGGTACGACACTGGTTGCCAACGGACTGTTTCGCCCTTCTCGCGTAGAAAAACGAGGCATTGTTGTGGATCGAGGTCCATCGGCCTTAAGGCAAGAGCGCCAGCTCGCCGACAGGCGGTTTCGATATGAAGGCGAAGCAGCATGGCATCCAGGTACGGGTCGTTTCCGGTGGTCGCCGCGACGTGCACGATTTCGGCGAGTTGCTGGTGGGGTATCGCCCGCCTGGTGCTGGCCAGCCTCCGGGGTTTGGGTACCTTTCGCGCCGGGTTGTCAGCGGGGCGGATGTAACCGTCTTCTTCAGCGTGCCGGTAGAGATACCGGGCGGCGGCGATGAGACTCTCGACTGCGCTACGCCCACCGCGCGAGTTGCGACGAACGATAGCCTGCTGTTTGGTCTGTTCGGCGAGTTGTCGCAGCTCGGTAGGGGTTGGCTCGGTGATGAGACGCGCACTCCATGCCTCCTCGATGCGTCGCAGGTAGGGGCCGTAGACGCGGAGCGTGGTCGGCGGCATCGTGGCGATGATCGCCTGTATATAGGTGTTGAAGGTCGGGACGTGGACCGGCGGGGTGGCTTCGACGAGTTGCTGCGGCGTGAGTCCGAGTTTCGCAAGCAACAGCCTGGCGGCCTCGATCTCGGTGGCGGTTGTCATCGGGCACCACCTGTCGCTTGCTCATGCAACGGTGATAACGCCTGCTCGATAAGCCGTATCGGATAAACAAGAAGAAGTGTGCGTTGCACTGACGTTGCGACAAGAACTTGCTCGCCCGGTTCGATCTGGCAGCGATGGCGGCAACCTGCCGGTAGAAGTAGATGTCCTCGACCTGTTAGGCGGCGGTCGCCGCGCTGGTGCTCTCTGATGACAATGGTTCGTCCGACGACCTCGATTGCCAACCTCGACTCCGGTCCCCAGTTCAAGACTCCGACTGGCCTGCGGTCACTGAGGCGGCCGTTGACGCCGACCGACGCGACGCTGTAGTGGAATTGATCAGTCTGGGCGTCGATGTCGCCAATTAGTTCCGGCATCGGAAGTCGTATCGGTAGATCGGTATCCGCCGGAGTCGCGGATTGGTTGGCGGACCAGGTCAGTGGTAAGGCGATGCCTTTCGCGTCGCTACTCATTGGCTGTCCTGTTCGAGTGGCGTCTTCTTGCACGCCACCCACTCGTCGACGTCGGCTTCGTCAAAGAGCAGAGGAGAATTTCGGGCACCGCCCGCTTTCCAGGCCCGGTCGTAGAGTTCGTGGCCTTTGACGCGAAGATGGCGAATGCGGTCGGGGCTGTGTCCGGTTCGGGCCGAGACCTGGTGGATTCGCAGAATTCGTCCGCGACCACCGTGGCGGCCTTGGGTGGATTCCATATCGCGGCCAGGTCAGGTGAGATCGGCCTGCGCGGCGAGGGCTTGGGCCTCGTGGGAAAACCAGAGTGCCAGCTCCTCCGCGTCGTGCTGGTCTATGCCCTTCTTGAACTCGGCCAGCAAGGTGACGATGACGAAGGCGGGGCGTACCCCTTCGTCGGGGTCCTGGATCATGTCTACGAGAGCGGTCACGGCTTTGAAATCTCCGCGGACCGTGTGAGCGAGCGCGGACATAGCAATCTGCTGTTCGCGGATCGAAGCCGGGTCTTGCTGGACTTGCGCCATGGGAACACCTCACAGGGGCATCCGACGGGCGTAGTAAGGCTGACCATCAGCCGGTGGGCCGCCGGAGGTAGCGGGTAGACTCGATCCGAGACGGCGAACGTGCCGTAGTCATCAAGATCGGGAACCGTCGGGAAGAAAACCGCTGATCGACGGCGCTACATCCGGATTCGCTGCCAGCGATCACCGGGAAACCCTCTGAACAGGGGCGCAACGCAATTGTAGACCAGGCGGTATTGCAACTGCAACGCACCATCTGGCTACAATTTCGGGCGCGAGGAGTGGCGCGATTGGCCGCATCCGATGGACGTGTTCAATTGACAGGTGAGGCCGTAGGGCGATCATGGTCGCGGCTCACCTGGCACGAGGATGACGACGGCCTGCGGTCGGTGGGCTCCGGGAAGTGCGGTCCATTCGGCGTGAATAGGTATCCAAATGTTCGACTCCGCGAAGCGGATTCGAAGATCCGCTGCGGCGGTGGTCGCGCCACGGTGCAACTCGGCGCAGCATCGTGCGATGTCGGCTGTGCTGTAGTCATCGATCTCCGGATTCTGGTGTGCCCATGGCTCAAGGGTTCCGGGACCGAGGCAGAGCCATCGATTGATCAGGCAGGTGCCGAGATCGATGCGGGCGATTGCGTGGGTCGACAATCCCGGGTAGCCCGCGAGCGTGACCGAGTCGACGTGCGGCGGCGGCGGTGGCTGCAGGGTCGTGATGTCGTGGACGATGGCGCGCACGCGACGCTTACCGGACTCGACACGGACTCGGGCCACGATGCGCAGATGGCGGCGGATCATGCTGAATCGGCCCCGAGTCGTCACTGTCCCAACCCATCGATCGACTGTTGATACCCGATCGAACAGATCGAGGAAGCCGAGAAAGTCGTCGAACCCGTCGATGTGACTCAGAAGATCCGGCAATGTGTACTGAGGTCGGGACAACTGCGTGGGGATCCCCAACTGTCGTTCCAGCGCCGTGTTGAGTTCAGCAACACCGGTTGCGGCGTCCCACTCGACTGTGCCGACGGGTGCCCGCAGGGGCGGGTTCTGGACCGGCGTGCCGGTCCAGAGTTGGACGGCATGAACCGTGCCTGATGGGCCAACAGCGGGAACGACGTGGACGGTCAACGGGTGGGTGCCTGGGATCTCGCGATACTGACGTTTCTTTGTGATGAGGCATTGATGCACGAGTGGCGGCATCGCCGTCGATGCCCGCCTGCTCTGCGCGATCCGTGTGCGGTGAAGCATCCCAAGGGATTTGAGCTTTTCACCTTCAGCGACCACGACTGCCTCGGCATTGTCGGCCAATGTTTCGGCGAGAACCCAACCCAGCAGCTCAGGTTGGCGCTTGGGCGCAAGCGCAGGTACCGCGGTGTCCTGATTCGGGGTTGCCGGACGTCGACGTGGCAATCGCGCCGGTGATGGGCAGCGCTCGGCGGTCGTGGCAGGTTGGTCTTCGTGGGTGCTCTGCGACGGCGTGTTGTGGACCACTCGACTCGGAAGATGCTTGGTGGGTTTGGGATTGATGTCGGGGCGCGGGTCGATGGTCATCGCGGGCTCCTCTGTCCGATTGGCTTGTCGGAGCCGCTGGTGAGCGGACGCTGCAGCGACTCCGTCGGATGCGACCGGCGTAGACGACGACCGCGAATCGCACTCGTGTCGTCGAACAGATCGGTCGGCCGGACCGTTGCTGGCTGAACCAGGCATCGATCATTCGGCGGCTACATCCGGCGTCGCCTCCAGCTGACGCCGGGAAACCCTACGAAGAGGGCGCAATTCACTTGTCAGGTGGCTGGCCTAGTGGGTCCAGCCGTTACCCGGGCTCATGCAGGGTCACGTCGAGCAATGCTTGGGGCGCGTCGTCGCATGGAACAGCGACCCAATGGGCCTCAACACGACTCCACGGCTTGTCGTCACCGAATCGGACTCGGAACAAACACATTTCGGAGGTTGCTCCGCCGATCAGGGCGTTGCGGCAACGTTGTAGCTCGGCGGCGTCGTCGGGGTAAATCTGCGGGATCTCGGTTAGCCAGCGATCCAGCGGCGGCGGTCCCAGCGCGATCCACTCGTGCACGAGGCCAGATCGCAGGTCTACCAGGCCCGCAGCGTGGCCAGCAGGGACCGGCATCTTGCGCAGAACTCCGATGTCGAGTGACATCGGCGCCGGGGGTTGCACTTCGGTGATGTCACACACGATGATTCGCACGATCGGGCCGGCGGCTGAGGCACAGCATCGTGCCGCGATGCACAGATGGCGACGTATCGGACCGACGCTTGTCGCGGTGCCGATCCACCGCCGACCGACCGGTGCGGACATCAACCCCAGCAGCCCGGCGCGATCGTCGCAGCCGTCCAGTTGCGTCAACAGGCGCGGCAGAACGCTCGTGCCGGTGATTTCGGGATTTTCGGTCTTTCGACTGATTTCACAGCCGTGCGCGATGCCGGTGCGTGGATTGAGCGACAATGTGCCGATCGGTAGCCTGGGCGGCATCGCAGCATCGGCGCGGCCAACCCAGAGCTGAATGGCGTACACCTGATCGTAGGGTCCGACGACGGGAACCCCGACGATTTGCAGTGGCAGACTGGATGCGAGCCGGATCTGTCTCCGAACGGGGTGCGCCGCCCCGCGCACCTGACGCAGGACCTCATCGAGCTGGGCAGCGACGTTGGCGCTGCCCGCGATGCGAGTCCTGTTGGTGTGACCGAATTTCCGCACCCGGCCATCCTCGAGAATCACCGACGGCTCGCCGGTCATCGTCTCGATGAGAACCCAGCCCTCTTTCGACCGGACGCGGTGACCACCAGGATGGCGAACCGCGCCCCGGGCGCCGCCCGTCGGGACGAGGTCCGGATCCTCGTTGCTCCCGGCCGCTCGGTCTCCTGACATCGTCGTGCCTCTCGTCTCCGTCGAGCTTGTATCGGGGTCGCTGGATTGTGAGGTGTATCACTCCGAAGGGTAGTCACTCCACACTCCGCTGGCAATCGTTCTTACTAATATATTGCTTCATTGTGGACCGATTTGCAGTGTTAGCGGCCCCTAGTGCTGCATTTGTCCTCAATTGTAGTTACGCTATGGTCTATGGTGAGCTCCGGGCATCCCGAGTTCTTTGCGACGGTTATCAAAGCCCGCCGCAATCAGTTGGGCATGACCATTCAGGCGGTCAGCGCTGCAGACGGGCCAGCCGTTCCGACCATCGTCAAGGCCGAGGCTCGTGGACTGCGATCCCCGCAGCCGAAGACATTCGCCAAGTTCGACACCGCGTTGCGCTGGGAGCCGGGGTCGGCAGCGCGCGCGTACTGGAGCGCCGAGCAACCGGCTTCAACCGACACACCACGGTTGGCACCCGCCCCGTTGCGCGCGGGGCACGAGGTGGTGGGGGTTCCTCTGGATCGCGTCTTGGCTCTGACGGGCCTACAGCGCGAACTCAATGCAGCGGCCGACAGTGGGGAATCCCTATCCGCCGCCGATATCCAACAGTTTGCTCGCCGACTCGACCGCGAGATCAGCTCCATCATCGGCGCATGGGCCACCGATATGCTGGAGATCAATCGCAGTCGGGGAACCACGCACGCCGGCCTGGAGATCGCACTAGCCGAGGCGCTGGCCGCACCGGTTGACCGCGACGACCCAGACGCCGAGGAGCGCTGGTACCGCCGGTGGTTGCTGGGTGGGCGAGAAGCCGCCGGTGTGGGTAAGGAGCTTCGCGAAAAGTTCGAACTGAGGTACCAGCAGTCACGACAGCGAGGAGGCGAAAATGACTAGTGACGTCGGCTCCCAGCCTCTCAGCGCCCGTGTGAACCAGCTGTTCGCCACATTCCACACCCGCACCGATCCCGAGCAATCGGTGGACGCCGTGGCGCTCTCGATCAGCAAAAAGTTGGGCCGGGAGGTATCGGGCGGTCAGATCACCGCCCTGCGCGCGGGTGAGCGCGACGGCAGCCCGGTGGATCCAGCTCTGCTTGCCGCTCTTGCCCAGCATTTTCAGGTGCCCGCGGCGTACCTGGGCGGCGACAACGCCGTCGCGGCGGGCATCGATCGGGAGCTGCGGCTGCTGGCGGCCGCGCGGGACGCCGGTGTCCGTCACCTGGCGCTGCGTGGCGAGGAGATCGACATTGATGAACTCGCCGGTCAGTTCTCACGGTTAGCGGACGATAGATCGGGTGAAACAGGCAGGGCGACCTAGAATGTGCAGGTAGGGAGCATGATCAACAACGCGGAGAGTGCATCCGCAGCCGCCACGTGACCCGGTAGGGGAGGGCGATATGGGCATTGATCTGAGCGCGCGATTCGAGGAACTGGCTCGTGCGATCCCGATCCCGTATCCGTGGGACACCGCCGAATACATCCGTCGGGTTGCCGAGTACCGCAGGCGTCCAATCGCGGTGTATCCGATCGATGCCAGCGCTCTGTCGGGCACCGGCTGCGGAACAGGTAGCGGCCTGTGGATCGCTCGCGACGAGGACGACGTGATCCTGTACGGTGCCGCCACCCAGTGGCATGCCGATCACATCATCGCGCACGAGATCGGGCACATGCTGCTCGGGCACGGATCCGGAGCCAGCGAAGCCCCCACCGGTGCAACGGACCTGCCGTTGCACATGCTGATGCCGTCATTGTCGCTTGAAACGATCCGCAGCGTCTTGCGCAGACAGGACTACGGTAGCGATCGCGAACGCGACGCCGAAACATGGGCCGACATGGTGATGGTTGAGGCCACTCTTCCCCGGCGCACTCCGTCTCGCTTCCGGTCGACCTTCTTCCGCGGCCGGGCTCGGCGACAATGACTTCGCCGATCCCGGGCGTTATCGCCTGGCCGGTGCTGGGGCTCCTTTCCCTGATCACCGTGGGCCGCTGGTGGCTGCTCAACGACGACCACGTCGATCGGCTCATCAACCGCGCACTCGCTGCGGCGCTCTTAGGTCTGCTCCTGCGGGAGAGCTCGATGGAGCGGTTGCTCACGCAATTGCTGCCATTCGACGATGCCGACGTGGTGAACATCGCCCGGCAGCTGTCTTTCGGTTGCATCTTGCTAACGGTCGGGCCGATCTACGGAATCGCCCGGCTGTGGGGCGGGGCGGATCCCGATCAGACCGGTCGTCGGCAGAGGGTGTACGACGCGATCACGGTAGCGGCAAGTGTTGTGGTGTTGATCGCGGGAACGCCGGCGCGGCGATCGAATCAACTGATCGACCAGGCGATGGGTTGGCCCGCAGTGGTCGCATGGGTTGCCTTCTATGGGCCGATCGGCGCCACCGCCATGCTGGTGGGCCGCATCAGCATCCATGAGATCCGGACCGCAGACGCAACCACGACGTGGCGCGAGCGCACCCTATATCTGGGGGTTTTCGGCATTGCGGCGGCTATCGGGCTGGATGCCATGGCCTCTCCGTTGATCACCGCTATCGAGGTGCTCAACGACGAGCCGTCACGAGATCCGGAGATGCGCATGAAAGCCTGGACCTTTTTCGGGGCGGCTGCGGGGGCGGGCTGTGTCGTCGCGGTGCCTCTGATCAGCACCGTGCTGACTATCACCGGCTGGGACCGCACCGGGCGCTACTGCCGCCGCCTGCGTCCGGTGTGGCGCGATCTGACCGCCGCTGTGCCCGAGATCGTGCTGGAGCTGCCTCGCGATCGGCACGGCCGGGTCGAACCGGCGACCCGGTTGCACCGGATGACAGTCGAGATCCGCGACAGCCTGCAGCACTTGCGCCGCTACACCGACGCCGATGTCGAATTCGATTCGTTCGCACAGGATCCAGACGGCTACGCACGGCACGTTGCCGCGGCGATCGACGCCAAAACGGCCGGTCACGCACCCGTTACTAAAGTCGGCGATCCTCGGCCGCCCGCTCAGCTAGGCGTCCGGAATCTGACCGCGGAACTGCAGCAGCTACTTGCCCTTGCCGAGGCATGGCCGCACGCGCGTCGAATCACCACCACGGTCGCCCACCGATAGCACGGCCTGACTAGATAGGAGTCCCCCATGGCATTGAGCGCGAGACCCGGTACTCAGAACCCGAATCCTGCTCTGCCACACCCGCGTTGGCGTTTACCGCTGCTGGGTGACCTGCTGACGATCAACCCCGTGAAACCAACGCAGACCTCGATGCGCGACGCGCAGAAGCTGGGACCAATCTTTCAGCGCAAGATCGTCAACTGGCCAATGATCATAGTCTCAGGGACCGACCTTATCGCCGAAATCAACGATGAGCGCGACTGGTGCAAACATGTCGGAGTCCTATTCAAGAAAATCCGCCCCGTTGCGCGGGACGGCTTGTTCACCGCATACAACCACGAACCGAACTGGGCCAAGGCCCATAACATTCTCGCCCCCGCGTTCACACGCTCCGCGATGCGCGGTTACCACGACACCATGAACCAGGTGGTCGGCGAGCTGCTCGACTACTGGGACGGCTACGCAGAGTCCGGCGATTGGGTCGATGTGGCCGAGGACATGAACAAGGCAACCCTCGAAATCATCAGTCGGGCTGGATTCGGGTACACCTTCGATTCGTTCGCCCGCACCGATGTGCACCCGTTCGTCGCAGCGATGTTGCGCGGACTTACCTATATCAACCGGAACGCGAATTTGCCGCCGCTACTCCAGCGGACATTGGGTCGGCGAGCAGCCGCGCAGCATCGTCGCGACATCGTGTACGTCCATCGGGTCGTTGACGAGGTGATCACCGCGCGGCAGGCCAGCGGCACTGTCGGTAAGCATGGTGACCTGCTCGACCGGATGCTCACCGTACTCGACCCACAGAGTGGTGAGCAGCTGGAGCCCCTCAGTATCCGTAACAACCTGCTCACCTTCCTCGTCGCAGGACACGAAACATCCGCTGGCACACTCGCTTTCGCTCTGTACGAACTCGCCCGGCACCCTGAGGTCGCCGCCCAGGCCCGCGCCGAACTCAACGGCCGGTTCCCAGGCCCCGGCCGTCCGGCGATCGGATTCGACGACGTAGCCGCGCTGCGTACCGTTCGCCGCATCATCGACGAAACACTGCGGTTATGGCCCGTCGCACCCGGCTATTTCCGCGAAGCCCGGCACACGGTGACCATCGGTGATGGCCGCTATCGGTTCGAAGCCGGGGATTGGGTGCTCGTGCTGACACTCCAGGCCCACCGCGACCAGTCAGCGTGGGGGCACGATGCCGAGGAATGGGATCCCGATCGCTGGCTACCCGAGCGCCGAAGCCAGCTCGGCGACCACATCTACAAGCCGTTCGGCACTGGACCTCGAGCCTGCATTGGCAGGCAATTTGCGCAGGCCGAAGTGACGCTGGCGCTTGCTCATGTCCTGAGAGCCTTCGACTTCGAGCACGATCCCGCCTACACACTCGATATCGCCGAACAGATCACGCTCAAGCCGCGCGGTTTTCGGCTCCGCCTCACGCGCCGACAATGAGATGCGGGCGGGAGGGTTCAGCGTCGCGGCCGCCGGGCGGTGAATAGCGTCACGTCGCCGACTTCGGTGATAGTGACCTGCTTGAACGCCGCCTGCAGTGCGGTCTCCAGTCCGGCCTGGTCGTCGCGGGTGTTGTTGAACGCACCCAGCCGCCCGTAGGCGAAGGTCAGTGTGCGGCCGAACAACGTGCCCGGCCGCCGATTCAGGATGGTCGACCCGAACAGCGTTCCCTCGTCGGCCAGTACTCTGGCCAAATGCGCGAAGGCAACCCCCTTCTGCGCGAAACTGCCCGGCACACAATGCATGACGAAGTTGATGCCGACCGAGGTGAACCCGGTACCGACGCTCGCGGGAACGGGTTCGAGAACATTGTGTGACACCGTATGAACACGGTGGCCTAGCGATTCCAGCCGTCGGCGGGTGTATGCCAGTGGAGTCGGGTTCAAGTCAACCAGAGTGACCTCTCCGGCCGCAGGCATCGTCGCCTTGGCCAAATACCAGCCTGACCCCGGGCCAACCTCAAGATGCCGTTCACCGAGATGCTGGTTGTACAGCTCGAGCATCGTCTTCGCGGGACACCTCCACGCAAACCGGTTGGACAACTGGATAACCCACAGGTCATAAATGCCCAGGAACGGGCGCGTATACGGCGCGACAGCACGAGCCGCGTCATCATCGTCTTTACCCATTGCGTTCTCTCACCATCGAAAGCGGCCCCTGGGTTGCTATGCCGGGACTCAATTGAACCAGGCCCGGGCAGATACTTTGACCTGCTGTGTCTCAACTTCGTCACCCGGATGTGCGGTTGAGACGATGTCAGCGATGAGATTACGAAGCGCGCCGCAGGACCCGGCACGCCCGGTCAAGCGGCATGGGTGACTGCCGGATCAAACTCACCGTCGCGCACACCAGCGGTGAATGCTTCCCATTCCGCGACCGTGTAGGCCAAGGTCACAGTACCGTCCGAGGTGCTCATCAGAACCGAGCCGTTGGTTGCTATCTCTACCCGCGTGGCTTGGGGCTTCATTGAGGTCCGCCCGGCGACCCAATCGAGAATGCTGGTCCACTGCGTAGTGGTGATGCTGATGACCGGCTGCACGTGAGGATCGTTGTTTGGGTCCTGTAGGTATTTGCTGTCGCGAATCGACACCGTGCCGGTGTCGACGCGGACCTCGACGCAGGCGCCCTGGTTGTTGCTGTAGGTCGCCTTGCGCCAGACACCGGTGATCATTGATGAAGTCCTTCCATTGCCGAGACAATGAGTCGCCGCGACTCTTCCTCGCTGAGCGCCTTCGATTCGAGGTCTGCCCAAGCAAGTTCGTAGCTGCGGAACTCGTCAACCTTGTTCAAATACATGGAGCCCGTCAGGGTATCGACGTAGGCGATCGGCGGCTCCAGGCGCTCGCCGTTGGAACCGGTCGGGAAGTCAAGCAGGATAAATGCGCTCGCTCCCATGCCGCCGTGAACGCCAGCAGAGTAAGGGAGAAGACGAACTGTGATGTTGCCCTGGTTCGACGCTTCCAGCAGATGCTCGAGCTGACCGGCCATCACCTCCGGGGTGCCGACCGGACGTCGAATGACGGATTCGTTGAGGATCGCATCGAGGTGTGGTGCATGTGGACGCGCTAGGAGACTCTGCCGTTCGAGACGGATCTGGACCGCTCGCTCCACGGCGGCGTCATCCAGAAGCCCAGCCGGAGTGCGAGCGAGTTGTTCGATGTAGTCGCGGGTCTGTAACAGCCCCGGGATGAGCTCGGACTCATACTCGCGGATCGAGCTGGCCGAATCCTCCAGGATCACATACATGCTGAACCATTCGGGCATGTCCTGGGAGTAGCCCTCCCACCACTGGGTGGTACGGCCGTTTCGGGTTGCCGCGGTGTAGGCGAGCAGTCGCTCCCTCTCTTCACCGCTGACGTTGTACACGTCGAGGATCAGCTGGACGTCTACATCCCGATACCGGACGCCGAGGTTACCGTCCTCCATCCGCGAGATAGTTGAGATCCCCCTTTGGATAGCTTCAGCTGCTTGCCGCTGGGTTAACCCACGGCCTTCGCGCAGCTCTGCCAGGCGACGTCCGATGTGACGACGAAGGATCGCCTCGCCCACGTTGATGGACACGAGCCTCCCGTCTGCTCAACATGCGTCGACCATGTGTCACTCAATTGAACATCGCCTATTGATTGCAAACAAGGCCACGCCACCAGATCTTCCGTATGACTGCACGATATTTGAACGACACTCAAATGCAAGCTTGTGATCTGATGGTACCTCGGAGGACACTGCTATGACGGCGGTCACCCTCGGCTCACCACGGAGCCGGGCTGACCTTCGCAGAGTCGGCAGTCACAAGCTGGGGCCGGAGGCAAACCATGGCAGGATCCAGAGCAGCCGCTTGGGGTGGCCGCCTGCGCATGTACCGCAGGCTCACGCTGGGACTCAATCAGCACGAATTCGCCCAGGCATTGAACGACAAGGGGGCCGAACTCGGGCTCAGACTTTCCTGTGAGCAGCAGCATGTTTCACGCTGGGAATGCGGAGCGGTCAAGCAGCCCGGACCCGAATACACGATTGCACTACGCGAACTCGGTGCTCCGGTCCCGGATGCCGTACTCGTGGTCCCGGATGCTGTATCCAATTCCAGAGACATGCCGTACCCCTCGCGATCCGCCGTCATTACCCTGGAATACGCGGACGGCGAAGATCGCCGAGAGTTTCTTGCCGCGATTGCCGCAGCGGCGACCGTCGGGTCGACATCGGAGTTGAAGTCCTGGTTTCCCAAGCATGCTGGGCCGGCCCTCGGCAACGTCGGGATGGCTGATGTCGAGTACGTCCGAGGTGTCACGGCAGGATTGCGCGGGCTCGATCAGCGGCACGGTGGCTTCGCCATAGTGGACGCGGCCTCGGCGCTGCTGACCTCGAGCAGCTGCATGCTTCACATGTGCGAGGACACAGCAACTGAGAACTCGATGGCGGTCGCGTTGGCAGACCTCGCACGGCTGACCGGCTGGGCTTATCACGACATCGGCGCGCAAGATAGCGCGCGGGCCTTTCTCGCATGGGCACTGTCCTACGCGTGCCTTGCGGGTGCTGACAGCCTCTCGGCCTCGATCTACTATGTTCTGGGGCGAGTCAGCCTGGTAGAGAACCGACCGCGTGAGGCGTTACGCGTGTTTCAGCTGGGACAGCTGAGTGCTCAGGACGCCTCGAATTCCGGCGAGAGCGCCCGGCTGTACACAAACGAGGCGTGGGCTCACGCAATGATGGGCAACCGGCGGCGGATGCACGATGCGCTGGGGCGAGCCGAGCACGAGCTGAGTGGCGTCGAAGCATCGGCCGCCGATCCCTGGACCGAGGTCTTCTTCACCTCCGGCGAGCATGCTGGTCTCAGGTCGGTGATTTTCAACGAGTTTGCCCGTGCGACCGACGATCCGCGCGCAGCGGAGCGCTACACGATCGACGCTCTGGGCCAGGCGTTGGATTCGCTCGAAGCGTCGGGCGCTAACCGCCCGAAACGCAGCCTGCTGTTCGATCACACGACCGCAGCCACCTCCCAGTTCCGACTGGGCGACATAGATTCAGCGGTACGGTCAGCGCACACCGCTCTGTCCATGACACGAGAAGTCGTCAGCGCACGCGTAGTCGGCCGACTGCGCTCCATGAGTGAGGAGGCGCCAACCTTTCCGCAGACCTCAGAAGTGCAGGACATCTGTCACCGGGTCGAGCAATTGGCGCTGCCTGAGCCGAAGGCGTTGACGAGTTGAGGGGCCTGGCACTCGCTGGCACGCAATCTAGGATGATGGAGTGGCGACCAAAATCTCGCCGCGTCGTGCCGCAGAGCTGCACGACGCGGTGGCGGAGGCCTGTGCTCGGATGGACCTCGATGCGGCCGGCGCAGAGCTGATCAAGTACACCGTGAACGCAGTTTATCGACTGCGCACCCCAATCATTGTTCGCGTCGGAAGCGGCGATATAGGACACCACCGCGGGCGCCGGCTTGTCGAGATGGCGCGTTGGCTACAGGACCAAGGCGCGCCGATCGTCCAGCTACTAGCGGGCGAACAGCCAATTCATGTGGGCGATCAATTCACCGTGACGCTGTGGCACGAGCTGACAACCAGGGAGAATTGGACAGCAGCGCAGTTGGCTAACCCACTGCATGCCCTTCACAGTCTGGCCATCGATGACTCGCTGCAGAAGTGGAACCCGTTCGACAATGCGCGCCGCCGACTCGCCGACGCCGATCCCGGTCTGCCGTCAGGGGACGTCGACTGGCTACGCGACCAGTGGCTTGCCATCGAGCAGGACTACCTCGCCTTGCAAACGTTCATGCCTATGGGAATCATTCACGGCGATCCACACACTGGCAATCTTCTTCTGGAGGAATCAGGTCGGATCGTGCTGTGCGACCTCGACGAGACCGGAATCGGGCCGCTGGCATGGGATCTCGTTCCCCAGGCTGTGGGGGCTGCGCGGTTCGACCGCGCAGGCTTCTACGCGCAGTTCGTCGACGCCTACGGCTCGGACGTCCGGGAGGAGCCGTACTGGCCTGTCCTGGCCCGCATCCGTGAGCTGATCATGGTCACGAGTGTCTTGCCTGATCTCGGGCATCGCCCTGATGTAGCCGCTGAACACGCACATCGCCTGTCGACCCTGCGATCAGGGTGTACCGCCGCCATATGGCACCGCTACCAATAGACCACCGAAGGTTTCCCGTTCGTGATGTATATCCGCATCAATTCCGTGCTGTATTCATGGTGTGTAAACGTGCCGTATCTGCCGTAATTTCGTGCCGTTGAACTAGCAGGGGTATCGGGGCTTGACTCGGTACATGATTATAGGTCAACAGCACCTAGCGAATCGCGAGTGGGTTGGCGATGAGAATGGCGGCACCGACACGGATTTCATCCCCTTTTCGACTGGAGATGGATATCGCGAGGGGGTCGAGTTGCCAGACAGTGACGTGCTTCCGTCGATCAGCGACGTCGTTGATGCGGTTTTGGGGGTGCCGCAGTGACAGCTCAGATGTTCGGTTATGTGCAGCTGGCGGCGGCTCAGACCTCGCCGAACAGAATGGCGGAGCAGCTGGAGGAGTCCGCTCGCAGCTACGGGGGTTCCGTGTGGGGGCGGATCTTCTGTGAGGCACGGTCACCTGTGCGCGATCTGTGGGCGCTGTTGCATGCGTTCGATCGCGAGTCCGGCGCGCAAGTGGTAGCCCGTCTGTGGCAGTTCGCCGAGCGCGAGAGAGTGGACCTGGAGAAGCTGTTGAGGAGCGCGCCACCGACCTCAGCACTGTGGTCGCTGCTGGATGCGCTGGATAACGCCGATGCCGGGCATCTGCTGGTTCCGTCCCCGGAGCACTTCGACAACCTGGGTGTTCCGCGTCACGTTCTGCTACACCGCATTTCGCAGGTCGCGCCGCAAGCGAAGGTGCTCTACGTCGATTCCAGTCTCGGTTGTGGCGAGCGGCCCGGGCGGATAGCGGAGTTCGAAGTTCCTGCCTTCTCGCTGGCCGAAGAGATCGTGGAATTGAACCTGCGTAAGCAGTTGACACGCTCGGGACTCGGTGACCTGGTCGAGGCGGTCGATGACCTTATGCATGAGCTGGTTGGTGATGCGGTGCGGGCGAGCGTCACCAACCTCGGGTCGGAGCCGGGCAGGATGCGCGTCGAGGTTTGGTGCCCGCCGGAGTCCGCCACTGTAATGGTGGAGCTCTATGAGACACGAGATCATGCCGACGAGCCGGTCAGCGAAGCAGTGCAACAGATCTGCGGCACCGACCATGGAGGTAGCGCACGGCGTGCCCGGTCCGACACGGGTGGCACGGTAACGCGATGTGAGATTCCGCTACCGGGGTTAGATCGGCGGAACCGACGGGCGCATCCGCCGATGCCCGAGACGAACACGGCAGAGTTGACATGCCCCCGGCGCCGGCCTTTCGACGACCAAGGGCACTGGCTGCCGCCTGGCTGGGCGCCGTCGCTGCCGGGTGGGCGGTGATTGCGATGGGCCCATACGGTGCGACGGTAGTGGTCGGGATTTCCGACGGGCGGGGACCGTTCCTCTCGCCGGAGGTGCTGTTGTGCGCGATTCAGGGGCATCTGGACAGTGACGCGCCGATGGCGCGGTGGGCTCGGCAGCTGAGCTGCTTGTATCGAGACTGGATCACCGACCCCGCTGCGGGACAACGGATTCGTGAGCAGATCGGTGATGTGATCGCTGCCATCGACGCCTGGGTCTGCGGGCAGCTGCCGCGTCCACTGCCGGGCGTCCCTCGCGGCACGGATTCAGTTGGCGGGGTTATCGCCCGGGTCGCAGAGGCGTGGGCGTGCGCCAATTGGGCGCTGCACGATCTCGATGACGCTGTGCAACGGCATCGGGCATGGGATCACCTGGCGGAGATGAGCGAGGGATACGAGGACTTGGTGCGGATGGTGATGGACGGGCTGATCATTCTGCCGAAGTCGTGGCCGGGTATCGGATGGCCCTGCATCGAAGCAACAGCATGCGCGGGCCCCCGTAGGCGAGGTGAGGCATGATCGCGCCGGGATATGTTCCGCCACTCCAGTTCTTGGCCATCCAGCAGCGTCAGATACTCGACACCGCGATCGCGTGGCAGGTGCAGCGCACGCGTTGCGAGGTTCTGCTGCGCGGGAATGGCGTGACAATTGTGCGGCAGCCCGGTCCGCGTCCGAATCACTTGCTGCACGCAGGGATTACCATCCTGACGCGGGGATTGTGGGTGCAGATCTGGATCGCCCGCATCTATGCGCTGCGGCCCACCACGCTGAGGTTGGCTATCGATGACGACGGGGTGATCCGTGGCCGACCAAGCGCCGACAGTTGTCAAATCCTGTTTTCGGGGAGTGAGTTTCGTTTCTCCGGGCTGCGGCTGTGCAGCCCCAGCCAGGCCGTGTATGGCTCGGCCGTGAGCCGATGAATGCGGCGGGAGTGGACCGGATCCTGGATCGGTGCCGTTACTACCGCGAGGTGTGTGCGATCTCCGCGTACATGCGGGAAGGTGGCATCTTCATGCGGGTCGGCGCGGTCGGTGGTGTTCGTATGCCGAGCACCCTCGGTGTCCGCGTCCGCGAAAAGTTGCCGTGTCGTGGTCCGGTCGTCGTGGAGTTCGACCGACAGTCACGGGCATGGTGGACGATGCTGACCGGTTTTGCCGGTCCTCACCTGAGTGAGTGTGAAATGTTCGCGCTGCTGGCCGCGTCGGAAGCGATGGTGATCCCCCTCGGTCATGAGGTCCGGCTACCGGTTCCGCGTGACCCGATCTTTCGGTGGCTCGTGGACAAACCCGTCGACGCCTTCCGCCCCTCACCGGATGACGTAGTAGACGCAGTACTGGCCTGCAAGGCGATGCCTGAAACGGGCTGACCTACCCCATCTTTGGTCTTGTCCGGCCGAACCAGGACACGTAGCTGCGTATCGACTTCGAGCCGAACCATCCGAGGCTCAGCGAGAACCCCTTGCGAGGAAATATGGACTGTCCACTCATCATCAGCACCGACATCGGGGGCGACCCAGACGACGCCTTCGCCCTTGGCCTTGCCGCACTGACCCAGCCGAAACTAAAGAGGTCATCACCGCCGACGAACTCCCCGACGGGCGCCGCTCGAAGCTCGCCCGTCACCTGCTGGACCTGCTCGGCCGCGACGACGTCGACGTTGCGGCGGGCCATGTCCTGGGCCAGAGCAAGTACTGGGCCGCGGATGGACTCTTTCCCTCCGATGCCCACAGCTGGACACTCGATCTTTACGACGCGGTGGCAGCAGTATGCCAGGGGACCTCATCTCATCCGCTGCGGTGGCTCGGGATCGGGCCTATGACCGATCTGGCTTATCTCCTGGGGGCTGACGCCACGCACCGTTATCCGCTGGGCCTAGCCACCCGTCTGCGCATCATGCAGATGGGTGGCGCGCTGCACTACCGCGATCCACGTCGCGCCGAGCACAACTTCCGGCTCGACCCTGGCGCAGTCGATGAGGTCTTGTCTCGCGCTGAGCATGTGGCCCTGGTGATGTCGGATCACACTTTCACCCCAGTGATCGCAATCGACGCAGACAGCCCGATCTATCGCCTGCTGGCCGCCTCACCTACACCGTGGGCACAGTTGCTGATCGCGCACCTTGACCAGTGGTTCTCGCGGTTTCATCCTGCCAGCATGTTGCACGACCCGCTGGCGCTCTCTGCCGCGGTGGATCTGCCGTTCGTGACCTTCCAGCATCGAGAATTTCGGCTCGAACCCGATGCGCGCATGTTCGTCGGCCCCGGTTACGTCGCGAAATTGACCACCGGCGTCGACTATACCGGCTTCCTCGACTGGGTCCATCTCACACTGCGCGACGGTAAGCCTGCGCGGCCACCCGGACGGGAATGTAGCCTCGACTGCCTTACTTCTCTCGCCTCCGAGTCGCTCAGGCCCGCGCCACCGACCCAATCATGACCGGCACAGAGATGGGCCCGATGACCTCGGTCGACGACATCAACGGGTCGCCGCCTTGTACAGAGCGCACGGTATCGCTGACGTGGTCCACCCGGAACATCGTCCACGAAACGCGGGATTTCGCCGCCGAGTTCGCTGCTGTGTGGGGACTCGACGATTGGACGGACTTGGTCGGGGACGCCACAGTGCACATGATCGGGCAGATGGTCAGCTGGGCCAGAGTAGCCGCTGATCGCGAGCGGTGGAGCACCGCGACGGTGCTGTCGATAGAGGCGTGGGATGCCACCTGTCCAGAGGCGGAATCTGATTGCCCTGCAAACAGTTCGGCTCCTGCGGGCGCCGAAGTCACTGACGGTGGCTGCGGCTATCGAGTCTTCCGGTCGATGCGATTGCGGGTACACAGTGCCATGGCTGCGGACTCCGGTGTGATCAACGGAAACGACGCCTTGCGCGACGAAGTCGCCGACGGTGTGCGCGGCCCCCGTCGTCGCGACGGTCCCTGTGATCCAAATCTTCCTGACATCCATTGCCGTGCAACAAATTTGCCGAAATTGAGGTACTCCGAATGTTCAGAACCGCAGTCGTCGGCCTTCGTCCACTACACGGTTCCATCTACGGTCTGCGACCTGCCGCTCACCACTGCCGCGAGCACTCATCGGTCGCCCGACAAGCCAGACATCCTCATGGCCGTGCTGTCTGCTTTATTTACCGACAGGAGAATGGAATTCACGTGAATGATCACGACGGTGCAGACGGCGAGGCGGTCATGAGGGTAGCGCTGCCATCCAAGGATATGGTCTTGCAAGCATGCGCAGGAACCGTGGCAATCCCGCACCTCGTTCTGCAAGCCGCCTACGAACTTGCCAGCTTGCACGAAGCGCGCCTGGACCTAACCGCCGACTTCCACGCAATCGATCACGAGCGCGCTCGGCTAGTCAGCCGTATCGACGGCTGGGTGAATGCCGAGAAGCCCTCGGCCTCTGGCGCTGCGTACCTGCACACCGAGACCGTCGGCATGGTCATCGATCGCCTCGCCCAGTTCTCGGTCGACGCACGTCCCATCTCCGGGCCGAACGCCCCGACACTGCGGCTCGTCTACGCCCAGCACCGCCTCACCCAGCTCGCATTCGCCTACGGTGATCTCGCTTTCGAAGTTGCTGCTGGAGCCCGTCGACTGCCCGACTTCTCATTCCCCTTAGATGGAGAGGGGGCGGGCCAGCGGCCGAGCGGGTGAGATACCAGCGGCAGAGGCGGCTGCCGCGGCTGTATTCCGGTGGGGCCTCTGGTCTCGGCATGTCCGTCGAGAACGTCGCAGCGGGCATGGCGGCGGCGCGGCGCATCGACAGCCCAGAAGACTTCGGCGCATCAAGGATCGGATGATACGAAGCTGATATTCTCGCACAACGGGTACACGACTAGGGGGTTGAGGCGATGGCAGATGTCGACTACGGCCAGGCGGAGATTGCGGCGTTCAATGCTGCTGCGGAGGCCGGGACCATCGAGTTCGATCCGGCAGCTGTCACTGAAGCCGTAGGGCTTTACGACCGGATGATCGCCGGGCTCTACCAGATTCGAGACAGAATGCGTGACGCGGTGTTTCAGACCGGATTTGGCGGGTTCGAGTCCGGACTTGAGCTGCAGCGAGGTTTCTGCAACAAGGCCGCAGACGGCATAAACGCCATCAACCAGCTTATTGAGGGTGCCATGCGCCTACAGGAGGCGTATCTACGCGCAGGAAACCTAATTTCCGAGGCTGACCAAAGGAACGCCGATACGCTACGGTTCGTTGCCGAAGCCGCAGAGCCGGGCAGCCCTAAAGCATGAACAAAATCCATACAACTGTGGCGGTCACTGCTGTAGTGCTGGTTCTCGGCGGGTGCGGCAAGGACGGGGCAGGGAACGGCACATTCACCACAGAAACCATGACAACACGGCCGAGCCTGGCTGTCTCCGTGTCACCGGTGCCACCCCAATACAACCAAGGGCGCGACAGGATCAAATTCGACCCTTGCGTAGAGATCGACGATGCAACCATCGCGCGAGCAGGATTTGATCCGACCACACGCGAACGCAACGATTTCATTTCCGATAACTACTCTTTTATTGGCTGCGAATTCGATCATAAGGAAGACGTTCGCGGGCAGAATCTAGCAGTGCGTTCTATGGCGGTCTGGTCGACGAATATCACTCTCGATGAGTTCCGCCGACGAGAGGGCGGCGGCGCCACTGAGATAAAGGTCGGCAGTCGTACTGCCATAACATACCGCAAATCAGATACTTGTTATGTGGCAATGCAAGCGCCTGATGGCGTTGTCAGCTTGCGAACCAGCACCAACGCCGCATTTACAACTGAGCGACCGTGCGACCGCATCAACGAAGTATCTGAGACTATAGAGTCAGCTCTTGGCGGTCGCTGATACATGTTTTGCGGCGTTGAGCTGCGCTCCGCTGAGGGCATGGTTTTCTCAGTAATCAGCGCGTAGGCGTGGGCGCGGGTATTGGTGTTGTCGGGTCCGGCATCTTCTGGATGAAGGGGTCCGGCTTGAATGGCTGACATGCCGACTCCATAGTCCGATAATTCATGTGCAGATCTAATCCATTGTGCACCCACAACCATCGAGAACTGGCTGGTATGGACCCATCAGCAGCGGGTTGATTCGTCCACCTCACTTGCGTGCGACGGAGACCGTAGGGATTCTGGGGTGAATCCGGGCCCTGGACGTTACCTCCCTTCTTCAGCGTGTAGACGCCGGGTGAGTCGAAAATGCAAATCGAAACCTCGACAAGGCCGTCGGACAATTCTTGAACATCGATGGCCCGCAGGGTCTCACCGCCGGTGTCGTCAACGAAATCAGACGGCTGATACGGGTTGGCGTTTGCGCGGGTGTACCCATCGGGATCTGCTTTGCTCAAGAAGGCAGGGCGAATGCTCGCTGCCTCTCTGGGGTCGTATACGCGTTCATCGTCGACTAGCATCTCAAGTGCGAAATTGGCGGCCGACAGTAGCGGTTCCTCCAACGGCACCGCTACCTCCGTGTAGTACTGCTTCGGGGGGTATGGGAACGCCAAGGTCGTGGTGGGGGGCTGGGTGGGGTTATCGGCAGTGGGCCCATTGCATGCGGTGAGGCTCGCGGCCAAAACGAAAGCACTAAAAACAGTCATTCTTGGGGCGCGCATCAGGAACCGCCTTGTCGTCCGAGGTCGATCGCGTACGACTGGTTGTAGTCGGCGACGTATTGACTTAGGCCGTGCGTCGTCAGGAAGTTGGTAAACACCAGTTTTGTCGACTCCTTCTCTCTCAGTTCAGCAGCGTTGATTGGCCCACTGCCGGTCTGCAATTCCGGTGGTAGCTCTCCGGCCGCGTAGGCGGCGTTGAGAATGGACTGGTGCACGTGCTCGGCCGTCTGGGCTTTGAGTACCGCTTCGCTGGGGCGTTCCAGGTACTCGTACTCGGGTTTGCCGAGCCATTCTTGTAGTTTGCTTTCCACTCCGTCGCCGACCTCGATGCCAGTGATTCCGGTGGCGGTATCGGCGCCAGGGATCTTGCCGACCGCTTCGTCGGCTAGTTGGCCGGCGATCGTTGCGCCCATCATTTTCGCTTGATACAGGGCATCGGCTTTGTTGGTGGCCTCGTCGCCGTTCAGCTGATCGTCATGGACCAATGCATCCCAGATCGCGTTGTCGACGCGTCCGGACAGGGTGCCGGCGTCGCTGAGAGCGAGGGCTTCTGGAACCTCGCTGGGCGGATTTGCCTGCATTACTCTTGTGAGTTCGGCGAGGCGGTGTTGTTCGGCGGCGGCGGTGAGGTTAACTCGCCCATCCTCGGAATAAGAACCGAGCTGGAGCAGTCGATTGGCTTCTTCGGCGTGGAACTCCACTCGCCCGTCGGAGTGGATGATGTTTGCGGGGTAACCGGCCTGATAGCCGGGTGTGCTTATGGCGTCGAGATTGGCGGAGAGGGCCTTGCTCACCGAAGTCGCTAGCTCGGGGTTGTCGTGGAAACTCTGCTTTTGCTGCTCCCAGACCTTGTCGTCATCATCGTCGGGAGCGAGCATCTGTCCGAGTCCGGCCAGTGCTTCCCGTCCTCGCATGCCGCGCGGGTCATCGGCCGGAAGCTGTGATTCTTCGGTGATGCGGTCGATGAGAGTCGCTGCGCCGCGGCCGTTGTCGGACTCGGACCAGTCGTGGCCGGTCAGTGAACGGACTGTCTCCTTCTCGTCGTAGTCGTCGGGCATGCCTTGGCCGGACCAGATCTGGTGGGCGGAATCGTCGTTGCGCCCGGCGAATTGGGCGAAGGTGCCTGCGGCGTCGTCGCGGCCGGGCGGGTTGAATTGGTCTTGGACCATGTCCGAGGACTTCAGGTATAGCTGGGTGCCGAGTTCGGTTCCTGGCTCATAGCCCGGATTGGTTTGACCCATGAGGTCAGCTAGCGCGTTGGTGTCTTTCCATTGCTGTTGCAGCGCGACAGTCGGCCCACCGGGTGTGGTGTTGGCATTGATCGGGTTCGGATCCGTGCGGCGGGCTTCGATGAGTTCCCGTATGTCGGTGGGCACGTTCTGGTAGCTGCCGTTGCCGGTGAGTTTGCCATCGGGGGTGCGGCCGGTGCCGACGTCTTCGTTGCTGATCAGTGCGAGCCCGTTGGCCAGGGAGTCGCGCTGTGATGCGGCGACGGTGTTGCCCGCTTCTTCCTGAGTCTTGAGGTGCTCGCTCAGTGCGAGGACGCCTTCCTTGCCCGCGGAATTGTAGAAGTCGCGGTAGTAGTCCTGCACGGCCTGGGGCAGGGTGTCGACTTCGCCGCCGTTGGCAAGGATCTGGAGCTCGGCGTCGGTCAGCGGGTGTCCCGGTAGCTGGCTGGCGATGCTGTCGAGAACGGCGGGGTCGCGCTCGACGGACGGGGTGTTGGCCCAATCGGCGAGTGCCTTGCCGTCTTGTTGCCCGAGGCGGCCGGTCTCGTCCTCGGCGGCGGACACATCCAGGCCAGAGCCGAGGAGATCTCCTGCGGAGCGGACGATGTCAGCTTGTTCGCTGATTTTGCGGGCGGCGTCGGAGACTGCGTTGTTGAGTTCGAAGTACGCGCTGTTGATCAGGCCCTGATGGGCATTGACTGTTTCCTCGGATTCACCAGAGACCCGCCAGTCGTCGGCCACTGTGAGGGCGGCTTGCTCGGCGTCGGTCACCTTGGCGAGCAACGCATTTCGGTACGAGGTGAGCGTGGAGACGGCGCCGGTCAATATTGTGGCCAGATCGCCGACCTCGACGGTCAGCTTACGACCCTGGTCGTGGTCTTCGAGCACTCGATCGTAGGCGGCGTTGTAGGCCGCGCCCGACCAGTCCGCGTGCACATCGGAGAAGTGTGTCTTCGCCTTGTCAAGGTATGCCAGGCAATCACTGTTCTTCGCGGCGACTGTCGTCGCCCAGCTCTCCAGTGCGCTGATGTTCCATTTCTCGACTTGGGAGCGGGTAGGCATCAACGTCTCCCGACTGGGGTCACGTCGATCTCGTTCATTCGACGAGCGAACTCGGCGTCGGTGGTATTGAATTTCTGGGCGCAGTCTGTGGTGATAGCCGCCACTTGGCGCATCCGGGCGGCCACCCGAAGGTAGGCACCCTCCACGAACTCACCCGCCTGGGTGCATGCTTGCGAAATCTCGCATCCGGGCAAGGCATCAGCGAGCAATCCTGCCCCTGTGCGCACGTCGATGTCGTCGACATCCTTGCCGACGCCGTCGAGTACCGACGCGAGTTTGTTCAGCTGGTCGATATCGGCCTTCAGCATGCACCGCCCCCTTCTCGGTTGAAGATTCCACTCCGCCAAGGATCCTATCCCGTGCCATCGGGTGACCACGCCGCTCGCTATGACAAGTTCGATGCCCAAGATAGTTGCGCTGGAGTGCCGTCAGCGGGCTGGCCGAGCAGCCTTGATTCAGCCTACTGAGATGCCCATCTACGTTGGGGGCCAAGCACACTCGAGGTTGTTGCAGGCTCGGCGAGCGATACTGCGTGACGTGCTAATCTCCCCGTGCGAGGAAACTCTGTTTGCGATACAAGGGGGCGCGACATGGGTGG
This sequence comes from Nocardia ninae NBRC 108245, assembly GCF_007990755.1. Classification (GTDB taxonomy): domain Bacteria; phylum Actinomycetota; class Actinomycetes; order Mycobacteriales; family Mycobacteriaceae; genus Nocardia; species Nocardia ninae. The sequence goes on along the minus strand of NZ_BJXA01000030.1, from coordinate 24,036 downwards.
GCAGGACGAACCAATAGCGAATCCGACCCCACTACCAGGGATAGTGGTTCCTATTCCGCTGCCGATCCCCGGCGCGATGGATCCCGCGGCCCTGCAACAGACTGTGAACGCACAGACCAAAGCCGGAGAAGCCCAAGGCCGGGGCAGCCGGGGCGATTCCGAACTCAATGATCTCGGCGCCGGGACTGACCCCGATTTCGTCAACACGATCGAACACTTCGAAGGCATGACGCACGAGGCCATGTACCAAGCGGTGCACGGACCGGGCGGCATGGACGCTGCCGGGCTACGGACGCTGCAACGAACCTGGTTCGACAGCTACTCCGAGCTGGTCAACCTATCGACCTTCAATCTGATGGGTATGAACCGGATCTTCGGCGATGGGGGCTGGCAGGGCGCCAGCGGCGAGGCGGCACAGGCCGCGTCTCAGCGATTCTCTCAGGCAGCCAACCAGATCGGCCGTGTCTTCGATTCGGTCGCCAACCGCATGGATGCTCTGGCATGGTCGGCCGAAGCCGTGCGCACGGCAGTCCAACCACCGCCGACGTCGGTCGTTGTGGCTCCCGATCCTGACAGTCCCGTTGAGTCGATCCTGCCCGGCCTGATAAACCCCGAGTTCGACGAACAAGTCCGTACCGCCCGCGAACAAGCACGTCAAGCAGCTATCCGCGCACTCAACAGCGCCTATACGCCGACCTTTCCACCTGCGGGGACCGGTGTTCCCGCCTACACAACCGTGCCGCAGATCGCGGGTACCGACGCCCCGAACATCAGCCCCAGCGCCGACACTGGAGCCAACGGACCCAGCAACGTGGGCGGGGATCCTCCGGATGCCGACCCGGAGTCGCCGACCCAAAGCCTCACCGGCGCGGCCCCTTCGGCTGACCCCAATGTGCCGGCAACCAATCCGGCAGGTCTCGGACTCCCCACAGGGTTGGTTCCGGACACGAACAACGCATCCACCAATCCGGCCAGTACTACTCCTGCGGGACTGAGCCCCAACACGACAACCAGCCCTGGAATCCCGGGAACCAGTCCGGGCAGTCCAGGAGTTGGGCCGTATAACTCGAGTCCGGGCAGTCCTAGCGGGCCGGGACCTGGCGGATTGGGCGCCCCGAGTTCCTTGCCCGGCGGGCCCGGTTCTTCCCGACCCGGCACACCAGGCGCGAGCCCGGTCGGCGCAGGGACCCCGAGTGCCGGTGCACGGCCCGGAGTAGGCACCCCTGCCCGGCAGATGGGAGCGCCGATTGCCCCAGGAGCCGGAGCGCGCCGACAGGACGATGAAGCCGAACACTCGGCACCCGACTACTTGCGACGCGTGCAGCCCGATTGGACCGAAGGTTTGGAAAGCCCGAGCGGCACCATTGGCGCCGACTTGGTCCCAGACCACGACGTCGCCTTCAATATGAATGAGTCGAGGCATGAAGACGCGGTGCCGAATCCCGCTCCGGGATCCGGTGTGAATTCGGCCAGCACCGACCCAGCGCCTCCGGTGGATGATCCGCAATTGGCACCGCCGGTCACATTCACCGGTGTCGGGCCCCTGGATAGCAACCCCGGCGGTTCAGCCGGTCGCTCCACCAGGTGAACACGAGGACGGTCTGGGACTTCACACCTGACGAATTCGCCTGGGTGTGGGCCGAAACTGGACTGGACGAGTATCCGGACCCGATCAGCATCATCGAATCGGCCACGAACCAGGACGACTACGCCCGCCTGATCGGCGAAATCAGCGCCCGATACCCGCATTACGCCGATGCCGACCTCACCGGCCCACTACGAGTGCTCGCCAACCCAGACCTCCGGATCATCTGCACCGGCCGATCCCTCACCTCGCACAAACGGGTTCGATCTGTCGGCGGGGCAGTCGGAGACCTCGGCGTGGTCCTGTTCCAAAAGTCGGGTTCGACAGCAGATTTCGGCGGCAACATCAAGCTGGTCGTTACCCAACGGCGCAACCTCGGCAAGCACCTCGCCGCCACCATGCCCACAGCGCCCCCCGGCGCAGCAGGACAAATGATCGGATACACCCGACGAGTACGCGGACAAGAACCATCCACTTCATACCGACACCCTGACGACGGTCAACAATCCATCGAAGAACGCATCCGAACCCTATTGCGTGCACCACGGACCGCCGAAGGCCACCTGAAAATTGAACGCTACCTTCACGACCGACGGCACCACCACCCCGCCGCCTACCTGAGCTGGATCGACATCCGAAACGGACACCCGGCCGCCGGACGGTACCTGATCGATGTCAACGCCAACGACACCACCGTAACCCCAGCCTCCGCAGACACCATCGCCAACGAACTGCACCACAGAGCTGAAGTCGGTCACCCATGAGTCATGAGCTGCCGCAGAAGTCGCCGGTGCCGTCGGCAACTTGCCCGGTGAGATCGGATGCCTCCGTGCTTGTTGGGCGGGCGACCACTGAACGCTTCGTTGGCTGGACCTCGCTCGCCGAGATCGAAGTGACCGCGCGCGGTCCCCGTTCCCAGGTGTTACGTAGCCGCGGTCGTCAGGCGACGTAGCGGCCCGCCAAAGCAGCAGCCGAATCCAGGCTGATGGACAGTCTAGGGGCTCCGCCGCCGCTCGGGCTATGGCACAGTTACTTTCCCCCACGGCGCCTCGAAACCGAGGCCTTCGCACTGCCACCTCTGCCCGTCTTGTGGGCGTCAGCCGCTCCTGAGGTTCTCGCGTCGGGCGTCCGAACACAGGAGATCATGTTAGGGCAGCACCTGGTCAGTACATAGCGCCAAGGTTGGGGCTATGCGTTCGCCTTGTTGTATGCCTCGGTGATATCAGCGGAGATTCGTCCTCGTGCCGACACTTTGTGTCCGTTCTTGGTCGCCCAGTCGCGGATGGCGGCTGAGTCCTCACGGGTAGCTACTGGCCGGGCCTTGCTGCTCTTGCCCCGCGGTGCGCGTCCAACCTTGCGGGCGTGAGGAGTCCAGTATTCGAAGATGCCGCGCAGTGTGCTGGCGTTGAGGACGGACAGATCTATCTCGTAGGTCACCCCGTCCAGTCCGAAGATGACGGTTTCTTCAGCGGCGACTTGCCGTCGTAGTCATCGACAAGGGTGACAACAACTTGGCGTGCCATAAAAAATTTCCTCCGTGACTGATGAGCGGTGGGTGTCGGGTGGCAATGGTAGCCGAAGAGGTAAGAAGGCCAGGCCCTCCGGACGGCTGCGCGTCGTGGCAGCGGGAATTCGCAAGCCCGATTCGGTGTGTCAACAGAAGGGCTGGTTTTGGTCGGCTCCGTTTCAGGAGCCCGTCGAAGCAGCGGCGGGCCGCGCGCCTCATCGCGCATTCCGGTCTCTGTTCCCGAGGAGATGTCTAGTTGGATGGCGCGATGCAGCGCTGGTGGGTTCGGTGGAGGCAGGGCTCGGTCGGCGAGTGGCCTTGCCGTGGCGGCCAGACGTCTGTTTTCGTAGCAGCTGATGGCTCTATGGGGTGAAAAAGGTTGTATGCAAACAGGTTTCGTCAGGTCCGGAGGTCCGTGTCCTTGTCGGGGATCCGTCCAGATGAAGACCATTCCAGCCAGCAGGCTCTCGATGGGCAGCTGGTTTTCAAAACCGATTTCGTGCTGTCGGCCGATTGACGCTCTCAGCTGACGGACATCCGAAGTTGTCGATGATCAGGTAGCACCCCGACACAGCTTCTTGAGGGGGCTCCAGCAAGTAGTGCTACCCCGCCGTGGGTATGGGCTCTGCGCCCGACCGCGGCGTATGCCGCACGCCAGGTCACTACTCGGCGGCGATCGAACCGGTCAACTGGTGTCGCTGGCCGCTGTCAATGGTTGGCTGATTGATTCACTGTGCCGCACGGATTTTGCAATCTTTCACTGGGGTGGTGAGCTGATTTCCAGCGAGAGTTTGTAGTTGACCCCCATCGTCCGTGCCCAGCTGAGCAGCTTGCTGAGGCTGAGTCGGTCGACGTGTTGGTTAACGAGGTAAGAGTATTCGGGGCGTCGTACTCCGAGGAGGCCCGCCGCTTCGGTGATGTTCAGACAGCGCTGGGCCCGCTCGTTGTCGATTGCCTCCATCAGCTGCAGACGGAGTGCTCGCTCGTCTTTGTCTAGCGGTGCGCGTGCTGCCATGCTGCCAGCATAGGAGATAGCCCTACGGTGCGAACAATTGAATTCGGCGAGAGGGTGATTGCACTGATCTCACGCGCCCGATTGACCTCGCCGAGCCTGGGCACCGACCAGGGCGCCAACTCGAACATGCCGCTGAGTGCGACTGTGGTCGTCTTCGCGTTACCGTCATCCCGTTTCGTTCACACCGCGTCCAACAAGGTCTCCACCCGCGGTGTGTCGTTGGCTTCGGAGATAGTAAGCCCCTCATGCCGATCGGATGAACCTGGATGCGTCGCTGTCGCGCGCGATCGTGATACGGCGCATGGCGGCCTTTTCGAGCTTTTCGAGGTAGAGCTAATCCGGTACGGTGGTCCTGGTTTCAGACAGATGGGGAGAACACGTTGCTCAGTGACCTTACCGCCGGGCCGGCTCCGAGTGCTCCCAATCCGCCGGAAGGTGGCTTGGTCGGAGGGCTGATCGGGCATCGAACCCGTCAGGACATGCTCAATGACCTTATTGACGAATATGGCGGACACGTTATAGCCGAAAAGTTCAACATGTCCTGGGCGAGCCGCGTTAGTATGGATCTTAGCCAGCTGCCTGGAGAGCTGGCAAGCAGGTATGTAAAAGCGCAACCCGGGCGTCGAGAGCCGGTTAAATCCTATTCTGGCGGAAGCGGTGGAGAATTCCTTGCCGCCTCGATTTCTGTGTGGCTGTTTAGCGGTTTTTGGGTAGCGGTGTTTGGGGATGACTCTGCGAGCTGGACATGGCTACTGATTCTCGGGAATTTTGTACTCGTCCTTGCTTCTTTCCTTGGATTAAAAGCTATCTTACAAATTAAGCGTGCAGATCCCCCTAAGTTTAGTCGCAGTGATCGTCAGTTACTCCGTGCGGCCGAATTTAAGTGGCCAGCTGAACGTCACGAGCTCGGGCATGAATATCTGAACCGAGAGTGCTTAGAAAAAGAATGGGATACTGCTGCCGTCTATTCCGGACATGCGAGCGATTTGGCTGCGTACGTGTGGAGGGAAGCCCAACTGGTCGGTTTGGCAGAAATGCTGTGCGACGAGATTCGTGCGAGTCGCTCCTGGCGAAGTGAATTGCTCAGTGTGCATCGGGCAAGGATCGATCTCGAAGCTGGAATCGCAGACATAAATTGCCGAGCCCACCGCGTATGGTTGGCGCACGCTAATACCGCGAAGCCGCGCGGAAGAGGAATTGTTGCGCAAGCGGTTGCCGATTACGGATCTGCAGTCGAGTTCGCAGCTGAAGTAGCGTGGGATGCTCTTGTCTACCGTGTTCTTCTGTTGGCAGAATATCTCGCTGCTATAGCTCCGATTGATATTGTCCTGCATGATCTCGAACTATTGAACGCCGCCACGAAATATAACCCTGATTCGTTTGTTCAACAACTCCACGTCGACGCCGCGCTCGGCGAATTCGAAACACATGAGCTCGTAAGGCGAGCGCAAGAAATTTGGGGAATTTGTGAGGATCTGGCAGAGTGAACGATTGTTCTACAAATTCAATCCCTATTGAATTTGCCACGACTGCCCTTCTGGGCGGCGGTACAGGCCGGTTTGAGTCCTTTGTCCGTTCCGGGCTGTGTAGGTGTGGGCCGCAGATCCGCAGAGTTGGAAGCTTGCCCGACCTCAAGGACTCGGTTGACAAATGGGCGTACATTCCTCCCGCGCTGCTGTGGTGACAGTTACATCCGCTCAGCATGTGAATGGAAGTCGCCGCCGCTCGCATCCCGACGCGCCTGCGCAACATCTCCTGCACTACCGGACGAATGCGACAGGATCGGTCCCTGCGCTTTCGGAGCCTGCTAATACCAGTCCGTCCTCGATGCATACCGGAACGAGTAGATCGACGCCATGAGTACGGCTGGTTGTGCCTACCCCAGCGTGAGCGAAGGAAGTGCGCAGTCCCGCTCGTGGCCTGGGCTTATCCCGGCCCAGGTGGGTGTGCACTACTGTTTCTGATTGTTGGTCAAAGCTGCCATGTGCTGTATTAGGCAGCCGTAGCCGCCGAGAGGGAGGTCGGGCATCGCCACTATGACGTCGTCCCAACGGGACAGTTAAGGGCGACTGGAGGCACGGTGGGTGGAACGGGCAACGGCGTTCCTGCGGACCTTCTGTCCGTTCGAGCTAGGCCAGGCACGAGGGAGGCCCCGCGTGGAGATTCGAGAGTTGCAGGAGGGACGCCGTGAGTGAGGGCAGCGATCGGGCCGCAGGGTTCGCGCGTTCGGGAGAACCGGAATCGAACGCCGAACACTACGGCCCGTCTCCTGGTCGGTCGCCATCGGAAACCGGGGGAGGCCATCTGCGGCAGGGCGGAGAGGAGCCACCAGCGTCGATCGATGCGCTCGAGAATGATCGGCAGCGTCAGCGCCGGCTTGCCGACCATCCTTCACGTACGCCTCTGGGTTGGCCGACATCGCAACCGCCGGTTTTCGATCACCCCCGTAGTCAACCGAGGTTGCCGCAGTCGCCAGGCTTGCCTACCGTTGGCCACGACGGCATGCGGAATAATCAAAGGGGCCCCGAAAACAGATCGAATCCGGGAGAGTCGATTCGCCATTCTGCGCCGGAGCCTGTTGGTCCTCAATCCCACCGACAGTTTAGACCGCCTCCGGCGCCGCAAGGGCACCTTCCTGGACAGCCGTCCGGGCGTTTACCTGGCCCGAAGCGATCGGAACAGGATCCGCGCGGCGGGCCTCGGTCTGACGCCAAGGTACTACCTGAGACCAACTCGAATTCACGCTTGCTCAGGGATTCTAGGTCAATTGCATTTGCTACGCTGATAAGCCGGATGACCGGCTTCGGCAAGACATTGATGCTCCTGACTGTGTTGGGACCTGCTATCGCCAGCTCTTTTACGGTGGCGAGTCAAATACCGAATATGATTTCCGAGTTAGTTCTCGGCGCGGTTCTCACTGCGATCGTAGTGCCGACTCTGGTTCGGGCAGAAAAAGAGGACCCGGATGCCGGTGCTGCCTTCGTTCGCCGTTTGGTGACCGCGGCGTTTGTTATTTTGTCTGTCGCTGCCATACTGGCGACAGCATCGGCGCCGATTTTGACGACGCATGTTTTTCTGTCAAGCGATAGTAAGGTTAATACACAGCTCACTACAGCCTTAACTTTCTTGTTGTTGCCGGCGATTCTCTTTTATGGAATGTCCGGACTTCTTACGGCCATCCTGAATACGCATCAATCGTTCAAACCTGGCGCATGGGCGCCGGTGTTAAACAATGTGGTTATGCTATCGGTGTTGGGGCTCTATGCTTTGACGCCAGGTGAATTGTCTCTGAATCCTGTCCGGATGAGCGATCCCAAACTGCTTGTTCTGGGTATCGGCGTCACGTTCGGCGTAATAGTGCAAGCGCTGAGCCTGCTCTTAGCGACTAGGCGATCGAATATAGACCTAAGGCCGCTTTGGGGAATAGATCCTCGGATTAAGCAGTTTGGTGGCATGTGCGCAGCGATCATTGTGTATGTGTTCATCAGTCAGGTCGGTTTGATATTCGCGATGCGTATTTCGTCGCACGCTGATGCTGCAGGGCCCGCAATTTACCAGACTACTTGGCTAGTGCTTCAATTGCCATATGGCGTGCTTGGTGTGACCCTGCTGACCGCGCTAATGCCGCGTTTGAGTCGCAACGCCGCTGAAGGTGACACGCCCGCAGTGGTCGATGACCTCGGCGCGGCGACCAGGTTGACGATGATGGCCTTGGTTCCTGTCGTTGTATTCCTGTCAATTGCAGGTCCGCAGGTGGGAATGGCGCTCTATGGTTACGGAAATTTCGGGACTTCTGATGCCGGTCGCCTCGGCGAAGCAATTAGCTGGTCGGCATTTACTCTTATTCCTTATTCGCTAGTGCTGATTCATCTGCGAGTATTTTATGCTCGGGAACAGGCGTGGACGCCGACTTGGATCATTCTAGGTATTACCATAGTTCGAGTTATCTTTACCGCAATAGCCCCTCTGATTGTTCCCGACGACCATGTAGCAATCGCGCTTGGAGCCGCGACCGGGCTCGGCTACATAGCGGGTGCGGTGACAGGCGGATGGCTGCTGCACCGCAGTCTCGGTGACTTGCGGATGGTCAATGTCGGTCGGACTGTCACCCGCGTTGTCTTGGCCTCGGTCGCTGGCGCTGCAGTCACGTTGATAATGGAACAGGTGCTGGGGCTTTCGCGTCTGCACAGCGGTTCAGGCTCGCTGTTCCGCGTTATTATTGACGCCGTTGTGATGTTTGGCGTCGCATTCGGGCTAATGCGGATCGTGCGCATTCCCGAGATCGTTGCCATCACGGTTGCGATTTCCCGCAGACTCGGCCTGACACCACCGTCTCCTGACCTCGGCATGGGTGGGACGGTTGGTGAAGTACACGAAACAATGGTATTGCCGCGTCCTGAACATGTAGACCCCTACTATTACCGCTACGAGCCATACATGGATGCCCAGACGATGGTTCTGCCGGTCATTCGGCCCGATCGGAGTGGGCGCCACCCTGTCGTTGGACACGCGGGTACAGGTCTCACTCCAGACGCAGGTACACCCTCGAAAGCGGTGCCGCCCATCGGCATGACGCCTTCTCCGCCACGTCACTTCGAGCCTCAAACAATCCAGCCGCAGGATACAACCTACGACACCGGCATGCTGCCGGTCGGGTCGCCGGAGATGCCGCCGATGCGCGTGGAGCCGGCGGCACGGAGAGCCCCGCGTGGCCCCCAACTGATTCCGGGCGCCTCGGTTGCCGATGGCCGCTACCGTCTGCTTGCCAGTTACGGCGGTGCGCGCGGTCTGCGATTCTGGAAGGCGCTGGATATGAAGCTGGGCCGTGAGGTGGCGCTGACTTTCGTCGATGCCGACCGGAGGGCCGCCGACAATGCCGGTCAAGACGGCCCGCAAGCGATTTTGTCACGCACCTTGCGCCTGGGGCGCATCAACTCCTCGGGCCTGGCCCGCGTGCTGGACGTGGTACGCGGCAGTTCGGGTGGCATCGTGGTGGCCGAATGGACACCTGGCCGGACACTGCGCGAGATGGCCGAGACACGCCCTTCGGCGATAGGCGCAGCGCGCGCTGTCCGGGCCTTGGCGGCTGCGGCCGACCTGGCTCATCGAGGCGGCGGTTCACTATCGATCGACCACCCCGATCGGATTCGGATCAGCGCATCCGGGGACGCAGTACTCGCATTTCCAGGCACACTTGCCGACTCCGACGCGCAGAGCGATGTACGCGGAATCGGCGCGACGCTGTACGCGCTCCTCACCGCTCGCTGGCCAATTCCTTCCGGGGACCTCAGGGGTACCGCGGCCACCGTTGGGGGTCTGCAACTGGCCGACTTCGCCCCCGACGGCATCCCGGTTGAACCGCGCCAGATCCGCCCCGAGACGCCGTTCGAGATCTCGGCGGTCGCCGTCCGCTCGCTGGAGTCGAACAAAGACATACGGACCGCGGCGACCGTCCGGGATTTGCTAGAGCAGGCCTCGGTGGTCGACCAGAAGACCGAGTTCATTCCGGTACTTCGACTGGGTCCGCGCGCGCAGCCGGCTGCTGACGAATCATTGGCCGATTTGGACCTGCTTGCAGTGGAAAAAGAACGCTCTCGGCGAAGGATGTGGATCCTGGTCGGGGTCGGCCTGCTCGCCGCGCTTGTGGTCGGTGTGATCCTCTGGTGGCTACTGAGCGTCTTTGCGCCCAGGTCCTCGAGCGCGCCGCTCAACGAGCACAGCAAGCTCGGACTGACCTCGACCGCCGCCGGGTCACCGAGCCCGGACCATAGTTCGAGATCGGCGACGCCATCGGCGCCGGGTGGTGGCGTGCCGGCTTCTGTGACGAGTGTGTCGGTGTTTTCGCCGGGGGGAACCCCCGACGACCCGGGGCACGTCTCAGCCGTGATGGACGACAACCCGGCCACCATATGGCGCAGCGATCAGTACTTTCAGCAGTTCCCCGCACTCAAGAAGGGCGTTGGGATCCTGGCCACCCTCGGCAGTCCCAGCAAACTGACGAAGGTAAGCCTGGATTCGGCGACCCCCGATACGGTGGTGGAGATCCGCACATCACCAACCGCGACCCCTACGCTCGACCAGACCCAGCTGATCGGCCGGTCGATGTTGAGGTCAGGTACGACAGAAATTGTTGTAGTCGCCGACAAGCCATCTCGGTACGTGCTCATCTGGATCACCGCGCTAGCGAATACGGGGGGCCAGTTCCAGTCGTCGATCGGTGAACTTCACTTCGAAGCCACACCATAGGATCCTGTGCGTATACTTATGCGCATACTGCGGAGGACGGTGACATGCCTTATCGTCGTCCTCGACGAGGCACCGTCATGAAACGAGTGCTTGGTCTTAAGGTCCCGTAGGTGCACAGCTATTATGCGACGGCCTTCATCTGGGATTCCGTTTGCGGTGTCCCGAGACATGGTCGGACGATGGTCAACGGCCAGCCGGACTTTCTGACGGATTATTGGGGTCTTCGCGCGGAGTTGTCGGCCGTGATGGCGAGCAATTCGCGTCCAACGCACTTGGCGCGAATTGTGCAAATCCATTCGTGCTACGAGCAGGTCGTGTCGGGCCGGGTGACCTGCTCGTAGCACTTCCTCGGAGGGGTAACTTGCCGCGTCGCGCAACAGAGCTGTCTACGGTGCCCGTGCGTAGTCGCTTGCTGACAGCGACGAGCTGTTCCTATGTTGGCCTGTCGTAACCGATCAGCGGGTTGATACCGGGGGCGCCGTGTCGATGTTCTCGTGCGACGGTAACCCTGACCACTCCTTGACAACGTGTCCGTATTGACAGACAGCGCCTGTCAATACGGACCGTGTCTAGCGCTACGATCGGGGCGTTTCACCTGGTAAGGCAGCTGTATTTCGTTGTGCTACATCCTTGTTCGCCTGATCCGGGACCATGGGCGTGGGCGTAGAAACTGGTCGGTCAGGTTGCGGAAGGTCCTTCAGTTTGGTAGTTTCGCATCCGAAGGGAAATCTACGAGGGAGCAGGGGAGTTTATCGGATCATGCGTGAACCTTGAAGTCGTGTGCTCGTTGTGGCATGCCATCTGCCTTTAGGGTCTTTGACGGATTCCTGGGAAACTGCCGAGCGTGATTATTTCGGTAGTGGATATCGGTAGCTCTTAGGCTTCCTAAGTGGTGAGCGTGATTTTCTCGGGGCTACTAGAGTGCTGCCTGTTTGTTTCGCAGCTTTCCTGTGTCATGTGAAAAGCCATTGTTAAATACGTCGCTGTTAAGCATCGCGTGCATAGTTGTGAGCAGTCGGCCGTTTGGCGCTGAATCGATTGCGCTGCTGGGAATATTGGAACAATATGTAGTGCAAAATATTCTCGTCTGCTATGGGTTCCTGATGTAAGGTCTCGAACTTGAGATATCCGTGTCTCTTCAACGTTTGTGATTGTTGACGAAGAGTAGCGATCAATTGCTTATCGTTTGGTATCGGAATAACAGGTAATGAGATTGGTGGCTGAGTTGGAAACCCTGGTGCTTCGGCAAGAAGATGTCAGACGCATCTTTGAGATCGTCGGTCGGGATCACGTGATGACCTGTTTAATCGAGCGGTTGTCCGACGGGCTTGGAGAGCTGGGGCGGGGCGAATGTCCCAATTCTCCTCCGAGGGCAGGTTTTACAAGGGGGGCTGGAGCGCGGGGCGTGATCGACGTGATGCCCCACTACCTTCCTGGATCCGGACTGACGGTAAAAACCATCTCGTACAACCCGAATGGCCGACGGGAAGCAAATCTGCCGACGGTCCTAGGGAGTATTGCACGCATAGACGAAGCAAGTGGAGCACCCATCGCAATATGTGACGCGGTACTACTAACGGCTGTGCGCACTGGCGCAGCATCGGCCATTGCGAGCCGGTTGTTCGCCTTGCCGAAATCAAGGACGGTCGGAGTCGTCGGTGCGGGTGCTCAGGCTGTCACTCAACTGCATGGACTCAGTCTATTGTTCGATATCGACACTGTTCTTGTGCATGATGTTTCCCCAGTTAACGCGAAAAGCCTGAAGCAGCGGGCATCCTTCATTGATTGTGAATTCAAAACAGTATCCCCGCATGAGCTTCTGGCGTCGTCGGACATAATTTTCACTGCTACCTCGGTGGTGCCTGGCGCGGGCCCGGTTATCCCCGATGTCGAGCATCTGCCTCATCTGCACATAAACTCGATCGGCGCCGATGAGGTGGGAAAGACTGAGTTGCCGGTGAGTATGTTGCGCAGGGCATACGTTTGTGTGGATCATCCGGAGCAAGCACGAACCGAGGGTGAATCTCAGCAGCTCGAACCCGAGGAGATAGGCCTACCGCTGAGCTACTTCTGTGCACATCCGGAAGATGCATCGAAACACATGAATTCGTTGACCGTGTTCGATTCCACCGGATTTGCTTGGGAAGATCATATTGCAATGGATGTATTTCTCGAGCTGGCCAGAGATATTGGCCTCGGCGAAAAGGTGTCCATTGTTCATTGTCCTGAAGATGTCCATAATCCGTACGATCTAAGTTCCTGGTGAATCGTTATACTGCGAGGAAAGTAGAATACGTGCATTCATCATCCGCGTCGCGGTTCCGTGCCTACGGCCCCCGCCATATCGATGAGATCGCCGAACGGTTCAGTCTTCCGGAACAGACTCGCGAGGTCATGCGGCTGATCTCGCTCGTTCTGCCGTTTCGTGTGAACGAACACGTCCTGTCGCAGCTTATCGACTGGGATCGAGTCCCCGACGATCCCATGTTCCAGCTAACCTTCCCGCAAGAGGGCATGCTGACACGGCCCCAGGTGGAGCAACTGGCCAAGGTGTCGGCGGATCCTGCGGACCGGGAGCTGTTGTCCGACACCGTCAAAAAGATACGCGACGGCCTCAATCCGCACCCTTCCGGTCAGCACCTCTCCGTACCCCGGCACAACGGCACCGTATTGCCCGGACTGCAGCACAAATATCGCGAGACCGTGCTGTACTTCCCTAGTCAGGGCCAGACCTGTCACGCCTACTGCACCTACTGCTTCCGCTGGGCACAGTTCATCGGGGACGCCGACTTGCGTTTCGCCGCACCGGATCCGAGCGGACTGATCGGTTACTTGCGCGACCATCCCGAGATACATGACGTCTTGGTCACCGGCGGGGATCCGATGGTGATGTCCGCAGATCGCCTGGCCACTCATTTGCTGCCATTGCTGGAAGTGGAGTCGGTACGCACCATCCGGATCGGCACGAAGTCCCCGGCCTACTGGCCACAGCGGTTCACCACCGATACCGATGCCGACGATGTGCTACGGCTCTTCGAGCGGATCATTGGCTCGGGTCGTCAGCTGGCGATTATGGCGCACTTCAGTCACCCGCGAGAGCTGCAGGACGATATCGCCCGTAAAGCGTTGGCGCGCATACGCGCCACGGGCGCCATGGTCTACGGTCAGGCCCCGTTGATCGCCCACGTCAATGACAGGGCCGAGGTGTGGAGTGAGCTGTGGCGTTCCGAAACTGCGGCCGGAGTGGTGCCCTATTACCTGTTCGTGGAGCGGGACACCGGTCCACATGACTACTTCAAGGTGCCGCTGGCCAGGGCGGTGACGATTTTCCAGGACGCTTATCGAACGCTGCCGGGGTTGGCGAGAACCGTTCGTGGCCCCGTCATGTCCGCGACTCCGGGCAAGATCGCTGTCGAGGGGATAGAGGAGACTTCCGAGGGCGCCTTTTTTCGGCTCAAGATGGTGCAGGCCCGCATACCTGCACTGGTCGGCCGCCCGTTCCGGGCGCGTTTCTCGGCCGATGCGGCCTGGATCGATGAGCTGGAACTCGATGCGGCAACACCCGCCGATTTGGCGGCAGCGGTCGGCAACGACAACGCCGGGAGCCTGTCATGAACATCATGGTTCCCAACCGCACTTCTGCGAACCTTGCACTCAACCAGCTTGTCGACGAGCGCGTTGCAGCAGGAGAATTGTTGGTGCACTTGGCTTTCGGCGAAGCCAGGCTGCCGGTGCTGCCGGAATTGGCGCAACGGCTGGCGGCCGGAGCGTCGCGGGCCGCCTATGGCCCGGTCGCCGGAGACCATGGTGTACGGGCGGCGGTGGCGGGCTATTTCGGCCGTCGTGGCATACCCACCGTCGCCGACCAGGTGGTTGTCGCCCCGGGGAGCAAGCCGCTGCTGATGGCGTTGCAATTCGCTGTGCCGGGCGATGTACTGCTGCCGCAGCCTGCCTGGAACACCTACGCACCACAGGCCGAACTTGCCCACAAGAAGGTCTACCGTGTTCCGATCCCCGCCGAGTGCGGTGGCGTCCCGGAACCCGGCGCGCTCCAAGAGACGATCCGCAAAGCTCGGGTCACCGGCGGCAATCCCCGTCTGCTAGTGCTGACCCTGCCTGACAACCCGACCGGAACGCTCGCGTCGCCGGAGCTCGTCCGGGCAGTCTGTGCCGTCGCGGAGGCGGAGGACCTGCTGGTCGTCTCGGACGAGATCTACCGCGACGTCGTCCATGATCCGGTGGCCACACCCGTTCTCAGTCCTGCCGAGGTGATTCCGGATCGGGTGGTGATAACCAGCGGTCTATCCAAGTCTCTCGGGCTGGGTGGCTGGCGCATCGGCGTGGCGCGCTTTCCAACTGGCGCGGGCGGGGAGCGCCTGCGCGATTCGGTGGTCTCAATTGCCAGCGAAATGTGGTCGACGCTGGCCGGACCGATGCAGCACGTGGCCGAGCACGCTTTCGCAGAGCCACCGGAGGTGACCGAGCGGCTCGCCGCCTGTGCCCGGCTGCACGGCGCCGTGGCCCGCGCGGTACATGGCACGGCTGTCGCCGCCGGTGCCAGCTGCCGCCCCCCTGTCGGAGGGTTCTACGTGTACCCGGACTTCGAGCCGCGGCGTGCGCAACTGGCCGGGCGCGGTATTACGGACTCCGCATCCTTGGCCGAAGCACTCTTGCGTGACTTCGGCATCGTCGTACTAGCCGGGCATCTGCTGGGCGATGATCCACAAGCGCTGCGCTTCAAGGCCGCGACGAGCTTGCTGTACGGCGACCGGCAGCAACAACTCGAGGCCTTGCACTCCGACGACCCTGCGCAGCTTCCGCACGTAGCTTCGCAGCTTGACCGGATCGCAGCTGGCTTCGAAGCTCTCGCGAGCTGACGGCATCCACCGATGGGCGACGACGCATGAGGGCGCGCCGCCGCCCGGCAAGTACCTATCAAGTTTGACTGAAAGTTGTTGCGAGGCAATGAGTAGTCGCAGTGAGTCCATCGCCATCGTCGGAATGTCGTGCCGACTCCCTGCGGCGGACGACCCCGATGCGTTCTGGACGCTGCTGCGTGCCGGTCGGTCGGCGGTCGTCAAGGTCGATACCGCAGACGACCGGAAGGCGGCGACGACGGGCTTGAGCCACGCGGGTCTGTTGGACGACATCGACCGCTTCGATCCCGCTGTGTTCGATATCGCGCCGCTCGAGGCACTGGCGATGGACCCCCAGCAGCGGTTGATGCTGGAATTGAGCTGGACCGCCCTGGAACACGCCGGGATCGTGCCCGGCTCGCTGGCGGGCAGCCGGACCGGGGTCTTCGTCGGCGCAATGACCGACGAATACGGCGAGGTGCTGGCGGGCTACGACATCGGCTCCGCGAACCGCCACGCCATGGCCGGGACCAACCGGGCCGTGATCGCGAACCGGGTCTCCTATCTATTGGACGTCGCCGGTCCGAGTCTCTGTGTCGATGCGGCACAGTCATCGTCGCTGGTCGCGGTGCATCTAGCGTGCCAGAGCCTGCGGAGCGGTGAGACGAGTCACGCCATCGTCGGTGGCATCAACCTGATCGTCGGCGCGGAGCACAGCCGGGAGTCGGCGGCGTTCGGTGCGCTGTCGCCCGACGGCCGCTGTTACACCTTCGACGCGCGAGCCAACGGGTACGTCCGCGGCGAGGGCGGCGTCGTGCTGGTGCTCGAGCGCCTCACCGACGCGCTGGCCAACGGGCACACCGTGCACGGCGTCATCCTGGGCAGCGCGATCAACCACGACGGCGCGACGTCGGGACTGACGGTGCCCAGCGCCAGGGCCCAGGCCGAGGTGGTTACCGCCGCATTGCTGGACGCGGACATCGCACCGTCGGCGGTGCAGTATGTCGAATTGCACGGCACCGGCACTTCGGTGGGTGACCCTATCGAGGCGCACGGCCTCGGGCTGGCCTTCGGCGACGCTCGGACCTCGTCGACACCGCTGCGCGTCGGTTCGGTGAAGACGAACATCGGTCACCTGGAAGCGGCCGCAGGTATCGCCGGACTGCTGAAAACGGTGCTGAGCATCCAGCATGGACAA
This sequence comes from Nocardia ninae NBRC 108245, assembly GCF_007990755.1. Lineage (GTDB taxonomy): Bacteria > Actinomycetota > Actinomycetes > Mycobacteriales > Mycobacteriaceae > Nocardia > Nocardia ninae. The sequence goes on along the minus strand of NZ_BJXA01000030.1, from coordinate 7,629 downwards.
CTGCCGCCGAGCCTGAACTACACCACCCCTAACCCGCGAATCCCGCTGGCGGAATTGCATTTGCGTGTGCAGGACGAACTGTCGGCGTGGCCGTCGCCCGGTGGGGACGCGGTTGCCGGGGTCAGCTCATTCGGCATGGGTGGAACTAACGCCCACGTCGTCGTGGGCGCGGCGCCCGCGCGGGCCGAGCAGGCGGCTGCGGTGCCGGTCATGCCGGTGCCGGTACTGGTCTCGGCGCGCAGCCGTGCCGCGCTCGCGGCGGCCGCCGGACGGTTGCGGGCGCGCATCGATGCTGATCGGGACTTGTCGATGGCGGATCTGGCGTGGTCTTCGGTCGCGACGCGCACCCTGTTCGACCACCGCGCTGTGATCCTCGGTACCGACGTCGCCGATACGTGCGCCGGGCTGGCCGCGCTGGAAACAGCCGGCGCCGCCGCGAATCTTGTCACCGGTCGGGCCGACACGGAGCCGGGTAAGACCGTGTTCGTGTTTCCCGGGCAGGGTGCGCAGTGGATCGGCATGGGCGCCGAGCTGTCGGCGTCCTCTGATATTTTCCGTACACACCTGGCGGCCTGCGCGCGGGCAATGGACCCGCTGACGGGATGGTCGCTGCTCGGCCTGCTCGACGGGGACGCCGACGCGCCGTCGATCGTGCGGACCGACGTGGTGCAGCCTGCGCTGTTCGCGGTGATGACTGGGCTCGCGAAGTGGTGGATATCGGCCGGTGTGCGGCCGGACGCCGTGGTCGGGCATTCGCAGGGCGAGATTGCCGCCGCCTACATCGCGGGCGGTCTGAGCCTGGTCGATGCGGTCCGGATCGTGGTGCTACGCAGCCGGGCACTGAGCGGGCTCGCAGGCAAGGGCGGTATGGCGTCGGTGTCCGCGTCCGCGGCCGACGTGCAGTGCTTGCTGGACAAGGTCGCGTCCGGGACCGAGATTCCGGGTCGTACGCCGCGGGCGGATGGCCTTGCTATCGCGGCGGTCAATGGCCCGGCATCGGTCGTGGTAGCCGGCGACACCGGTGCACTCGACGAGTTGCTGCGGGTGTGCGAGGCCGACGGGGTGCAGGTGCGCCGGATTCCGGTCGACTACGCGTCGCACTCGGCGCACGTCGAGACTTTGCGAGACTCGATCCCCTCGGCGCTGGCCGGGATCGAGCCGCGCACCGGTGACGTGGTGTTCTATTCGACTGTCACCGGGGCGCGGCTCGACACGGCACAGTGTGACGCCGAGTACTGGTACACCAACTTGCGCGGCCGAGTGCGGTTTGCCGAGGCCACCGCAGCGTTGCTGGCTGACGGCTACACCGCCTTCGTCGAGGCAGGCCCGCACCCGGTGCTGACCATGGCCGTCGAGCAGACGATCGAGACGATCGGGGCGACGGCAGTGGCGGTGGGATCGCTGCGCCGCGACGACGGTGGCCGTGCGCGGCTGCTGGCCAATGCCGCGGCGCTGTCGGTCGCGGGGACCGCAGTCGACTGGGTGTCGCTGCTGACCCCGGGCCGGCCTATCGACCTACCGACCTATCCCTTCCAGCGGCAACGGCTGTGGCCCGATGGCCCCGCCGCGGATCGGCCCGCGCCAGCGATCTCCGGTGTTGCGGCGGTGCCGGGAGTCGCGGTTGGCGAGCCGGATCTGCTGGCGACCGTCCGGGCGAATGCGGCTGCGGTGCTGGGGTATTCCTCCGGCGAGGCCATCGACCCGGCCCTGACGTTCAAGGAACTCGGCTTCGACTCCGTGTCATCGCTCGAGTTGCGCAACCGGCTCGCCGCCGCGACCGGTCTGCGACTGCCCGCCGGTCTGCTGTTCGACTATCCGACGCCGCAACGACTGGTGACGCAATTGGGCACATCCCCGGTGGGCGCGGTCGCGGCCCGCAGCTCGGATGAACCTATCGCTATTGTCGCCATCGGCTGCCGCTTCCCCGGCGGGGTATCGACACCGGAAGCGTTGTGGGACTTGGCTGCCGGGGGGATCGACGCGATCGGTGAGTTCCCGGCGAACCGGGGGTGGGATCTGGGCGGTCTTTTCGATCCTGATCCGGCCGCATCCGGCAAAACCTATGTCCGTCAAGGGGGTTTCCTCTATGACGGGGACAAATTCGACGCGGAGTTTTTCGGTGTGAACCCACGCGAGGCGTTGGCGATCGAGCCTCAGCAGCGACTGCTGCTGGAGAGCTCATGGGAGGCGCTCGAACGGCTCGGGGTCGACCCGGTTTCCTTACGCGGCAGTCGAACCGGCGTGTACGTCGGGATGATGGCTCAGGAGTACACCTCCCTGTCGCAGACCGGCGCGGGCGAGGGCTATCTGCTGACCGGTAACACGGCGAGCGTGGCATCGGGTCGCATCGCCTACACCCTCGGCTTCACCGGCCCCGCCGTCACGATCGACACCGCTTGCTCGTCGTCGTTGGTCGCGGTGCATCTGGCGGCGCAGGCGCTACGTGGCGGGGAATGCGATATGGCGTTGGCGGGCGGTGCCACGCTAATGGCGACGCCCGGCATCTTCCTCGAATTCAGCAGACAGCGCGGCCTGGCCGCCGACGGCCGCTGCAAGCCGTTCGCGGCGGCCGCAGACGGAACCGCGTGGGGCGAGGGCGCGGGTGTCCTTGTGCTGCAACGCTTGTCGGACGCGCAGCGGGCCGGTACTCCGATCCTCGCGGTGATTCGTGGTTCGGCGATCAACCAGGACGGCGCGTCCAACGGCCTATCGGCCCCCAACGGCCCGGCCCAGCAACTGGTTATCCGCCAGGCGCTGGCCGACGCCGGACTGCGACCCGGCGACGTCGATGCTGTCGAGGCGCATGGCACCGGCACCAGCCTCGGCGACCCCATCGAAGCCGAGGCCATCATCGCGACCTATGGCCGCGACCGCGACCCGGACGCACCGCTGTGGCTCGGCTCGCTCAAATCCAACATCGGCCACACCCAAGCCGCGGCGGGCGTCGCGGGCATCATCAAGATGATCATGGCCATGCGGCACGGCATGCTGCCCAAGACCCTGCACGTCGACGAGCCATCCCACCACGTCGACTGGACCGGCGGCACGGTGTCGCTGCTCACCGAGCCGACGCCGTGGCCCGAAACCGACCGGCCGCGCCGCGCCGCGGTGTCCTCGTTCGGCATCAGCGGCACCAATGCCCACCTCATTATCGAGGCAATGCCCCAGGCCGTTCCCGAAAAACCAAGTGAAGAAGGCAGTTTCGGCCCGTGGGTGTTGTCGAGCCGGACGGCCGACGGACTGGTGGCACAGGCGGCGGCATTGCTCGCGTTCGTCGAGAACTCGGGCGCGCGTCCGGGCGATATCGCGTTCTCGCTGGCTACCACGCGGACGCGGTTCGCGCACCGGACGGTGATCACCGCGGATCTCCGGACGAGCCTGGCGGCGCTCGCGCAGCGATCGACGCCGGTCGCGACGGTAGCGACCGGGCGCGATCTGCGGGGAAAGACCGTGTTCGTATTCCCCGGCCAGGGCGCGCAATGGGCAGGTATGGCAGGAGAACTGCTCACGTCCGCACCGGTATTCGCCGAATCCATGCAGGCTTGTGCGGCGGCGTTGGCCGAGTTCGTCGACTGGCCGCTGCTCGAGGTGCTAACGGGCGAAGATCTCTCGTGGCTCGACCGGGTCGACGTTGTGCAACCGGTGTTGTGGGCCATGATGATCAGCCTCGCCGAACTATGGCGTTCCCACGGCGTGACCCCCGATGCCGTCGTCGGCCACTCACAGGGCGAGATCGCCGCCGCATACGTTGCGGGCGCGCTAACGCTGGCCGATTCCGCACGGATTGTGGCGTTGCGCAGTAAGGCAATTCGGGCGTTGGCGGGTAATGGTGGCATGGTGTCGCTAGCGGTACCCCACGCCGATGCCCTCGACCTGGTAGCCCGATTCGACGGTCGGCTATCGGTGGCCGCCATTAATGGCCCGAATTCCATTGTGGTGTCCGGTGATAACGCCGCCGTCGACTCGTTACTCGCACAGTGCGCGACCGACGGGATCACGGCCCGGCGCATCACCGTGGACTACGCCTCGCACTCCGCGCAAGTGACGTCCCTACACGACGAACTGGCCGCCGCGCTGGCCCCCGTCGTGCCGCAGGCGGCCCGAATCCCGTTCTACTCCACCGTCACCGGGGAGCCGATCGATACCGCCGCACTGGACGGCGACTACTGGTATCGAAACCTGCGTGGGACAGTACTATTCGAAACTGCGACCGTCGCGCTGTTGCACGCCGGCTATACGGCGTTCGTCGAGTGTAGTCCGCATCCCGTGCTGACGATCGGTATCCAGGAGACTATCGAGGCGGTCGGCGTCGAGGCCGTCGTTGTCGAGTCGTTGCGTCGCGAACAGGGTAGCTCGGCACAATTCGTGACCGCACTGAGCCGCGCGCACGCCTGGGGCGTCGAGGTCGACTGGCCAGCCGTCTTCGCGGGCAGCGGCGCGCATGTGATCGAGTTGCCTACCTATGCCTTTGCACGGCAGCGATTCTGGCTGGACCCGCCGCGCACCGTCGCGGTCGGCGCGCACCCGCTGTGCAATGCCGCCGTGACGCTGGCAGGCACAGGAGAAACCGTGCTGACCGGACGCCTGTCGCTGGGGGATCAGCCCTGGCTGGTCGACCACCAGGTACTGGGCACCGTAGTGGTGCCCGGCACCGCGATGGTCGAGATGGCGTTGCAGGCAGGTAATCACGTCGGGTGGGATTGCGTCGATGAGCTGGTATTGGAAGTGCCGTTGGCGCTGCCCAAGGCGGCTGTGCTCGCGATACAGATCGTCGTCGGCGTCGAGGTCGACCGTCGCCGCCCAGTACAGATCTACGCACGTCCCGAGACGTCGATCGACGAGTCGGCCTGGGTGCGGCACGCCGCCGGATACCTGGTGCCGGAGCCGACCGATGTCGAACCGCTCGACCTGAGCGTCTGGCCGCCGCAGGACGCGCGGGCCCGCGATCTCACAGACTGCTATCAGCGACTTGCCATGCGCGGCTACGAGTACGGCCCGGCGTTTCAGGGGTTGTCCGGGCTGTGGGAGCGCGGCGACGACGTCTTCGCCGAGGTCGGCCTGCCCGCGGGGCTGGACGCGGCGGCCTTCGGACTGCATCCGGCACTTCTGGATGCGGCGCTGCACGCGGTGCTGGCCTCCGATGACGGGACCGCGCCGGTTTTGCCATTCGCCTGGTCCGGGCTTTCGGTGCACGCCGTCGGCGCGGTGACGCTGCGGGTCCGAATGCGACGAATCGGTGGCGACGCGGTCGCGCTCCAATTCGCCGATGGCACCGGGCAATCGGTGGGATCGGCGCGCTCGGTTGTGATGCGGGAGTACACGGAAGCCCAATTGCGCACGGCCACCGGCGAATCCGATGGTCTGTACGAGGTCATCTGGGAGCCCGTCGAGATTCCCGCGGAGGCGCTGGGCACTGCGGTGCTGGTGGGCACCCCAGCGGCCGCGCTCGACGACACCATCGGGTACCGAGACTGGGAATCCCTGCGTGCCGCAGTGGAATCGGGCATCTCGGCCCCCGAGTTCGTGCTGCTGTCGTGGCGTGAGCACACCATGGATCCCGCCGTGCCGGTGCCGACCGCGGTCCGGGACAGCCTGCACCGGCTGCTCGGCATCGTGGGGTCGTGGTCCGCCGACAAGCGGTTCGCGGCCTCGACATTGGTCGTTCTGACTGGCGGCGCGATCGAGCTCGATCCGGGCGCGGCCGCAGTCGATCTGATCGGCGCCCCGGCGTGGGGCCTGGTCCGGACGGCGCAGACCGAACACCCCGGCCGTTTCCTGCTCATCGACATCGACGACGCACCCGAAAGCTGGCGCGTGCTGCGGCGCGTCGCCGACGGCACGGAGCGGCAGGTGGCGATCCGGCGGGGCGTGCCGACCGTGCCCAGGCTGATCCGTTCCGTCACGGCATCGCCGCAGGCACGGACCGGTCCGTGGCGACTGGAGGCGGCGCTGCGGGGCAGCCTGGACGGAGTGGTCGCCGTCGATTTTCCCGCCGCGGCGGCACCGCTGGCGGCGAGCGAGGTGCGGGTGGAGATCCGTGCGGCGGGCGTGAATTTCCACGATGTTGTCGGCGCGCTGGACCTGGTCGTCGACGGGCTGCCGTTGGGCCTGGAAGCGGCGGGCGTGGTCACCGAGGTCGGCAGCGGCGTCGGTGATCTGGCACCGGGTGACCGGGTGCTCGGCGTGTTCGTCAACGGGGCCTTCGGCCCGGTCAGCGTTGCCGAGCGGCGGGCACTGGTGGCGATGCCGACCAGACTGTCCTTCGAGCAGGCGGCGGCGCTGCCCGTCGCCTTCGCGACCGCCTATCACGGGCTGGTCCACCTCGGCGGGCTGCGCGCGGGCGACACCGTGCTCGTCCATGCCGGGGCTGGTGCGGTCGGTATGGCGGCGATCCAGCTGGCCCGCCACCTCGGGGCCCAGGTGTTCGCGACCGCCTCGGCGCACAAATGGGATGCGCTGCGTGCCCTCGGCCTGGACGACGAGCATCTCGGCTCCTCGCGCACCCTCGATTTCGCCTCGCGGTTCGCCGGGCGCAGTGGCGGATTCGACGTGGTCCTCGACTCCCTGGCGGGCGAGTTCGTGGACGCGTCGCTGCGGCTGACGCGGCCGGGCGGCCGGTTCGTCGAGATCGGCAAGACCGACATCCGCGACGCCGCCGACGTGGCCCACGATCACCCCGGCGTCTCCTATCACTCGTTCGACCTGCTGCGCGATGTGGCACCGGATGTACTCGCGACGATGCTGCGCGAGCTGGTGACGCTCGTCGAGCAGGACATACTGCGTGTGCCGCCGATCGCGAGCTGGCCGCTGGACCGCGCTGCCGACGCCCTGCGGTACATGAATATGGCCAAGCACGTCGGCAAACTGGTGCTCACGCTGCCGCGGCCGATCGCACCAGGCACGGTACTGATCACCGGTGCGTCCGGCGCGCTCGCCGGGCTTTTAACGCGGCACCTGGTCACCGTTCACGGGGTGCGGAATCTGTTGCTGCTGAGCAGGAGTGGCGAGCACGACGACCTCACCGTCGAGCTGACCGCCTGCGGGGCCGTCGTCGCCTCGGCCGCGTGCGACGTCGCCGACGCATCGGCGCTGGCCGCCGTGCTGGCGCAGGTCCCCGCCGAGGCGCCCCTGACCGGTGTCTTTCACCTCGCGGGCGTGCTGGACGACGCCACCGTCGAATCTTTGACCCCGGAATCGGTCGACCGGGTGCTGGCGCCCAAGGTCGACGGCGCATGGAATCTGCATACCCTGACCCGGGACGCGGAACTCTCGGATTTCGTCGTGTTCTCGTCGGTCGCCGGGACGCTCGGCTTGCCCGGCCAGGCCAACTACGCCGCGGCGAATACCTTCCTGGACGCGCTGATCAGTCACCGCCGCAGCCGGGGCCTGCCCGGGCGCGCGTTGGCATGGGGCGTATGGGACGAGTTCGGCAGCACGATGACCGGCTCGCTGAGCGTGGTGGACCGCGCCCGGCTTCGTCGCACCGGAATGCGCCCCATCGCCGCCGACCAGGGCATCCGGATGTTCGATCGCGGCCGGGCGGTGGACCGAGCCCTGCTGCTGCCCATCGACTTCGACCTTCCCGCGTTGCGGGCCGACGGCACCGCCACCGCGCCGCTGCTGCGCAGG